>BJUT01000008.1 GCA_007988745.1 Pseudoalteromonas atlantica
TCGCCCCTAGATTGAACAAATTTCAATCCGCAAAGTTCAACACGCCCTAATTACTTTCACCCCGAAAAAGAACTGAGCGTACCTGTTGATGTAAGCGTTCACTACAGCTCAGACCTAGAATTTGTAGAGCAAGTAACGCTAGAAGTTGCGCGCCAAGTACTGATTGACCATGAATGGGGGGTTGATGATTACAATACCTTTGTGGTGTATCACACCTTTGATAACTCAAGCATTAATTTTACCGTAATGCTGCGCGCAAAAGAGTACTTTAATCGGTTTTGGGTTAAATCTGCTTTTATTAAAGCGCTACATAAACGCTATAACCAAGAAGGAATTGTGATCCCCTTCCCTATTACAGCTATTAACACAGCGCAAGAAGCCGCTAATTTGAATAGCGATAAAAAATAAGCGCGAGATAAGCTCGCGCTTAAATTGCTTTAAAATTTATAGGTTACTTGGCCTACTATTTCTCGTGGGCTGCCCGGGAAATGACCGTTACGCTCACTAAAGCCACTTACTGCGTATTCTTTATCAAATATATTATTAATATTTACGCTTAATAACACATCGTCAAAGCGCGTAGTCCAGCTCATATCAAATACAGTAAAGGGTTTAACTTTTTGGCCATCTTGGCTTATTTGCTCGCTTACGTAATTTGCGCCAAATGCTATAGACGAGTCGATGCTATCAAGCGCAAAACGCGACCATAAACCAGCTTGGTGGCGCGGCGCATTAGCAAAGCGAGAGCCATCACCGTAGGTGCTTGAAATAGTATCGCCGGTTACACCTTCAACAACTAGTGTATCGTTGTAGGCGTAGTTAGCTGTTAGCGTCCAGTGCTCGGTTAAATCGCCCACCAGCGTTGTTTCAAATCCGCGGCTTTCTACCTCACCAATATTTAAAAGTGCTGCAATGCCGTCACCCGCGCCCGTGTCGTCTGGGTTACTCATTACTACGTTTTCTTTATTAATTTGGTAAATAGCAAAGGTGCTCATAATTTTGCCATCTAGCCATTGGTTTTTCATACCAATTTCGGTTTGTTTACCGGTTTCTGGCGTTAAGTTGCCCTCGCCTTCTACATCTTCTTGGTCACCCGACGATGCTGGGTTAAAGCTTTCTGAGTAGTTTATGTATAACGAGGTATTTTCAACAGGTTGGTATGTAACGGCCACGCGCGGTGTTACATCGTTATCTGAATAACTGTAACCGGTTTCTTTATTTAGCTCTTTAAAATAATCGTAACGCAGGCCGGCAATCACGGTCCATTGCTCGTTAATGCTTACAACATCTTGTACGTATAGTCCAAAACGGTCGGTTTCAACACCATCGCGGTTCATGTCGGTAAGGTTATAAGTACTTGGGTCGGTTTCGCCGTAATTTAAGTCAAATATGTTTAAGTTAGCCACGCCGTCCGCTTCATAACGGGCGCGTAAGTAATCGTACTCGGTATCGACTATGTGGTAGTCGCCACCAAATAATACTTGGTGTGCTAATTGGCCCTGCTCAAAGCTATAAACAAAGTCGGTGGTTAAGCTTGTTTCTTCGTTGGCGCGGTATTGCTTTCGGTATTCGCGTTTAATGGTTTCGTCATCAATGTTTGCTTCACCATCGCCGTTTACATCTACCCAGCTTTGCGACTCATGGTAGGCTTGGTCGCGTTCGTTATCCATGTAACGCAGTGTGCTACTTACAGAAAAATCATCATTAAAGTAATGCTTTAGCTCGGCTTGCAGCACTAACGCTTCCATGTCTTGGTAGTCAAATGCTTCATTTGCGTTGTAACTAGGGTCAACTAAAAAGTTGCCATTGTCGTCTACCGGTACACCACGTAAACGGTTACCGCCTAAGTCTTGCTTAATGTAATCAACAGTGGTGGTTAGTGTGGTTGAATCGGTTAAATCAAATAATAAACCAGCGGTAAACTCACTGTTTTTTGAATCTGCATTATTACGAAAGCTGTCTTGCTCCTCGTAATAACCACCTACACGATACGCCATGGTGTCGGTTAAACCGCCGGTCATATCAAGTGAGGCGCCATGTGTGTTGTAATTGCCAAGCGTTAGCTTTAGCTCTTTGCTTTGCATGTACGAAGGCTTTTTAGTCACGTAGTTGATCATACCGCCTGGCTCACCACCACCATATAACGCAGAGGCTGGGCCTTTTAATACTTCTACACGCGCTACATTAAATAATTGGGGTACACCAAAGCCCGAGTACGGATCGCCACGTACGCCATCATAAAATACATTGGCATCGTCTCTAAATCCGCGAAAAGTAACGCCTGAATAACTGTACTCACTTACTCCGGCTATTGAGCGGTATAAATCGGTAATATCGCGCGCGGCTTGGTCAATAATAAGCTGCTCGGTTAATACCTGCGCAGATTGCGGTAATTTAATAAGATCTAAATCCGTTTTAGTCCCAATTTTACTTTCGGTTTCTAGGTAAAACTGCTGAGCGCGGCCTGTTACTTCTATTGTTTCGATTTCGTTATTTTGCTCGGCAAGTGCCACATTAGAAAAAGCAGAAAAAGACGCAGCAATACTAAGCGCCAAGTATTTTTGGTTAAACATGTTGATCCTGAAAAGAGGTGTATAAAACGCCGCGAATGATAACGACTATCATTACTATATGCAATGCAAATAATTTCATATTCATCCTTATTTTTCGAATTAATCGCAACTAAAATAGGTACTTAAAGGCTTTTATGCTCACGTTTTATACATATTCCCTTTGCGCAGTGTTGAACCAAATAAGGAACTCAGATAGTGTGTATTTTTCATACGCTTTATAATAGCAATTCGCATTAATACTTAATCATTTTGTGGGGCTAAACGTGTCGCTACTTGCGTTAAAAAATGCTCATTTACGACTGCATGGATGCAGAAGTTAGGGCAATTGCCGAGAACGACTAAATAGCGAATTTTTTGCCTAGCTATAAACACGTTTTTCCAGCCTCAAAATAAACCACTTAATTAAGCGAATTGGTATCAGCTTTTTTATGAGGAGCAAACCATGTTAAACCGACTATTTTTAGGGGTTATTTTACTCTCGGCCACGGCCGTGGCGAGTGCGAATGACAGCTTAGTACGTTTTCAAAGTAATTATTCTGTTCAAGAAACGGCTAACCGTTTTGAAAAAATAGCCAGTAACAAAGGGATAACCATTTTTGCACGGGTAGATCATCAAAAAAACGCTCAAAATGTTGATATGGAATTGGCCCCTAGTGAAGTGATTATTTTTGGTAACCCAAAGGTAGGCACACCGTTAATGCAGTGCCAGCAAAGTGTGGCAATAGATTTACCGCAAAAAGTACATATATCTCAAGACAACAATGGCCAAGTTTGGCTTACCTATAACAGCCCCACTTATTTACAAGAACGCCACAATATAAAAGGCTGCGAAGAAGTACTTAATAAAATAGCTGTGGTGCTTAATAAGCTTTCTATGGCAGCGGTGGCCAAATAATTAAAGTTATACCAAACCGCAGTAATACTTAATTAAGCGAATTGGTTTTAATATTAAATAACTTAAATAACTTAAAAAAACACGCAATAAAAAACCCGTTAGCTAACGGGTTTTTTATAAAGTTAATAACACTTTTTTACGCGTGTATTAAGACTCAATAGCCAAAAGCTCTACTTCAAAAATAAGCAGTGATGCAGGTGGAATACTGCCCGCTCGCTTTTCGCCGTAGGCTAATTGGTGCGGTACATAAAATATGTACTTATCGCCTGGGCTCATAAGTTGTAAGCCTTCGGTCCAGCCTTTAATAAACTGATTTAAACCAAAGCTTATTGGCGTTTTACGCTCTACTGAGCTGTCAAATACGGTGCCATCTATTAACGTGCCGTGGTAATGCACGTTTACTTTACTAGTAGGGTTAGGTGTATTTTCGCTTTCGCCTTTGTGCAGCACTTTGTACTGTAAGCCTGAGGCGGTTTCTATTACGCCCTCTACTTTTGCGTTAGCGACAAGGTAGTCGGCTTCAATTTGCGCGTTAATGCCAGCTTGTTGCTTTGCTTTTTTACTATTTTGAAAAATTAAAAAACAAAATATAGCGATGATCACCGCTAAAATTATATTGATCATTTAGTGTTTTTCCTCATCTTCTTCGGCTTCTTTATCTTCTTCGCTATCGCCATTAACTATGTCGGCTATGTCTTTTAAGCGTGCTAAAGCAATACCGTTAACAGAATCCTCTGGGTATTCGCCGTCAATAATATCGCCGGCATCAATATCCATTAATAAGTTAAGTGCTTGGTCTACAGTTTCTACTGCGTAAATATTAAATTTACCGCGCTCAACCGCTTCAAGTATTTCATCATCAAGTACTAAGTTAACTTGGTTAGATTTAGGAATAATAACGCCCTGCTCGCCTGTTAAGCCGCGCATTTTACACAGCTTAAAAAAGCCTTCTATTTTTTCGTTTACACCGCCAATGGCTTGCACATCACCGTGTTGGTTAATAGAGCCAGTAAGGGCAATAGACTGGCTAATAGGCAAACTAGTAATGGCCGATATAAGCGCACATAACTCAGCAAGTGAGGCGCTATCGCCATCTATATACCCGTAGCTTTGCTCTATAGCTATGTTAGCACTTAGCGTTAAGCTAAAGTGCTGGGCGTATTTGTTGCCTAAATAACCGGTAAGTAGCATTACACCTTTTGAGTGAATTGCTTTACCTAGCTCGGCTTCACGCTCAACATCTATTACACCATCGGCGCCGGCGTATACGGTGGCGGTAATACGCGCGGGTGTACCAAACGACGTATCGCCAATGTGCAACACTGTTAAGCCGTTTACTTTACCAATGGCTTGACCTTGTGTGGCAATAAGCGTGTGTCCTTCTTTTATATCGCTTAGCATATTTTCGCTTATTTGGCCGGTGCGGTACTGCTTACCTTCAATGGCTTCATCAATATGATGCGCATCAATCAGTGTTTGCTTATCTTGCTTGGCGTAAAAGCTGGCCTCAGCCACCAGCTCAAGCACATCGGCAAAGCGCGCCGATAATTTATTATGGTGCTCTGCTTGGCGGTAGCTAAATTTAAGTAACCGCACCATGGCGGCCTCTGTGGTTGTGCACTTTAACGTTTGCTGGCAGTACTCACTCACTTTAGTAATAAATTGGTACTGAAGCTTATCGCTACTTGGTAAATAGTAATCAAAGTCGGCAAGTACTCTAAACAGCTCTGCAAATTCTTCATCGTACTCACCTATGGTGTAATACAAATCGCGCGAGCCTAATAAAATAATTTTTACATCAAGAGGAATTAATTGCGGACGCAGTGTAAAGCTGCTGCCTACTGAGCTGTCTTGATATGGTAGGTCGTTTTTAATTTGGTGCGTTTTAAGCGAAAGCTTTAAGCCATCCCACACTTGCGGGTTGGCCATCACTTTTTCGGCATCCATAATTAAGTAACCGCCATTTGCACGGTGCAATGCACCAGGCTGTATAGAGCGGTAACTGGTTATAAGCGAGCCTTGCGATGTTGAATACTCAATTTTGCCAAATATATTGCCAAAGGTTGGGTTTGGCTCATACACCACAGGTGCGGCATCGTCTTCTTTAAATTCAACTAAAATGTTAGGCGCAAAAAAGTCGGTAAGCATGCCTTTACGGTCAAAATCTTCTTTGCTTTCTTCGCTTTCATCTTCATCGTCTAGCCACTCAAGTACTGCATCAATTATTTCTACGCGAATGTCTTTTAAGTAGCGCAGCACTCCAATATGGGCAGCGTATTTATGCTCTAAGTCTTTTAATAATGGCTTTGTAGCTTGCTCGGCTGTGGCCTTTTTTAGATTACGCTGTTTTTCTTTTGATTCGCGTTTCCAGCGAGGCAGCTCAATCAGCGCTTCAATTAAGGCATCTTCTAGTTTTTCTATTTTTTCAAAAAACTCATCACGAAGCTCTTCATCTAGGGCGGCAAATTCGTTATCGCTTAACTGCCTGCCTTCAACTAAAGGCGCAAAACCTACGGCGTTTTTCTCTTCTATTAGCGCTACGCTTTGCTCAAGCGCCATTTCTTCTACTGCGGTAATAGCGCTGTCGTAAGCGTCGTTAAATTCGCTCTCGATTGACTTTTTTTTGCGCTGATAAGCTGGGTTATCAAACGCTGCCGGAAAGGTGTCGAGTACTTCATCTAAAAATGAGTCTATGTCGTCACTTAACTGCTTGCTTTGCCCTGCTTGCATAAATAGCGCAATTGGCTCGCGGTGGTCGTCGTAATTATTAACATACAACCACTCGTTAGGTGTGGGGCGATCTTTTGCGTGTTGTTTAAGTTTGTCTTTTACGAGTGTAAATCGGCCATGCGCGGCCTCACCCATTACATAAACATTGTAGCCTGGCAGCTCCATCCCAAGTGAAAAGTCGAGCGCACTTTGAGCGCGTTGTTGGCCTATAAAGGTAAGTTGCTCTGGGTATGGATTGCTCATACACGTGCTAACGTGATTAGTAGAAATGCTCGGTGCGAGCTGTGAAACAGATAATGGCAGCAGTTTTTTCGTCATTCTAACTTCTTTTTGTACCAACATACTCGCTGGCTTTGGGCGTATTAAGTGGCCTACAAGCCACTTAATACATATATTTAGGGTTGTAATGCCTTACGGCTAAAATAAATACCATCACATTCAATGCACGGTGTAATTTGTGTAGCGTGATAAATATCAAAACTATGGGTGCAATTCTTACATACTAATGTGCCCATGGCTATCCATTCGCCTGCGTGATACATCCCATTGTGCTTAAAATCTTGGCTAAGGGACTGCCATTCAAGCTGGGTTTTGTCCTCTATGTGTGAAAGCTCATACCATAACGACTCTTTAAGCTCTTGCCATGCAAGCGAATTATAGTGCGATTCGTTTTCTTGAACGTGTTCTATGTCGCGCTGCAAATAACTTTTATAGAGTCCGTATTTTTCTTTGCCTAGGTCTTTAAGTGCTTGCTCAGATTCAACAAATCGGGTCATTGCATCTTTTACTTCGTGATCTTTTACATCTTTTAACCAATTAGTTAAATCGCTAAGCCATGTTTTATAATCTGCCATTTTATACTCCATCAAAATCAAGGGCGTGTTGGCCTTTAACATAGATAAGTATAGGTTAACCTGCACTGAAAGTGAGATTTTAACAAAACCGTGCTTATACGCTGTGATTAGGCTTTTATTTGGGGTATCCTATCGGCAATTTTTTATTAGTTTGCAAGAAGTCTGGAATCATAGATGCAAGAGCAATATAACCCGCAAGACATAGAGTCAAAAGTCCAAAGTTACTGGGAAGAAAACCAGGTATTTAAAGTCACCGAAGATGAGAGCAAAGAAAAGTATTACTGTCTTTCTATGTTCCCATACCCAAGTGGCCGACTGCATATGGGTCATGTGCGTAATTACACCATTGGTGATGTTGTTTCTCGTTTCCAGCGCCTGCAAGGCAAAAACGTAATGCAACCAATGGGTTGGGATGCGTTTGGTTTACCTGCAGAAAACGCCGCTATCAAAAACAAAACAGCGCCAGCTAAGTGGACATACGAAAACATTGATTACATGCGTAACCAACTTAAGCAATTAGGCTTTGGTTACGACTGGGATCGTGAAATAGCCACGTGTCACCCAGAATACTACAAATGGGAACAATGGTTTTTCACTAAGTTGTACGAAAAAGGCTTAGTGTACAAAAAAATGTCAACGGTTAACTGGGATCCAGTTGATCAAACTGTACTTGCTAACGAGCAAGTTATAGATGGCCGCGGATGGCGCTCTGGTGCAGTGGTTGAGCAAAAAGAAATTCCACAGTGGTTTATTAAAATTACTGACTACGCACAAGAGCTTTTAGATGACTTAGACAAGTTAGAAGACTGGCCTGAGCAAGTTAAAACCATGCAGCGTAACTGGATTGGTCGCTCTGAAGGGTTAGACATTGAGTTTACGCGTACCGACAACAACGAAAAGTTTAGCGTATACACTACACGTCCAGATACATTTATGGGTGTAACTTACCTAGCCGTTGCCGGTGGCCACCCTATTGCGCAAGAAGCCGCTAAAAACAGCGATGCAATTGCAATGTTTGTTGAAGAATGCAAAAACACCAAAGTTGCCGAAGCAGACATGGCTACTATGGAGAAAAAAGGCATTGCAACAGGCTTTTACGCGACTCACCCATTAACGGGCGAGCAAGTACCAATTTGGGTTGCTAACTTTGTATTAATGCATTACGGCTCAGGCGCGGTGATGGCAGTACCTGCACACGACCAACGCGACTATGAATTTGCCACAGCATACGGCCTAGACATAAAACAAGTAATTGCACCGGTTGAAGGCTCAGAGCTTGAAGTAAATTTAAAAGAAGAAGTATTCACTGAAAAAGGCGTGTTAGTTAATTCTGGCGAATTTGATGGCCTTGATTTTGAAGGCGCATTTAACGCTATTGCCGACAAACTAGAAGCACTGGGTGTGGGTGAGCGTAAAGTTAACTTCCGCTTACGTGACTGGGGTGTTAGCCGCCAGCGTTACTGGGGTTCACCAATCCCAATGCTGAGCGACGAAAACGGTAACGAATTAGCCGCCACCGAAGAAATGCTGCCAGTACGTTTACCAGAAGATGTAGTTATGAATGGCGTTACTTCGCCAATCAAAGCAGACCCAGAATGGGCAAAAGCAACGGTAAATGGCGTACCAGCAACACACGAAACAGATACCTTTGACACCTTTATGGAGTCGTCTTGGTACTACGCACGTTACTGTAGCCCGCGTCACGACGAAGGTATGCTTGACCCAGCAGCAGCTAACTACTGGTTACCAGTAAACCAATACATAGGTGGTATTGAGCACGCTATTTTACACTTATTGTATTCGCGTTTTTTCCATAAGTTATTACGTGACTTTGGTTTAGTAAATTCAGACGAGCCATTCGATCGCTTACTTTGTCAGGGCATGGTACTTGCCGAAACGTTCTACCGTAAAGATGAAAAAGGCGGTGACGTATGGATTTCGCCAAGCGATGTAAATACCGAAACTGACGAAAAAGGCCGCGTAACTAAAGCATGGCACAAAGAAGATGGTGAACCTGTGTTCTCATCGGGCATGAGCAAAATGTCTAAGTCTAAAAACAACGGTATAGACCCACAAGAAGTAATTGCCCAATACGGTGCAGATACTGTGCGTTTATTTATGATGTTTACCGCACCACCAGAGCAAACGCTTGAATGGTCAGACTCAGGCGTAGAAGGCGCGCACCGCTTCTTAAAACGTATTTGGAAATACGCAGTAGATGTGAAAACAGTTGGCTACCAAGCACTTGATAAATCAGCGCTTAGTAACCCACAAAAAGTACTGCGTCGTGAACTACACAAAGCCATTGCAAAAGTGAGCGATGATATTGAACGTCGTCAAACGTTTAACACTGCAATTGCTGCCATTATGGAGCTCTCTAATAAGTTATTAAAAGCGCCGTTAAACGATAAGCAAGATGTTGCTATTGCTAACGAAGCATTAGAAGCCCTACTTATTATGCTTGCGCCAATTACGCCGCATTTATCGCACCAGTTATGGCAAGAGCTTGGTAAAGAGGGTGACATTTTAGATGCAGCATGGCCTAAAGTTGACGAGTCTGCCCTTGTTGAAGATGAAAAATTAATCATCGTCCAAGTAAATGGCAAACTACGCGCTAAGCTAACTGTAGCGGCCGATGCAACACAAGAGCAGGTAGAAGCACTTGCGTTTGCTGAGTCTAACGTAACTAAATTTACTGATGGCGCAACCATTCGTAAAATTATTTACGTACCGGGTAAACTACTTAACGTGGTAGCTAACTAAATGGTTAGCTTTAACACCCTTAAAAACACATTAGCCTTAGTGCTAATGTGTTTTGTGTTATCTAGCTGTGGCTTTCATTTAAAGAAAGCCTCTAGCCTGCCCGATAACCTTAAAACGCTTACACTTAAAGGTGATGATGAAAAATCATCGTTATTTTTAAACCTTAAAAAAGAGCTTAAAGCCAGTAACGTAGAACTGACGCCTTCGGCTAAAAATGTTGCCCAGCTTTACTTACGCAAAGAAAGCATTGAGCGCCAAACCTTGTCGTTGTTTCAAAATGGTCAGGTGGCTGAATACGAGCTTGCCTACGGGGTAAGCTATGTTGTTAAACGCCCAGGCGAAAAAGCCATAGAAAAACGCTTTGAGCTTTATCGTAACTACCAAGACGACCCCGATCACGCACTTGCAAAAGCAAAAGAGCTTGAGCTGCTTATTAGCGAAATTCGTAAGCAAGCCAGTGGTCGTATTGTTAGAGAGCTGTCGCAACTATAATGCGCTGTTATGCTAATCAGTTACCGAGTGAATTAAATAAAGGTTTAAAACCCTTTTATTTAGTGTTTGGTGAAGAACCGTTTCAAGAAGCGCAATGTGTGCAGCAAATACGCGACACGGCAAAAGCCCAAGGCTTTGATGAGGTAATTAAATTTACCCTAATGCAAGGGTTTGATTGGCAAGAAATTATAGCTCAATATCAAAGCATGTCTTTGTTTAGTGCGCGCACTATAATTGAGCTTGATTTAAACCAACAAAAACCTGGCACCCCAGGAAGTAATACCTTTAAAAAAATAGTCGAGTTAATTAACCCTGATACCATTTTAATCGTAAAAGGGGCTAAAGCCAGCCAAGACGTACAACGTGGCGCCTGGTTTAAAGCGCTCGATAAACACGGTGTATTTGTACCGTGCTACCCGCTTGCAGGGAATCATTTAAAACGCTGGTTAGATGAACAAGTAGCGCGCCTTTCTCTAAATATGCAAAACGAAGCAAAACTGAGCTTAATTAACGCTACCGAAGGCAATTTATTAGCGTGTTTTCAGGAGCTCGAAAAGCTCTCGCTACTGCATGGTAATGCCTTAATAACCCAGCAACTTGTGATGCAAGGGCTATTAAATCAAGCCAAGTTTGATATTTTTGACTTAAGTGATGCCCTATTAAATGGCCACGCCAAGCAAGCAATTAAGGTACTTAATAAACTGGCCAGCGATAACACCGAAGTGGTGAGTATTTTATGGGCTATAAATAAAGAACTCACCAGTTTGCTCACTATTCAGCAAGGGCTTTTAAATGGCGAGCCTATCGCACAGTTATTTAAAAAAAATGGTATTTGGAAAAACCAGCAAGGCCCAGTGCAAAATGCGATTAACCGCTTAAATATTAATACCCTTGAGCAAATAAGCAGTGAGCTTGCACTGTTTGATTCAAGCTACAAACAAGGTAACTTAATTGCGCCTTACCAAGCGCTTGCGCATATTTGTATTAAGTTTTGCCAGCCGCTTGATATTCCAATGCCTTGCCACGCACTTAACTAAAGATTTTTAACATGATTGCAATTTTTGGCGGCACCTTCGACCCCGTGCATTTAGGCCACCTAAATATGGCCTCACAGTGTGTAAATACATTTAACTTATCCACGTTGTACTTTATGCCCTGTGCACTTCCCGCGCACAAAGCTGCGCCAGGTATAAGTACAGCGCACCGTATTAATATGCTCAATGCCGCTATTGCCCCTTACCCTCATTTTGCACTTGATTTAAGAGAGCTTAATCGTACTGGGCCTTCTTACTCATTGTTGAGTTTACAAGAGCTAAGAGCTGAGCACCCAGATACGCCAATTCTTTTTTTAATGGGCATGGACTCGTTTAATAACCTCAACAAATGGTATGAATGGCAAGCAATTACACAGCTATGCCATATAGTGGTTTATCATCGCCCGGGGCAAACATGTAACCCAAATAAGGCGCTTAACAGCTATATTAGTAATGCCCACACTGAAGCGCTACAGCAACTTGCCACACACAACTTTGGTAAGCTTTATTTTTTACCTGGTGAAACCCTTGATGCTGCCTCAAGCACTATTCGAGAGCAATTAAAAAAAACCAATAAAAATAATGAACTATTACCCGAACCTGTCAGTCACTACATTAAGCAACACCAGCTTTATCAAAGTGATGATTAAAACCCCCTAGCATGTTAAAATGCACGCTATTAAATTTAAAATTGAGACAATACCTTGGATTCGAAACAACTACTTGCCTTTGCACTAGACAAAATTGACGATATGAAAGCACGCGACGTGGTACAACTAGACGTACGTGACAGCTCAGACATTACCGATTACATGGTTGTGTGTTCGGGTACTTCTAAGCGTCATGTGCAATCAATTGCCGATAACGTAGCAAAAGAAGCTCGCCACGCTGGCGAAGAACCTTTAGGTTACGAAGGTCAAGACGAAGGCGAATGGGTACTGGTAGATTTAGGTGATGTAGTTGTACACGTGATGCAAGATCACGCACGTAGCTATTACGATCTAGAAAAACTGTGGGGCTAAGCGCCACTATTTTTTAATTGAGCTTGGAAGTATTACGTGAAAATACAAATGATTGCCGTTGGCACAAAAATGCCAGCGTGGGTAGAAACCGGATTTGCAGAGTACCAACGCCGTTTTCCTAAAGATATGGCGCTTGAGTTAATAGAAATTCCGGCCGGTAAACGCGGTAAAAATGCCGATATTAAACGCATTTTACACACCGAAGGTGAAAAAACCTTAGCCGCTATTCCAAAAGGCAATCGCATTGTTACCCTTGAAGTAACAGGTAAACCACTTGATACTCACCAGCTTGCTAAAAATATGGAAAAGTGGCAGCTCGATGGCCGAGACGTTAGTTTGCTTATTGGCGGCCCTGAAGGGTTAGCCCCTGAGTGCATTGCCGCCTCTGAGCAAAAATGGTCGTTATCTAACTTAACGTTACCGCACCCTTTGGTGCGTATTATTGTTGCCGAAAGCCTATACAGAGGCTGGAGCTTAAATAACAACCATCCTTATCATCGCGAGTAACGCCTTGTTATGATTAAGCAAAGACCCACAATACGCGACCATTCCGCTGAGGCAAACTTATTTGCACGGCGCGCATTTGTGGGTTTTATTTTTGTTTTGGGCTTAGTGGCAATTTTGCTTTCTAATCTTTATACCATTCAGGTAGAAGAACACACCGACTATCAAACCCGCTCTAACGATAACCGTATTAAAGTCATTCCTATTGCGCCAAACCGTGGCCTCATTTACGACCGCAACGGTGTACTGCTTGCTGAAAACAAACCCGTTTATAACCTCGAGGTTATTCCTGAAGAGGTCGATGATTTAGCTAAATCGCTTGAGCAAGTTAGCAAAATAATTACGATTACCGAGCAGCAAAAAAAAGACTTTATTGATGACATAAAGCATACGCGTCGTTTTAAGTCGCAAGTACTAAAAGCCCGCTTAGATGAAACCGAAGTGGCCCAATTTGCGGTTAATCAGCATAAATTTCCGGGCTTTAGCATTGAGGCGCGCCTAGCACGCTTTTACCCATATGGCGATACGCTAACCCATGCATTAGGCTACGTTGCCAAACTAAACCGCAAAGAACTTAATAAGTTAGAACAAGAAGACCAAGCCACAAATTACCGCGCTACGCACGATATTGGTAAGCTTGGCATAGAAAAATATTACGAGCAGCTTTTGCATGGCCAAGTCGGCTCTCAACGCGTTGAAGTAAATAACCGCGGCCGTGTTATTCGCACATTAAGTATGACTCCCCCACAGCCAGGCAGTGATTTAGTACTTACCTTAGATATAGGTTTACAACAAATAGCCCAACATGCGCTTAAAGATATGCGCGGCGCGGTTGTAGTAATGGATGCCAAAGATGGCGGCGTATTAGCACTTTATTCAAACCCAAGTTACGACCCTAATTTATTTGTCCATGGTATTACCAGTAAAGATTATAAAGCACTGCTAAACCCCGACCGCCCTCTAATTAACCGTGCCACTCAAGGGCGCTATGCGCCAGCTTCCACAGTAAAACCGCATATGGCTATACTGGCACTTGAAGAAAACATTGTCAGTGAAAGCACCTCGGTGTGGGACCCTGGTTTTTTTCAAATACCGAATGTTGAACATAAATGGCGCGATTGGAAACGTTGGGGCCACGGCCACGTAGATGTTTACAAAGCGATTGAAGAGTCGTGCGATACTTACTTTTACGATGCGGCATACCGCTTAGGCATAACAAAAATTAGTAATTTTATGGCGCGCTTTGGCTTTGGTGACTTATCGGGAATAGACATACACGAAGAAACCACAGCCATATTGCCCTCAAAAGAGTGGAAAGAAGGCCGCTTTAAAGAGTCGTGGTGGCGTGGCGATACTATTTCCGTGGGGATTGGCCAAGGGTATTGGACTGCCACCCCCATTCAAATTGCTAACGCGACTAACATATTGGTTAATAAAGGCATAAACCACCCGCCGCATTTAGCACAAGTGGCTAAAAAAGAAGACCAAGTGACGCAAATTAATAACGAAGAAAAACCGCCAGTGGTACTTAATAACCCTGATAACTGGCGTATCGCGCTCGATGCCATGCACAATACCGTAAAAAAAGTAACAGGAACGGCACACCGTGCTTTTAAAGGCGCTAATTATGACCCTGCGGGTAAAACAGGCACAGCGCAAGTAGTGAGTATTGCCCAAGGTGAGCGTTACGATGCAAAATCACTTAAGGAGCGCCAACGCGATAACGCGATTTATATTGGTTTTGCTCCGTATGACGACCCTAAAATTGTGGTTTCAATTGTGGTAGAAAACACCGGTGGCGGCAGCTCTGTGGGTGCCCCTATTGCACGTGAGCTAATGGATTACTATTTTGCAGCAAACCCAATAGAAGTTGCTAGGAATACAGCGCAATGACCGTATTAAACACCCAGCGCTCGATATGGATGCGCATGCATTTAGACTTACCGTTACTAATTGCCTTATTACTTATGATGGCAGGCAGTATCACCATAGTATATAGCGCAAGCGGCCAAGACTCGGCCATGATGATCCGCCATATCACCCGTATGGGCGGCGCTATTATAGGCATGATAGTGCTTGCACAGTTCTCCCCCGCGACACTTAAACGCTTAGTGATCCCCCTTTACTGTGTTGGGTTACTCATGTTGGTGGGCGTATTGCTATTTGGCGTGAGCTCAAAAGGCGCTCAGCGCTGGTTAAATTTAGGCATTACTCGCTTTCAGCCCTCAGAACTTATGAAGCTAGCGGTCCCTATGATGGTGGCTTGGTATATTGGCCGTAACCAACTTCCGCCACGTCCATTACACCTAATTATTGGCTTTGTCATCGTGATGCTGCCTACCTTATTAATTAAAGAACAGCCCGATTTAGGCACCTCAATTTTGATTGCCAGCTCAGGAATATTTGTGTTGTTTTTATCCGGTTTAAGCTGGCGTTTAATTGGCTTTTTAAGCTCGGTTGTCGCACTGGCTGCATGGCCATTTTGGCACTACGGTATGCACGACTACCAAAAGCAGCGCGTATTAACGTTTTTAGACCCAGAGAGCGATCCGCTTGGCTCGGGGTATCATATTATTCAATCCAAAATAGCCATCGGTTCTGGTGGTATAGAAGGTAAAGGCTGGTTGCAAGGCACGCAATCACAACTCGAATTTTTACCAGAGCGCCATACCGACTTTATATTTTCGGTATTAAGTGAGGAGTTTGGCTTATTTGGTGTGTGTGTTTTATTAAGCCTGTACTTATTTATTATCGGCCGTGGTTTATACATTGCAGTAAACGCGCAAGATGCGTTTGGCAAATTATTGGCCGGCGCCCTTACCCTCACCTTTTTTGTTTATATTTTTGTAAATATAGGCATGGTATCGGGCTTGTTGCCTGTTGTAGGTGTACCTTTACCCCTTATTAGTTATGGCGGCACCTCTATGGTGACGCTAATGGCCGGATTTGGCATTATTATGTCAATTGCGACAGATAAAAGGATGCTTTTAAAATAATGAATAAGCTTACCCAGCTGTTATTTATTTCAGCCTTAATATTTATGTTAAGCGCATGTAGTAGCGGCTCTAATAGTCGTTATCATATGGAGCACGATGCCGCACCTTTACGCGCGCCAACCACACTTGAGATGCAAGATGCCGTTGTGGTGGATGTTAAAAAAAGTGCCAGTGCAAGTCGCCCGTACGAGGTGTTAGGCAAACGTTATACGCCGATGCTTGATGAAAAAGGGTATACAGAAGAAGGGATCGCTTCGTGGTACGGCCGTAAGTTTCATGGTTACCATACCTCAAACGGTGAAATTTACGATATGTTTGCCATGAGCGCGGCCCATAAAACCTTACCCCTGCCAAGCTTTGTACGCGTTACTAATACTGCCAACAATAAATCGGTGATTGTACGTGTAAACGACCGTGGGCCGTTTCATGATGACAGAATAATAGATCTTTCGTATGCTGCTGCTTATAAATTAGGCTATTACACTCACGGTACAGCCAAGGTTAAGCTAGAGGCGATTACGCTCGACAGCATTCCTGCACGTAAAACATATATACAGGTAGCTGCGGGTAGTACGCTTAGCAATATTGAAGCATTAGCTTCTACATTACGCCTGCAGTATCAAGTACCTACTAATATAGTAAAAGCAGACAACATATATCGTTTGCATTTGGGCCCGATTAAAGATGCCCAGCATGCACAAGACGTATTAAAAAAATTAAAACAAAACCAATTTCAAAACGCGTTCTTGCTTTACACTCAGTAAGACAAATACCTAAACCACGCCAAAATGTAGGATTCAGCGTTGTATTGGGGCTTAAAATCTAGGTGTTATTTTTTAAATGGCAATCCCTATAAAAAATAACAATACAGAAAATCAGCCTCAGTGAAACGCCCTGAAGCGTGGTTTAAAAACGATTTATACTGCGTTATTGATTTGAACAATAGAGTGACTATTATTGACAATCAATGCCTTGTCTAAGTTGTTTTTAATTCCAACGACGCTCGCATCTCGGGGTAGTTTGGGTATAAGATGGACTAACGCGAATTTTTAACTTTAACCATTAATGAGTATGATGAAATCAATTAAACATAAAATCCTCAAAGGTGTATGCGGCTTAGTTTGCACAGCCGCCGTATTTTCAGCCAGCGCCCAAATTATTCCGGCTCCACCTCAAATTAATGCAAAAGGTTATTTTTTAGTAGACTTTACAACAGGTAAAGTTATTGCTGAAGGTGAAGCTGATACAAAGCTAGCCCCTGCAAGCTTAACTAAAATGATGACCAGTTATGTAATTGGTACAGAAATAAACGCCGGTAACATTGCACCAACCGATATGGTTACCGTGAGCGAAAAAGCCTGGGCTAAAAACTTCCCTGAATCGTCAAAAATGTTTATTGAAGTAGGCAAGCAAATAAGTGTTGATGAGCTTAACCACGGTATTATTATTCAATCAGGTAATGATGCATGTGTAGCCATGGCTGAGCACATTGCAGGTAGCGAAAGCGCATTTGCTGATTTAATGAATGCCCATGCCGCTAAATTAGGCATGAGCAACAGCCACTTTATTAATAGCCACGGTTTAGATACAGACGAGCATTACACTACCCCACGTGATATGGCGACCCTAGGCGCTGCACTTATTCGTGATGTACCTGATGAGTACGCACTTTATAAGCAAAAATCGTTTACTTACAACGGCATTAAACAATATAACCGTAACTCTTTGTTATGGGATGAAAGCCTAGATGTTGATGGTATTAAAACGGGTCACACATCAGAGGCAGGTTACAGCTTAGTAACGTCTGCGACTAAAAACGACATGCGTTTAATTGCGGTTGTTATGGGCACATCAAGCGAGCGCGCACGTAAAGTAGAAAGCAAAAAACTACTTAACTACGGATTTCGCTTTTTTGAAACAATTACACCTTACAAAGCAGGCGACAGCTTTGCAGAACAACGTATTTGGATGGGTAATAAAGAAAATGTATCGTTAGGTATTTTAGAAGATACCCCAATTACCATTCCACGTGGTCAACATAAAAACCTTAAAGCTAACTTTGAGCTAGACAACACGCTTGAAGCACCATTAGCGAAAGGCACTAAAGTAGGTACGTTATTCTTACAACTAGAGGGCGAAGACATTGCACAATACCCACTAGTAACACTTGAAGAAGTGGAAGAAGGCAGCTTCTTTAGCAAAATTTACGACTACTTACGTTTACAAATTATGTAAACGTAAAAATAACCCGACAGTCGTTGGGTTGTTAAACGAAGCGCCTCTGTTATGAGGCGTTTTTTTTTGCTTGAAAAATGCTAGAATGCGCCCCATATAAGCAGGATCACCCTAAACCTGCCAGTCACGCTTAGCGTTATACCAATTCGGTTAATTAAGTAATCTATTTTGAGGCTGGAAAAACGTGTTGATAACTTGGCTAATAAATCGCTATTTAGTTGTTCTAAATGAGCATTTTTAACGCAGGTAGCAACACGTTTAGCCCCGCAAAATGATTAAGTCTTATTGCGGATTGATATTATCTCACGTAGCCAACATTTTTTGTTTGAGGAGTCACCGTCGTGGTTCAACCTGTTAAAAATACTAAATTTGATGAGTACCTTGAGTACCCATGTCCGTTCACATTTAAAGTTATGGGTTTAGCAAACGTTAACCTTACGGAACAAATTTTAGCTAAATTACAACCTATTGCACCTGGTGACTACGCACCAAAAGTAAAGCCAAGCAGTAAAGGCAATTATGAGTCGGTAACGTTTGTTGCCACAGTGACAAGCGGTAAACACATAGAAGAAATTTACAACGTGATCAGCAACATTGATGACGTACGCCATATGCTTTAAGCCATAGTTGAGACTTGTTGTGAACGAAAACACTTTAATCGTACGCCAACTAGGCCGTCAGCGTTACATGCCAATTTGGCAAAAAATGCAAGCCTATACCGACACCCGTGACGACAGCTCGCCAGATGAAATTTGGCTTGTAGAGCACGAGAGTGTATTTACACAAGGCCAAGCAGGTAAAGATGAGCATTTACTCGCCCCTGGTGACATAGAAGTCATTAAGGTAGACCGTGGCGGGCAAGTTACTTACCATGGCCCCGGCCAACAAATGATGTATGTATTATTTAACTTGCGCCGCTTAAAAATTGGTGTGCGCGAGCTTGTTACATGGCTTGAAGAGTGCATTATTGATACCCTTAATGAGTATGATATTAAAGCCTACGCAAAAGCCGATGCACCCGGTGTATACGTAAACGACAGTAAAATTGCATCATTAGGATTACGTGTTCGTCGTGGTTGCTCGTTTCATGGATTAGCATTAAATGTTAACATGGACTTAAGCCCGTTTTTACGCATCAACCCGTGTGGTTATGCTGGCATGAACATGGTGCAAACGAAAGAATTAAACGGCCCTCAAAACTTAGCACAAGCAGGTGAAGGGCTGGTAAAACACATGATAAAGAAGCTTAATGCAACACAGGTTAAGCATACTGAAGGGTTTGAAAACGAATGAATAAACCAGTCAAAATGGAACCAGGTGTAAAACTACGCGACGCAGAAAAAATGGCGTTGATCCCCGTTAAAGTTTTACCTACAGAAAAAACTGAAATGTTGCGCAAGCCAGAGTGGCTTAAAATTCGCTTACCAAAATCTACCGAGCGTATCGACGGTATAAAACAAGCTATGCGCAAGCACGGCTTACACTCAGTATGTGAAGAGGCCTCGTGCCCTAACCTTTCTGAGTGTTTTAACCACGGTACTGCTACCTTTATGATTTTAGGTGCTATTTGTACTCGTCGTTGCCCATTTTGTGATGTTGCCCATGGTCGCCCACTAAAACCTGATGCAGCAGAGCCTGAAAAGCTTGCACTGACAATTAAAGACATGAAGCTTAGCTACGTGGTTATTACCTCGGTTGACCGTGATGATTTACGTGATGGCGGCGCACAGCATTTTGCCGATTGTATTCGCGAAATCCGTAAGCACAACCCAACCATTACTATTGAGATTTTAGTGCCAGATTTTCGTGGTCGTATGGACCGCGCACTGGAAATTTTAATTGAAACGCCACCTGATGTGTTTAATCACAATCTAGAAACTGCCCCGCGTTTGTACAAGCTTGCGCGCCCAGGTGCCGATTATAAATGGTCGTTAGAATTACTTCGTCGCTTTAAAGAAGCGCACCCAGAGGTAAAAACTAAGTCTGGCTTAATGGTTGGCCTAGGTGAAGAAATTAGTGAAATAGAAGAAGTATTACGTGACCTACGTGCGCATAACGTTGACATGCTTACCGTTGGCCAATACTTACAGCCTTCTAAGCATCACTTGCCAGTTAAACGTTACGTGCCACCAGCGGAATTTGACGCACTGAAAGAATACGCTGATGAAATTGGCTTTACGCATGCTGCCTCTGGCCCATTTGTTCGTTCAAGCTATCACGCTGACCAACAAGCTGCAGGTAAAGAAGTAAAATAATTACTTTTTAAAACGCATTAAAAAAGCCCTTAGCAATTAAGTTGCTAAGGGCTTTTTTGTCGCTTTAATTTTTACCACTGCGTTTAAGTATATAATAAAACACAGGTGTAAGTATTAAGCCAAATACCGTTACGCCTATCATGCCAGAAAATACCGCAACGCCCATAGCTTGGCGCATTTCAGAGCCTGCTCCCGATGAAAACACCATAGGTACAACCCCCATAATAAATGCTATTGAGGTCATTAATATTGGGCGTAATCGCAACCGGCTCGCCTCTTTAATGGCATTAAATGCATCCATACCTGTATCTTGTAGCTCTTTTGCAAACTCAACAATTAAAATAGCGTTTTTAGTGGCAAGTCCAAACAACACGATTAGGCCAATTTGGGTGAAAATATTATTATCACCACCATAAATAGCCACACCAATCAGCGCACTTAGCAATGTCATAGGCACAATTAAAATAATAGCGACAGGCAAACGTAAGCTTTCGTACTGCGCTGCTAAAACCAAAAATACAAGCAATACAATAAGTGGAAATACATACATTGAAGTATCGCCCGCTAAAATTTGCTGATAGGTTATGTCTGTCCACTCATACGCAATACCCATTGGCAGTGTTTCATCGAGTATTTTTTCTATTGCGGCTTTAGCTTGGCCAGAGCTATACCCTGGTGCGGGTACGCCGTTAACCTCAGCCGTAACATAGCCGTTATAATGCATTACTCTATCCGGCCCTAAACTATGTTCAATACTAAGCACTGCGCCAAGGGGGATCATATCGCCATTTTTATTGCGCACTTTTAATTGCTTAATTTGCTCTACATCTTCCCTGTAGGGTGCATCGGCCTGCACATTTACCTGGTACGTGCGACCAAATAAATTAAAGTCGTTCACATAAACTGTGCCCAAATAGCCTTGCATCGCTTCAAATAAGGTGTTTATTTCAAGCCCTAAGCTTAGTGCCTTTTTACGGTCTACCTTTACATCTAGCTGTGGTACGTCGGTTGTAAAACTGGTAAACGCATTAGCAAGGGCGGGGTCGGCTTTAGCCTTAGCAATTACTTCATTTGTTACTTGCTGCAAGGTGTCAAACCCTAATGAGCCTCTATCTTCAAGCTGCAGCCTAAAGCCACCAATGGTGCCCATTCCCCTTACTGGAGGAGGCGGAAATATAGCAACATTAGCGCCTTTTATTTGACTAAGTTGTTTATTTAAATCTTCCGCTATTTCAGCTGCCGACATGCGCGGGCCCTGCCGCTTTGAAAACGGCTCTAACGGTGTAAACATCATCCCCGAACTTGGGTTTATAGATAAACCATTAATGCTTAAACCTGCAAAGGCGACGGCGTCACTAACGCCTGGGTGCGCCCTGATTATCTCTGACATTTGGCGAACCACCGCTTCAGAGCGATCTAGCGATGCTGCATTAGGTAATTGCGCAAAAGCGACGAGATACATTTTATCCTGCGGCGGAACATACCCTGTTGGCGTATTTTCAAACTGCTGCCACGTTAAGGCCAGTAAACCAACGTATAGCACACCAATTATGCCGCCTTTATGCACTATTCGGCCAACGGCTCCTGTGTATTTACCCGAGGCTTTATCGAACATTTTGTTAAAAGGCGCAAATAACCAACGGCCAAATAATTTATTAATGGCACGACTTAACCAATCGTTGTCTTGCCCATGAGGTTTGAGTAATAATGCAGCCAGCGCTGGGCTCAGCGTAAGCGAGTTAATGGCAGAAAGCACTGTTGAAATAGTAATTGTAAGAGCAAATTGACGATAAAATTGCCCTGTTAAACCGCTCATAAACGCAGTAGGAATAAACACCGCAGCAAGCACTAAAGTAGTGGCAATAATAGGCCCTGTTACTTCTTTCATTGCTTGAGTGGTTGCATCAATGGGGCTTAATCCCTCACTGATGTTTCTTTCAACGTTTTCGACCACAACAATGGCATCATCAACAACAATACCGATTGCTAACACCAAGCCAAATAACGACAACGCATTAAGTGAAAATCCCATTAAGTGCATAAAAGCAAAGGTGCCCACTAATGAAATTGGCACTGCCACCAGCGGAATAATAGATGCTCGCCATGTTTGTAAAAACAGCACGATGACCAACACAACTAATAAAACCGCTTCAAATAATGTATCGACTACAGCTTCAATAGAGCCCCTTACAAATACGGTAGGGTCATACACTATTTCATAGCTCATGCCCTCTGGAAATAGCGCCGACAGTTCAGCCATTTTAGCGCGCACATCGTCAGAAATTTGTAATGCATTAGAGCCTGGCGCTTGAAAAACAGGCACAGCGGCAATGGATTCATTATTAAGAAGTGGCCTAAGGGTATAACTATCTGCACCTAGCTCTACTCTAGCAACATCTTTTAGCAGTGTAATTTCGCCGTTATCGCCCGTTTTTACGATTATTTCTTCAAATTCATTTTGCTCTATTAAGCGCCCTTCTACATTGATAAGCCATTGAAACTCACTGGTGCCTATGGGTTGTGCGCCTAGGCTTCCTGCCGCAGCTTGCTGATTTTGCGAGCGAATAGCATTGACTACATCACTTGGATTTAAATTGAGCGCCGCTAATTTGTTAGGCTCTAGCCACACACGCATACTGTAATCGCCTGCGCCAAATACACGTACTTGGCCCACGCCATTAATGCGCTTTAGCTCATCTTTTATAAATTGATCGCTATAATTAGACAGGTACAAACTGTCGTATCGCCCTGTAGGCGAAGTTATGTGTACCGCGAGGGTAAGGTTGGGTGATGACTTTTCGGTGACTACACCTAGCCTTTGTACTTCCTCTGGTAGGCGGGGTATTGCTCTATTAACCCTATTTTGTACCAAGGTAGTTGCTTCGTCAGGGTCGCTCCCTATCGCAAAGGTGACTGTTAATGTCATGGTGCCGGCAGAGTTTGCAAGCGATGACTGGTACAGCATGTTTTCTACGCCGTTTATCTCTTGTTCAAGCACTGTGGCCACGGTTTCGGCTATTACCTTAGGATTGGCACCTGGGTAGTTAGCTGTAACAACAACTGTTGGGGGTACTACATCTGGGTATTCTGTAATAGGTAATTGCCATATGGCTATGGCACCCCCTATAAAAATAAGAATAGATAAAACCGCTGCAAAAATAGGTCGATGAATAAAAAACTGAGAAAAATTCATTATTACATGCCTATTTCAAGTGTTGGCTCGGCATTGGCTAAGCGGTTTTGATTATCAACCTTTTGCTGCCAAGCTTGTAACTCGTTTAAAGTACTTTGCTTTGCCATATTAATTAACTCTGGCGTAATGAGTACGCCAGAGCGCACGCGCTGCAAGCCATTAACTACTATGCGTTCGCCGCTTTTTAAACCTTGTTTAATAACTCGTAGCTCACCCACTTTGTCGCCTAAAGTAATGGCACGGTATTGCACTTTATTTTGCTCATCAACCGTTAAAACGTATTTATTATTTAAATCAGTACCAATGGCTTTCTCAGCAATTAAAATACCTTGCTCAGTATTGCCCCCTGCTAACTTTAAATGGGCGAATAACCCAGGTAAAAGCGCGCCGTCTTGATTATTAAATACAGCCCGCACGCGTAATGTACCGGTTTGGGTATTTACTTGGTTATCAACAAAATCAAGATTGCCCCAGTGTTGGTAATCTTGCTCATTCGCTAAACGCATCGCCACAGGTAACGCGGTAGATTGATTGTTATCAAGGTGCGCTTGTTGATAGTTAAGCCATGTTGCTTCATCAATATCAAAATAGGCATATACTTGCTCTGTAGAGACAATAGAGGTCATTACAGTTTGCCCTGCACTGACATAGTTGCCCTCGGTAATTAACGCACGAGACACTCGCCCAGAAATAGGCGCTTCTACGCGTGTAAAGGTTTTGTTTAGCTGTGCAAGCTCAAGGGATGCATTACTTTGTGCTACGTAGGCATTTGCTTGGTCAACCTCTGCGCCTCGGGTCTCTAATAACTCTTTAGATATTGATTTACTTTTAAATAGCTCTTTAGCTCGATTAAAATCTTGCTTTGCTAGTTTTAAGCGGCTTTTTGCTTCATCAAGTTGCGCTGTTAGGCGGTTTACTTGTGCATTAAATTCGCGGCTATCAATTAAAAATAAGGTGTCGCCTTTATTTACCAGCTCACCCTCTTCAAATACTGCCGCTTCAATATAACCAGATACGCGAGGACGCAAAGACACTATTTGCGGCGACTCTAGCCGCCCTGTAAAGCTGTCCCACTCGGTTATTCGCTGACTTATTACTTCGGCCACTTCTACGGCCACCCCTTGCGTAGAATCATCATTACTTTGAATAGAACTTGGTTTATCGCTGCATGCACCCAGTATTATCGCTAATAGCGCAATAATAAACGTGTATGTAAATTTATATATAGCTGACATGGTTAACTCTCTTGCTGTACGAGTTGTGTTAAAATCTGCTTATATTATGAACGCGGTAAAAGCATAAAAATAATTATATTATTGTATAAAACACATCACTAAAAATGATGTAAAATAATCTTACATTTAAAATTTATAACGGTGCTATATGCGTCCTCAAGAGCTTAATTTACTAATGATTTTTGATGCCATCATGACTGAAGGCAGTATCACTCGTGCAGCAGAGCAATTATCGCTGACACAACCTGCGGTATCTAACGCGCTTGCACGTATGCGCGCAGCGTGGGGAGAAGAGTTATTTATAAAAGATGGCCGAAATATTCAACCTACAGCATTTGCTAACAATTTATGGGGGCAAATACAGGGGCCACTTGGATCATTAGAACATGCTATAAACCAAAGTGAATTTAACCCAGCGACAGCGCAGCGCACTTTTCGTATTTCTGCCGCTGATATATTTGTAGAAATGATATGGGGGCCTCTTCGTAAAATTATTGAGCAGCAGGCCCCAGGCATTAATATCCATGCAATCCCTAATCGGGCGGTAGAGGCTGCCAATGTACTTAAAGACGCCGAAGCCGAACTGGCAATTAATCGCTACACCCTGTCTGAAAACGTTATTAGAGCCGAGCACTTATTAAAGCCTAAATATGTTGTACTTATGCGCCCTGACCACCCGCTTGCTAATGCCCCTTTAAGTATTACTGACTTTGCTAATACAGATCATTTATTAGTATCAATTACGGGCGATATTTTAGGGCCATCTGATCAAGCACTAAGAGTATTAGGGTTAAAGCGCCGAGTAGCGATGACGGTAAATAACGCGGCAAATGTACCTAACATTCTTAAAAATACCGATCTTATTTGTGTCCTCCCCTCAATAGCGCTTGAGCAGGAAATATTTACCAATAAGCTCGTGGTTTTAAAAAGCCCTATTGATACGCCACCAACACCCGTCTCTGTTATTTGGCATAAGCGCCAAGACAACGATGCCGGTTTGCAGTGGATACGCCGTCACATAGTGGCTATTATTCAACAACGTGTAAGTAGCCACGATAAAAAACTAGGCAAATATTTACTGCGCTAAAACGCCTTTTTTAATCACAAAATCAGCAAATCTTACTTGCTCTTCTTCAGCGCGAAGGCTATCGGTTTCGACTATTGAACGATAGATACCCCATTTAGGACGGGCAAAGTCATCATCGCTAAAGCCACGCCACATATCTATGTTTTGCTCGCTAATGCTAAATAGCTCTTCGTTGTCACTTAACCGGGTTAGGGTCATTTCAAATTGCCCCGCTTCACTAAAAGTAGCTTGTACAAATACCGCAATCCATTCATCAGTAATAAGTGACCAGTCGGTTTCGATAAGGTTTTTATCAAGCCCTGTGCTGTTACCGTTTTCATCAAAGCCTGCGCTATAACGTACTTGCAGCTGATTACCTGTACTGTTTTTTTGTGCACCAGAGAGCGTAATAATAGGTTGGTCGTCGTTGCCATTGGTATTGTCGTTGCTGTCGTTACGGGCTTTTATTTGAAAAAAGTGACTAAATTTACTACTTAGCTCAAGCTCGCTAGAGACTTTAAACTTCCAACTGTATTGTACGGTTTCGTCTTTAAAGGCAAGTGTTGCGGCGGGCGATTTATCAAAGGCTTTTATTTCGTTGCGCTGGCGGTCAGTTTCGCCCTTATCTTTATCTTGGTCTTCATCACGATGTGCTAAAAACACAAAGTGATTACCTACGATTGAGTCAGTATCTTCAATAATATGCACAACATCTTGATGATTCCCGCTATACATATCAGGCGATTCAATTGCACCTTCACTAAACGCATTTTCTATTAATGTATAAGCACTTAGCCCTGTGTTTTCGCCATCGGCATTGAGGGTTGTTTCTTGCGTTACTATAAAATCATCACGGCCTGCAGTGCCTATAATGCTTATAGACACTGTCGCTTCGGTGCCATCTACCGATGTGACGGTTATCTCATCAAGTAAGGTTTCGCCCTCGTTTAGTGCACTCACAGAGGCATGCTCGCCATTAAGTGTATATGACCAATTACCATCCTCAGTTAAGCTAAATGAACCATAAGTTGTGATGTTATTGCTTTGCGTTTCAAATACTGCCTCATTGGCTTGTGCATCCGTTATAGATAGTTCACCTGTAATTGCTATATCGCGGGTGTTTTCAATACTTACAGTTGTTTGACCGCTAATTACCGCGGCGCTTAGCGCTACAACCGATGCATTTACAGGCTCACTATTTGACCCTGAGCTGCCGCACCCTACAGCTAAAATACCCAAAGAACAAACAGAAGAAATTGTTAAAACACGCAAGCCAAACTTTGACATAAACAACCATCCCAGGTTAATGGTAAGTAAATAAAGTAAAATATAACTTACCAATTATTTGTTTTAATAACTAGATCTTTATTACCAGTATGGTTTTATAATTGTTAGCTGAGCTATTTGTAAAAAACAACTTTAAATAAAAGGGTAAAAATAAAATTAGGTTAAAACCAAGTTACTTGAGATAATCCTCAGCGAACCCCTCATTTAGGTTATATATGAAATTATTAGTTCGTAATTTGTCTCGCGCTACCACAGAGCAAGACCTTCGCACGTTGTTTGCAGCACACGGTAAAGTAACTACCTGTAACTTGGTGCTTGATAAAGACACTGGTTTATCAAAAGGTTTTGCCTTTGTAGAAATGCCAAACGACATAGAAAGTAGAAGCGCTATTAAAGCACTTAATCAATTAAGCGTTGATAAAAGCAAAATTCGCGTAAAATACGCAGATGAGTAATTAGTTACTTGCTATATTATTAAAACCAGCTATTTGCTGGTTTTTTACGTTTTAAGTTTATGCTTTATATTTAGCCAGAAATAAGCTGACTGTTTGTTCAATTACTTTATTATTTTGCTGCTCTGTTATTGTTTCAAACCCATAAAGTAGCGGATAAAACACAAACGATTTTAATTGATACACAAACTGTTTAGCAGCTATATTTAGCTCATCACCTTTTAAAACACCTGCTGTTCTAGCTTGCTCTAAAAAATCTTCTAAATAAGTCATACACCCCATAGTATTATTACTTAAAAACTTTGCTAGCTGCGGCTCTTGTAGCATTTGCATAAAGGCAATTTTAGCTAAACGTAAAAAATCAGGCGATGTAAGCATAGCCACTTCTTGCTCGGCAATAGCAGTAAGCTGCAAATCAATTGGTTGATTTTTATTAAAGTAAATAACATCACCATGATTAATTTTAGCCAGCATAGTCGTTAAAATAGCCTGAAATAGCTCTTCTTTTGTCGCAAAGTGATTATAAACAGTTCGCTTAGAAGCCTCCGCTTTTGCAGCAACTTGATCCATACTAGTGTGCTCTACACCTTTTTCAAAAAACAGATGCTCTGCTGCTTGAAGAATATTTATGCGTTTTTTTTCTGATAATTTCATAATGGGTTCTGCAATTGTTAATAGCTACATTTTAACTAAACAATAAAAAAATGCACTGTATAGTTTACTTTTCATCAAAACAATGAAAAACTACACTCATTAGTTTACTTTAAGGTTTAACGATGACATTTATAAAATGGGTAGTTGTGATCATCGCCATCATTGTTTTTGGAGGTTGTAGCGTGAATAAACAGATAGTTGCGCAAGGTGTTAATGAAGCACCTAATGTAGATAACTACGAAAATGGTAGATTTCATAACCATCAACAGGTTGAGCCGAATAGCTTTAAGAAAACACTCGGAATTTTAGGGCGTTACATAACAGAAAAGCGTACCAACATTACACCTAAAAAGCCCATTGCAATTAAAAGTGTTACAGCAAAAATGCTTAACTCCCTTGCAAATAATACTGTGCATGTCATTAAACTTGGCCACTCTAGCGTGCTTTTAAAAGTGCATGGCGAATACTGGTTACTCGATCCGGTATTTAGTGAGCGCGCATCTCCTTTTTCTTTTGTAGGGCCAAAGCGCTTTTCTAAATTACCTATTAGTATTAGCGAACTGCCACCAATCGATAAGGTGCTTATTTCGCACAACCATTACGATCACCTTGATAAATCAGCTATTAAAAAGCTGTCTGCAAAAACTAAGCAGTTTTATGTGCCACTTGGTGTAGATACCGATTTAGTTAAGTGGGGAGTGAATGAAAACAAAATTAGCACATTTAACTGGTGGCAGGAGTTACAAACCGAACATGCATTAGTTGCCTTTACTCCTACCCAGCATTTTTCGGGCCGTGGATTAAGTGATGCAAACAACACACTTTGGGGTTCGTGGGTTATTAAAACCTCCCAGCAAAGTGTTTATTTTAGTGGTGATTCGGGTTATTTCGCAGGCTTTAAAGAAATTGGTAACAAGTACGGTCCTTTTGATTTAACCCTAATTGAGACAGGCGCCTACGACAAAGATTGGGCCGATATACACATGACACCAGAGCAATCGGTTCAAGCTCATATTGATTTACAAGGTAAAACTTTAGTGCCTATTCATAACGGTACGTTTGACTTGGCGTTTCATGCTTGGGTTGACCCATTTGAACGAGTAACGGCTGCAAGCAACATAAATAACGTAACATTGAGTACACCCGAATTTGGACAAATATTTACCCCTACCGACGCTGCAATAACCCATAAATGGTGGAAAAACTAATTTGGTAGGTGTTTTAAAGGTATTTATTACAAGGTGTTAATTAAATAAGCGGCTATTAAGCCGCTTTTTTTATACTAATTGTACCTAACACTACAAAAGATGCAGCTAAAGCAAAAAACATCGCTTGCTGTGCGAGCAAAGCTGCTGCAAAAAATGCTACGCCGCTGCCTATAAACAGGTATCCGCTTTTTTTAGATTGGCTCATTGTGTGTGCTCCATTTATTGTTGTCGATTATTTATACACCCTACACCGGCAATTTTCAATTTTTGAAAAATAGAACTGGCAAGGTGATAAATATTCGACTCACATCAGTGCTTCCTTTATATTAAAAGCCAATTTTTAAAACTATTCAGAAAACTATGGCCTCTACTTTTTTTAAAAGCGCTAGCCTAAGCCTGCTAGTCGCTCTCTTTGGTTGCTCTGAACCTGCAAGCGAGCATTCTTCTTTAGAAAATACGCCCGGCGTAAGCCTAAATAACGTTAAACAGCATATAAAAACGCTAGCCTCTGATGACTTTCAAGGTCGCGGCCCACTTACTCATGGTGAAGTAAAAACAGTAGGTTACTTGAGCGAGCAATACGAAGCTATGGGTTTAACTGGGGCGTATAATGGTAAGTTTTTACAGCCGGTAAAAATGGCAATGGTCACGGCCAATCAAAATATGCAATTGCAGGTGGGCGACTTAAAGTTTAAAGCAGGTAAGGATTTTACCGCCCGTACAGAGCAATTACAGCCAGTAATAGATGTACGAAACTCTGACATTGTATTTGTGGGTTACGGTATTAATGCCCCCGAATACAACTGGAACGATTACGAAAACATTAATGTTGAAGGTAAAACCGTTATTGTATTGGTAAACGACCCTGGCTTTGCTACACAAAACGATGCGTTATTTACAGGTAATGCTATGACCTACTACGGCCGGTGGACTTACAAATACGAAGAAGCCGCACGCCAAGGTGCCAAAGCGGTATTTATTGTGCACGAAACTGCCCCTGCAGCTTACCCTTGGGGCGTGGTTGAAAGCTCAAACACAGGGACTAAATACACCCTGATGGACAATAACCTAAACGCTTCTAAGCTCCCAGTTATGGGCTGGCTAACACTTAATACTACTGAGCAAATTTTTAATGCCGCACAGCTTAACTACCAAAATTTAAAACAAAAGGCTTTAAGTGATGACTTTAAAGCCACAGCGCTTAATTTAACAGCCAACCTTTCATTTAAAAACGAAGTATCGCATGCCAAATCACATAACGTAGTTGCGCAAATTACAGGAAGCGACGCCCCTAATGAGTACGTGGTAATAGGTGCTCATTGGGATCATTTTGGTACCAAGCAAACCGACAGCGGCCCTAAAATTTATAACGGCGCAGTGGATAATGCCTCTGGCACAGCGGCCACACTTGAAATTGCCCGCATTATGAATCAAATCCACCAGCAAACACCGTTTAAACGCTCTATTTTATTTGCTAATTTTACCGCAGAAGAAACTGGCCTCATTGGTTCGCAAGAGTTTGCAACCGGTGGCGTTGTGCCCACTAAACAAATGGTCGGGCTATTAAATATTGACGGAATGAACGTGCTAGATGGCACCGATTACATTTTGCAATACGGTAAAGATTTATCCACCCTAGAAAACTACCTAGCAAACGCGGCAAAAGCGCAAGGTCGCGTTGTTAAAATGGACCCTCGCCCGCAAAACGGTTTGTTTTTTAGATCAGATCATTTTTCTTTAGCTAAGCAAGGTGTGCCGAGTTTATTATTTATGAGCCTTGGCGATACCGACCCTGATTACATTGCGCATAAATACCATAAAGAAGCCGACGATTACTCGCCGCAGTGGTCATTAGGTGGCGTAAAGCAAGACATAGAGCTTATTGTTGATATAGCCACAAAGCTTGCTAACAATGGCGATTGGCCTACATGGACGAGTGACTCAGACTTTAAAGCAAAGCGCGAGCAAGATAAGCCGCATTAGCAGGTAAAGTTTAAAGCTAAATAATAATCATACCAATCGCATTAAAATCCTCCTACTTGGAGGATTTTAATTTTGAGCGCGCCCGCATTAGTAAGGTTTCAGCTTTTGCTCCTAAATACACATAAATAGCCAAGGCTATTAAAAGCCCTACCACCGCAAGCATCATCGCAATGGCCGGTAATAAGTATTCAGCCTGCCCCAACGCTGCCTTAAACATGGTTAATAGCGCCTCAATAGATATTGCAATTAGCACGGTAGATATAAACCGGGTAATTGTACGCCGTGTAGAAGAGTGCCTAAATATATCCTTATGCATTAAAATCTCTTCTTCGAGAATGGTCTTTCCTAAATCAAACACGGCCAACGCTAAAGTAATATATATAATAATGCTAAAGGGCTCGAGGGGATCAGACGCTGAGTCAAAGTGGGTTAATAATGCATATATATCGTTAAATACTATGCTCAGTAAAAAGAGTACCAAAGTAAATAAACACGCCACAATCACCCCATAACCCGCTTTAAAATAAGGCGAAATACCGGCTCGCGCGCTGTCTCCCATTACAAACTCAATTAACTGGGTTAAGCATACGTCTAACACTAAATAATGCTGCTGGTTAATTGGCTTTTTTAGCTCTTTAATAGCCGAAATACATAAATGATTAGTTGCGATAGAAATATACGGTTCGGTAAAGCACACCGAGTCGGTTTGTTTAGATTGTAAAAAGTAAGGGCGCTCACTTAAATCTTGCTGATTACCTTGCTCGGCTAATTTTTTATAGGCACGCTTAAAGCAAACATTATTGCCTTGCTGAAGCCCAGATTCGTTTAAACAGTATTGCAGCTCTAAAAAGGGATATTGCTTTACTAAAAAACGCGTATCTCGATTTTTGTTAAGCCCATCTTCAATACTCATTAAAATAGAGTCAAGCAAGCTGTGTATTACTTGCTCATACTCATGGTAGCGCTCAACACTACTTATATAACTCATTCGCGCCATAATTGTGTACTCACTCAGTTGCTATAGCGTTAACTAAGCAAGTTTAAAACCAAGTATAAAAAATGTTTTTATTCATAAGATTAAGGTTTTAACTTGCGCTCATTTGCACCTATTTGGTGAAAAAGCCGTTATGCCTGCGCCATGCACAAAAAAAGCAGCTAAGTAAATGTTACTTAACTGCTTTGTGAGTATGACCTGATAAATTTTAAGCGCGTAAAACTACGCCATAAAATTATTGTACTTTAGAAAACTCTTGCTGTGAAAGCTCACCATTTTTATCTGTATCGAGCTTATCAAACAACCGTGCTAACTGTGCGTTGGCTTGTGCTTCTGTTTTGCTAATTACGCCATCGCCATTGACATCAAAACTGTTAAAGTCGACCGCGGCAAACGCCGCTGATGAAGAGGCAAGGGCTAGAAGTGCGATAAATTTTTTCATAATCATTTCCTTAGGCTAAGTGATTGGCAAAGGGGAAGAAATCCTTTTCTGAGATCCATAAAGGGAGAATCGGTTATTTGTATTCAAAAAAATCGTTTTCGGTTAGGCCATTTCGGCTTTGCATATTTAATTGCTGCATTATTTGTTCTGCTGATTGATCACTTTGGTTTGTTAAATCACCTTCGCCTTGCATAGGTGTTTTAAACTCTGTATTTGCCAATACCACCGATGATGACACCAAGGTGATAAGTACAAGTGTTGTTTTCAGCTTAGTCATAATGTAATCCTTCAATAATATGCATTACCTGTATAAATTTGCACTGAGGTGGTTACAATTCACTTCCTTGATATTCTTTTTAATAGGCTCCCTTGCCTATTTAGGTTGTCTTTGGCAACTCAGAATCATGCTTACACCACAGCGCATTAATCGTCTACGCTTGTAAAACCTCTGCTTTAAAAAGTTTACCGCTTGTGTTGGTATCAAACTTTGCAAATGTGCCAGAAAATACCAGCGCTATTGCAAGCAAAGTTGGGTATCGCTTTTACATATCGATTCCTTCGCTATGCGTTTATAATAAAATGCCCTGTGTATTACACTGTCCTTGTTATTCTTTATGGTAAGCTCCCTTGCCTACTTAGGTTGTCTTTGGCAACTCAGAATTAACGTGCCACTGGGCGTTAACTACTCAAAGCACTCACTTATGCTTTGTCGAACTCACTCTTAGATAGCTCGTTGTTTTTGTCAGTATCAAGTTTTGTAAACTGACTCATTAATTCAGCATCAGCAGATGCTTCTAACGGGCTTAATGTGCCACTGCCATCTTTATCGAGTGTGTCAAAATCTGTTACTGCAAAAGCCGCTGATGAAGAGGCTAAAGCCATTAATACCAATGTTGATTGTGCCTTTTTCATAATGAAATCCTTCATAGGGTTAGGGGAGTAGCCAATTGGCGTTACCCACGTTTTGCTTAATACAGCTTAACTATTACAACTTCAGTGCCATGTTTTATTTTCAATTAATAAACAATGAGTTATGCGATAAGTATATGGAAAAATTAAGTTTCGAGGGGTATTTTTGTTGCTTTTTAGCAACAGTTAGATGAGCCACTTAAAATAAAGCAATAGAATCAACAGCTTATGATTTATAAAAAAGCCACACATGAGCTAAAAGCTAACTAAAAACATAATCTGGGGAAGTTTAAGAATAAACTAAAGCTGAACAGCTTAATTAAAACAATTAAACGTCATAAAACCTAAAACATAACCAATTGAAATATATTGATATTTAAAAAAATATTTAGCGTTTATTTTTTAAAAGCATGGCAAGCCTGTAAAAAACAGGCATTTGTTGCCAAATGGCGAATTTAGTAAAAGGCAGGGATTAAAAAGAGAGCGCATTGCATTTAGTTGGGCAAAACAAATTGGCGTTTTTAAAGTATAAAAACAATTTAACTACTTCCAGCCTTGACGCCATTTTTGTGTGTCTTTTAAATCTCGCCAGCGTATTGAGTACTGATTTTTAGAAAATACCGACTCGGTAATGCATTCAATTACATTACCCTCTTCATCGTATTCTACTTCTACAATGATAAAGTGTTTTTCTTTGTTGATAGCTGGAGTGGCAGTCCACTTACTGTTTAGTAATTTTTTAGGGTTTAAGTTATTCATTAAATAATCTAGTGTGCTTAATTAACACTAATACGACATAACCCGTTGTTTAGCTCAACATAAAGTTAGGCCGTATTAATGTTACTTTATCTACTCACTGGTTACTCAGCGATTAACTTACCTTTATACATTTTCATTTGGCAATGAAAGTCGTACTCACCTGCTTTAAGTGCAGGCAAAGTGATTGTATTATCTCCCATTGCAAGGCTTTCACTTACATCAAGCTGCGGGAACACCATAGTTTCGGCGCACGGTGCACTGTCTTTTCTATCAAATGTAAGCGTTACTTTTTTATTAGCCGCCACCTTTATATGACTTGGTTGATAAACGCCGTTATCTACCACTATGGTTTGCGTATTATCATTACTGTGTATTTGCTTTGGCTTATAAAGCCAAAACCAATAAATAATGGCCACTATTAATACTGCACCAAGTAAATTTATCATTAACATTATCGACTCCTTAGCGCTTATTGGGTTTATAAAAACGTAAGCGATTGGCATTAGTGACTACTGTCAGTGATGAAAGCGCCATAGCTGCGCCCGCCACTACTGGGTTTAGTAGTACACCAATAAACGGATACAACACACCGGCTGCAATAGGGATGCCCGCAACGTTATAAATAAAGGCACCAAACAAGTTTTGTTTAATGTTTTTAATTGTTGCGCTACTAATGGCAATAGCATCGGCAAGGCCATGAAGTGAGCCACGCATTAAAGTAATATCGGCGCTTTCTATGGCTACATCTGTACCTGTGCCAATTGCAAAACCGACATCTGCTTTAGCAAGCGCGGGGGCATCATTGATCCCATCACCCGTCATGCCTACAATCTCGCCTTGCTGCTGGCGTTTAGTGACTTCGTTTACTTTATCCTCTGGCAACACTTCTGCGATAAAATCATCAATACCGACTTTTTTAGCCACAGCGTGTGCGGTCGCTTTATTATCGCCAGTGAGCATTACTAGATGAATACCTTCATTTTGCAGGCGCTTGATTGCCTGTACTGAGTCTTCTTTTAGCGGGTCCGCCACCGCAATTAAGGCCATAAGTTGGTTATTACAGGCAAAGTACATCGGGGTTTTTGCATCATTTGCAAAGGTGTGTGCTTGCTCTGTGGCGTCATCAACTGCAATCTCGTATTTATCCATAAGCGCTTTATTGCCAAATAGCAGTGTTTGCTCATTCACCGTTCCACTTACACCTTTACCGGTAATCGCATCAAAGTCGGTAACTTTACTCAAGGTTACGTTTTGTTTTTGAGCGTACTGTGTAATCGCCTCCGCAAGTGGGTGCTCAGAGCTATTTTCGAGGCTTGCAACTAATTGCATTACGTTATTTTCATCTGCGTTATTAAACGTTACAACATCTGTTACCTGTGGTGCACCTTGGGTGATAGTGCCGGTTTTATCTATAATCATGGTAGTAATTTTAGAGGTAGTTTGCAGTGACTCGCCATAGCGAATTAATATGCCAAACTCGGCGGCTTTACCTATCCCCACCATTACCGACATAGGCGTTGCTAAACCCAGCGCACACGGGCATGCAATAATCAGCACGGTGGTTAACGCTACCACAGCATAAGCAATTGAAGGGGCTGGGCCAAAATTCAACCATGCAAGGGCTGCTAGTATCGCAATTATCATTACTGTGGGCACAAAAATGCCCGATATAACATCGGCTAATCGCCCTATTGAAGGCTTAGAGTTTTGCGCGCGTTTTACCATATTAATGATATTGGCAAGGGTTGTTTCTTGGCCTATATGTGTGGCTTCAAATAATAATGTACCACTTTTATTAATACTGCCAGCAACCACTTTATCGCCTGCTTGTTTACTCACTGGCATAGGCTCACCCGTGAGCATAGATTCATCTAGTTTGCTGCTACCTTCGAGCACATCACCATCTACCGGGATTTTTTCGCCTGGGCGTACCCTTACATGGTCGCCCTTTTGCACATCACTAATGTCTATATCTTGCTCTGCGCCATCGCGTATTACACGGGCTGTTTTTGCTTGTAAGCCAATTAACCGCTTAATAGCCTGCGAAGTACGTCCACGCGCTTTCACTTCAAAAGCCAGGCCTAAACTAATTAACCCGATTATCATTGAAGAAGCTTCAAAATAAACGTGCCTTGCAACCTCAGGTAGTAAGCTAGGCGCAAGTACAACAAACATTGAATATAACCACGCAGTGCCCGTTCCCAAAGCAATAAGCGTATCCATGTTAGCACCATGATTTTTAAATGACTGCCATGCGCCTTTATAAAATTGCTTACCTGCTACAGCCATAACGACAAACGTGATAATACCGACCACACCCCATGCAATTCGCTGGTTAGTGGTTGTCACGCTCATATCAAAAATAAGCCCATAAATCATAAGCGGTACGCCCACACCTAAAGCCAGCATCATGTTGCGCATTAGCTTTTTGTAATGTGCCTCGTCTGACTTGGCTTTTTCATCAAGCGCATCTTGCTCTGATGTGTTATCCATAGGTTTTGCGCTGTAACCTATATTTTCAACGGCGCTAATTAATGTGCTTTGCTGCGCGCTACCCTCTACTCGTACGGTGCGATCTGCAAAGTTCATTTCGACATTGTTTGCGCCTTGCACACTATTGAGGGCTTTTTCTATTTTGGCTACACAACTGCCACAATTAGCACCTTCAATAATAAAGTTTTGCTCTGTTGTTTTACTGCTACTCATTGCACATCTCCGCTTTTATTTGGCTCAACAAGTGGGTCAACAAACGTCTCTATTAAGCTACACACATCACTTGCAACAGCGCCGTCTGTCGATGTTTCCCACTGTTTTAACGCCGCTTGCATACGCACTCGTAATTTAAGGGTTTCTTGAAACAAGGCTTCGGTTTCTTCTAAACGTTTTGCAATAATTTGCCGTGTAAGTGGGCATGGGCAATGCCCTTGTTCTGACTCGCCAATGATATGCTGTATATCTTTTAGGGAAAACCCGAGCTTTCGGGCGCTTATAATAAACTGTAAACGTTGGCGGTCTGCTTTTGTATATTGTTGATAACCATTACTTTGGCTACGTATGGGCGTTAAAAGGCCTATTCGTGTGTAATGACGAACTGTATCAGGCGTTACACTCATTAACTTCGCTAATTGCTTAACATACATAATTTAGCCCCCTTAGATTTTAGAGCTCAATTGTAAACCTATGTGTGACACACAGGTCAATAGAGGGGAGCATTAAAGCATAATTTAAATTTACTGGAGCTGATAAAATAAAAGCGCGCTAATGGGCGCGCTTAAAAAGAGGCAGAGAGATTAATTTTCTTGTTGGCGAGAGGCTTTTAGCTCTTCACTTAGTTCACCGGCTATTTGCTGAATTTTTGGCATTGCATCTTGCACTAGGCTTTGCGACATTTGCATAGACTCTTGCATTACTACAGGCATTTTTTGAAGAATTTTTTGCCCTGTTTCAGTTTTATAAAACGCCAGCATGTCGGCAATTTCTTGCTCGTTAAAATGTTTGTCGTAAACGTTAACCATCATCGGCTGCATTTTTTTCCAGCTCATTTCGGTTTTAAGTACGTTGGTCATATCTGCGTAGTATTTATCAAAAATAGCTTGCTCAGAGGGCTTAACACCCATTTGTGCAGACATATTTTTCATCATGCCTTCAACTTGCCCGTACATAGAATCAACCATAGCATCCATGTTCATCACGTTTATCAGCTCGTCTATTTTTTGCTGCTTAGTTGCTTCGTCAGCCAATACGCTGCCAGAAAATATAAGTAACGAAAGTAATAGTGCCTTAGCCATTGTCATATCCTTAAATATAAAAAAGTAAGACCATACTCACATGATTAATATCAATCCGCAATAATACTTACTCATTTTACGGGGGTAAACGGGTCGCTACTTACGTTAAAAAATTCTCATTCAGAACAACTAAATAGCTAATTTTTTACTAAATTATCAACACGTTTTACCAGCCTCAGAGTAAATTACTTAATTATGCGAACGGGTATAAAATAGTTTGTAAATGTGTAAACCCATACTAAAAAGGCCAAATAAAACATGTTTATTTGGCCTTTTTATCAGTGCACAGGGGCTAATCGTCTTCTACGTTATCGAGCCCTTTTGTGCCTTCTTTTGCTTTAAGCTTATGATGAATCGCTGATTTTATTAACATATACCCACTAATAGGGGCAGTAATTAATAAAAACACGGTAATTAAAATCTCTTTTACGCTTATGGTGTGCACCGACGTTGCAAAAAACACCATTGCAGCAATTAATATGCTGGCCATACCCAGTGTTGTTGCTTTAGTAGGGCCGTGTAAGCGCATGTAAAAATCAGGTAATTTAATTAAGCCCAGCGACCCTATTAAAATAAATAGCCCACCAAAAAGTAGTAATATTGATACAACCCACTCGCTTATCATTATAATATCCTATTCAATTAAGTCGCCGCGTAGTAAATACTTACACACTGCAACAGTACTTATAAAGCCAAGCATCGCGATTAATAACGCGGCTTCAAAGTACAAACCAGTGCCCATACTAATACTGTATAAAATAATTAACGCGATAACATTAATGTACATAGTATCTAGGGCTAAAACTCTATCAGGCACTGAGGGGCCAATAATTAATCGCCATAGGTTTAACAGTAACGATAAACCAATCATGGCAAATACAATAAGTAATACAGTATCTAACATTGAAATATCTCCTTTAGGGGAGCTTCGTAGCGCTGTTTAATTTGCTTAATAAGTGCCTCTTCATCTTTTAAATCAAGCACATGTATAAGTAAATAGCGCTGTTTAGGCTTTTCGCCTTCCTCTAGTGACTCAGGAATAGGATATACCTCGGCACTTACTGTACCAGGAGTAAGAGATACACAACTGGCAAGAATTGTAATGGGCATATCGTGTATTAAATCTATAGGCACCTTAACAAAAGCAGGACGTAACTTTTTAGCTGGGCCAACGATTAATAAGGCTACCTGTAAATTAGCAACCACTATATCGTAAAGTACAATGAGTAATTGTTTTAGTGCCAAACCTGGCTTTAGTATTAAAGGTTGCGGATCACGTAATGAAACACTTAATAGCGGAATAAATATCGCAAAAAACGTAGCTAATACTATATGCCCTGCGGATACACTATTATTAAGCAACAACCAAATTAAAAACAAAAACAAACTACGAAACGGCGTTGGCAACCAACGATAACGGGCTTGTAACCTCATTACTCACCTCCCTTCATAACTGCATTAATGCCACCACTTATGTCATGCAATTGCGTAGCAGCACTAACCATGTATTCACTTATTGGTCCGCCAAAAACAACTAACAAAGGTGAGCACGCAAGTAGCCCTACAATTATCATCACTTGTAATGGGTGAGCATTTTCGCCCTCGGCGCTTTCTGTTTTATTGCCTTTTCTTTCCCAAAACATACTTGTACCAGCACGAGAAAGTGCAACTAATAAAACAAAACTAGCAATTAAATAAACAGGCCAAAATAGTAAGGCTTGCTCGCTATTTAAGGTTGTTTTGAGGATCCAAACTTTTCCAACAAACCCCGATAGCGGCGGCATACCTACTACGGTTAATGCAGCAATTACAAAGCATGCTCCTAATAAGTAAGGTTGGTTTACGGCTCGTCCGGCAACCAGTCTATCCCCTACTTTGCCCCTTTGTGTGGCAATTAAATCAGCTAATAAAAATAGTGCAGCGCTGACTAATGTGGAGTGTACTAAATAATAAAGCAGTGCAGCTGTTGCAGTTACGTTTTGCAGTGCAATTAGAGCGACTAACGTGCCCACTGATACAACAACTAAATTTGCCGTTAACTTACGTAAATCTTGCGCAGCCATTACGCCAATTGCACCAACCACTATAGTAGCAATGGCTAAGCCCCATAACCACGATTGCGCCATATGTTCAAGCTCACCGGCTTGCTCACCAAAAATAACGGTATAAACGCGCAGCATGGCGTATACACCCACCTTGGTCATAATAGCAAATAAAGCGGCAACCACAGGCTTTGCACTGGCATAAGTATTAGGTAGCCACAAGTGCAAAGGGAGCAATGCAGCTTTTAAAGCAAATACAACTAACAGCAGTAAGCCGCCGGCCTTCGCCAAAAAGACATCATCGCCCGTTAACAGGGCTACTTTTTGCGTCATATCAGCGATGTTTAATGTACCCAGTACGCCGTATAAAATACCTAAACCAATTAAAAATACGCTCGAGCCAACCAAATTTAATATGACGTATTGGAGCGCTGCACGGGTATTTTGTTTATCTCCGGCATGCATAAGTAGTGAGTATGAGGCAATCAACAACACCTCAAAAAATACAAATACATTAAATAAGTCACCCGTTAAAAATGCCCCATTAACACCTAATATTAAAAAATGAACTAATGGATGAAAAAAGTTTCCTTTTGCATCATCGCCGGCACAGCCATATAAAATGACTCCCATTCCTAAAAAGGATGTGAGTGCAACCAATAAAGTAGAAAGCATATCGGCAACAAGCACTATGCCAAAAGGAGCAGACCAATTACCAATAGCGTATACATTGATACCACTGTTATATACATGGATTAACAGCAATGCACTGACAATAAATGTGATCACCGCCATGATTGACGAGGCAATACGGCGAATACGTAAACTTTTACCACAGGGTGGCAAAAGCAATATTACCGCTGCCAACATAGGTAATAAAATAGGCAAAGAGGTTAAATGTTGAATCATTTTTGCTCCTTGCTATCGGCTGCGCTTTTGATGATTTGCCCATCAACATGATCGCTTCCTAAATCGGCTCTACCACGTATAGCTAAAATAACCACAAACGCAGTCATTGCAAACCCTATCACTATTGCAGTAAGTACTAGTGCTTGAGGTAAAGGGTCGGCATATTCAGCCCCTGTACCAAGCACAACCGCTTTATTTATGGTTAAGCGACCCGCAGAAAACAAAAATAAGTTAACGGCATAGGAAATCATAGTAAGGCCAAGCACTACCGGAAACGTACGGGCTCTTAGCAGTAAAAACACTCCACAACTAACTAATACACCAACGCAAGATGCGTACAATAGCTCCATTAAATATTTACCTCTTTTTTCTGGGTATCTGCTGTCATGTTGCCAAGGCTTGCTAATATCATTAACGTGGCTCCAACCACTGTTAAATAAACGCCTAAATCAAACACAATTGCGCTTGCAAGTTCTGTTTTGCCAATAAATGGGATATCGAAATAATCAAACCACGTAGTTAAAAACGGCCGTTCAAAGAACCAGCTACCGACTCCAGTAAACAAGGCAATACCGATACCTGATGCAATAATTTTCCGGTAGTTGACTGCAAAGCGCTCGCTTATCCAAGCTGAGCCATGAGCCATGTACTGCAATATAAAGGCAATTGATGTTACTAAACCTGCAATAAAGCCGCCGCCAGGTAAGTTATGACCACGTAAGAAAATATAAGCCGATACTAATAATGCAAGCGGTAATAAGCTATGCGAAATACTGGCAAGTAGTATAGGGTGGCGCTCGCGTGCCCATGGGCGCCCTTCACCATCACTTGCTGGCATGAACAATGGAATACGAGAAAGCACTTTAAATATACCCAACGCTGCAATACCCAATACGGTTATTTCGCCTAGGGTGTCAAAGCCCCTAAAATCAACCAAAATAACGTTTACTACATTGGTACCGCCACCTCCTGTTTTGGCATTGGCTATGAAAAAATCTGATATCGATTCGAGTGGGCGTGTAAGTAATGCATAACATATACTTGCCACCACAACACCTAATGTTGAGGCTATCCCTAAATCTCTGAGTACTCGTAACGAACTAGACTCTTTAGGCGTATGTTGTGGTAAGAAAAACAACGCCAACATTAATAAAATAACGGTTGCTACTTCTACCGTTAATTGCGTAAGCGCTAAGTCGGGCGCAGAAAAACGCGTAAACGCCACCGACACCATAAGTCCTACAATAGAAATCATTAGTAACGCAACTACGCGTGAGCGATGCCAAATAACGGTAGCAAAAGCACCTATAATCAGTAGGCCTGCACCTATTGCGTTATGCACATCAACCGGAATACGCGGCATACTGCCCGCTAATTGTTGCATTTCAAATAATGGCCAACCGGCACATAACAATACCACCGCCAGCATTACAAAAATGTAGCGTTGTAATGAGCCGTTTTCGATAGTGTTTACCCTGCTTTGGCACCAATTAATAACTTTAAGCACAATTAGCTCAAAGGTTTTTTTAGCATTAAGTGGCGGTAATGATGCTTGAAATTGAAATAGGTATTTACGATTTATATAAATAAACAAACCACCCACTACCGCCATGGCGCTCATTAATAGCGGTAAGTTAAAACCATGCCATATAGCCAGTTCGTACTCTGGTACCTTTTGACCAAGTACAGCCAAAGACGCAGCAGATAAAATGCCATCGACTGAAAAATGCGGGAACAAACCAACCAGCACACACAGCACAACCAATACTTCAATAGGGAGTCGCATATAACGCGGAGCCTCATGCGGCTGGCGTGGTAAATCAATTGGCTCGCCATTAAAAAATACATCGTGAATAAAACGCGACGAATAAGCCACCGATAACGCCCCTGCAATAGTGGCTAACACCGGGATTAACCACGACATAGAGCCAAGCACTTGCTGATGTAAGGTTTCGGCAAAAAACATTTCTTTAGATAAAAAGCCGTTAAGCAATGGCACACCCGCCATTGAAGCAGCCGCAACCATGGCAAGTGTGGCCGTATACGGTAAATACCGCCACATACCATTAAGCTTACGCATATCACGAGTGCCGGTTTCATGGTCAATTATACCTGCTGCCATAAATAGCGAGGCTTTAAACGTGGCATGATTAATAATATGGAATATTGCCGCCACAGTAGAGAGCTCAGTATCTAGGCCCAATAACAGGGTAATTAACCCTAAATGGCTAATGGTTGAGTACGCTAACAGGCCTTTTAAATCGTGTTTAAATAAGGCGATATAAGCGCCAAATAAAAGCGTTGTTAAACCGGTTAAACCAACCAGTAAAAACCAAGTATCTGTACCTGAAAGTACTGGGTGAAAACGCGCTAATAAAAATATACCTGCTTTTACCATAGTCGCAGAGTGTAAATACGCGCTAACAGGGGTTGGGGCTGCCATAGCGTGAGGTAGCCAAAAATGAAATGGAAACTGTGCCGATTTAGTAAATGCACCTAGCAAAACTAATACCAGTGCTATTTCGTATAAATCATGTGATTGAACAATTGCCTTGCTAGCTAAAATTACATCTAGGTCGTAACTGCCAACTATATCGGCCACTAACATTAAACCTGCCAGCAGTGCTAAGCCACCGGCACCAGTAACAGCTAGCGCCATGCGAGCGCCCTTTCGTGCTTCTGTTTTATGCCACCAATAGCTAATTAATAAAAACGAGCTAATGCTGGTCAGTTCCCAAAACAGCCAAAGCTGAATAACATTGTTAGACATAACAATGCCCAGCATTGCGGTCATAAACAACAATAAGTAACTATACAGCTTAGCTAAGGAGTCGTTTTTACTCAGATAATAACGTGCGTAGGTAATTACCAGTATGCCTATGCCTAAAATCATAAACATAAACAGTAAGCTCAAGCCATCAAGACGAAATGATAAGTCCAGTCCAACAGCGGGGATCCACGTTACAGCATAACGAATCGTTTCACCTGCTAAAATAGCGGGGGTGTGGTATAGCGTAATACCTAATGCTGCTAAAGGGGCAAGTACAGTGACAGCTGCAGCTTGCGTACGGGATAGTTTGCCGGTGCATGAAGAAATAACACTGCCAATTAAGGATAACAAAGGTATCCAGAGCAAAGTCATAATGTAGGGCCTTTTATAATCATAAGTTTATCCTTACGTTTTATACATCACGAAAAGATGCTTTTACTGTCTGTTTTTAAACGACATTAATACGTACAGTTATACTTATAAACGGCCATTTTGTCTATAGATAGCAAGCCTAATCGATTTAAATTTAATCAAGCTGAGCGGTTTTAGCAGCATTGATTTGATCAACCCACAAAGCCCTGTACCGCTTTGATAAACCTAGTTGTTGATACTGCATAATTGACCATTGCTTAGCTGGCTTATATGCCACGCCGCCTTGCTGGCAGCTTAAGCTTTTGTGCCATCCATTTGGCGCAGCCTCACCTTGCGAAATATATAAATTTGGGGCCACGTATCCTTGGCGTTTACACAGCCAGCGCTGTTTAGAAATAGGCAGCGTATATTCATCTTCAAAACCACTAAAGTGCATTAGCTCATGCAAAAATACATTATAGTTTGCCTGGGTACTTAGCTGCATTTTTTTACCTGTTACATTGGCGCTGCCGCTCGTACCCATAATTACAGTGTAGTCATAACCGTTAGTAGACTGCGCTTTTAAGTGCGCGTTTTGCCATAAGCAATTAGCCATGTCCGAGGTGGGAGCGCAGTCAATTGCGCCCCCAGCGTAAACCGGTTTACTTAAGCAATACGCCCCGCTTTGCGGCTCAGGTTTTTTATTATACTGCGCGGCAAAACTTGATAACTTAAACAAGGCTCCTCTATTTACACCTAATAGCAGCACATTGTAACTACAGCTATTGTTAATCGGCGGGCGTGTATTTAACGCTGCAAAACCAAGTTGATGTAAAAAGGAAGGCGAAACTTGCTCATAGTCACTCCCTTTGTGCAGCGCTAAATGATTAAATGCCGCGCCTTTAGGCAGTAAGTTTTGGGCTAACAATAGTTGAAGGTCATTCCAGCGCCCTTGCTTTAAAAGAGCATCCGCGAGTTGTTGGCGCTTGTTGTGCCCAACATGCTCAATACTTTGTAGCCAAAATAACTTTGCTTGCTCGTTTTTGCTTGCATTAATCAGCTTTAAAGAATAATTGTACTGAGCTGATGGGATATTTTTACGCGCTAAAAAGCCTAAGGTCAGCTCGGGAAGATGTGCAATATTATTTGCAAAGTAACGGGGAAATTGCCAATAACTTTGCAGCGGATTAGCCTGAGCGTGAAGTACATGCCAAAAGCTAATGCTGCTTAACTGGTTGCTAGAGCCTTCAATAAGCAGGCTAAATAGCAAACCAATCAGATAACACAGGTATTTAACTAGCGTCTGCACCAGCCATAAGCTCAAGCTCTAAACGTGCATATTTGTATTCAATAAACTCATGCACATTAGTGGATAATGCCAACCTAAAGTAATCAGCAGCTAAAAACTGCTCACCGGCTGCTTGGTGCATTTTGGCTAAGTAAAAGTACGCCTCGCATAAGCGCTGTGCGTATTCTTGCTCTGATTTAACGCCCTCGCTAATACCCGATAAAAACGTATGCTCACTCATATCGCCGGTATAAAGCGAAATTAACTGATACGCCCATTGCGATTCATCCAGGGCTGCAGCATTTGTTTTAAGAGCGGCTAATGCTTGTTGTTTATCCTCTTGCGACTGTGCCAGGTAAAGCCATAAAACACGGTAAGGATCGTTGGGTGAACGCGCTAAAAACTCATCAAAGTCACTTTGCGCCAGGTTTGCTCTTTCACCATAATACAGTGCGATGCCACGGTTTAAATAAGCGTATTCATGCTCTTCATTAAGCTCAAGGGCTGAGTCAAAAAACTCATACGCTTTTTCGTATTGCTGCATTAAAGTGTGCTGAATACCTAAAAAGTTATACACCTCGGCTAAATCAGGCTTTAGTTTTATAGCGCGGTTAAAATCAATGCGCGATAACGTGGTCATTCCTAAGCTATCAAATAATACCCCACGGTCATAATAAAGCTTAGCTTGTTGCTCGGTACTTAAATCGGCTCGATTTAATAGCTCAGAGTAACGTGCAATCGCAATTTCACTTCTAAAGTCAGATGCAAGGGGTGCAGTAAAAGGCACATTAACAATCGGCGTAGGTTTTGATTCAGTCGTGGTTTGGCAAGCGCTTAAAGACAAAATAGCAAAAGATGCCAAAGCTAAATGTTTGAGTATCATTAAAATCCTTAATACCAAGATATATCGCAATAAAAATAAGACAGACCTTGTCTAATAAGGTTTCATTAAAGCATAAAAAAAGGGGCTAAACAGCCCCTTTTTTATTATCCCGCGTATATTAACGGGTTAAAGTTTAGCAATTATGCGTCTTTTGACTCATCAGCTGCAGGTGCTGCTGATTCCATTGCTTCTTTAATGCTTAGACGTACGCGGCCTTGGCGGTCTACTTCTAGTACTTTAACTTTAACTTCTTGACCTTCACTTAAGTGGTCAGTTACGTTGTTAACACGCTCTGTGCTGATTTGAGAAATATGCACTAGGCCATCTTTACCAGGAAGAATGTTTACAAACGCACCAAAGTCAACAATACGTACAACTTTACCAGTGTAGATAGTACCTACTTCTAGTTCTGCTGTTAATTGCTCAATACGTGTAATTGCGTTTTGCGCGCTTTCACCGTCTGTTGCAGCAATCTTAATTGTACCGTCGTCTTCAATTTCAATTGTTGTGCCTGTCTCTTCAGTAAGTTGACGGATTGTAGCGCCACCTTTACCAATTACTTCAGCAATCTTCTTAGCAGGAATTTGCATAGTGTAGATGCGAGGAGCAAACATTGATAATTCTTCAGAAGGAGCAGAAATCGCTTCATCCATCACACCTAAAATGTGTAAACGTGCAGCTTTTGCTTGTTTAAGCGCAATTTGCATGATTTCTTGTGTGATACCTTCAATCTTGATATCCATTTGTAGTGCAGTGATACCGTTAGTAGTACCTGCTACTTTAAAGTCCATGTCACCTAAGTGATCTTCATCACCTAAGATATCTGAAAGAACAACAAACTTCTCATCTTCTTTCACAAGACCCATCGCGATACCCGCAACAGACGCTTTAATTGGTACACCCGCGTTCATAAGAGCTAGTGACGTACCACAAACAGATGCCATTGAAGACGAACCGTTAGATTCAGTGATTTCAGATACAACACGAATTGAGTAAGGGAACTCAGTAAGTGTAGGCATTACAGCAGAAATACCACGCTTAGCTAGGTTACCGTGACCAATTTCACGACGCTTAGGAGAACCTACAAAACCAGTTTCACCTACACAGAATGGAGGGAAGTTGTAGTTAAGCATAAAGTGGTTTTTGTGTGTGCCCGTTAAATCATCGATTAACTGTGAATCACGTTCTGTACCAAGTGTAGCTGTAACTAATGCTTGAGTTTCACCACGAGTAAAGATTGCAGAACCGTGAGTACGTGGTAATACGCCTGTCATTACGTCTAATGCACGGATCATGTCTGGTTCGCGACCATCGATACGTTTTTCACCAGCAGTGATGCGGCCACGTACAATTTTCTTCTCTAAAGAACCAAATACTTTACCTACTTCTTGCTTATCAAGTGTTTCATCTTCAGCAAGCTCGCTTGTAAGCGCTTCAATTACAGCGTCTTTTGCTGCAGTTAATGCTTCTTTACGCGCTACTTTATCGGTAATACGGTAAGCTTCACCTACTTTATCAGCTGCAAGTTCAGCTACTTTTTCTTCAAGCGATACGTTTTTCTCAGGTGCAGACCAATCCCATGTAGGCTTGCCCGCTTCTGCTTTAAATTCGTTGATTGCGTTGATAATAGCTTGAGATTGCTCATGGCCGTATACAACCGCGCCTAGCATTACGTCTTCAGCTAGTACGTCAGCTTCTGATTCAACCATTAGTACTGCGTTATCAGTACCTGCAACTACTAAATCAAGTTGGCTTTCTTCAAGCTCTTTTAGTGTTGGGTTAAGTACGTACTCACCGTTGATGTAACCAACGCGTGACGCACCAATTGGGCCGCTAAATGGGATACCAGAGATAGCAAGTGCTGCTGATGTACCAATCATCGCAACCATATCTGGTTGGATTTCAGGGTTTACAGATACAACGGTTGCAATAACTTGTACTTCGTTTACGAAACCATTTGGGAAAAGTGGACGAATTGGACGGTCAATAAGACGTGCAATAAGTGTTTCGCCATCGTTAGGACGACCTTCACGCTTTAAGAAACCACCCGGGATACGACCCGCAGCGTACATACGCTCTTGGTAGTTAACTGTTAGTGGGAAAAAGTCTTGACCAGGTTGAGCTTCACGCTTACCAACTACAGTAACTAATACTGACGTGTCGCCGATGCTTGCTAATACTGCGCCGTCTGCTTGACGTGCGATTGCACCTGTTTCTAGGGTGACTGTGTGTTGACCTAGTTGAAATTCTTTAATAATTGCTTGCACTTAAAATATTCCTTAAATGTTTTTATATTTCATTAATAAGTGTCATTAAAAGGGCCAATTACAGTACATAATTGTATTCAGTTGGAAATCAATTAAGTACTACAATTGGCAAAATTTTTAATGACTGCAGATAACCTATTTATCTACGCGCATAGTATATACCAAAGCGACGTAAAATTGCGAGCCTACCCAAAGATAAAACGTAATCGCTTTTGCCACATTATTTTTTAATTGTTTTATCGCAAAGCGTTTAATTAAGCGTTTAATTTTTAGCTATGAAAAACCTTTAGATAACTAGGTGAATAATTCGCTATTAAATTGTTCTTAAAGATAATTTTAACGCAGTTATTGCAAGCGTTGCCTACCCTTAATTGTTAAGTGCTAGCACAAGGTTGGTGTTATTTATATTGCAGGGAGATTAAGTTAACGATGGAGTGTGAAGCGTTAAATTTAGGCACAAAAAAAGGAGCTATAAAGCTCCTTTTCTCGTAATCAAGTTCTTAGCGACGTAGGCCAAGCTCTTGGATTAACGCAGTATAACGCGAGATATCTTTACCTTTAAGGTAATCAAGCAATTTACGGCGAGTACTTACTTTACGAAGCAGACCACGACGTGAGTGGAAGTCATGCTTGTGGTCAGCAAAGTGACCTTGAAGCTTGTTGATATCAAAAGTAAGTAAAGCTACTTGTACTTCAGGTGAACCAGTGTCGCCTTCAGCACGTGCAAATTTAGCAATGATATCGATTTTTTCTTGATTGCTTAGTGACATAATAACTCCAAAAGTTAAATTTAATAGGTGCTTTAGCCGATCACTAATTCAGCCAAAACGATTAAGCGGGCGTATTCTACCAACTATGAGAATAACTACAAGTTAAAGTTTACTCGGGTTGCTGATTAGACAAGCCACGCTTTGATTTTAAATGCCCGTCAGGGTTGCGCTCACCGGTGCCAATAAACACACCATCAGCCAGAACTTTAATTGCCCCTTCGGGTAAATCAGTGCCTAGTACGACTGCTTGTCCATGGCTAAACGAAACGCCCTGCTCTTTGCTAATTTCTACAACGGGTAAATCAACCAATGCACTATCCATTGGCAATAGTAATTCATCAAGGTATGTAGAAGGGGCCACCTCTTCTTCTTTGGCCTTGGCTAATAAGGTTTCAAGGTGCTCAAGCGATACCATTTTATCTTTAGGGTAATGGCCAACCGCTGAGCGATGCAGCATAATAACATGTGCGCCACAGCCTAGGTTTTCGCCTAAATCATCAACAATGGTACGAATGTACGTCCCTTTAGATACATGGGCGGTCATTTGTACTTCGTTATTTGCTTCATCAAACTCATCAAGCGTTAAGCTAAACACGTTTATTTTTCGGCATTTACGCGGTACTTCAATGCCTTCACGCGCGTATTTATATAAAGGCTTACCTTCATATTTAAGCGCTGAGTACATTGATGGATACTGATCTGACTCGCCTAAAAACTTTTCAATTTCTGCAGCTAACTGTTCAGTGGTAACGTTTACGTCACGGGTTTCAACCACTTCGCCATCTGAATCAGAGGTAGTTGTGCGCTCACCTAACTTTGCTCTTACCACATAAGTTTTATCTGTATCGAGCAAAAATTGGGTAAACTTGGTCGCTTCACCAAAGCAAATAGGCAGCATGCCAGTGGCCAGTGGGTCTAGCGCACCGGTATGGCCAGCTTTTTGGGCAAAATAAATACCTTTAGCTTGCTGTAGGGCTTTGTTCGATGAAATGCCTTGAGGTTTGTTTAACAACAAAATACCATCAATCGGACGGCCTTTACTGCGTCTTGCCATTAGTCTTTAGTGCCTTCTTCGCTATCAGTTTCATCATCAACATGTTTAGCGTTATCTTCGCGAATAACAGAGTCCACTAAGTTAGAGATACGCATCCCTTCCATTAGTGAGTTATCTACTACAAATTTAAGCTCAGGCATTATACGAGCACGAATACGCTTACCCAATAACGAGCGGATATAGCCCGTTGCTTCGTTAAGTATTTTTGCGCTTTCTTTTGCTTTGTTTTCATCTTCGGTATTAAACACCGTAATAAAAACTTTTGCGTAAGATAAATCGCGCGATACTTCTACCGCAGACACTGTCACCATGCCTAAGCGCGGATCTTTAATTTCGCGTTGTAAAATTACAGCAATTTCTTTTTGAATTTGCTGAGCAACACGATCAGTGCGAGAAAATTCTCTCATGATTGTTTTCCTAAAACCATAACTTACTGAATTAAAATAATAAGTTAATTAAATAATGGATACAGAAATGGGGGCAAAGCCCCCATTTACAATCTTAGTTTACGAGCAATTAAAGTGTACGTTGTACTTCAACTGTTTCGAATACTTCGATTTGGTCACCAACGCGAACATCGTTGTAGTTCTTAACGCCGATACCACATTCCATGCCGTTACGAACATCTTGAACGTCATCTTTAAAGCGACGTAGTGACTCAAGCTCACCTTCGTAAATAACCACGTTATCACGTAGTACACGAATTGGTGCGCTGCGTTTAATAGTACCTTCAGTAACCATACAACCAGCAATTGCGCCAATTTTTGGAGACTTAAACACGTCACGTACTTCAGCAAGACCAATAATCTCTTGCTTAAACTCAGGAGCAAGCATACCAGACATGGCTTGCTTAACTTCTTCGATTAGCGCATAGATTACGCTGTAGTAGCGAAGGTCTAAGTTTTCAGTATCAATCACTTTACGTGCAGATGCATCGGCACGAACGTTGAAGCCAACTACGATTGCGTTAGATGCAGCAGCAAGTGTTGCATCAGTTTCGGTGATACCACCTACGCCAGAACCAACAATCTTCACTTTTACTTCATCAGTAGAAAGCTTAGTTAGTGAGTCTGAAATTGCTTCGATTGAACCTTGAACGTCTGCTTTAAGTACCACGTTAACTTCTGATACATCGCCTTCAGCCATGTTAGTAAACATGTTTTCAAGCTTCGCTTTTTGCTGACGAGCCAATTTAACGTCGCGGAATTTACCTTGACGGTATAAAGCAACTTCACGCGCTTTACGCTCATCTTTAACAACAGTCGCTTCATCACCTGCAGCCGGAATACCAGAGAGACCTAAAATTTCAACTGGAATAGAAGGACCTGCTGATTTAATGTCTTTACCGTTTTCGTCTTTCATTGCACGAACACGGCCGTATTCAAGACCACACAGTACGATATCACCTTGGTTAAGGGTACCTGATTGAACTAAGATAGAAGCAACCGGACCACGTCCTTTATCAAGACGAGATTCAATTACAACACCTGCTGCCATGCCTTCTGATGGAGCACGAAGCTCTAAAAGCTCAGATTGCATAAGAACAGCTTCAAGTAAGTCATCAATACCTAAGCCTGTTTTAGCTGAGATATGAACGTACTGCGTATCGCCGCCCCAATCTTCAGGGATAACGTCTAACTGAGCTAGCTCGTTTTTAACGCGATCTGGATCTGCGCCTTCTTTGTCCATTTTGTTTACAGCAATGATTAAAGGAACGCCAGCTGCGCGAGCATGCTGTACCGCTTCTTTAGTTTGTGGCATTACACCATCGTCTGCTGCAACCACTAAGATTACGATATCTGTCGCTTTAGCACCACGTGCACGCATTGATGTAAACGCGGCGTGACCTGGTGTATCTAAGAAAGTGATCATGTTGCCGTTAGTTTCAACGTGGTATGCACCAATGTGCTGTGTAATACCACCGGCTTCGCCTGATGCAACTTTAGCTGAACGAATGTAATCAAGCGTTGATGTTTTACCATGGTCAACGTGACCCATTACAGTTACTACTGGCGCACGCGGCTCAGACTTACCATCTTCATGACGGTCATTTAGTACTGTTTGCTCTAATTCGTTTTCTTTAACGATGATAACTTTGTGACCCATTTCTTCAGCAACAAGTTGTGCTGTTTCTTGGTCAATCACTTGGTTAATGGTAACCATGTCACCCATTTTCATCATTGTTTTAACAACTTCAGCGCCTTTAACAGCCATGCGCGATGCAAGCTCAGCTACTGTAATTGTTTCGCTAATACGCACTTCATTTTTAACATCGGCAGTAGGTTTTTGGAAACCATGTTGCAATGATGTAGGTGCTTTTAGCTTGCCTTTACGGCCTTTAGCGCCTGCAAATTTATCTTTTGCTGGGGCTTTTTTCTTTTTCTTCGCGCGGCGTGAACCTTGCTCATCACGTGCATCGGCAACATCTTCTGCCTCACGTGCATAAGTAGAAGTCGTAAGATGGTGATCCGCGGTTTCTTCGCGTTTCTTACGTTCTTCTTCTTCTTTTTTCCAGCGAGCTTCATTTTCTTCAGCTAGCTTTCTTGCCTCTTCTGCTTGACGTTTCGCTTCTTCTTCAGCTTTCTTCAATGCGGCCTCTTCTGCTTCTTTCTGCAGACGCTCAGCTTCGATGCGATCTTTCTCAGACTTAGCACTTTGCTCTGGGGTCATCTGCTGTTGTTTAGCTTTACGCTCTGCATCTGCTTTGCGTTTAGCTTCTTCTTTGGCTTTACGATCAGCGTCTTCTTTTGCTTTACGTTCTGCCTCTTGTTTCGCTTTTAATTCAGCGGCTTCTTGTGCAGCTTTTTGCTGCTCTTCGATACGCGCTTTTTCTTCAGCGGCTAGACGTTGCTGTTCTTGCTCTTGCTCCATTGCGCTCTTTTTCACGTAAGTACGTGTTTTGCGAACTTCAACTTGAACAGCCTTTGCCTTACCCGTAGAGCCCGTTACACTTAACGTGCTTTTGCTCTTACGTTGTAAAGTCATACGTGCTGGGCCATCTGAACCAGTACCACCGTGCGATTTGCTTAAGTGATCAAGTAACTGTGCTTTTTCAGCTTCAGTTACATTATCACCTGCTTTTTTAGTGATACCCGCTTGTGAAAATTGCTGAAGCAATTTATCAACAGTTGTACCTATATCGCCGGCTAGTTTTTCAACATTTACTTCTGCCATAGTGTGTAATACCTCCGTTAATAAATTACTCGTCTGCGAACCAACAAATATTACGTGCAGCCATAATTAGCTCACCTGCTTTTTCAGGTGTTAGCTCTGTAATATCTACCAATTCATCAATACCTTGCTCAGCTAAGTCTTCAAGTGTAATTACACCCTTGCTTGCCATAACAAATGCTAGATGACGCTCTAAGCCTTCAAGCGCAAGTAAGTCTTCAGCAGGCTCTACACCTTCTAAGCTTTCTTCCGTTTTAAGCGCTTTAGTGGTTAATGCATCTTTTGCACGTGAGCGCAGTAAATCAACCGTTTCTTCATCTAGGCCGTCGATTTCTAAAAACTCAGAAGCTGGCACATACGCTACTTCTTCAAGTGTTGAGAAACCTTCGTTGATAAGTAATGATGCAAATTCATCATCAATATCTAAGTTTTCAGTAAATAAGTTAATTAACTTATCTGACTCTGCTTCGTTTTTAGCGCGCATGTCTTCAACAGTCATTACGTTTAGTTCCCAGCCAGTTAATTGGCTTGCTAAACGAACATTTTGACCATTGCGACCAATTGCTTGTGCTAGGTTATCAGCTTCTACAGCGATATCCATTGAATGAGTGTCTTCATCCATTACGATTGAAGCTACTTCAGCCGGTGCCATTGCGTTAATAACAAACTGCGCTGGGTTGTCATCGTAAAGTACGATATCAACACGCTCGCCACCAAGTTCTGATGATACAGCTTGAACACGTGCACCACGCATACCAACACACGCACCTACTGGGTCAATACGCTTGTCGTTAGATTTAACGGCGATTTTAGCGCGTGAACCCGGATCGCGTGCTGCAGCACGAAGCTCAATCATTTCTTCGCCAATCTCTGGCACCTCAATGCGGAATAATTCCATCAGCATTTCTGGTTTTGAACGCGTTACAAATAACTGTGCGCCGCGTGCTTCAGGTTTAACTTCGTAAAGAAGACCACGGATACGATCTCCTGGACGGAAGTTTTCACGTGGCAGCATATCGTCACGGTAAATAACCGCTTCTGCGTTGTTACCTAAATCAAGTACGATTGCATCACGTGTTGCTTTTTTAACGACACCTGTTACTAGCTCGCCTTCTTGATCTTTATAAGCTTCTACAACTAAAGCGCGCTCAGCTTCACGTACTTTTTGTACGATAACTTGCTTTGCCATTTGTGTAGTTATGCGGTCGAATTTGATAGATTCAATCTGTTCTTCAACATAATCACCCAGTTGCAAGTCAGGTTCTTCAACTTGAGCTGCTTCTAATGTGATTTCGCTGTAAGGGTTTTCTAAAGAACCATCTTCTTGAACTTCTGCAATCTGCCAACGACGGAACGTGTCGTAATCACCGGTTTTACGGTCGATTGATACACGTACTTCAATTTCGCCATCGTGTTTTTTCTTTGTCGCTGTTGCTAGAGCGAACTCTAACGCTTCAAAAATCTTTTCTTTTGGAACCGCTTTCTCATTGGAAACGGCTTCAGCAACCAATAATATCTCTTTTGCCATGGGTAATGCCTCGCTTGCCCTATTCCTTCGCACTCGAATTAAAACTTTGCGATGATGTTCGCACGTTCGATATTGCTAAGCATGATTAAGTGCTCTTCGCCATCGCTTTTAAGTGTGATCATATCACTGCTAACTGCTACTAAGTCGCCTTTAAAATTACGGCGACCGTCTTGTGGAAGCTTAGTACGCACGCGTACTTCCTCTCCTTGCGCCTTCTCGTAGTGATCTTGTTTGAATAATGGACGATCAACACCAGGAGACGATACTTCCAAATCATATTCGTTTGTAATTGGGTCTTCGACGTCTAAAATCGCACTAATTTGGCGACTCGCATCCGCACAATTATCAACAGATATTCCATCCTCATGGTCAATATAAACCCTTAAGGTAGAATGGCGGCCTGCTTGTACAAACTCAAGACCATGTAATTCAAAGCCTAACATTTCTACTGCAGGCGTAAGCATGGTTAATAAATCTTGCTCAAGTTTTGTCACGAAAATCCTCCATACAAACAAAAAAAGGGCTTATAGCCCTAAAATACTGAGTTTAAGTTTTGATTTAATGACAAAGCCATAAATCAATGGTGCAGATACAACAACGCCCCGAACCAAGCGGGGCGTCACACCAATAAAGCATAAAACTGTGTGGCCTCAGGCCAAGCTTGGCTGCGGGTCATTACACTGACCAAATTAAACTACATTAGCTTAAACGCAAAACGCGCATTACTTAGAATGCGCGATATAGAATTAGTAAGGATATACCTACTATAAAAATTGGTTGCGGGAGCCGGATTTGAACCGACGACCTTCGGGTTATGAGCCCGACGAGCTACCAGGCTGCTCCATCCCGCGCCAATAGATATTAAACCTAAAATTCAATATCGCTGTTAGTGGTTAATCAACCGCTAAACAATGGCGGCTATTATAAGGATATACGGGGTAATTAGCAACCATAATAACTAATAAGTTTGATAAAATCAGTGAACCCCCATTTTAAGCTTCATCAGTATGTACTATGATTATGCAGACGTTAAAATGGTAATCGTAACGTCACTAATATGTACGTAAAAAGCCGTATATTCATAAATAAAATATCTAAAATTCATAAAACTGATACAATTTTGTGCTTTTTACGTTTAGATTACGTGCGATATTTGAGCAACGCACTATACTAAAAGCTCACCGATGTGGATAAAAATAAAAATTACAAAATTTAATGAGATTGCTAATGAATACTTATCAGCCACAGTTAATTAAAAGTTTGCATATAGTTAAGCCAAACTTTCATGCGTTTACCGCGCGCTTTCATGCAAAGCTTGAAGAGTCAAATATAACAATGCAGTACCCAAGTGCCGCTTATTTTAACGAAAAAAGTTATATTTTATATTGTGTTTTAGAACGTATAGTTAGGCATTTAGATAACCCATCTTCTGTTGCCCCATTTTTAACCTTTCACTTGCAATACTTAAAAAAGATGGGCGTTACGCCAAAAGAAATATCGCTACTATGCGATGCCTTTTACGATACCTTAAACGAGCACTTAGGGCGTTTATTCACCGCACAAACACAATTTGCTTGGCAAAAAGCGCTTCGTTATTTTGAAAGTTTTGCTAATACAACTTTGTTTAACAAAACAAATGTTATTTCGCTTGAGCAAAAAATCACTCAACTTCGCACAAGTAAGCTTTAAGTAACACAAGCCTCAGCTTTTATGCACGTATGAGCAAACTACCTAGATCCACGTTGTCGCTTTTTACGTACAACTAAATTTAGGTGGTTTATGGCTCATTATAAAGTGTTGCGCCTAATTTTAGGTGATCAACTCAATGCTTCGCATTCGTGGTTTAAAGAAAAAGAGCCTGATACGCTTTATTTAATTGCCGAGTTAAAACAAGAAACCAATTACGTTAAGCACCACGTGCAAAAGTTATGTGCTTTTTTTTATGCGATGGAGCGTTTTGCTACAGCTTTACAAAGCGCGGATTACAGCACACTGCACCTCACCCTTGATGATACCCACCAAGACAAAACCTTGCCTGTTTTACTCACGCGCATAGCCAAACAGTATCGTTGCAGTGAAATACATTATCAATACCCTGATGAATTTCGCCTCAAAGCACAGCTAAGTAAATTTAAAAAAGAGTCTGATCTTCTTGTTAAAGCCTATGACACCGAGCATTTTATGCTGCCATTTGAGCGTATTAACGAGCGGTTTGAAAAAAACAAACATGTGACTATGGAGCACTTTTATCGCGCTATGCGCAAGCAATATACTATTCTTATGGATGGGAGTAGACCGCAAGGAGGTCAATGGAACTTTGATAGTAATAACAGAAACAAATTTAAAAAAGCAGATTTAAACGCTATCCCCCCGCCAAAATTATTTAATAACGATGTAAGCTCTATCATTAGCAGACTTAAAAAACATAACGTAAATTACTTTGGTGAAATAAATCCTCAGCAGCTGCCATGGCCGCTCACTCGCAAACAAGCCAAAACGTGTTTAGAGTATTTTTGTACCCACCTGCTAAAAAATTTCGGCCAGTTTCAAGATGCAATGACCGACCAAGTTACAAATAACGCCAGCTTGTACCATAGCCGTTTATCATTTGCTTTAAACGCCAAGTTAATCCACCCGCTGTACGTTATTAGGCGTGTAATTGACGAATTTAATGCTCACCCCGACACAATTTCGATTTCTCAAGTAGAGGGCTTTGTTAGGCAAATTTTAGGTTGGCGTGAATATGTTCGCTGTATATATTGGACAAACATGCCCGACTATGCACAAAAAAACCAATTACAGGCCAACCAGTCGTTACCAGGGTACTTTTGGCAGGGTAATGTAAAAATGAACTGTTTAAGCCATGCATTAACGCAGAGCTTAGACACCGCATACGCTCATCATATTCAAAGATTAATGATCATTGGTAATTTTTGCTTATTAACAGGCATCGACCCTAATGAAGTCGACCAGTGGTATTTAGGGGTTTATATTGATGCCATTGAATGGGTTGAAATGCCTAACACCCGTGGCATGAGCCAATTTGCAGATGATGCTATTATCGCCACTAAACCCTATGCAGCCAGTGGTAATTACATCAATAAAATGAGCGATTACTGCAAAAACTGTCATTATGATGTTAAGCAAAAAATAGGTGAGAAGGCGTGTCCTTACAACAGCTTATATTGGCAATTTATGGATAAACACCGCGCATTACTTGAAAAAAACCCACGCATTGGCATGGTTTATAGAAACTGGGATAAACAAACACCTCAACTTCAACAGCAGACCTTAGCCCAAGCAAATTATTATTTAACACATATAAACGAGTTATAAGAACGAAAAAGCCGCCTCAGTTGAGGCGGCTACAATCAGGGAAAATGTTTATTAGCGATTATTTACCTTCGATTAGGTTTCCACCGCCAATTTCAATTTTACGAGGTTTAAGTGCTTCTGGGATTTCGCGCTCTAGATCAATGCTAAGCAGACCGTTGGCTAAATCGGCACCGAGTACTTTTACATGATCCCCAAGTTGAAACTTACGCTCAAAGTTACGTTCCGCAATACCTTGATGAATAAACTTGCGCTCTTCATTTTCATCTTTGTTTGGTTTAGTACCTGCAACTTTTAAAGTGTTGTTCTCTGACTCAATGGTGAGTTCATTTTCACTAAAACCAGCAACGGCCATAGTGATTCTGTATTTGTCTTTATCTAGTGCTTCGATATTATAAGGAGGAAAGCTAGGCTGCTTGTCTGTACGAGCTGCCGCATCCATTAAAGATGCTAAATGATCAAAGCCGATGAATGAACGATAAAGTGGTGATAAGTCTACTGTACGCATAATAATATCCTCATATTTAAGCGATATAATGTTGTTACTTTTCGTTTGAACAAGTACAACATAATTAAATTAATAATATAAATTTCAATAACTTCTGTATTTTTTGGGACCCATCAGGCGTCCTCACTAAACTATTTATGGGCAGTAAAATAGTTTTCAAGTAATTAAATTAAAAAAAGTGAAAAAAAATAAAAAAGGGCACAAAAAAGTGCCCTCTTCGTATATTCATCAAATTACTCAATACACGTTACTTAATAAAAGTACCGCGAATTGGGTAGTCGTTTTCGCGTGAAAATTTAATACCGCCTAGCACCTGCTTAAGGCTTGGGCGAACAAATGGGCTATTTGATTTATCAAGCATCTGTACTTGGTTATCTTCGTTTAAGACAATAATACAAGGCTCAGCAAATGGGTGATCTGTTTCAGCATCACTGCGCGGTTCACTAATGTATAAGCCTAAATCAGTCATTTGCTCAATGGTTAAATTGTAATAAAGAGGGAAATTTACGTCTATTTTTTCAAGATGCTTTTTAAGCTGCTCTTCGCTATCGCCACTTACTGCTACAACTTCTACACCTGCGCTGGCAAAATCGTCATGCATTGTTGCAAGCTCATTGAGTTGCTCGGTACATTTAGGGCAATGCTGGCCTCTGTACACCACTATCATTTTCCAAGGTTTGTCGCTTACGCGGTCAACTAAATTCACGTCATTGTTATCTAAATCGCTTACCACTAAAGGCTGCATTACACTCGCTGGCTGTAAATTAACGTTACTCATTATGATCTCCTTTTACTATTAAACTTAGGGTGTAGTAATAGAGCTTAGGGTATCTTTGTTTATTTCAACCATGAAAATGTAACTGAGAACGAAATGGCAGGCGACTCGCTTTTATTAAGTAGCCTTGTTTAATATGATTAGGAGAATTATAAGCTGTAAGCAGAATAATGAAATGTTAGATAAAACAGGCATCTTGCTCTTTTTAAGTAGCATTAGCACAGTATAAACACCAAGAAGATGTGAGCAAGAAGCGTAAAGCTAACTCCAGCCTTTTATTTTTCTGTAAATAGTCGAGGCGCTTACGCCTAAATAGGCCGCAGCAAGTGGAATGTTATCATCGCATACGGCTATTGCCGACTCTATTGCCCTTTTTTCAACTTGCCACAGGGGCTCTATGTCGTGTACGCCCATAAGCGAGTTAGTTTGTATTTGCTCTGCAGATTGAGACGAGCTGGTATTTTTGATTGGAATAGCAGAATTAACACCAAATGAGCTTGGCAACATATCTAACTCAACTACGTCACCCTCGTTGATAACAACGATATTTTCGATAACATTTTGCAGCTCACGGATATTACCGGGCCAATCGTAGTTGCAAAAAAGGTTTTCAACTTCTTTTGAAAAGCGATGGAATAATTTAGCGTTACTTTCACTTTTTTGCTTTAAAATATGCATTGCAAGCAACATTATATCGCCAGCTCGTTCGCGTAGCGGAGGTAACTTTACAGGAATAACATTAAGCCTATAGTATAAATCTTCTCTAAAACGCCCTTCGGCAACTTCAACTACAGGGCTTCTATTTGTTGCACACACTAGCCTTACATTACTGTGTAAAACCTCGCTACTGCCTACCCGATTAAACGCACCCGTTTGTAAAAAACGTAATAACTTAGCTTGTAGGTTGAGCTCCATTTCACACAGTTCATCTAAAAATAAAGTACCACCGTTTGCAACTTCTACAGCCCCTTTCCTGTCACTTAGCGCTCCGCTAAAGGCCCCTTTTACATGGCCAAAAAACTCTGACTCAAATAACTCTCCTGGAATAGCAGCACAGTTAATTGCAATAAATGGCCCTTCACTTCGTGGGCTAGTGTCGTGCAAAGTTTGCGCGCACACCTCTTTACCTGTGCCACTCTCACCGGTAATAAAAACACATGCTTTGCTTCGCGCTGCACTATCTAAAAGCCTAAACACCGTTTGCATTGCTAACGATTCACCAATAAACCCGGAAGTGTTTTGCGCTTTCTGTTCTTGAATTTTAACTGCAGGAGGTGCTTTTTGCGAAAGCGCGCTATCTACGGCGCTCACTAAGCGCTGGCCTGAAAACGGTTTTTCTAAAAAATCAAAACCACCTAAACGCATTGCCTCTACTGCAACATCAATAGAGCTATTTGAGGTGATCATGACTACGTTAGCGGGCTTTTCTTGCTTTTTAACAAACTGCAGCACTTCTAAGCCACTAATATCGGGCAAACAAACATCTTGGACAATGACATCAGGCATCATCTCTTTTATACCTACCAAGGCAGAGTAGCCATCGGTAAAGTGTTTACATTCGTGCCCTGCTTGCTCTAATTGGCTCGCATAAAGAGCCCCGCTTGCAATGCTGTCTTCTACTATATAAACCAGTGATTTTTTTTGAGAATCGTTCATGGCAGAGCCTTTTAGGTAATATTATTAGCAATAACTTGGTATGCAGCGTGGGTTTTTTCTAGATTATGTTGAACGATCTGAGCAGCGTGAATATTTTCTTCAATGGTAACAGGGGGGTAATCATGTAATTGACTGGCAAGGGCTGCCAAAGTTAATGCGCCATATAGCGCCGCAGAATTTTTAAGTACGTGCATTATATCTTTAATATTATCTTCATCTTGCTCATCAATTGCATTTTTAAGACGAACTCGCATTTCTTCTAATTCATTAATAAATAAGTTTACCAGCCTTACTAAAGTGAGTGAGCCAACATCTTGCTCTAATTGCGCTAGCACATGAGCTTGAGTGATGGTGTTATCAATATATTCTTCAGGTATTGGCATATTAGGCCTTTATTTATTATTGTGATACAAAGCTTTTATACTTTTAGAGTAAGTCGTTTTTCGCATTTTGCAAATCTAAACATTAAGTTAAGTGTACATTTTTACCCATGTCGCCGTATTATTAGCTAAACTACTTGGTCTTCCGAGTAAGTAACCTTGTGCTACATCACACCCTAGCTGCTCTAATATTTGTAATTGTTCGCGCTGTTCAATCCCCTCAGCAATGGTTTCTAACCCGAGTCTTTGCGCCATAGCAATAATTGCGCTACACAGGGTAAAGTCTTCATTGTTCGTTGTAATGCCACTTATAAAGCTGCGATCTATTTTTAGCCCATCAATATTAAACTGCCTTAAAAGGCCTAAAGAGGCATAGCCCGTTCCAAAATCGTCTAGCCAAATTTTTACCCCTTCTTTATGAAAATGCTCAAATGTTTTAGCAATACGCTGCGGACTTTTTATTAATGCTGTTTCTGTTAATTCTACTTTTATGGCTGCGGGGTCTATTTGATACTTATCAAGTAAGCTCATTACTTTGGAAAACACATCCCCTTCAATAATTTGTACCGGCGAAATATTCAATGAAATAGTTATATCATTCATACCTATTTTTCTCATTTGGCTTAAATCGCTTAGGGTTTGCTTAAAAATCCAATCACCTAAATCTAAAATCATACCTGACTGTTCTACATGCGGAATAAATTCATCTGGGCCAACAACACCATAGCGTGAAGATTCGCAGCGCACTAATGATTCAAAGCCAACTAATTGCCCACTTGTTAAAGATACAAGCGGCTGGTACACCATATTAAAACAATGGTTTTTCATTGCATGAGCCATAATTTGCTCAAGTTCATGCCAGCGTGCAATGTTGACCGTATTGATAGGCTCTAAACTTTTAAAAGCATTCATAAATTTCTCCACAAATAAGGGCTCACCGTAAGCTTGTTACATAAATTGCAAATTACAGACCAAAACGAGCCGTCAAAAACAAAAAATAAATGCATAAAATTCAATTAGTTAAAGTCGGGTTGTTAGTCTAAAGTTATTGATATATATATTTGCATTTTGCAAATCACACTGACACGCAAGCTGATTTAGAGTGGGAGCGGGAGTAAGCGATGGTTTGGGTATAAAGTGGCTTTAAAAATAAAAAGGCTGACCTAATTGCTTAGAGTCAGCCGAAATAAATACTAAAGGAGAAGTATTGTTTAGTTGTTTAAACCTTGTGTGCCTGATTGGGCAGATTGCTCATCTATGTTTTGAGCGTAGTTTAATGTGTTGCTTTCAATAGTGGCATTATCTAAATCACTATTGTTAAATTTATTGGTGAACATCTCGGTATTACCTTTATTAACAGGTTCAATAGTAACGGTGCCTCGCAGTGCTGTTGCACCAACAATAACAGCTGCAACAATAATAATAGACAGCACCATTAACTCTGGAGTAAGAACAAAAGACATTTTTTTTGGTTGCTGTTTAACTTTAGTATTAGTTTGCATAATGGACACCCTTAAAATTTATTTAACTACTTAGCAAATTTATATCAATGATAACTTCGCTCTACTTGGTGTTTATATTGCGAAAGCCATGCCAAAATAAATTTAATGATGATAAAAAATTTAAGTCTTTATAAATCAATGGGTAAATTAATTACTTTGATAGGGATAATAAAAAATAGCTGAGCGGATATTTGCATTATGAGATTTCAATTTCATTTTGATTTGCAAAATGCAAACCAATTTAAAAATAACCATTAAGAACCAACCTACACAACCCAATCAATTAAAAAGGATTAGTATTTCAGCATTATTTACAGTTTTGCTTAATATATTAAGGCTTTTTAGGCAGTAAAAGTAATTGACTACGCATTACTCAATCGCCATCGCTTTTTTTGAGAAAACAGTCAATTTTAACCTTTTGAGGTTAAATTTTTGCTAAACTCACTATTTATGTTTGTTTACTTAACAACTAAAAACTTTAATCATAAATACCTTAAGGCCATCTATAACTATTAACCTAAAAGCACGGTTGCATTGCTTGTTACTTTAATAACGACCAAATTTCGTTAATGCGCTCTAACTTAGAGTGTTTAGCGTCATTAAGTTTTGGTAAGTATTGATTTAAGAGCAAATTGAGTTTTTCGCTAATAATTGGTTTAGCTAAATAGTCATTCATTCCTGCTTTAATAAAACGCTCTTTATCTCCATGAATCGCATTCGCTGTTAACGCTATAATAGGGGTGACAATAGCTAACTCTCTGATTTTTTTAGTGGCAGAAATACCGTCTAAAATTGGCATTTGAATATCCATAAATATTAAATCTATTGTTTGCGTTTTAACTTTTTCAATCGCCTCTTGCCCATTACTGGCTATTTTAACTAAGCACCCTTGCTGCTCTAAAAATTGCTGAATCACAATTTGGTTATTTTTATTGTCTTCAACCACGAGTACGTGCGTACCTTTAAATGGCTGAGCATTAATAGTGGCTGTGTTTAGTGTGGTTTCTTTTTTATTAGTAAAAATAATATCAAGATGAAAAAGCTCTTCCTCAAGCGCAGCAATCGCTCTGGGCAAATGCGAAGGCTTAAAAGGCCCATTAAACATCAACATACCAGAGCTCGGCGCCTCTGTTTTTTGGTTTTTACCCAGTAGGTCTATGAGTAATAAACACGGTTTATTTAGGCTCTTATAACTTTTTAAAAATTGTTGCGCTGCGTCTAAATCGGCTTTATTAGTGGTAACAATAGCGTCGGGCGTATTGATACTGTCTAGCTTTTCGATGTCCTCAAGGCGTGAAAAATCTATCGAATGGCGAGTAAGCATATGCTCTATCGCCGTGTTTAATGGCAAGTTTTTACTTATCACACACACATAGGGCTTTTTGGCTCTGGCAGAAAAGCCTTCTCTTTGCACCTGCTCGCTTGTATCTATTAATAAAGGGTAATTCACAATAAACTCACTCCCTTTACCAAACTGCGAGTTAACAGTAATGCTGCCCCCTGCAGCATCACATATTTGCTTACATATGGCTAAACCTAAGCCACTGCCGCCATATTCCCGAGTGATAGAGTTATCCGATTGTATAAACGGCTTAAACATACTCTCGAGCTTGTTTTGCGCAATGCCTATTCCTGTATCTTTAAAACTAAGCTGCAACGTAAATTTATTATTTTCAAACTCAACACACTGTGCTGTCACTATAAGTGAACCTTTTTGAGTAAACTTAATGGCATTTGAGAGTAAATTTATTGCAATTTGCCTTATACGACCATGATCGCCCACCACCTGCGCAGGAACATCAGGGTGCAGATCAAAAATAAGTTCGAGGCCTTTTTGCACGGCGCTTTCACTTACAATATCGATAGCCTCTTCTAAGCAAATATCGAGGCTAAATGGCTGATTATCTATTGAGATTGCTTGCGCTTCAAAGCGTGAGTAGGTCAGCACGTCATCTAAAATACTCAATAATGCATCTGAACTTGTTTTAATCATTTGGGTGTAACGTTTTTGATCTGTTGTAAGCCCAGTGTCGTGTAAGATATCTGCACAGCCAATCACTGCATTTAAAGGTGTGCGTATTTCATGGCTTATATTAGCCATAAAGCGACTTTTAGACTCAGCCAACGATTCAGCCTGGTGCTTAGCATCTAAGAGTATTTGTTCCGCTATCACACGTTCTTGAATATCAACCACGGTCGCCGCTATAGACGTTAAGTGTGTGCCATTAAATGAGGTAATTGGTGTGAGGGTCATTTCAACCCAATTTGGCTCATTAAGCGCGTTGGTTAACCTAATATCCAAACGTTTAACTTCTCGGTTGCCACTACTGTAGCCTGTAAGAGCTGTGTTTAGCTTTTCCACATCCTCACCCATTACAAAATTAGCAATGGGTAAGCCAAGGTGTTTATTTATGTCTGTTTGGAAAAAATTTTGCCATGCTTTGTTCATAAACAATAAACCGCCCTGCGCATCTAACCTCAATACAATATCAGGGATGTTATCGACCACAGAGTGGTAGTTATATTCTATTTCAGCCATGGCTTGTTCAGCTTTTACACGCTGGGTAATGTTGGTTTCTATGGCTATAAAATGCTTAACATTACCGTAATCATCTTTTACGGGGGTGGCATCAATAGCAACCCAGTATTCGTTTTTATTTTTATCATAATTAACGGTTTCTATTTGAAAAGGCTCGGCATTTTTAATCGCTTTAGCCATTAACTGGCGCGACTCTAGGCTTGTTTTAGGCCCTTGCAACAGTTTGCCAGGGCTAAGCCCGATGACTTCTTCACATTTATAACTAGTAAGCGTTTCAAAGCTTTTATTAACCCATTCTATTTTGCCAAATCGGTCGGTAATTATAACTAAATTATTGGTGTGGCTTGCCACTAAAGAAAGTCGCTTAGCGTACTCTTGTTGCTGGGTGAGTAAGTATTGGTAGTCTTTATGTCGTTGAATGTCGTGTAACGAGCCAATAAACCCGCCGCTATCGTCGCAGGCCAAGCGCATTTCAAACCAGTTAGTAAGGCCGTCATTATTTTTTACTTGCAGCTCTATACTGGCACTAAAAACGCCTTCAAAAATAGACTCAATATACGCTGACAGCTTTAACGAGTCTTTGGTCTCTAACAGCGATGTGATTTTTTTACCTATGAGCATGGCCGGCGTAAAACCCAACTTATTAAGCCATGCTTCGTTCACGTAGCTAAACACTAAATGTTTATCACATTCAAATACACACTCATCAAGTAAGGCAAGTAACTTAGTTTGCCTGCGGGTGTTTGCAGAAAGCTGCTCTATTAGCGCGTAATGAACTTGTACTTGTAGCTCGTCTTTTTCTTCCATATGCGCCTCATTCATTTACTAGTTCTGTATGGCTGCACACCTTGGCATAAAGCGGAAAAACCTCTTCACAGTAAAATGATTGCTCAAACGGCGTTCTGCTTGATGTACAGTCATTAAGTACCGTCACATTAAAGCCAAGCTCTACCGCAGAACGCGCCGTAGAGTCAATGCAAATAGAGGTCACCGTGCCTGCTAAAACAATGTTAGTGATGCCATTTTTATTAAGCACATTTGCAAGCTCTGTATGAGTAAACGCATTTAACCCGCGTTTACCGGGTATTTGCATAATACGTTTGCCATATTTATTAAACTCTTTAATGCCTTGAGCACCATAAGAGTCGGCTTTAAAAGCCCCTACTTCGGCAATCACTTTTAAAATACCAATTGGGTTTTTAAGCTCGCTATAATCTTGTGTAAAGTGAATAGGCGTACTGAGCACTAATGCAAATTTATCTATGTATTTGTCGAGCAGCGCTAACGTGTTATTTACCACGCCGGTTACTCTTGATGACTCTTCAACCACTTGGTATAAAATGCCATCAGGCGAAAAGTAATCATTTTGAAAACCAATGAGCAGCAAAGCTGTTTTTGATAAATCGTTCATAACGTCCTCCTAAACGGGCCTTTAGGCAGCTTGCCAAGGCTTAATAAACTCTTCTAATACAGCTTTTGTTACCGGTTTTTGAAGATAGTGCGTCACCCCTTTTTCGAACAACTGAGCAATTTGTTGCTCCTCAGTAATGCCCGTTAAAATAACTTTTGGCGTGTTATCGTTTGGGGTGTTTTGTTTAATGAGCTGCTGAGCTACATCACTGCCAAACATACCTGGCATACGCTCATCTAACAGCAGTAAATCGAAAGGTTCTTGCTGGGCAATAAGTAAGGCACTTGAGCCATTTTCTGCACAGGTTACTGCGCAGCCAAGCATTTCAAGCATGACTTTGGTCGCAACTTGGCTTGGCAAGCTGTCATCAGCAACCAATACAGATAATTTGCTGTGGGTATTTAAATTATTAACCGCATTAACTAAGTCAGTATCAAAAAACGGCCACGCCAATACAGGTTGAGAAATAGCGTGATGGCTTTGCAGCTCACTGAGCGCATCAAATGCGCAAATTTTTATACTCTGAGACGCCCCATTATTTAAAAAATCACTCGCAAGTTGCTCTGCAGATAGGTGACGCGCATCTTCAATTTTTAAAGCGTTGGTGTGGTTGCTGTCGGCGAGTTTTAAACCATAGTTTTGCGCACTAAAATTAACTAGATAATGAATGCTTTGCTCTAAGTCGTCTTTATTATTGGCTGCGCTAATAAACTCTTTGTTTGTATCTACCGATGAAATTGGCTCACGGGTTGCAAGTAAACCGTGTATATCAATGGTGTGCATTTCAGGATTCGAATCTACCCAGTAATTTAAATTAATGCCCTGTAAATTGGCCTCTACTGTTAGCAAAAAATGGCTTTTAGCGGCTTTTAGCGAAGGTAAAATAAACGCTTCACACTGGATAATCATTTGCTCAGGAGACACCTGTAAACAAATATAATTACACTGTAATTTGTTGATGAGTGTAATTGCCACATTTGTGTTGTCTGCTTTGCAAAAGCGGGCAATTACCCCTTGAATAATTTCTAAAACATGGCTGTTATTACTCATCATCGTTCCTAATAAGAATGGCTCTGTAGTTAAATATCAATTTACATGCCACTTGCAGCGCCTTTACTAATACGATGAATTCATTAGATTTAAAAATTACACATCCTTTACATAAATGCGCTTTTGCAAATTGCAATTCAAAATGCATGGCAAATGAGTAATTAAGCGAGTTAACAGTAAAACAGAATTAACCAATCGATTTTTTGCGCTTTAAATTATTAATTAATCGTTTAATATGAACCCAACTAAATTGAGGAGAGTATTATGCTTACAGTAATTTTTGGCCGCGAAGGCTGCCCATTTTGTGTACGTGCTAAAGATGTTGCCGAGCAACTATCAAATGAGCGTGATGATTTTAAGTTTCGTTACATCGATATTATCAAAGAAGGCATTAGCAAAGCGGATTTAGAAAAGTCTGCAGGAAAACCATGCCCAACTGTGCCACAAATTTTTGTAGATCAAACCCACATTGGTGGATTTACTGAATTTGAAGCCTACGCAAAAGAAAATCTAGGCCTATATAAATAACGCTTTGTATATAGCTTGTTAACCAGTTTAAAAAATCAAAAACTTAAACTGGTTAAATTTCAACCAACATCAACCACATACAAATTAGTTGTAATTTATACAAGCAATTGCCTCGTATTTCCTATACAATGCGCGCCTCTTTAAATTCGTTGAGGCGTATTAATGTCAGAACCAGTCACGTTTGAATCTCTAAATCTTTCTCCTGCAATTTTAAAGGCAGTTGAAGAGTTGGGTTACAAGACACCATCTGAAATCCAAGCTCAATGTATACCGTTATTGCTAGAAAGAAAGGACGTACTGGGACTAGCACAAACGGGTACAGGTAAAACTGCAGCATTTGCACTGCCGTTACTAAACAATATTGACCCGTCTGTGAAACAGCCACAGATCCTTGTACTCACACCAACACGTGAGCTTGCGATCCAAGTTGCTGAGGCATTTGAACAATATGCAAAAGGTACTCGTGGTGTTGAAGTATTAGCACTGTACGGTGGCCAAAGCTACAGCATTCAATTAAGCGCACTTCGTCGTGGCGCACAAATTATTGTTGCTACTCCGGGTCGATTAATCGATCACATAAACCGTGGCACTATCAAGTTTGATGCTTTACAAGCACTTGTACTTGATGAAGCCGATGAAATGTTACGTATGGGCTTTATCGATGATGTTGAAAACATCATGGAAAAAACACCGCGCGAAAAGCAAACATGTCTTTTCTCTGCGACCATGCCTAAGCAAATTCAAAACATCAGCAGCAAATATATGAATAACCCTGAACAGGTTCATATATCTGCGCGTAACTCAACTGTATCATCTGTTGAGCAAGTGTTTTGGAATGCACACGTACATAAAAACAAAGCCATTGTTCGTTTCTTAGAAGCAGAGCAATACGAAGGTGCTATTGTTTTCGTACGTACACGTAACGATACAGTGCAACTTGCTGAGTTACTAGAGCGCGAAGGTTTCTCTGCTGCGCCACTTAATGGTGACATGAACCAGCAAGCACGTGAGCGCACGGTAGATCGCTTAAAAAGCGGTATGCTAAACGTTGTTATTGCAACAGACGTAGCAGCACGTGGTCTTGATGTAGACCGTTTAAGCTTAGTTATCAACTACGATATTCCACAAGACTCAGAAGCCTACGTTCACCGTATTGGCCGTACAGGTCGTGCTGGACGTACTGGTAAAGCAATTTTATTTGTTAAGCATAACGAACGTTATTTACTTAAAAATATCATTCGTCATACTAAGTCTGAAATTGCACAAGTTGAGCTACCTACAGCTAAAGTAGTTGAAGAAAAACGAATTAATGCGTTAAAAGAAAAGCTTACGCTTGCTCTTGAAAACAAAGACATTACGTTCTTCAATGAAGTTGCTGCTAGCATGGCACAAAAACTAGACTTATCTTTAGAAGACCTAGCGGGTGCATTACTGTGTTTAGCACAGCAACAATCGCCAATTAAAGTTGAAGAAGTTAAGATTCAACCTCGCAACGAGCGTAATACACGTAACGAGCGTGGCGATCGTAATGACCGTCGTCGTAACGAACGTGGTGACCGCCCTGAGCGTAAACCTCGCGAGCGTAACAGCCGCGATGCAGGCCCTATGGATACTTACCGTATCGAAGTGGGTCGTGAGCACGGTGTACAGGTTAAAAACATTGTTGGCGCGATTGCTAACGAAGCTGATATCTCAAGCAAGTTTATTGGTGACATTCGTCTACACGACAGTCACAGTACGGTACAATTACCGCAAAACATGCCTAAAGATGTACTTGATCACTTCCAAAAAGTGTTTATTTGTAAACGCCCAATGGGTATGACACTAACACAAGATCAAGGCCCAGCTGAGCCACGTGGTGAACGCGCTGAGCGCCCAAGTGGTGATAAAAAGCGTAGCTTTAACAAAGACAACCAACGCGGTGATAAACGTGGCGGCCCTCGTAAAGAACGTCGCCCTGTGAGCTTCACATCTAACTAAGCTTTATAGCTTACGTTATAAAAAACCTTGCCACGAAAGTGCCAAGGTTTTTTTGTTTTAAAGCCACTGCTTTTGTAAAAAATAAAAATTCTGTAAACTAAGAAAAAACTATAATTCACGGATGAATTAAAATTGAAAAAATATTATGACAACTTGCTCTTTGCAGCAATAATAAGCTTTCCAATACTGAGCATTGGCATGCTTATGTTAATGGATTTTACCGACCCGCCATTTATCGAAAATAAAATTTATGAGGCTATTTTTTATATAGCGCTTCCTATTTTTTGCGGGGCATCATTTATCTATCTCCATGTACTTGTAATCAAAAAATATAGACGTTGCAGTGACTATAGAGAGCACCTTAAAGATAGCTTTTCAGATACAAAAATGAAGTTATCATTAATCTTCATCTACCCATTACTCCCTTTGTTAATCTATGCAACTCTCTATTTTTTACTCTCTGCCCCCATTGAGTTATGGGCTTACTACACGCAAGGCGATTATTGGTATAAGGAATATATCCTCACTGATGTACAAGAATGTGGGTCTGATTATGAAGATAGTTGTACTCGTTTATACTTTAAAGACCCTACAACTAACAAAACGCACGATTTTAGATGGTACGACGATAAATCTACAATAATGAATAACAAAAACGATTATGTGTATATTGTTGGTGAGGCCAGTTTGTTTGGCTATATAGTGAGAGAATTAGAAAGGTAATTAACACTACTTTTTACATTGCAGCAATTTTATATAAAAACCTCACTCAAGTGAGTGAGGTTCATAAATTAAGGTTTAAGTTAAGGTAACGCCGGATAAACGTAACTCGCATCTAACCCTAACGGAATACCGAGTGCCCAATACCCTAGCAAGAAAATACTCCAGCCAATCATAAACGCGATTGAGTAAGGGATCATAAGCGCGATGAGCGTGCCTATACCGGTATCTTTTACGTACTTTTGGCAGTACACCACAACCAATGGGAAATACGGCATAAGTGGGGTAATAATGTTTGAGCTAGAGTCTCCGATTCTGTAAGCCGCTTGGGTTAAATCGGGTGATATACCTAGTTGCATTAACATTGGTACAAAAATAGGCCCCAGTAATGCCCATTTTGCAGAGCTTGAGCCTACGAACAAGTTTACAAAGCCGGTTAAAAATATAATACCTACAACCGTTACGGCGCTGGGCAACTCCATTGCTTTTAAAAGCTGCGCCCCTTCAATGGCCATTAATGCCCCTAAGTTAGACTTAGAAAACGCAGCAATAAACAACGCACAAAAGAACGCCATTACAATGTAATAAGCCATGCCACTCATCGCGGTACTCATCGCATCTATCATATTTTTTGAGTTTTTAAAGGTACCAACGGTAAAACCATACACGGCACCGGGTATCCAAAATAATAAAAAGATTAAAGGCACGATAGATTGCATCAGGGGCGATCTAAAATTAGTTAGTGAGCCATCGGCACTGCGCATTGCTGAATCGGCAGGAGCGGATACAAACGCAAGTAAAGCAAGTCCTGCAATCATTACGCTACTGGCTATAAAAAAAGCACGTTTTTCATCACTTTTAGCTTCATCAAACGCGGGTAAGTTTTGGGTGTCTTCATTAAGTGCTGTGTTTTTTAACCGAGGCTCTATTATTTTATCAGTGATATACCAGCCTAATAACACAATAAATAAACTCGAGGCAGAAGTGAACGCCCAGTTATTAAGCGGGTTAATCGACATATCGGGGTTAATAATTTGCGCTGCACTTTGGGTAAAGCTTTGCAGTAATGGGTCTATTCCTGATGGAATAAAGTTAGCGCCAAATCCACCACTCACACCAGCAAATGCGGCTGCAATACCCGCTAATGGGTGTCGCCCTGCGGCAAAGAAAATAACACCCGCTAATGGGATCACTAATACGTAGCCAGCATCGGTTGCTGTATGGCTTACAATAGCTACCAAAATGACTGAAGGGGTTAGCAGTTGCCTTGGGGTAACTTTAAGCATTAGCTTAAGGCCTGTATTGATATAACCTGAGTGCTCAGCCACTCCCACGCCTAACATGGCAACCAGTACCACCCCTAGCGGTGCAAAGCCTGTAAAGGTTTTTACCATAGAAGATAAAAATGAGGCGAGTGAGTCGCCCTCTAATAGGTTATTTACAACAATGGCTTGGCCTGTCCGTGGGTCTAACGCGTCAAAGCTAATCCCCGACAGTAACCACGAGCACAACCAAATAAGTAACATAGCGAATAAGAAAATAATCGCCGGATCGGGAAGTTTATTACCAACTCGCTCCACAAAGTTTAAAAAACGCGCGATTAACCCTGTAGGTACCGCAGCTTGATTATTATTGTTCATTTAAAGCTCCCAAAATAGGTTTAAGTAACAATATACCATTAATGTGTAACAGTAAATTAACTAATAAATCTATTATGGGCACAAATAGAGCATAAAAAAACGCGGCTTCATTATCGTCGCCGCGTTTTTATAATTGTGAACTAAACATCGGTTAAGCGAGGGCTTTCACTTCTTCCCAAAGCCTAACAACCAAGGTTTTATCTTCTTCGTTTAGCTCGCCATTGCGGTATGCTTTAACTAAGCTCTGCTCTACGGTTTCGTTGAGCTCATCAATAGAAATTGTCAGCTCTTCTACTTCTGCATAACCTACTGCAAGGTCGTAATGTCCGCGCAAGTAACCACCAGCGAACAGCTCATCATCTGTTGCTTTAATTACTAAATCATCAAAGTATTGCTGCGCAGCATCAATATAATTCACTAAACTCATTGGGTTACTTCTCCTGGTTTTCATAACCGACAGCATACATAATATGGTCGTTATAGCCGGTGGTTACTTTAATGTAACCTGTTAATTCATCATCTAAAGCGCTGTCGCCGGTGTCACAAATAAGTGGACGCCCGTTCAACGCGTGTAATTTGGTTTTAGTTGCCACCACAATAATGTTTTCTTTGCCAATAGTGCGAATAAGCTCAGGGCTTAGCTGCTGATTCCCTCGGCCAAAAATATGGCCTTGCCCGCCTATTAATGTAATAACTAATTGAGTAGCTTGCCCGTGCGTGTACTCAAGTAGCTGTTTAGCAGTTAAGTCTTGCGCAACTAGGGTTTGATCTTTAATTAAATCTACGCCTAATAAAGTATTATCCAGCCCCATTTCTTGCATTATTGCTTCAACAGTTGAGCCACTACCCATAATGTAATAGGTGTCTTCATCCATTTCGCTCACCACATGCGCGGCAATGTCGGCAAGTACTAATTCATCTGTTTCTTTACCACCATTTTTAACCGCTTGTACATAACGTACTTCGCTTGGTATTTGCATTTCACCGTAGCACTTAGCTTTTACGGTGCCTTGCCTAAACGCCTCTTCGTCAATATCCATTACATCGGCATCTGCAAGTGTAACTAGCTCGCCTTTTACTAGCATTTCTACTACGCGCCCTGCTGCTTTAGGTGTAATTGCATATACGCCAGAGTGAATTTTACAGCCAGCAGGTATACCCAGCACTGGCACGGTATCTTCTATGGCATGACAAATATTGCGCGCAGTACCATCGCCACCAGCAAACAGGACTAAATCTACGCCTAAATTTTTAAGTAGTTTAGCGCTAGCCTCTGTATCATCGGCGCTTGTTACGGTATTGGCGGTATAAATTACTTCAACATTAAAGCCTAGTGCGCGTGCTGCTTTTTCGCCCATATCGCCATTTACAGTATAAATTGTTAACTGCTCTTTATAGGGTACAAGTACTTCTAGGGCAGCCTGTGTGCGGCTGTTAGCTTTGGCTTGCGCACCCAGCTCAATTGCCTTTGCAGCAGTGTTTTCGCCATCACTGCCTTTTAAAGCAACGCTGCCACCAAGTCCTGCAACAGGGTTAATAATTAAGCCTAACTTAAACTGCATTTTGTAACTCCTGAGGGTGGTGCCAATTAAATTGTTGAGCGGTTAACGGCCACGGTGTTTTATAAAAATCACTTAACGCTTTTAATAATGCATGGGTACGTGCGTTAACTCCCTGCTCTAATAACATTAATACTTGCTGGTGTACTCGCGCCTGAAAGTCAAACCGACAAGTTTGCTCACCGTTCAAGTTATCTACCGACACATTAAAATCAAAGCCAGCAGCGGTGCTGAGCAGCCACTCTATGGCTTGTGGTTTTATTTCTACGTTTTCAAATTCAGCCTGCTGGTGTTTATCTCGCCCATCTGGGCAGTACCAATACCCATAATCTTCAAGCTCTCTGCGTTTATTGCCAGCCACTAACCAATGCGCTATTTCATGTAGGGCACTGGCGTAAAAGCCGTGTGCAAATACAATTTGATTAAAACCATGGGTATTATTGGCAGGTAGATAAACAGGCTCATCATCGCCTTTTACTAAGCGAGTGTTATGGCTTTGATAAAAAACACTATCGAAAATAGATATAAGATCGGCTATATGATGCATAAAAACTGATTAATTCGTCTCGGTTACAGCGCAAAATTAGCGCACTAAAAACGAGACGAATTGTACGGGCTTTTACCTTTAAAGTAAAAGTGATGAGCGAGTTATACCTCTACTCCCGCCTCATCGCACTGCACTATATCGGTTTCTGTAAGTGCTTGGGTTATCCACTTTTGCAAAACAGGGCAACGCATCACAAAATCACAATACTGCTGCGCCGCTGGGGATAAGGTAATCTGATACGTTTTTAAACGAAGTACAATGGGGGCGTACATCGCATCGGCAATACTAAAGTCGCCAAAAAACCATTCATTAGGAAACATATCTTGCTGCTGGGAAAATATCTCATCAATACGTTGAATATCTTTTAGTGCAGCACTTGATAGCGTTACTTTACGTGTGGCTCTTATATTCATCGGCATTTCGTTTCTCAGTGCCATAAAGCCGGCATGCATTTCAGCGCTTAATGCGCGCGCTGTAGCTCGCTGAGTAATATATTTAGGCCACCCTGCTCCCGATAAATAGGCATCGTTAATATATTCACAAATTGCGAGCGAGTCCCACACTTGCAAATCACCATCAATTAACGCCGGCACTTTTTGAACGTGGAAGTGTTGTTTTAGTTCGTCGTAAAAGTCACTGGTGTCGAGCACAAGCTGGGTTTCGTCAAACGGGACATCAAATTTACTCATTAAATACCATGCGCGTAATGACCAGCTAGAATAGTTTTTATTACCGATAAATAATTGCATTTTGTATATACCAAAGTGAATAGGCTTCCCTACCTTACTAGGTGATTAAACAACCAACAACACTTTGTTTTTTATTCTTAATGCTAAATTTAAAGCCTCTAAAAAAACAGTATTACTATCAATTATCTAACTGCGCATTTAAATGTTTTTTTAATAAACGGGTATTGCGGGTGTTGGCTTTAAAAAAAGCATCAAATATATCGCCAAAAAATGGAACTAAGCCGCCTACAAAATCAATCAGCATATTAATAATCATTTTACTCTTTATACGTTTACTCACGCCTAAGCGCTGCGCTTCTATTAGCACATAGCTTGATAAAATAAGTCCTGCAGCATCCCCTATTACGGGTATTAAGCCAATCACCGCCTCTAGCCCTATGTTAAATTTAGTAAAAGGGATGGCAATGCTGCTATCGGTATAATGACTAAACTTTTCCAAACGTTTTAATGTTGATTCATATTCAGCATGCGAGAGGTTAGTTTGAATATTTTTACTCATAATAGCTACTTTTTATGTGAGGTTGTCATATATAAACACTAAGGATATTAATACTTAATGAATTATTAAAAACTAATGGAATACTTTCAACGATGAATTTAATATAAAAAATATTAGTACGCCTACAGAATAAATACGGAAACATCTGCCCAAAATATAAAGTACCCTCGGGAGTTAATAATCTATAAAGACTACTTATATAAAAGAAAAGTGCTAGAGGAAGAATTGCGTACTTTTATTAGCAATTAAGGCACCTTATAAAAACAGGTACAGTTCACTTTACATACATTTTTTTCTTAGTTAAAATCTAAGAAAATTATGCAAGGATTGCCTATGAATAAATCTATTTATTTACCTCGATTAGCCATCCTATTGATTCTTTTTTGTGCTATTGTTTTTCCGGCCCTTAGTCAAGGAGAAGATATGTTTAGCTGGTTCAGAAAAAAGAAAGAAGTATTTTTAAGCCCTGAAGTCAACGGCGTCGTCACTGAAAATGGCATACCAATTGCTGATTTAGAAATAATACGTTCATTAACATATATTGATGGCGTTGAACGACTTGATTCTGTAATGACAGGAGATGACGGACGATTTCATTTATCAAAGAAAACTATACTTTCTTCTATCCCGAATAAATTAATTTCCGAAGACCGTGTCCATCAGAAGATTTTTATTCGTAAAGATAACAACTTAGTTATTGGTTTGTGGGGGGCCACACAACCAGGCATTTCAGAGTTACCTGAATTCACCAAAAAGCTTGATTTTTTAAAGTGTGAAATAACTAATCAATTGGTCAGATTTGAATTTAAAAATAACACCAATAAATACCTCAATAGAACTGCAACAAGCATTTGCAGATGGGATGAAGATTACAATCCTACATGGGTTATGGAAAACGGTGAAGAAAAGTACGAAATCCATAATGGCGATTTAAATGATTTAACAGAACGTTTTACAGGGAAGAAGGTTGAACTATGAATAAAACAATATCACCAAGCACAGCTGCTTCTGTCGCGAATAGAGTTTATGATATAAGAAAAAGTTATGACTTCAGCGGAGAGTTTCATAATGACTTTGTGAGAAACTTTAAAGTGACTAACAATCAAATTCAGGGGGTTAGTGGTGGGCTAATAAATCAGCTTTTGAACCGTACGACAGGCTTCGCTTTAACTGCTGAAGGTGTTTCATCACAATTCAAAAACCACCATATTATTGGCATTCGTGGAACCGTTTTCTCATCTTGTGCAGATTGGCTAACTAACTTAAATGTTGCAACTACCCTTGGTCCTAAAAATTTGGAAGTACATTCAGGCTTCGAGAAAGCCTTCACTAGTATGGAACCCATGTTTAATTCTTATATAAAAAAGCATAAACCAGAATTTTTGCATATTGTAGGGCACAGTTTAGGTGGTGCAATTGCTCAGCTTACTGCTATTTGGGCTAGCAAAAAAGGTATACCTACTAATTTATATACGTTTGGTGCGCCTAGGGTGGTATTAAGTAATTCAATACATTCAGCAGCAAATAATATCGGTCAATATCGAGTTACTCATGGCGCCGACCCTGTTCCTTGTGTACCTGCCTGGCCATTCAGCCATACCTCTAATGAATACCAAACTGCTATGAATGAAGGATCTTTTTTTAGTCTTGCCGCACACTCTATGGAAAAAAGTGAACCTGGTTACGTCAATACCGTCGCTGCATACAGTGATTATGCAAGTATGGAAAATTCTTTGAAGACCCTACATCATAATCATACTGTTCTAAAGTATTCATCGCGTTATAACGTAACCTTTTCACTTAAATGGCAACGAATAATTACAGACGGCTTAATAACTTTTTTAAAGAAAACAGGACAATACGCTTTTATTTCCGTCCAAGCGGGTTTAGGCCTCGGCCTAACTTTCTATGATACGCTTGCTCGATGTTTATTTGATTCTGTAGTCAAATTTGTAGAATTAACTGAAGAGTTAAAAGGCTTAATTGGTCATATGCTTGCATTTGTAGGAAAAAAAACTTACGAGGTTAAAGAACTAAGCAAACAGTTCATCAGGTGGGTGCTCGGTTTGATGATCAAAAAGCTTTATATGGTAGCAAAACAGGCAATTGATCTTATTTAAATTAAAATGAGCGCGGTTCGTAAAACCTAACCGCGCTCCCAGAAATGACTTAAACAGAGCCGTTAATTGGTCCATGTTCGTGGTTAACATGTGGGTTTTGCCCGCGCTGGCGCAGTAAATGGTCCATTAAGGTAATGGCCATCATTGCCTCAGCAATAGGGATTGCACGAATACCAACGCACGGATCATGACGCCCTTTGGTTATCATCTCTACTGCTTCGTTTTCAGTATTAATGCTTTTACCTGGAATAGTGATACTTGATGTAGGCTTAAGCGCAATAGAGGCAATAATATCTTGCCCTGTAGAAATACCAGCAAGTACGCCACCCGCGTGGTTTGAGGTAAAGCCTTCTGGGGTTAACTCATCACGATGCTCTGAGCCTTTTTGCTCTACCACATCAAAGCCATCGCCAATTTCTACACCTTTAACGGCATTAATGCTCATTAGTGAATGCGCAATTTCAGCATCTAACCTATCAAATACAGGCTCGCCTAATCCTACCGGTACGTTGCTAGCCACTACTTTTACTTTAGCGCCCACTGAGTCACCTTGCTTTTTAAGGTCTCGCATGTACTCATCAAGCGCTTCTAGCTTACTTGCATCAGGGAAAAAGAATAAGTTGTTTTCAACTTCATCCCAGTCGTAACTTTCGGCTTTTATTGGCCCAAGTTGGCTTAAACATGCTTTTACTTCAATACCGTGAAACTGCTTTAAGTATTTTTTAGCAATTGCGCCTGCCGCTACACGAATTGCGGTTTCACGCGCAGAAGAGCGACCACCGCCGCGATAATCGCGCAGGCCGTATTTGTGCCAGTAAGTGTAATCGCCATGACCTGGGCGAAACACATCTTTAATTTTACCGTAGTCTTTTGAGCGTTGATCGGTATTTTCGATAAGTAAACCAATACTTGTGCCTGTGGTTTTACCTTCAAAAACGCCTGAAAGAATTTTTATTTGATCGTCTTCTCGGCGCTGCGTTGTATAGCGGCTTTGCCCAGGTTTACGACGGTCTAAATCAATTTGTAAGTCAGCCTCTGTGATCTCAAGGCCTGCGGGAGTACCATCTACAACACCGCCTAGGGCAACGCCGTGGCTCTCACCAAAGGTGGACACTTTAAACAACTGCCCTATGCTATTACCTGCCATTAACTTTCCTCATTCCTAATGACTACAAAAGTTGCCGAGCATACGCTCGGCCTAAAATTTATTTTGCAAAATACGTATCAAGCTGCGCTTTGCTTATTACAAATACACCTAAGCCGCCTTGCTCAAACTCAACCCACTCAAATGGTGCGCCCGGATATAAAGCATCCATATGTACCATAGAGTTACCAACTTCTACAAATAACAAACCGTTATCAGTTAGATGATTGCTAGCATGCTCTAAAATAGTACGTGTAACGTCTAAGCCATCATGCCCAGATGCTAAACCAAGCTCAGGCTCATGATGAAATTCTCGTGGTAAATCAGCCATGTCCTCAGCATCAACATACGGAGGGTTGGCTACTATTAGGTCATACTTTTGCCCTGGCACTCCACTAAATACATCTGACTGAATAGGCAGTACGCGGTCACTTAGCATATAGTCGTTTATGTTTATATCTGCTACTTCAAGCGCTTCATACGAAATATCAACCGCATCGACTTGTGCCGCTTCAAACGCTTGAGCAAGCGCAATAGCAATACAAGCAGAGCCTGTGCATAAATCTAAAATACGGTTAACGCTTTGCGGCTGCTCAAGCCACGGTGAAAACTTATTAGCAATAAGTTCAGCAAACGGCGAGCGCGGAATAAGCACACGCTCATCAACATAAAATGGCATGCCCGCAAACCAAGCAATGTTTGTTAAATAAGGAACCGGCGTGCAGTCATTTATACGCTCTGCGATTAACCCTGCTAGGCGGTTTTTTTCTGTGCTTGTTAACCGCGCATGCATTAACTCTTTGGGGGCATCAATAGGTAAACTTAGTGCAGGCAGTAATAAGCTAACAGCTTCATCCCACGCGTTATCTGTGCCATGTCCAAAAAATATTCCACTACTTGCAAATTGGCTTGTAGTCCAGCGTAACCAGTCATGTAACGTTGACAGTTCTGCAACAGCTTCATCAAGTGTTGCTTCTTCTATTTGTAAATCACTCATATTTTTTACCTGTTTTAGCTAACTGACTGTTTTGAGTCTTTGCGACGATTGCATTGCCTAACTGTGCTGAGCAAATTACAATTGCCCCTCACCTTTATATTGTACCGCCTTTTGCGCTGCGTTTTTACGTTTTTTTGTTTAGGTAAAATTTATGAAAAAAGACATCTCATCACAATCGTCCCTAAGCAATGACGACATTGACCTTTTTCGCCAAACAATTACAGGCGCTAAGGTGTTTAAACAAGATACCCATAGGTTTGATACAAAACCTAAGGTGTCACAAGCGAAGCAATTTGCCCAGCAAAAAAAGCAGGTTGAGTCTGAATTTTTCTTCTCTGACGAATATATTCCCGATATAGACACAAATAGCACCATTAATTACGTGCAAAATGGCCACGACTCTTTTTTAGCAAAACAGTTACGACGCGGCGACTTTGCACCCGATTTAACACTCGATCTGCACGGGCTTAATAAAGAACGTGCAAAAGATGAACTCGCGGGACTTATTCACGAGTGCAAAAAACAGCATTATTACTGCGCGTGCATAGTGCATGGCATTGGCGAGCGTGTTTTAAAACACAAAGTACCGCAGTATTTGGTACAGCACCCCGATGTAATTGCCATGCACCAAGCACCGCTAGAATATGGCGGGCGCGGTGCCGTGCTGATTTTAATTGATTTACCGCAAAGCGATGAGTTTAGACGCTAATTAAAGGAAGAATACGTGCAAATTTTTTCGATTATTTTTCCCTTAATTTTTATTGTCGCACTGGGCTACACCTGTTGTTATTTTAAGTTTTTTAATCAGCAGCATATTGCCGGCTTAAGTAAATTTACTTTTTATGTGAGCTTACCCGCCTTTTTAATGCTCAATATGTCGCAAATAAATTTGCATCAAAGTATTAGCCTCGAAGCATTTTTAAGCTTTTATATTCCTGTATTAGCGGTATTTGCTTTGGGCATACTTATTGATAGGTACTATTTAATTAAACAAGCCAATGCTGGAAATTATCAACAGCATAGTGTGTTTGGTCTTGCCGGTAGTTATTCAAATATGGTGTTAGTGGGTATACCCATTGTTATTGCTTCACTTGGCAAAGACATGATTGCTATCGCCTTTATGATCATCACATTTCATAGCACGCTGCTTTTTGCGTTAACTTATTTAATAGGCGCGAAAGGAAACACAGCTGACTTCTCGTGGGCAAAATTTGCTAAAAACATGGTCCTTAACCCTATAGTGTTAAGTATTGGCTGTGGATTACTTTTAAATGTGTCGGGAATTACATTATTTGCTAATTTAGCCAATGCCTTAAAGCTAATCGCCAGCCCTGCTATTGCATGTGCTTTATTTGTGTTAGGCGCTAATTTGGTGTTTTATAAAGTGGCAGCAAATTGGCAGCCGGCCCTTATTTCTTCACTGTTAAAAATACTGATTTTGCCTGCTGCTGTGTGCGTAGCAGCTACGTGGGTGTTTGTACTAGATACGCAAATTCGTAACGTACTGGTATTGCTAAGCGCCTCGCCTGTTGGCGTTAATGCGTATTTAATTGCAAGCCAATTAAATACGCATCAAGTTACGCTCGCCGGTGCAGTGGTGCTTTCAACGGTGCTTAGTGTAGTAAGCTTTTCGTTTTGGCTTGCTGTGCTTTTATAAAACGCTTATTTAAGTGCGGCCACTACCGAAATTTCGACCAATAGCGCATCGCGCGCCATTTTAGCTTCAACACAGGCGCGTGCTGGTGCATAACCTTCTGGCACCCACGCATCCCATACAGCATTCATATCGGCAAAATATTCCATGCTCTTAACGTAAATAGTTGCGCTTAGCATATGTTTTTTAGAACTCCCCGCCTGCTCAAGTAAGGCCTCTACTTTGTCGAGCATAGTTTGCGTTTGCTCTGTAATGTTTTGCTCTGCATCGCTGCATACTTGTCCGCATAAATAAACGGTTCCATTATGTTTAACTATACGGCTCATGCGCGCACCCGTTTCAAGGCGTTCTATACTCATTGTTATCTCTTTTCTCTATATGTTGGCAGGCGCGTTAATATTTACATATTCACTGCGCTGTGATGTTTCGTCATACTGAATTACAGCAACTGCTGCGGTGTTAAAAATAGGCATATTACCCGGGCTGAGCTGATCAACTATATAGCTCACAATAGGCATATGGGCGACCACTAACCAGGTATTACACTGAGGATGCATGGCAATAAGTGTTTCTAAATAATCAGCTGCTATTTGTGGCTTTCCCTCGGGGATTATGTCGCTACAGGTTTCACTAAATTTAAATACATTGTTTTTTTCAACTTCTTTAGCCGTTTGCTGCGCGCGCGAGTAAGGACTTACCAATAACGCATCAACAGAAAAGTGTTTGTGTAGCCATAAGCCCATTTTTTCTGCTTCTGCATGGCCTTTCGGAGTTAGGTTTCTTGCTGCGTCGTTAGCTTGCATCGGTGTCGCTTCGCCGTGGCGCATAATTAAGATTGTTTTCATAAAAAATCAACCGATTAATGAATATAAAACAGTAGCCAGTTTGCCCATTTGTCCGCTATATTAACTATTATTCCAAAGAATAATTCTCTCATGATATTCAGGTAAATCTTTTCGCTATTTTTTCGCTGTCCTGAAGCTATCATCTGTTGTTAACAAGTAAACGTCTAGTTTCAGGAGCATCATTTGAATATCAGCCGCAATGATAACAGAGCATACCGCGCCATTACACTCGACAATGGGCTAAAAGTATTATTAGTGCAAGATAAAGATTCAACTAAAGCCGCTGCTTCTATGGCGGTTAACGCTGGCCATTTTGATGACCCCCTTGACAGGCAAGGCCTTGCACACTTTTTAGAGCATATGCTTTTTTTAGGTACCGACCAATACCCTGATTCTGGAAGCTTTAATAATTTTGTGTCTCAATCGGGCGGTAACACCAACGCCTGGACCGGCACTGAGCACACCTGCTATTACTTTGATATTAATAACCAAGCCATTGAAAAAGCACTTGCGCAATTTAGCCGTTTTTTTATTGCCCCATTATTAAACCCAGCGGAAACCGAAAAAGAACGTAATGCCATAGAGGCTGAGTTTAAATTAAAAATAAAAGATGATGGGCGTCGTATTTATCAGGCTCATAAAGAAACCGTAAACCCAGCCCACCCCTTTGCTAAATTTTCGGTGGGTAATTTACATACCCTCGCCGATAGAGAGCGCTGCATAAGTGACGAGTTAAGAGATTTTTTTAATAAGCACTATCAAGCGCAGTGGATGACACTGGTAATTTGTGCCAACGAACCGCTTGATACACTTGCGCAGTGGACGCATCGTTATTTTAGTGGCATTAATGGCCATAAAGGTGCGCTTAAAGCCCCTATTGAGGAGCCATTATATCGCGCGCAAGATATTGGCAAAGTACTGCACATTGAACCACACAAGCACATGCAAAAACTCATTATTAGTTTTGCTATGCCAAATATCGATGACTTTTATCGCCACAAAACCGTCAGCTTTATAGCCCATTTACTCGGCTACGAAGGCGCAGGCTCGTTGTACTCAATTTTAAAAGAGCAAGGGTGGATTAACGCACTTTCTGCCGGCGGCGGTATAAATGGCAGTAACTTTAAAGATTTTAACATTAGCATGGCGCTTACCGATGAAGGCATTGAATACTTTGAAGACATAATAGAAATTGTGTTTGAGTATATTTGCCTAATCAACGATAACACCGACAAACTACCGCGCCTGTATCAAGATAAAAAAAACCTGTTACAAATTGCGTTTGATAACCAAGAAAAATCGCGCTTAATAGATTGGGTAAGTAACCTAAGCATTAATATGCAGCACTACGACGAAGCTAACTATGTGCAAGGCGATTACTTAATGGAGGGCTTTAATAAAGCCACTCACGAAATGGCGATGCAATGGCTTACCCCGCATAATATGCGCTTGGTACTTATTCATCCAGGCGTAGAGGCTGAGCACACCACCGCGTGGTACAACACCCCTTACAAAGTTGAGCCAATTTCGCCGCATTGGCTGGAGTCGCTTGCGCATATAAATAAACCGCTGAGCACTATGCTGTTGCCCACAGCAAACCCCTATTTAACAAAAGAAGTGGTGTTATACGAAGTCGAAAAACCCCAAACCAAGCCTTTACTGTTAGTTAAAGAGCCAGGGTTTGACTTTTGGTTTAAACAAGACAACACCTTTAGAGTGGCCAAAGGTCATTTTTATTTAGCAATGGACTCGCACTTTGCAGTAAAAGATGTAAAGCACATGGCATTAACGCGCCTTTTTAGTGATTTATTTATGGACAGTGTTGGCGAGCAGTTTTACCCCGCAGAATTGGCAGGTTTAAGTTATCATTTAACCTCTCACCAAGGCGGGCTTACGTTGCACACCGCTGGGCTATCGACTAGTCAGCTAGAGTTGGTGGAACAATTACTTGATGCGCTGTTTAATGTTGATATTTGCGCACGCCGCTTTGCCGAATACAAAAAGCAATTGGTAAGGCACTGGCGCAACAGCAACCAAAATAAGCCCGTGAGTGAATTATTTAGCGTGTTAGGTGCCAAAATAATGCCATGGAACCCACAACCCGACGAGTTAGCCACTGCACTTAAAAATACATGTTTTCAGCAATTTAACGAATTTAGAGCCGATTTTTTTAAAGCCTTACATGTTGAGTCGTTTTTACACGGTAATTGGCAACAAACAGACGCGAAGGTATTTCATAAAAAAGTGGCAGAGCATTTAAAAAACGCCACGGCTATTGAAGATTTAACACGCCCGCTGCACGAGATAGACCAAGTGACTCGCTGCGAACTTGAACTGCCATGCAGTGATAACGCCATGGTCATTTACTACCAAGCACAAACTGCAGAAGTGGATGAAAAAGTTAAATTAATGGCACTTAATCATATAATTAACCAAGACTATTTTAACGAGCTGAGAACCACACAACAGCTAGGTTACTTAGTTGGCTCTGGCTATGCACCATTTAACACCCGCGCCGGTATTGCTTTTTATATTCAATCACCAAAATTTGAAGCTCAGACTCTACTGCACAGGCATAATCATTTTGTAAGCCAGTTTATTGCTAACCTAGACTCCCTGGATGAAACAACATGGCAGCAGCATAAACAAGGTTTGACAACTCATATTGCTGAAAAAGATAAAAACTTACGGTTACGCTCACAGCGCTTTTGGCTTGCAATAGGCAATAAAGATCATGACTTTCATATGCAAAAACGCCTGCTAGAGGCACTGCACGCCCTCAGCCTAGAAGAAATGAAAAGTTATGCCATAGCTACTTTTTCTAAAGATAGGCCAAGGTATGAGTTATTAAGTAGCGCAAAAGTAAATAAATCGCAAAAAATGCCGCTTTGCTCGCAATCTCTTTGACTCTGCAAGTGGCATGATTTAAATTATCATTTGTTAATTAGTAGTAATAAAACAAATGATAAAAATAACAACAATAAAATGTGGTTTTTACTGGTTGCTGCTAAGCCTAGCACCCGCAGCGGTTGCCTTTGAACACGCCTTTAATATAAATACCAACACCGTTTTAATTATTGCCAGTGCCCTACTTGCGCTGGCTTTGCCATACCTATTATTTGTAATTTATAAATTAAAGCGCTCTCGGTTACAGCACAGCCTCTCGGAAAAGCGCTTAAAAAGCACGGTTGAAGGCAGTGGCGATACGCTTTGGGATTGGAATATAAAAACTGGCGAAGTTATTCGTATTAACGATAAATACATGATGGATTCAACAACGCTAATGGGGTTTCCGCCAAATAAAAGCTTGATCCACCCACACGATATTGCCTCAGTAGAGCATTTATTAAAAAAACACTTTGCTCAAAAGTCTGCTTTTTTTGAAGCCACTTACCGCATTAAAGACACCTTTGGCCACTGGCACTGGGTATTAGACCGCGGAAAAATAATAGAAAAAGATGCCAACTTAGCGCCACTGAGAATGACCGGCACAGTGCGCGATATTTCAGTGTTAAAATCAACACAAGAGCGCCTCAATTTATTTGCTAAGTGTGTAGAATCACTCACTGATGCACTTGCTATATATGATAAAAACTTTAACTTAGTTGATATTAACCCCAGCTTTTTAACGCTTTTTGGTGGCGTTAGAGAGCAATATCTCAAAAAGCCTTTTAATTTACCTGGTTACGATAAAAGCTACACAGAAAACGTTAAAAATATAGTACGAGAGCGGGAGCGAATTCAACAAGAGGTAAAACTGCGCAATAGTGAGCGAGTGTTACTGCCCATAGAGATTTCTATTGATGAGATAAAAAACGATCAACACCAAATAACAAACTATGTAGTGGTTTATTCAGATTTAACCGAACGTAAAAATGCACAATCGCAACTGCATAATTTATCAAATAGAGACCGTACGACCAGTTTACCTAACAGAAATTTATTTTTTACCGACCTACAAAAGCTAGTAAAACAAAATACCCACCATGCCCTTTTGGTATTTGATTTAGATAATTTTAAAAAGATTAATGATTCATTAGGCCACCAGCTAGGCGACAGCCTGTTAGCAAAACTGGCTATGCGATTAAATAAATTAACCCGTGAGAATGATGTTTTTTACCGCTTAGGGGGTGATGAATTTGCCTTAGTTATGGCAGATACTAATGATATCCATGTTATTACTCGCATGGCAAAGCAATTTTTAGCTGCAATTGCGACCCCATTTAAAATGGCAGGCCACGAGCTCGCTATTACCTCAAGCGTAGGCATAGTGTTATTCCCTGAAGATGGCAGTACTCCAGAGCTGCTGTTAAAAAACGCTGATACCGCCATGTATCATGCTAAAAAGAAAGGCAATAGTTACCTGTTTTTTAACGACACCATGAACCGCCAAGCGGTTAAACGTTTACAAATAGAAAACCTAATGCGCTTTGGTCTAAAAGAAAACCATTTTGAAGTGTATTACCAACCAAAAATGAATATTCGCACAGGTAAACTTACCGGAATGGAAGCATTAGTGCGCTTTATAACCCCTAAAAAAGGCGTTATTAGCCCCGGTGTATTTATTCCTATTGCTGAGGAAACCGGGCAAATAATAGAAATTGGTGAAGTGGTTTTAAACAAAGCGTGTCGCGATGTAAAACAATGGCTAGACGATGGGCTATTTAGCGGCCGCGTTGCAGTTAACTTATCGGCTAAGCAGTTTAGCTTGCCAGATTTAACGACCCGTATTGACGTGATATTGCAAAAAAACGAGCTACCTTCTTACTTTTTAGAGCTGGAAATTACCGAGGGCACGGTAATGGACGACCCACAAGAAGCCATTGCAATTATGCGCTCGCTAAGTGCGCGTGGTATTCATTTAGCCATGGACGATTTTGGTACAGGTTATTCATCTTTAGCGTACTTAAAACAATTTCCGCTGAATACCTTAAAAGTAGACAAAGCATTTATTGATGACATGAAAACCGAACGAGGCCGCAACATGGTTGACTCTATCGTGACGATTGCGCAAAACCTCGATTTACATGTGGTTGCTGAAGGTGTGGAGCAAGCAAGCCAAATTGACATACTCAAAACGCTAAATTGTGAAACCGTACAAGGCTACTTCTATTCAAAACCGCTTTCAAAAGATGAGTTTACGGCCTTTTTGAAACAGCAACAAAGCAACTCTACGCCAAGCCTTATTAGTGCTAATAAACATTTAGCGCAAATAAGGTAATGTTACGGGCGCCATATACACGCACCAGCGCCTACGTTGCGTATAAAAGCACGCCTGTAATGCAAACCAAATAAGCACCATGCGCCAGGGCCTATTAGCGCCCCTAATAAAATCCACCGTTTAATTGGCATACCTTTTTTAAGCGCTTGAATGTAAATGGCCAAAGCACATAGAGCGTTAATAAAAACGAAAAGCAAACATCACCCCAACTGAGCTCAAAACAACGCTGCGCATTTTAACGGCAAATAACACACTTTTAAAGCAGCAGGCTTGATAAGTCAATGAGTCGCCATTTTAGCTATCAGCGCATATAAATTAAGTATTGATGCAGATTACTATTACCTAGTTTAGAAATTTAGCCATAAAAAAAGCCGGCATAGCGCCAGCTTTATTGTATAGCTTGGGTTACTTTTCAGCGCGGCCCATAAATTTGTGCTCAACCGTATTAATACGGATACGGTCGCCCGTAGATATATGCTCAGGCACCGAAATGGTTAAACCCGTGCTCAGGCGTGCAGGCTTAGAGCGTGCACTGGCAGAAGCACCTTTGATTGAAGGGTCTGTTTCTTCAACAACCAGCTCTACGCTTGATGGCAAATCTAAACCTACAGGCGAGCCATCAATTACAATAACGTGTACGCCTTGCGTTTCTTCGTTAACGAATTGAATTTCTTCTGCTATCGCCTCTTTATTTAAGTTATACGGCGTGTAGTCTTCATTATCCATAAACACGTATTCATCGCCATCAATGTACGAAAGCATTGCTTCGCGGCGAGTTAAATCTGCTAGGGTTAGCATGTCGCTGTCTTTGAAGGTTTCGTCTACTTTTGCACCTGTTACTACATCGTATAAACGCATACGGTACAAACTACCGCCTGCACGGCCTTGTGGAACTGAACGTACAATATCTTTAACTACCAACACGCGATTATTAAACTCAATCGCGGTTCCTTTTTTAACTTCACTCGCCTTTGGCATGGGGGTTTTCCTATTATTTTTTTGATTGCCAGAAACATACCACGAACTGGGTATTGTTCAACTAAAAATACATTAATTTGGGGCTGCATCTGATATAGACTTGCAAATTTTTAATTTAAAACTAAATACCTATAATCAAAAGCGAAAAAAACTGCTATGGTATCTCTACCGAGTATGACTTCAAGGATTGGATCATGGACCAAAACACAGTACATGAGTATTTAGTAAAGAAGCCCTTGGTGCAAGTGACAAAACCATTTGCTCAAGAGGTTGATGTTTATAAAGTAAATCATAAAATGTTTGCCACCCTTGCCTTAGGTAATGATGGAGACGTAAATGATGATGGAGATCCTATTTGGTGGCTTAATTTAAAGTGCGATCCCGATGAAGCACTTAAATTGCGTGATATTTTTCCTGCGGTGATCCCTGGCTATCATATGAACAAGCGGCTTTGGAATACGGTGATATTAGATGGCTCTATTCCACAAGGCGAAATTGAAAGAATGATCGATAATTCGTTCAAATTAGTTGTTGAGAATATGCCAGAAAAAGACCGTAAAGCAATTGAAGCACATCTATAGAAACCACCATCACGGGCTAGCTTGCTAGCCCTATTTGCTACAATTTTAATGTGTATATCAAATCGTCATAACGTGTATTATTAATAGTGTGCGCTTGCGTATTAATACCAGTTAACGTTAATCCACACTTTTGTAATACCTTTTCAGACCCTACATTCCCCTTTGTAACCACGGCTTTAAACTGTGTAATACCGCATTGTTGCCATGCCCACTCAATCACGGCACGCAATGACTCACTGGCAAAGCCTTGATTAAAATACGCGGGTAAAAACAAATAGCCTAGCTCAGCTTGCTCAAGTTCGTATGTAAACCCCGTTACACCCATGGGCTCATTTGAACGCTTATCAAATACCACAAGGCAAAGTGGATGAGTAGAAGTGCTATCCCAACTTTTTAAACGTTGTTCAAAGCGGCTGCGTACAAACGCTTCGCTGGGCATATCGTAGCAATAACGGATCACGGTAGGATTTTGATGTAACTGCAAAAATAATGGCCAATCACTGCTTTGAAGTGGGCGCATTGCCAATCGTGCTGTAAACAACTGCATGATGGTTTACCTCTTATCTGCTTAGCTGCAAATTAAGCTAACATACTTTATAGCAAGCCACTTAATTATAAGTCTTATTTGAGGGTAAAAACCTGTCGATAACTAAATAAAAACTGGCAATTTAGGTTTTATAAATGCACGTTTTTAACACAGGTAGCGATACGTTTAGCCCCGCAGAATGATTAAGTATTATTGCGGGTTGCTATTATTGCGCCCTAGAATTCTATATTTACAAATAGCAGATATAAAAAAACCGCATATAATGCGGTTTTTTTTAATCAAGCTGTTTTACGAGTCTTGCTTTGGTGAGTCAACGCTCTCTTCTTGAGGTTGCTCATCAGCAGGTTCTGCTTCTATAGCTTGTTCAGCAACAGGTGCTGGGCTTGGCTCATCTGCAACAGGCTGCGTTTGATAAAACTTAGCGCCTGATTCAGCCATACTTACTAACGTGTCGCATGGGGCAAAATTTGCATTGCTATTAGCTAATGTAGACATTTCAGAGCTAACCTTGCTGGCGCCCAATTTATCCATATAGCTAAACGGTCCACCTAAAAACGGTGGGAAGCCAATACCAAATATAGCGCCAATGTCGCCATCACGTGGGCTGGCAATAATGCCATCGTCTAAACAACGCACGGCTTCGTTAAGCATTTGTGATACACAACGCTTAGCAATTTCGCTTTTATTTAAACGCGGTGCAGGGGTTACACCTAATAGCTCATACACTGACTCGTCAACTTTTTTGCTCTTTTTATCGTACTCATAAAAACCACGACCCGTTTTACGGCCTAGGCGTTTTGAATCAATCATACGAGAAAATGCATCAGGCGCTTTAAAACGCTCGCCTAATTCTTTTTCAAGAATTGGGGCTATTTTAGAGCCTATATCAATCCCTACTTCATCAAGTAAAGCAAGCGGCCCAACTGGGAAACCAAACTCTACAAGGGCTGCATCAATTTTTTCAATTGGCTCACCGGCAAGCATTAAATTAGCTGCTTCATTTACATAAGGCGCTAAAATACGGTTTACGTAAAAACCTGCCATGTCTTTTACCACAATGGGCGTTTTACCTTGCTTACGTGCAAAGTTAACTACGCGCGCTATAGTCTCTTGTGAAGTTCCTTCGTGCGGAATAATCTCCACTAATGGCATTTTTTCAACTGGCGAGAAGTAATGCAGGCCAATCACGTTTTCAGGGCGCTGTGCCTGTGCTGCAATTTGTGAAATAGGCAGTGATGACGTGTTACTTGCAAAAATAGTATTGCTTTGGCATTGCTGCTCTATATCGGCAACCATACCTTGCTTTAAGGCTAAATCTTCAAAAACAGCTTCTACTACTAAATCAATGTGTTTAAAGCCACTGTAGTCGGTAGTACCGGTAATACGGTTCATTGTTAACTGCATATCAGCTTTAGACATAATGCGGCGTTTAAGGCGCTTATCTAAAATTTTGTAGGTGTAGTTCATGGCATTACTAATGCCCTGCTCTGCTACATCTTTAATACGTACAGGTACTTTGGCTTTTACTGCGCTTACATGCGCAATACCAGCCCCCATTAGGCCGCCACCTAAAACAGCTGTTTTACTGATTGCTGGCGCATCGTCGTTGCGCCACTCTTTTTTCATTTCAGTGGTTGCAAAGAAAATACCGCGAAGCGCTTTAGATTCATCACTCATTACAAGTGTTGCAAAGCTTTCAGCTTCTGTTTTGTATGCTTTTAATTTATCAAGCTCTACACTTGCACGTACAGCTTTAATAATCGCAAGTGGCGCAGGGTAATGTCCGCCGGTTTTTTTAAGGACGTTTTCTTTGGCTTTTTTAAAGATAAAGTTGCGGCCAAACGGGTTTGACTCTAATAATTTACTTACTTTATCAAGCTTTGGCTCTTTATCTGCTGGCTTTTTCTTAGCTGCAAATTCTTTAGCTACTTTTAGCAATACACTTTGTGGTACTACATCATCTAATACGCCTGCTTTTTTAGCCTGCTTAGGGCGAATTTGCTTGCCAGTTAGCATCCATTCAAGTGCTTTTTGAATGCCTACAATTTTAGTTAAACGCTGCGTACCGCCGCCACCTGGTAATAAACCAAGTTGTACTTCTGGCAGGCCTACTTTAGTCATATCGCTATCTGTGCCTACGCGGTAATCACACGCTAAAGCAAACTCTAAACCACCACCAAGCGCAGCACCATGTATTGCACTTACTGTTGTATAAGGTAGTTTTGTCATATCAAAAAAGGCTTGATGACAAAGTTCACTAATTGCTAACGCATCTTCACGCTTTTGCACGCTATCAAGCATTTTTACATCAGCGCCCGCGATAAAGTTATCGCTTTTACCACTAATAAATACCATCCCCTTTACTGACTCTTGTTTCGCTTGTTCAAGTAAAGCTTTTAAGTCATCAGCGAATGAATCGCGCAGGGTGTTCATTTTCTCACCCGGCACATCAATGGTTACTACGGCAATTTTGTTTTCATCTACCGTTAAATTAAATACTGAATCTGTCATTACGCGCTCTCCAATACAAAGGCTGCACCTAAACCACCAGCAGCACACGCTGTTGTTAATGCTAAACCGCCACCACGACGTTTAAGCTCGTGTAAGCTTTGCGTAATTAAGCGAGCACCGGTTGCAGCAAATGGGTGACCATATGCCAGTGAGCCGCCGTTAACGTTAAACTTATCCATGTTAATTTCGCCAATTGCTTTGCTACGACCAAGTTGCTCTTGCGCAAACTTATCAGATGCAAACATTTTCATATTGGCAAGTGTTTGCGATGCAAAGGCTTCGTGCATTTCAATTAAATCTAAATCAGCAAGTGTAATTCCTGCTCTATCAAGTGCGATAGGCGTTGAATGCGCTGGGCCCATTAGCATGTCTTTTTCTACACCAATTGCCGAAAACGCAAAGCTACGTACATAACCTAAAATTTCGTAGCCTAGTGCTTTTGCTTTGCTTTCGCTCATCATCAGTACGGCAGCTGCACCATCGGTTAATGGTGTTGCATTAGCAGCGGTAACCGAGCCATGTTGGCGATCAAATACCGGTTTAAGCTTAGCGTAGCCTTCAACTGTAGAATTTTTACGAATGTTATTATCTTCTTCAATAAAGCTTTTATATGGCGGTAAGTGTGCCGTCATTACTTCATCTTTTAACTTGCCATCGGCCCATGCTTGGGTTGCAAGTGAATGCGAGCGATGCGCTAGTGCATCTTGATCTTCACGGCTTATGTTATGTGTTTTAGCCATTTGCTCAGCAGTTTGGCCCATTGAAAGCCCTGTTGAGTACTCAGCAACCGCAGGCGGTACTGGTAATAAATCTTTTAAACGCAGTTTTGAGAATATTTGTAAACGCTGGCCTAAGGTACGTGCTTTGTTTAAATCAACTAAGCTACCTGCCAATTTTTTACTTACGCCAATAGGTAATACTGAAGATGAATCGGCGCCACCGGCAATACCTACATTTACAGAGCCTGCCATAATAGATTCAGCTACATTAGCAATGGCCTGAAAGCTGGTAGCACACGCACGCGATACTGAATACGCGTCTACGCCTACTGGCATACCCGTACCTAAAACAATTTCACGTGCAATATTTGGCGCTTCTGGCATTTGTACTACTTGACCAAATACAAGTTGATCGATTTCTGACTTGTCGAAATTTAATCGTTCAAGCATTTCGTTAACCACCAACTTACCCATATCAAGGGCTGGTACATGGTGAAACGCTGTTGCTTGTTTTGCAAAAGGAGTACGTAAGCCGCTAACGATGGCAATACGGTCGCCTTTTGGTGTTTTTAGTATGTTTTGCTCAGACATTTATGCTCTCCCGCTGACAGGTCTGACCTGTTTGTTTTCCTCGATTCTAAACAACCCGTGTGCTAAAGCCAATAGATAAACACAAATTTATACAAAAGCACTAAAGGTAGATATATACATAGTGCTTAATATTGACTACCACAATAGGCTTTTTTACGCGTTTTTACAAAGTTTTGTGGTACGCTAAAAACCGTTAAAAAATAACGAACTATTTTTAAAAATACAGTCTAACTCTTGAGTTACTCACTTATAAACCTTATAACTAGGTCAGTATTAATCACCTAAAATAAATTAGGTACAAACCCAGCTGACGAGGAAGTCTATTTATTATGGCAGCTAACGCATTCAAACAATTAAAAACGTACTTAGATACACAAATTATTGGCCAGCCAGAGCTTACTCAAGCACTCCTTATTGCCATTTTAGCTGATGGCCATCTATTAGTAGAAGGCCCGCCAGGGCTTGCAAAAACCCGAGCTGTTAACGCCCTTGCTAAAGGTATTGAAGGCTCGTTCCAGCGCGTGCAGTTTACGCCCGACTTATTACCTGCCGATGTAACCGGCACCGATATTTACCGCCAACAAACCAGCGAGTTTGTGTTTGAGAAAGGCCCTTTATTTCATAATCTTATTTTAGCCGATGAAATAAACCGTGCCCCAGCAAAAGTACAATCAGCACTACTAGAAGCCATGGCAGAACGCCAAGTAACGGTAGGCAAAAACACCTACCCGCTAAGCGATTTGTTTATGGTAATGGCTACCCAAAACCCGCTGGAGCAAGAAGGGACTTACCCGCTGCCAGAGGCACAATTAGACCGCTTTTTATTACATTTAAGCATTGATTACCCAGGTGCAGAGCACGAGCTAGACATACTGCGATTAACCCGTGGTGAAGCACTTAATGAACAACAAGCGGTTATGCAACAAATTACCCAAAGCGATTTATTTGCCGCTCGCCAAGCTATTTTAGGCTTGTATTTAGCCGAGCCGCTTGAGCAATATTTAGTACAGCTTATTATTGCCACTCGTGAAGGGGCTAAGTTTGATGAGCAACTTGGCCGTTGGATTGAGTTTGGCGCAAGCCCGCGTGCTACCATTGCACTTGATAAATGTGCCCGTGCCCACGCTTGGTTACATGGCCGCGATTTTGTAGCACCCGATGACATTCAAGCCGTTGTACATAATGTACTGCGCCATCGTATTATTTTAAGCTACGAAGCACAGGCTGATGGCATTACTAAAGATCAGGTTATAAGCCGCATTGTTGAACTTGTAGCCGTACCCTAAGTTATGCAAACACAATTAGACTCAAAAGCGTGGCTAAAAGAAAGCCACAGCCACGGTGTAAATTTAGCGCTAAAAGAACTGCTGTATTACAAAGCTAAAGCACAGTTATTAGAGCTGGCACCTAAAGTTAAAATTAAAAACAGTTTAACTGGGCAATACCTTGCGCCCCATAAAGGCCGAGGCATGGAGTTTGCCGAAGTGCGTCATTACCAGCAAGGTGATGACATTCGCTCTATTGACTGGCGAGTAACAGCGCGTACCGGCGAAACCCATACAAAGCTTTTTCAAGAAGAAAAAGAGCGCCCAGTTTTTGTATTTACTGATTTTTCAAACTCTATGCTATTTGGCTCAAAGCTGCTGCTTAAGTCGGTACAGGCTGCGCACATTAGCGCGCTAGTGGCGTGGTCGGCGTGTCAACGCGGAGATAGAATTGGCGGTATTGTGTTTAATCAACACTCGCATTTAGAACTAAAGCCCAGCGCCCGCGAAAAAGCGGTATTAAAGCTGTGTCATAACCTATGCGACAGCCACCAGCAAGCACTTAACAATATAGATAAACAAGCAACCAATAACTTTAGCGATAATTTAAAACGCCTTAACCACTTAGCTAAACCTGGCAGCTTAGTGTATTTAGTCTCTGACTTTAATGCCTTAGATGATGCAAGCTTTAAACAATTAGAAATATTAAGCCGCCACTGTGAGCTGATAGGCTGTCATATAAGTGATCCGTTTGAACATACGCTCCCCGCGTTTAAAAACACTGTCACGGTTAATGCCAACGGCCAAGATTTTGCGCTACCGCTTATGGATAAAAGCTTTAGAGAACGCTTTGCAAAAAACGCCGAGCAAGCATTTAGCACACGCCTAAATCGCTTAACTAAATCGGGTCTTAACTTAATATCATTCAATGCAGCGAGCCCGCTTGAGCTGCAATTAGTGAGAAAATAACCATGCAAACCAATCCACTCGATGGCCTGCACGATATAATAGCGCCAAGCCAAGTTAGTTGGTGGCCACTCGCCCCTGCTTGGTGGGTTATTATTACCCTGCTGTTCATAGCAATCTGTGCAGCTGCTTTTTGGTTTTACAAAAATTATAAATTTAAAAAGCCTAAGCGCTACGCAATCGATTTAAGCCACAACGAGCAAAGCGCGCAAACACTTCATATTATTTTAAAGCGCTTAGTAATAGAGTATTACGATAAACGCCTAGCAACGCAATCAACTGCTAACTGGTGTAACACACTTAATACCTTAACCGGTTTAAGCTTTACCGAGCATGAGCTTTTAAGCCTGTATAATGCGCAGCAAACCAATGACGCGCTTAACGAAAAATTACGCCAAGGCATAAAGCAATTTAAACTAAAGGAGCCAGTACATGTTTGAATTTAGCTGGCCATGGTTGTTTTTATTACTACCTCTGCCCTTATTACTTTTATTATTAAAACCTGCTGCCAGTAACGCACATACCCGGTTACGTATTCCAAGCTTTGCCAAACATAACTTAGCCAGCCAAAGCCTTGAAAAAAGCGCACGTAAACTAACTATTTTTGAATGGCTACTTTGGCTATTACTGGTCACTGCTGCAGCCAACCCGACATGGTTAGACGACCCCATTTCATTACCAAACGAAGGGCGCGATATAATGCTTGCGGTCGATTTATCTGGCTCAATGACCGAACAAGACATGGCTTACAACGGCCAATATGTTGATCGCCTCACTATGGTAAAAGCGGTATTGAGTGACTTTATAGAGCAGCGCCAAGGTGACAGGTTAGGCCTGATATTATTTGGCGACACCGCATTTTTACAAACGCCACTGACTCGCGATGTTAAAACCGTAAGTAAAATGCTCAGCGAGTCTCAAATAGGCTTAGTTGGGCGTGCCACTGCTATTGGCGATGCGCTAGGTTTATCGGTAAAGCGTTTTGCCAACAAAGATAAAAGTAACCGTATTGTGGTGCTATTAACCGATGGCCAAAACACCGCAGGTAATTTAAAACCTGAAGATGCCCTACTCCTTGCCCGCGAGGAAGGCATAAAAGTATATACCATAGGTGTTGGCTCAGATAACCCCCGTGGATTTAGCCTATTTAATATGGGTGGTATGAGTGGGGGCAGCTTAGATGAAAGCTTGTTAAAAGGCATTGCCGAACAAACCGGTGGGTTATATTTTAGAGCCAAAGATGTAGCTGGCCTTCAGCAAATTTACGCGGAGCTTGATAAGTTAGAGCCAATTAGCGCAGATGAGCAAACATTTCGCCCGCAAAGCTCATTGTTTTACTACCCACTACTTATTGCTATTTTACTCATTAGTTTAAAAGTAATGTTAAGCACCTTACGTGCATTAAAGGAGCCTAACTAATGGACTTTACATTTATTCGTCCCGCTGTTTTGTGGCTTTTAATACCTGCACTTGCGTTGTTTTTTATAGCCTTTATTAAACATAAAAAACAAAGCGCAGATAACCTAATTGCCCCTCATTTGGCGCCGTTTATTATGAACGAGTCAAACACTAAAGCCAGCCAACCACTTTGGCTGGTCGCTGTATTTTGCTGTTTAGCTATTATTTTTAGTGCAGGCCCTAGCTTTGAAGAAAAACAGGTTCCTGTATTTCAAAGTAAAAGTGCCCGTGTGATTGTAATGGATATGTCGTACTCAATGTACAGTACCGATATAGCACCAAATCGTTTAATGCAATCACGCTTTAAAGCACTCGATATGATTGAGCTATTTAAAGAAGGCGACACCGCTTTAGTTGCCTATGCCGGCAGTGCATTTACTATTTCGCCACTTACAAACGATGCCACTACGCTTACTAATTTAATTCCGAGTTTAAGCCCCGACATTATGCCCGACAAAGGCTCTAATGTTTTAGCTGGCCTTGATATGGCAAAAGAGCTTTTAACACAAGCAGGCTATATTGATGGCGATATAATATTAGTCACCGATGGCATAGACCAAGAAGAGCAAAGCGATATTACTAGCTTTACCAGTAATTCTTCTTATCGGCTAAATATTTATGGCGTAGGCACAGAGCAAGGCGCACCAATTAAATTACCTGAAGGCGGTTTTTTAAAAGACAGCTACGGTCAAATAGTCATCCCCACCATTAACATAAGCCGCTTAAAAAGCCTAGCGACCCGCAGTGGAGGAAAGTTTGCCCTTTACCAACCAAGCAGCAGTGACATAGCCACTTTTGCACCAAGTGCCAATAGTGAGTTATTAAAAGATGAAAAACAAAGCCATGCCCTGTGGCGCATAGACGCAGGTATATATGGGTTACTTATTTTACTGCCCTTAGGCCTTTATTTATTTAGAAGTGCAGCATTTGTAGGGGCCTTTTTAGTACTCAGCGTTTTGCCAACCCAACAGGCAAGTGCATTAGAGCTCCCCTCTTTTTTAAAAAACACTGATCAGCAAGCGCTAGATGCTTATAAAAATAAAGATTTTGAACGGGCCGCCAATGCCGACTCAAGCAGCTTAAAAGGGGCTGCATTGTACCAACAAGGTAATTTTAATGCCGCACTAGAGGCCTTTAGTAAAGATAAATCAGCCACTGGTTTTTATAACTATGCCAACGCGCTTGCCAAATCAGGACAGCTAGAACAAGCCATAGATGCTTACAGACAAGCACAAACGCTACAACCTAACTTTAGCGAAGCCGCTGATAACCAAGCTTTGGTTGAGCAGTTGCTCGAGCAACAGCAGCAACAGCAAGAGGGTGATTCGCAAGATAACCAGCAACAATCTGATCAAAGTGAGCAACAAAACAATCAGCAATCAGATCAAAACCAACAAGGTGAAAATAGCGATTCTCAATCAGAGCAAAGTCAAGGCGAGCAATCACAAGAGCAGCAAGGTGAGCCAGGTGATGAGTCTGACACTGAGCAAGACCAACAAAGTGCTGAGTCGGGTTCACAATCAGATAAACAAAATGAGCCAGAACTACAAACTCAGCCACAAGCTAATCAAGAGCAAAAACAGCCTGAGCAAACAAACGAAGAACAGGCTGAAAATACTCAGCCGCAAACAGCGCAGCAGCAAACGTTAACAGATGAGCAAAAGCAAAATGCTCAACAACAAGCCGCGCAAGCACAAACGCGTGAGCTCACCAACGAAGAGAAAGAAAAAGCCCAGCAGCTTAACCAGTTATTAAGAAAAGTACCGGACGATCCGGCAATTTTATTACGGAATAAAATGCAATTAGAAGCCCAAAAAAGACAATATCAACGTCGCCCTACAGGAGTAGAAAAATCATGGTAATGCGATTATTTTGCTGTTTATTGCTATTAAGTGCGATGCCATCATGGGCCGCCACCAAATTAGAGGCAAGTGTAGATAAAAACCCAGTCCTTGCTGGCGAATTTTTTATGCTTAACATTTCAGTTGACGACACAATAAAAAGCGAGCAACCCGACACCTCGGTGTTACTTAAAGACTTTGTAGTTGGGCCAACAAGTTTAAGTACGCGCACCAACATTATAAATGGCAGCATTAATAAGCAAACAACCTGGTCTGTTAAGTTAATGACCCGTAATGAAGGTGAATACACCATTCCGGCATTTAACGTGGCCGGTTTAAGCTCGCAGCCAATAAAATTAAAAGTGGCAAAGCGCGCTGCCGATGCTGATAAAAATAACGATATTTTTTTAAAAACATCGCTCTCAAGTGACTCGTTGTTTGTTCAAGAAGCTGGCGTATATACGATTAAACTCTACCTAGCAAAAGAGCTGCTTGATGGCAGCCTAAGTACGCCCAGTATGCAAGATGCACAGCTTACTCAATTAGGTAAACAAACCGAAAGCTATGAGCTTGTAGATGGTAAACGTTATTTAGTGATCACCCGAGAATACTTACTACAACCGCAAAAAAGTGGTGTATACACCATTGTTGGTCCTACGTTTCAAGGCCGTGTACAGCAAAATTACCGCCAATTAGAAGTGTCGGCTTTAGGAGATGATCAGCAACTTGAGATAAAACCTATTCCGGCAAACTATAAAGGCGCATGGCTACCAAGTGAGTTAGTTAATATTGATGAGCAGTGGCAGCCTGATGAAAATACAGTAGAAGTTGGCACGCCTATTACACGCACTATTACCTTAACCGCGTTAGGGGTTACTAAAGAGCAACTGCCCGAAATTGATATGAAAACCATTGCGGGGATTCGCAGTTACCCCGATGATGTAGAAACAAACAATGCCGTAAGAAACGGACGGGTTGTATCTCAGCAAACAGCGTCATTTGCGTTATTACCACAAAAAGCGGGCACCTACACCCTCCCAGAAATAACACTGCCTTGGTATAACACCAAAATAAACCGCATTAGTTACGCTACATTGCCTGAGCGCACTATAACGGTAACTCCTAGCGCCAATGCTATAAACCCAGGTGCTATTGCAAACGACAACCTTAATACAGGTGAGCCAACTTTGCCTGCTAACAAAGTAAGTAATACACAGCAGCCCAATACAACAATAGCCGCGCCGCAAAGTGTTATGCCGCTTTGGTTAATTATTATTGCCGTGCTTGGGTATATTTTTTGGATAATCACTGCAATTTTTTATTGGTTAAGCCGTTCAACTAATAATGAGCCAAAAAATAACAGTGTATCTGTAAATAAAGCCCCACCGCTTTCATTAAACGCGCTTAAAAATGCAGCTAAATCAAATAATCTCAATGCATTTTATAGCGAACTAAATGCGGTAGCGATTAAGCTTACGGGCAAAAAAGTGGCTGCGATAGATACGTTAATACACAACATCAAAAATGATGAACTGGCGACGCAGGTTAACCGTTTACAGTCAGCTCTTTATGCAAATAGCAGTGCAGATGTCGATCTTAATGCTATTATTAACATAATTGAGCAGCACCAAGTTCAACGTACAAAGTCGCAACAAGCTGTATTAAAAGACCTTTATTAACTAGTTTGATAAATTTAGGTCTTTTCATGCATTAAATAATAAATTTTAATTAAAAAAGTACTTATGCTTGGAAAGAAAAAATCAAATAATCAGGTCTTAGTTGATATGGCAGAGAAACAAAAGCGCTATGAAGCCTTGGTCCATGTATATAATAAGGAGCTTTATCGCTTTGCTTATTGGTTATGCCGTGACCCACATATTGCAGATGACCTAGTACAAGAAACGTTTTTACGTGCTTGGCGCTCGCTTGACTCATTATTGGATCAAAAAGCCGCCAAGCCTTGGCTGCTGACTATTTTGCGTAGAGAAAATGCACGTCGCTTTGAGCGCAAGCAGTTTGACTACAGCGATGTAGAAAACGATACACTTGTCGATGAAACCAGCCATTCGTTAGATGATGAAATGGAGCAAACGGTTATCCAACGCCAAATTGCGCTGCTATCTGATGAATACAGAGAACCCTTACTTCTGCAAGTTGTTATGGGGTGCTCTGGTGAAGAAATAGCAGAGATTCTCGATTTAAATAAAAACACGGTTATGACTCGTTTATACCGTGCCAGAAACCAACTTAAAGAGGCTTTAAGCCGTGATGATGAACAACTTAAAGGGGCATCAAAATAATGGATGAACTTGAGTTTCGTCGACGCACTATTGCGCAGCCAAACGATTTAGATAAGGAGCTTTTAGAGTTTGCTAAAGAGAGCTCTGAGCGACAAAACTTTATAAGCGATATGAAAGACTTTGATAAACAAATTCAAGATGCGTTAGATGTGCCTGTGCCTGACAATCTTGCTGAGCGTATTCTTTTAAACACCTCGTTAAAAGAAAAAGCAATGCAAGAAGAGCAAGCAACTGGGGATAACGTTGTAGATGCACGCTCACGTTTTAAGTTTGACCGTGTTCACTTAGCCCTAGCCGCGTCTTTTTTTGTAGCTATTGGCGCATTCTTTTTTAGCACAGAGCAACACATTGCTCATGAAGCAGGCGAACATGCTTTAACCCATGTTTACCATGAAATTACCGCCCTTGAAAAAACCAATGCTATTAGCCTACAAAGCGTTAACGATAAGCTTGCACTGCTAGGCGCTCATATAGAAGAGCTGCCAGGTAAAATTACTTATGCGATGTTTTGCGACTTTAAAGGTGAAAAAGGTCTGCACTTAATTTTTGAGTCGGACTTTGGCCCAATGACGGTCTTTATTGTTCCTTCTGAGAATAAGTCGTTTGGGTTTGGCGAAGATGATTTTCATGATGCGCGCTTTGCAGGTCATATTAATCGAGGCGACAAAGCCGATACTATTTTAGTGGCTAATACCGGCGCGCCAATTAATGTGTACAACGAACGGGTTACCAATGCCATTCGCTGGCTGTAACTAGCGCTTAACGACTAAAAACCGCTGAGTAACACTGAGCGGTTTTTTTGTGCCTATTCAGCGCTCATTTTTCATCCAAAACAATTGATTTTAAATGTAATTATTAATTTTTACTGAAAAGTTAATTATACTCACCGCTCAGTTTAACTTAGGGAATTACATGAAGAACATCATCGTTATATTTTCATTACTTGCACTACTGTGTACAGCAAGTTTTGATGCACACGCACGCAAAAAGTTTGGTAGTAGTAAACGCGGTACAACCCCAGCAACACAACAAACCACACAAAAGCAAAAAGCCGATACCACAGCACCTGCAGCCAAGACAAAAAGCAGTAAAAAAGGCATTATGGCCGGCGTATTAGGCGGATTGTTAGCCGGCGGTTTAATTGCCGCTATGCTAGGAGATAACTTTGAGGGCATGCAGCTATTAGAAATTATTTTATTAGCAGGCGTTGTCTTTATTTTGTTTAAACTTATTACGGGGTTTATGCGCGCTCGCCACTCCCCGCAATTAGCCGGTACACACGCTACGGGGCACTCTGCTTTTAAGCAAACTGCCGCAGAGCAACCTGCCAGCAGTGGTTTTACCCAGCAAAGCGCACACACTGAGCAAGTACCTTTCAATTTACCCCCTAATTTTGACGTAAATGGCTTTTTACAAGGCGCGCGTAGCCACTATCACACTATGCAAACTGCGTGGAATAATGCAGATTACGCCACGATGGCTGAGTATTTAAGCCCATCGTTAGCTCAAGAGTTTAAAGCTGAGCGCGAAGCGATTGAACGGGTAGCGACTGAGGTGATGTTTATTGATGCCGAGCTTGTGCGCGCTGAAACAACAGCAAATTCGTGGCAAGTAAGTGTGCAATTTAAAGGCAAATACCGCGACTTAGACGACAAAAAAGAAGAGCCTATTTTAGAGATTTGGCACCTTCAGCGTGCTACCACCTCCGATGCACCGTGGCTGATTGTAGGCGTAGAAGACTTAATCGAAAGCGAATAGTGCTGTAATTATAGTTATACCAATTCGCTTAATTAAGTGATCTACTTTGAGGGAGGATAAACGTGTTGATAGCTCGGCAAAAAAATCGCTATTTAGGTGTTCTAAATGAGAGCTTTTTAACGCAGGTAGCGACACGTTTAGCCCCGCAAAATAATTAAGTATCATTGCGGATTGGTATTAGCTAATTGGTATAAATAACAGCTAAAAAAAACCGCCCAGCCTAAAGTTTAGGCTGGGCGGTTTTTTATTACTGTTATGTAGTAGTATTATTTACAAACGTCAGCAACGGCGTTTGCGAAATACTCAATATTAGTATCACTAATACCCGCAACATTTACGCGGCTAGAACCAACAATGTAAATACCGTATTCTTTTTGTAGGCGCGCAATTTGCTCTTTATTAATGCCTAAGAAAGAAAACATACCGTGTTGACGTTCAATAAACGAAAAGTCTTGCTCTATCTCTTTTGCTGCTAAGCTTTCTTTAATTAAGCTACGTAAACCATTAATACGATTACGCATTTCATCAAGCTCACTGTGCCACATTTGTGTAAGCTCTGTGCTGCTTAAAATAGTGTTTACAATGTCAGCACCGTGCGCTGGAGGCATTGAATAAATACTACGAACAACGCTTAATAGCACTGAATTTGAAATATCAGCGGTTGCAGTGTCTTTTGCAATAATTGAACACGCACCAATACGCTCACGGTATAAGCCAAAGTTTTTAGAACATGATGAACAAATAATTAGCTCTTCTACTGCATCAGCTAAAATGCGCAGTCCACGTGCATCTTCTTCAAGTGACGAGCCAAAGCCTTGGTAAGCAATATCAATAAGTGGTGTAAAGCCAACTTCTTTTGCAAGCTGAGCAACTGTGTTCCACTGTGTCTCGTTTAAGTCCATACCACTTGGGTTATGACAACAAGCATGAAGTAGCACAATATCCCCTTTTGGTACTTGCTTAAGGGTGTTTATCATGTCGTCGAACAATAAATCTTTGTTTTCGTAATCGTAGTACGGGTATTCTTTAACGTTTAAGCCCGCAGCTTCAAACAAGCTAATGTGGTTTGCCCATGTTGGCGTAGTTACCCACACTGTTGCGTCTTTATTGCAACGCTTAACAAATTCAGCGGCAACGCGAAGTGCACCTGTACCACCTGGTGCTTGTGCAGTACGTACGCGGTTTGCTAAAAGTGCTTGGTGCTCACCTAGTAATAGGTTTTCCATTTTTTGACAGTAGTCTAAGTTACCCGCTAAACCAATGTAAGATTTGCTTGTTTCGTTTTCTAAACGAAATGCTTCAGCTTTTTTTACCGCTTTTAATACCGGTGTGTTGCCTTGCTCATCTTTATAGACACCTACACCTAAATCAATCTTGTTAGGGTTTGTATCTTGTTTATAGGCTGCCATAAGGCCAAGAATAGGATCTGTTGGTAATGGTTTTAATTCTGAGAACATTAGCTATCTCTTATCATTAATTAGGGGTTGGCTGTTGTAGTAAGCTTAACATAAAAGCTTACCTTCTTGGCTAGTGATATTTACACTAGAAAGTGAGGAATTTTAATGCAGCACGCAACTAATACAGCCAGTGTACGGCTATCAAAAAAGTCGTTACTAAATGCCTCTGCATCTATAATACCGACGCATTCATGTTGCTCGTTAAATAAGGGTAAACAGGTTTCAGCTTTCACTTTAGGGTCACACGTATAGTACTCACCACCTTGTGCTAAATAGTTTTCTACGTTGTTAATTACACGCCCGCGCTTAGACAATGCAACTTGTACATTATTGCTGCCTGCTGCGAATGCTTCAGTAAGAGGAAACAGTGGACGGCTTGGCGCACCTTGATACGCCAGCTTTAATAATTGCGGACCCTGAGCAGTGTCAACCGCTTGATAAATACCATACCAATCGACCTGTGTTTGCTGCTCTATGTAATTAACTATATTTTGTAGGTTTGCTAGTTTTTGCTCGTTTTGTGAAGTCGCGCTCACGTGATCAATAAGTTTAAATGGCTCATCTTGTAAATAACCAAACAAACTACACGCACCGCCTTCACCGAGTTCAGGAATTTGATATTCCCAACGTACAGACGGCAGCGCGCTTGCAGCAATATACTGTTCTAGCTGCTCTAGCTCTTTGGCAATTAATTGTGGGTCTATATTTAATTGCGCAATATCAAGGTAAGAAGAAATCATTTGGCCATCCATACATCTAAAATTTTTTAGATAATAACATGGAAATTTTTTCTGAGCTATAGCAACTTGTAACACATTTCGACTTGGTTACCACTTGCGTTATACGTGACTTTTTCTGCCACTTCTTCGAGTAACGATAAGCCACGGCCAAACTCTGCGTTGAGTTCGGTACGTGTAGAGGAGTCACTTGAGAACCCCCTACCCGAGTCACAAATAATAAAGTACAAACACAAAGTATCTGGGCAATAACGCATATCAATAATAATCATCGCCTCTTTCATTTTACTCAGTGCTTGCTCTCTTAATTCATAGTATTTAAAAAAGCCATCGTCTTGTTTTTTTATGTCTGAATCAAGGCCTAACACGCCGTGATCAAGTGCATTGTTATACGCCTCAGAGAGCAATAAAAATATATTTGAGCGATGCGACCTAAGCCCCTCAACACTGCTTAATACATTAACAACATCATACACAGGGTCTGTGCATTTAATTTGCTGTGCGTTTAAGCTAAGTGAAAAGTTAAATGCCAAATTAGAATACGCCTCTTTGGCCTCAGGCTCTGGGGTTAGCGGCAAACAATTAAGCAGCACTAAGCTTAAGTCGTCTAATTGCTCACTGCCATTGGCAAAGGTATTTACATTATCTATAACACGCTGACTGCTGATCATCGGCTTGCTTTTAAGTGCTGCTAAAAAGCGCTGCTCACCATAAAAAATATCGGCGTCGTTGTTAGTTTCTATTATGCCATCGGTTGAAAGCACCAAGCGGGTGTTTTTATCAACTTCTAAATTAATTAGTTCATATTCAAATTCATCGCTGTCTAAAATCCCCAGCGCCATATGTTGCGACTCAAGCGTTTGCTTTACTTCACCATCGGTATTTATTAAGTACGCATCTGGTAAGCCACCAAGCCATGCTGAAATACTTTTGCCCGAGGCACTGAGCTCAATAATAGTCGCCGCGCAGAACATGTGCTCTGGCAGTAAATTATGCAGTAATATATTGATCTCAGAGGCGATATCGTTAACAGCCATGCCTTTTTGCACCATAGTGTAAAACACCCGTGATGCAGGTAATGCTCCAATCGCGGCCGCTAACCCATGCCCGGTAAAATCACCCAACATGCAATATAAATTGCCTATTGGGCTTTGCGCGACTAAAAACATGTCACCGTTAAACATAGAAGCAGGAGAAAGGCTAAAGTCTAAATGGTCTTTAAACTTATCTTGGTTTTCGAGCGAATTATTAAAAATGTGCTCAATTATTTCGTGCTCGCGCTCTATTTGATTGCGATGATACTCAAGTAAGGTGTTTTGTTGATGGGCTTTTTTACTTAATTCGCGCGTACGGCTGTGCGCTTTAATTTTTGCGTTTAAAATTACTTTTTCAAACGGCTTTTGAATAAAGTCATCCCCGCCTACTTCTAAACAACGCTCAAAGCTGCTTTGATCTTCAAGCGAAGTAATAAAAATAATGGGTAGATAAACGTCGTTGTATCGCTGCTTTATCAGCTTTGCAGCTTCAAAGCCATCCATTACCGGCATAAGTACATCGAGTAGAACAATATCAATCGCTTCTTTTTCTAACACCTCGAGTGCTTCTAGGCCGTTAAACGCAATTGATATTTTATAGTTTTCTTCGAGCAGCATTTTTTCGAGCAGGATGCGATTAAGCGCCTGATCGTCAACAATAAGTACGTGGGTCATTAGTTAATATCAAACTTCTTATCAAAACGTGATATTTGCAGTATTTTTTTAAGCTGAGGCTGACAATTGCTGATCTCTATTGTTTGTACCTGGCTTTCAATGGTTTTTTTCATGTTAAGCAACATACCAAGAGCAGAGCTATCCATGTAGTCGGTCTCTCTTAAATCGATAATCACTTTATTTGTTTTAGGCTCAATTTGGGCATAGGCTTGGCGAAATGATTGCACTAAATTAAAGTCAAATTTGCCTTTAATTTGTATCGTTAAAGTACTTTCATCAACCGATAAACTCTTTGTTAAACTCATTATAAACTCCAATAATATTTCCTTTGACCTAAATATAACCTGTTAAAAGTATTTAGCAAAAATAAAAACACTCGCCAGCAAATTTGTTATTATTTAATACATCAATAAAAACGTTTATTTAGGTAAATTATGAGTGATAACCGCTTAGTATATTCAACCGATATGGGCCGAATTAGCCAGCCAAAGGTTGAGCAAGAACCCACTGCAAAACTATTTAAAGATGGCTTTATCCGCATAGAGCGCCAAACTAAGGGCCGAAAAGGTAAAGGTGTGATGTTGGTTGTGGGTATAGATCCAAAAGCGCACGATCTAAAAAAGCTAGCTAAAACCATAAAAAGTAAAATGGGCCAAGGTGGCGCGGTAAAAGAAGGCATTATTGAAGTTCAAGGCGATGATCGCGAAAAACTAAAAGGGATTTTAGAAACCCTTAAATTTAAAGTAAAAATTGCGGGTGGCTAAACCCGCAACTTTTTATTTGCTACTAGCAATGTTAGGCGCATCGTTTAATTTTTTGTATAACGCTAGCAGTTCGCTCTCAGCAATCGGTTTACTGTAATAAAACCCTTGCACAATATAACAATTATTATTTTGCAAAAACTCTACTTGTTCAATCGTTTCAACCCCTTCTGCAACTACGTCTAATTTAAGCTTTTGCGCCATGGCTATAATAGCGGCGGTAATTTCCATGTCATTAGAATCAGCAGGGATATCTTTTACAAACGAGCGGTCAATTTTTAATATGTCGACCGGGAATCGTTTTAAGTAACTTAGCGACGAATAGCCAGTACCAAAATCATCAATCGATATTGAAATGCCCAGTGCTTTTAGTTCGTGTAACTGCGTAATAGCAGCTTCAACATTGCCCATTAGCATACTTTCGGTAAGCTCCAAGTGTAACCGCTTAGCACTTACCCCTGTTTGTTTAATAATACTGCTTAGCATGGGCACTAAATTAGCGTCTTTAAACTGACGTGCCGATAAATTAATAGATACGTTGTTATCTCGTCCATCTTGCGCTAAACGCACGGCAAACTCGCACGATTGCTGCAATACCCACTCACCGAGTTCTACAATGAGCCCTGTTGCCTCAGCAATAGGAATAAACTTGGTCGGCGATATAAGCCCTTCTACTGGGTGGAACCAGCGTAGTAGCGCTTCATAGCCTACAACGTGCTGAGTTAATGAGTTTATTTGCGGCTGATAATAAACCTCAAACTGTTTTTCTTTAATCGCATGGCGTAATTCGTTTTCAATGAACAGCCTTTCATTGGCAGCCGCGTTCAGCTCTTGGCTATAAAAGTGGTAAGTATTACGCCCTTTGGCTTTTGCCTCATACATTGCTAAATCAGCATGTTTTAAAAGCTGATCTTCTTCTAGGCTATCGTAAGGGGCCATTGTAATACCAATACTAGCGCTGACTATTACTTCGTTATTGCCAAGCTTTATAGGCACATTAAGTGTTTTTTGAATAGTATTTGCGACATCACTGGCATGCTCTTGGCTTTCAATACCACTGAGTAATACAGCAAATTCGTCGCCCCCTAGGCGGGCAATTGTATCTTCGGCGCGTAAGCGTGCTTTAAGGCGGTTAGCAACTTCAATTAGTAACTGATCGCCTGCATCGTGGCCTAACGTATCGTTAATGCGTTTAAATTCATCTAAATCAAAGTAAAAAAGTGCAAACGCATAATGGCCGCGCTCAGCCAAAGCCATTGATTTACGCAGCTGCATTCTAAAAAATGTTCGGTTTGCTAAGCCCGTTAACGTGTCAAAGTACGCAAGCTGCTCCATTTTGCGCTGGCTTTCTTTAACAAACGAAATATCTTGTGCGGAGGCTACATAACTGGTGATCTCACCGCCATCTTCGCGAATAGGAGAAACACTTAGCGATACCCAAATAGGCTGTTTATCATTGCCCTGAATCAAGGTATCACCACGCCAGTAGTTTCTACTGCGAAGGTCGATATTGATATCTTCAACCAAAATGGCCATCTCAGATGCGATAATATTCAACAGCGGCGCGCGGTTAAAGTGGCTCTCTGGGTAGCCTGTCATCTCAAGCATTTTGGGATTAACGTATTCTATAACAAAGTTTTCATCGGTGATCACCACACCGGTTCCTGAGAAGGCAACGGCTTTAGAGAGCCTATTAGCGGCTTTCTCGGCAATTTCTTTTTCTGTAATTCGCTGGTTTAACCCATCTATAAGCTTACGAATTTCTACGGTCATATCTCTAAATGAGCCGTTTAGCGTGCCTATTTCGTCTTTGTTCTCTGGCGGGAATTCGGTTAGTAATTGCCCTTTACCAAAGCCAGTAACTGCATGTACTAATGTGTGAATTCTGCGAAGCACTAGCTGATACAGCGCTTGGTGTAACAATAAGGCAACCAAGACCGCATAAAGCACAAACAAGCCAAAGAACTTCAGTTTTAAATCTTGCAGAGCAGAGAGCGTTGATGAGCGTTTTTTATAAACCCCAATATACCAGTCTAATTTATCAATTTTACGAATATTAATAATGTGTGCTTCATCATTTTGTACAAACGAATTAGCATACTCTGGTAATTTCATGGTAATTGCTTCATTTATAATGGCTTGCAATTGCGGATTAACGAATTCGTTTGTTGTTATTGTTTTATCTTTGCTGCCATAACTTGCTTGTAGCGCTGGGTTAAGACTCGGGTGAGCAAGCAGTTGGCCTTTTTTATCAAAAACCAGTAAATGTTTTTCTTTATCGCCCACAGGTAAAAATGAAATCAGCGTGTTTAAATCTATATCGCTGCCGGTCACCCCTAAAAATTCATTATCAACATACAAAGGGACAAGCAAACTAATAACCCATTTATGCCATACTTTATCGTAATAAACCTTAGACCACACAGGTTCTCTGCTGGGGTTTAAATCACTTTGTACATACTTAAATGTTGCACCATTAGAGCCTCTGAGTTCAGCCGGTGCGTTTA
>BJUT01000009.1 GCA_007988745.1 Pseudoalteromonas atlantica
TTTTAATGGCAGTCTTGTAAAGTAAAGATTGGGCGCATAGCTCAGCTGGATAGAGTACCTGGCTACGAACCAGGCGGTCGGAGGTTCGAATCCTCCTGCGCCCACCACTCTTTACACACTCTGCTTAGAGTATAAATAAGTTAAAGTGTTTGGTTTAAAACCAAATCGGTCGGAGGTTCATTCTTACAAGATACGTCCTGCTTCCAGCACTTTTTACACACTCTGCTTAGAGTATAAATAAGCAAACAGTAAAAGTGGGCGCATAGCTCAGCTGGATAGAGTACCTGGCTACGAACCAGGCGGTCGGAGGTTCGAATCCTCCTGCGCCCACCACTTTTACACACTCTGCTTAGAGTATAAACAAGTAGAAAGTGTTGGTTAAAGCCAAGCGGTCGGAGGTTCACTCTTAGAAGTTACGTCCTACGCCCACCACTTTTACACACTCTAACTTAGAGTATAAACAAGTAACTAATGAAAGTGGGCGCATAGCTCAGCTGGATAGAGTACCTGGCTACGAACCAGGCGGTCGGAGGTTCGAATCCTCCTGCGCCCACCACTTTCATAAATAAGCCGACAAAAGTCGGTTTTTTTGTGTCTGAAATAACATATGAGTTAAGCGCGTATTTTACGATGTATACTTATATTTATTGTTTCAGAAACTCCACTTAGAGTATAAATAAGAAAAAATGAAAGTGGGCGCATAGCTCAGCTGGATAGAGTACCTGGCTACGAACCAGGCGGTCGGAGGTTCGAATCCTCCTGCGCCCACCACTTTCATACATATGCCGACATTAAGTCGGTTTTTTTGTGTCTGAAATAAAGTAAAGCGTAGATATAGATAAAGTAGCTTACTGCGAGCCAAGCGGTCAGAGGTTCACTCTTAGAAGATACGTCCTGCGCCCACCACTTTCATACATATGCCGACATTAAGTCGGTTTTTTTGTGCCTGAATTTTGAGAAAGCTATCAGCTATCAGGTATTAGTAAAATCCAATTTTACATAGTGCCAAATCTTCTATTCAGTCACTTCTCTAAAAGCGCAGCGCCTCTTAACCTCTTTGTGAATAATTTGTTTTAAGAAACATTACAAAGAGAAGTGAAAGAGGAATAAATGAGAAGCTCAAAACCAACATTAGTATTTAACCCATTTACATGCGATGCTCGTCGCGCTAGCAAGCTTAGCGCCTACGGGGAAACTTTAACTCTGAGTTAAATCGTCGTAGACGTAAGCGTGCTCATGAAAGAAGCGCAGCCTCTAATTACTTACGTACAGCTCAAAACCATTCACTGCTCTTTAACTTAAGCTGTGGTATTTTAAACACCTTGTTTAAAAGGAACTTGCTGTATGTTTAAAGCTGTATTCATCACCTTTGTTTTACTATTTATCACTATTTTTAATGTGGGCGCGCACGCTCACACAGCTCAAACAACGCCAATTGTTGGCGCTGCTCAATACAAACATTATTTGCCGCAGCTACAAAATAAACGTGTTGGGCTTGTGGTAAATCAAACATCGCTTGTTGAAAATACTCATTTGGTTGATGCTTTACTCACTAAAAATATAACCATAACCAAAATTTTTGCACCTGAACATGGCTTTAGAGGCGATCACGACGCAGGAGCCCATGTTAAAAATGCGGTTGATAGTAAAACCGGTATCCCGCTTATTTCTATTTATGGCAAAAACAAAAAACCAAGCGCTGAGGCTCTAAGCGAAGTAGATGCTATTATTTTTGATATACAAGATGTGGGCGTGCGCTTTTATACCTACATAAGCTCTATGCATTACATGATGGAGGCCGCAGCCGAGCAGGGCATAGAATTTATTGTGCTTGATAGGCCAAACCCCAATATTGTCTACGTTGATGGGCCAATACTTGAGCGCCAATTTAAATCGTTTGTAGGTATGCACCCAATCCCCGTGCTGCACGGCATGACGGTAGGCGAGCTTGCAAAAATGATCAAAGGCGAAAGCTGGATCAATAAAGCGGCTGATTTAAAGCTTACGGTGATCCCAGTTGATCATTACACGCGCTCAACATCCTACAATTTACCTGTAAAACCCAGCCCTAATTTACCTAACGATCAATCAATTGCGCTGTATCCGTCGCTGTGCTTTTTTGAAGCAACCCCTGTAAGTATTGGCAGAGGCACCGACTTTGCGTTTCAAGTAATTGGCTACTCTCCCGTTGCGCTTGGGGGTTTTAGTTTTACACCGCGCTCGATAAAAGGGGCGGCAGCAAACCCTAAATTTAAAAATATAAAGGTAAAAGGGCTCGATCTACGCACAGCAAACACGCGCGGGCTTGATTTAAGCTATTTAATTACGGCTTATAATAAATTATCTAAAAACAATATTACCTTTTTTGAACGCGCTGATTTTATGGATAAATTGGCTGGCACTAACAAACTACGGTTAGCTATTGAAGCAGGGCAATCAGAGCGGCAAATAAAACAAAGTTGGCAGCAAGGGCTTGCAGCATTTAAAAAGCAACGAGCGCCTTATTTGCTGTACAAGTAAGGGGAGCAAATGGCTTTAGTAATAAACAAAAAATTAAGAAGCTGTTTTAAAACGGCTTTACTGGCGCTTGTTAGTATTACTCTTGTAGCGTGCAGTTCGGCAAATAAGCCAAATGAGTTTACAGCCAGTGAGCTTAAGCAAAGCAAATTAGTAACGCTTCCAAACGCCCAAGTTATTGTCACTTTTCCTGAGGCTAACCCAAGTAGCCGTGAGTACGTAAATAACCGTGGCACATTTAAAGCGTATAAAGGGCGAGGGCAGTTATTAATTCAAAATAATAACGCGATAAGCGCCGATATTTTTATAAATAACCAAAAGCTTAATATTACCAACCAATTAGCCGCCAATACTTTATATGAGTATTCGCTAGCAAGGCGCACCCACAACGGGGTAAATACGTTTAAGGTTGAAAATATTAAACCTAAAGGCGCAAGCCTTACCTTGCGCTTTGAGTTTCCGACCTTAAATACCGCTGCACAAAGTAATATAGACTTTAGCCAGGTCGATGCCCTTATTGAAAAAGACATACAAGCTGGTTTTCCTGGTGCGGTATTGGCTGTTATTAAAAGTGGTGAACTAATAAAGCTTAGCGCCTATGGCGATGCCAAACAGTACCAGCAAAGTGATTTAATGCTACTACGCCCAGAGCCAATGCAAACACATACTCTGTTTGATTTAGCCTCTAACACCAAAATATTTGCCACTAACTTTGCCCTTATGAAACTTGTAAGCGAAGGACTTTTAAATATAAACAAGCCCGTACAAAGTTACTTACCCGAATACAAAGGTGATGGCCGCGAGCTGCGCACAGTTAAAGATTTACTTACGCATACAGCGGGGTACCCGCCTGTGTTTGATTTTCATCGTAAAGGTGCTAAAAATGGCGATGCGTATTTTTCGCAAAATAGCCAAACCACAAAGCAGCTGTTACTTACGCAAGTGCCGCTGAGCAATAAATACCCCGCACAAGCCGTTTACTCCGATATTGATTACATGATTTTAGGCGTACTGGTTGAGCGTATAACCGGGCAACCACTTGATGACTACCTAGAGCAACACATTTACGCCCCACTTAAATTGACCAATACGGTATTTAATCCACTTAAAAAGGGTTTTAAACGCGCTGAATTTGCAGCAACCGAGCTTAGCGGCAATACCCGTGATGGCCGTATTACCTTTGATAATATTCGTACCAATGTTTTGCAGGGCGAAGTGCACGACGAGCGAGCATTTTATTCGTTTGATGGCGTAGCAGGGCATGCCGGTTTATTTAGTAACGCACCCGATTTAGCTGTGCTTTGCCAAGTACTATTAAACCAAGGTGGCTTTGGCAATATCCAGTTATTTAGCGCATCAACCTTAGCGCAGTTTGTAACGCCACAATTAAACAACGAAACCTATGGCCTAGGCTTTAGGCTTGCAGGTAACAACCAAGCTAGGCGTTGGCATTTTGGCCCTTATGCAAGTGCACAAGCGTATGGTCACACCGGCTGGACGGGCACAGTAACGGTTATTGATCCAACCTACGATTTAGCCATTATTTTATTGACCAATGCACGGCACACAAAAATAAAAGGAAGCCAAAAACATTACCAGTTTTTGGGCAAACAATACGAGACCGCGCAATATGGCTCGGTGGTATCGCTTATTTACGAAGCACTACTAAATCAATAAATTATCGTTTAGGCTAAAACGGCCTAAGTGCAGTGCCTTAAGTGATTTATTTGCAGGTGACTTAACTAAGCCAATCCATTAAGCTAAGCGGTTTACAAATTCAGGCCTCATTTTTAAAACGGCCTGTAAAATAAGCGTTTCAACGTGAATAAAGCGAACGCACTTCGCTATTAATAAAGGTTAATTTATGTCTTGGTATTCTATATTACCGCCGCTCATTGCTATCGCTATCGTATTTTGGCGAAAAGAAGTAATAATGGCACTTTTGGTGGCCGTGGCTTCGTCAGAATTTTTACTCGCTATACAAGGCGAGGGTAATACCTTATTTGCTACATTTTTAAATACCATTGAGCGCATAATATCGGTAGCCAGCTCGCCGGGTAACACTCGCATTTTAATATTTAGTATTATGATTGGTGCCTTGCTTGCCTACATACGCGAATCTGGCGGCGTAGCAGCCACCGTTAATATGCTTATGAATAAAGGCATTGCAAAAAGTAAGCGCCAAGTTGGCTTTTTAACCATGTTTACCGGCATCGCGGTATTTATAGAGTCAAACCTCAGCGTATTAACCTCAGGTATTGTATCGCGCGGCTTGTTCGACAAGTTTAAAATGAGCCGAGCGCGCCTTGCTTATATTATTGATAGTACCAGTGCACCGGTGTGTATTTTAATATTACTTAACGGTTGGGGCGCATTTGTACTGGGTTTACTTGGCAATTACGAACTAAGCGAATCGGCGGTATCTATTTTATGGGGCAGCGTAGGGTACAACTTTTACGCCATTATCACGTTAGTCATTGTGTTTTACACTATCGCGTTTGATAAAGTACATGGCCCAATGAAAGAAGCCGAGCAAAAGCTAGAGCTGCAAAAAACCGATCTAAAAGAAGAAGTAAAAGGCTCTAAAGCGCGTTACATGCTAGTGCCATTACTTACTTTAATTGTGAGCATGGTAGGCTTTATGTTTTACACCGGCAACGGCGTACTTGCAGAAGGCAGCGGCTCTAAATCGGTTTTATACGCAACGGTATTAGCCATTGTGGTTGCATATGTTTTAATGATTAGCTCGCGCCAATTTACTCACCATCAATTAGTCGACACCGGCTTTAAAGGCATGGGCGAGTTATTACCGCTGGTGAGCATTGTATTGCTTTCACTTACACTGGGCGCAAGCTTAAAAGAGCTAGGCACGGGCGTATTTGTCGCATCACTAGTGGGCGATTACCTACCTATTTACTTAATTGTACCAGTGCTGTTTTTAACCGGCGCGGTTATGTCGTTTACTACGGGTACCTCGTGGGGCACATTTGCCATACTTATTCCTATTGGTGTGCCGCTTATTCAAGCGTTAGGCTTACCACCTTCACTGGTGGTAGGCGCTATTTTAGGCGGCGGTATATTTGGCGATCACTGCTCCCCTATATCCGACACCAGCGCTGTATCGGCACTCGCCTCGGGGTGTGATTTGCTCACCCACGTCAAAACGCAGCTACCGTATGCATTATTCGGCGGCGCACTGACGTTTATAGCGTACTTAGTAACAAGCATAATAGTGTTATAAAATTTGCTCGTTTAAATACTCAAAGGCCTGCTTAATCGCAGGTTTTTTTGTTTTAAATATGCAGTTAAGTACCCGTATTTATATTTTTTAGGTTATTGTATGGCATGAGCTTTAAGCTTTTTAATAGCTATAAATTCTTACTTTTTAACTTATACAAGGCTGTAAACCCACACTATGTTTGTAATAGATAATATCATTCTTGTTAGTGCCATTTTAATTTTACTAGGGGTTATCTCGAGCAAGCTATCTGCGCGCGTTGGCTTACCCGTGCTGGTGCTATTTTTACTGGTGGGCATGCTTGCAGGTGAAGACGGTATTGCAGGTATATCATTTGATAACGCAGAGGCTGCGCATGCTCTGGGCACGTTAGCACTGGCTATTATTCTATTTGATGGTGGGCTACAAACGCCAACCAGCTCTATTAAACAAGTGTGGAAACCTGCTTCGGCTTTAGCAACGGTCGGGGTGCTTTTAACGGCTGTAATTACCGGCCTTGTCGCCACTTATATTTTAGACTTACCCGTATTACAAGGCGTTTTGCTGGGCGCGATTGTGGGCTCTACAGATGCCGCAGCCGTATTTGCACTTTTACGTAGCGCCGGTATTCACTTAAATAAAAAGCTTAAATCAACCCTTGAAATAGAAAGTGCCTCGAACGATCCAATGGCTATTTTTTTAACGGTTGGTTTGCTCGAAATGCTAGTGAACGACATGCCAATAGGGCTGGGTTTACTGCAGTTATTTGCCCAGCAAATGGGCGTAGGCGCCGTTTGTGGGTTTTTAATTGGTAAGGTGTCGGTGTGGTTTATTAATCGAATAAAATTAAATGCATCAGGTTTGTATTTAGTAATGGTAACCGCATTTGGGCTGCTTTCTTTTGGCCTTTCTGCAACGCTTGGCGGCAGTGGCTTTTTAGCCGTATTTATAACCGGCGTTATTTTAGGTAACAGTAAATTTGTATATAAACGCGGTATTTTTCTGTTTCACGATGGTTTAGCGTGGCTTGGGCAAATAACCATGTTTGTTGTGTTAGGGCTTTTAATTAACCCCTCGTCGTTGGTTGATGTATGGCTAGAAGGGTTGTTAATTGCACTGGCACTTATTTTTGTTGCTCGCCCACTAGCGGTAGCGCCAATTTTAAAATTATTTGGCTTTAATAATCGCGAAACTTTATTTGTATCTTGGGTGGGGCTAAGAGGCTCAGTGCCCATTATTTTAGCCATATTCCCACTGTTGTTTGGCCTTTCAGGGGCGGAGCTTATTTTTAATGTGGTTTTTTTCGTGGTGTTAATCTCGGCTACGTTGCAAGGCTCAACTATGCCTTGGATGGCTAAAAAGTTAAGTTTAATAGAGCCGCCACCCGATTTAGCAGCTGCAACGCTCGAAATTACCGCCTTAAACGATATTGATATAGAAATTGTAGAGTACACGTTAAGTGAGGTTTCTCGCGTTTCTGGGCGCAGTTTGTCACATGCTGCACTACCAGAAAGTGTAGTTGTAGCCATGATCACACGAGGGCCTTCAATTATACCGCCACGCGGCTCTACTAAATTAAAACCAAACGATCATTTATTTGTTGTTTTAAAACCCGCTAACAGACCTTTTGTTGATTTAGTTTTTACAGCAACCGATAAAACAAACCACCAAGACAGCCACTTAGCGCGCAACGAACTTAAAGTGAAAGGGGTTACGTTAGTAGGCGATATATTTTACTCATACCACATGAAAATAGACGCGCCAGAGGGTATAAGCTTGGAAGAGGTGATCAACCAAAAGCTCTCAGGAGAAATCAGTAAAGGCTCAATTGTGGTTATTGGTAATGTTCAACTACGCGTTATAACAATGGTACATACACGTATAGTGACCATCGGCTTAAAGTACTTACACAATCCAGAGCAACGACTTTTAAAGCAGTAGTCATTAACGCTGATTTATAAGATATTAGCGACGTAGGTTGGGTTGAGTGACACGAAACCCAACGTATCACCAATGTAATGAGCACACCCAAAGCTAATTATATGTAGTGTTTGTTGTAGGCGTACAGCTTGCTGGCGCGTCGGGCGTTAGCTCGGAGAACTCAGCGATAGAACGTTTTATATTGCACTATGTAAAAAAGACTATTTAAAGGGAATTAAATGAAAGAATTCAATTGGAGTAAAGCAACTAAGCCACCATTAGAAGAATATTTTCCTGCCGATAAATTAGATCGTGCTCGCTACGCCACTTTCTTATCAAGGCTATTGGCTCAAGAAGGTTATGACGAAAGTAGGCCTGATGCTGAGCAAAAGAAAAACTATGTATTAAATCTCAATGCTGAATGGGGGGCAGGTAAAACCTATTTTCTTAAGCGTTGGTCACGAGAATTAATAGTAGATTTTCCTGTTGTATATATTGATGCATGGCAGCAAGACTATTCAGACGACCCATTTTTAACTGTAATTGCAGGTATCATCAAGCAGCTTCAACGTCAGGCTAAGTTTAATATAACTATTCCTAAGAGTGCAGTTTCTATGTTTAAGGCCGTTGCACCTGCTATTGCACAAGGCCTAACTAAAAAAATATCAGGCATAGATTTAGATGAGTTACACACATTACTATTCTCTGATGAAGAAATTGAAGATGATCAAAAGCAAAATTCTAACAAGTTAACTGGCAGCGACTTTTCGCCTGCTGTAAAGGCGCTTGCGCAAAACTTAATTAAAGATCATGAAGCTAAGAACAAAAGTATTGAAGTAATAAAATCTAAGTTAGCTGATTGGGTAAATAAGTTTGAAGAGCAGGAAGGTAAATCGTTACCCATATTTATTTTTATTGATGAATTAGACCGTTGTCGCCCAAATTATGCAGTAGAAATGCTTGAGACTATTAAACATATTTTTGATGTAAAAGGTATCGTGTTTGTTGTGGCAACAGATACAGAACAACTCCAACATACAATAAAATCAATATACGGTGAAGGGTTTGGCGCTAAGGTTTATTTAGGCCGTTTTTTTAATAGTCGTTACAGTTTAAAGCGTCCTGCTTTGAAGGATTTTTTATCAGTACATAGTGATACAACTAAATTTGAAACTGCGTATTTAGAAAGTAAAAATATTGAGCTACTCCCCCGCACAGAAAACCCCGAAACTGCTTTAGCTAATATCTCTGTTGTATTAGATGCTTTTCAGGTGTCAGCAAGAACAGCTATTCAAATTACTGAACGTATTACTGCCATTATTATTAATTTACCAAGTGGCAAAAAAGTAGATGTTCTTGTGCTCGCTATTTTGTTTTGTATCCATGAAAAAGACCACCCACTTTATGAGGAGATAATAAATGGTAGGTTCAAAAGAACAGAACGAGGTGATGAAAATAAGATCATAGATATTAGCCTAGCTGACTTCTTACAAAAGGATATATCAAAAGAGTATTTATCAGCCGAGATAATCTATTTTATTGAGCCACAGAGATATATAAGTACATTTTATAATGACAATTTTGGTCCAAAAGAAAATAGCTATTCCACGGGGAATTATCCTATTTCACTATCAAAATTTATTAAGAATATTTTTTTTCGTGTTTTTGTCTCAGAATTAAACCCTTATGATGTTTGGATTCCTGATAGCGATGACGGTTTAACTGAGTTGCAAAACGCAGAAAAGAACCTAGCTCAGCATTCAATACGAATTTCTCCAGAAGTTACTTTATTATGGCTTAACTATATCTATATCAAAGATGAATACAACAAAATTACCAAAGAGCAATATCGTGATTTTATAGAGCTTTCCTCACCACTAGACTACATGGGCGATAGTTAACTACCTCTGTGCAGCGCGAAGCGCCTCTGTGTTCTCGGTGGTAATATTTATCTAAATTACCACCAACCTTAACTGAGACAAACCACCTAAACCCCACACTGCCTAACCCCAACTCCAGCATGTTTAAGCGCTACTATTTGCCCTTTACCGTTATGCGCCATAGCGAGCATATCACCGGTATTTATATTACTTTCCACTGCGTGCCTTCCCTTTAAATCACTTAAGAGCGACTGCTTAATTTGTACCAGTACCTCGTCATTACAGCTGGCTATGTACCAGTCGTTATCAACCTTTACGAGCGTGCCGTATTCTATGTGGCGTTGTTGGTGTAAACGCAAGCTATTAGCGTGCTGAGTATCGAGTGCGTGTTTTTGCTCGGTAATGGCGCTTGTGTAACTGCCCGATGGGGTTATTTCGTGGGTTTTAATAATTGAGTAGTCGTGAATGTCTATAGTTTTAAATGAGCTGTTAAGCACCGTTTTAGGTGCGTGGTTAATGCCCTCGTTACTATCAAACACAATAAATGCGAATACGCCCAGTGCGCAGGCAAGGCTGGTTAACTGTAGCGTAAAACTAAGCCTTGAGGGCTTTTTATGGCTGGCATTATTAAGTAACGCTTTTTTTTGGGAAGCGCTGAGTGTAGTGCATGCTTTTCGCTCTTTGTAGTGTTGAGTGAGCTTTTGATCAAACTGCTCATCAGGCTTGTTCATTGTTTGCTCCTAATAAACGTTTAAGGTTTTGCTTGGCATAGCGCAGCCTTGTTTTTACGCTCTCATGGTTGCTTTGCGTTATAAGCTCTATGTCGGCGAGGCTAAAGCCTTCTTGTTGTAAGGTAATGGCTTCGCGCTGTACAAAGCTCAGTTGCTTGAGTGCGCTATCGAACGCTTGGTAATTTATATTGCTAATACTGTTGTTATTACCTTGCTCATTTTGCTGCGCGGGTAGGTGGGTGTTTTCGTCAAGCTCTACAAAGCGCTGTTGTTTGCGGTATTCGTCTACTAATGTGTTGCGCGCGAGTTTAAATAACCACGCTTTTGGCGTGGTTTGCGCTTGGTAAAGGTGGCGTTTTTCGATTACTTTTAGCCAGGTTTGTTGGCTTACGTCGTATGCTAAATGCGTATTAGATTGCGTCACTAGGTAGTGATATAAATCGTTACTGTATAGGGCAATAAGCTGCTCTAAGTAGCGGTTGTCGCCACTTTTTGCGTAACTTGCCATGCAATCCTTGCTTGGCGTTTCAAATAACCATGACTTAATACTGAGTAGCATAGGCGTTTAGTCCGTTAAATAGAGTTATCTAATTTAAAATCGAGCTGTACGGTTTGATCTGTTTGTAATTGTGCCACACCTTCTATTACTTTGGGGCGATATTTCCAGCGTTTTATGGCTCTTATTGCTTCGCGGTCAAAGGTGCGTTTGGGCTCGGCGTTTATTACCACTGGGTTTATTACTTCGCCGGTGGGCGAAATACTAAAGCTCAGTTGTACCCAGCCTTCTATGCCGTTGCGCGCAGCAGATGTTGGGTATTTCGGATTTATGCGCACTATGGGGGTTGCATCGCCTGTTGGGCGGTTAATCGTGCTATTTATATCATCTCCAAAATCATCAATAGTGATTGGTGTTAATTCGTTAATCGCTATTACAGGGTCGTTTGAGGTATCGATTGGTGGTGCTTTAGGCGGCGTTTTTGGCACAGGCGGTGGTGGCTGTATTTTTTGTATATGCCTTACTTGTGAATCCTCTGGTGCCTGAAAAATCTCTACAATAATATCCTCGCCGGGTTTTATAGGTGCGCGCTGCTCGCCACTAATTAAGTATTGCATAAATGCAAAGGCGGCAAAGGTCATTACTGCGCCGCCAATAACGGCGGTTGATGTTTTAATAAATGCTGAATTATTGGGTACTTCAAGTGTGTGCATAAGCCGCTCCGAGTAAACTTATTGGGTTGTTTAAAAGCTATAACGGGGGGCAAATCAAAAAGGGGTTAAATAATTTTATAAAAATTGCGGGGTTTAGTTACAATAGCGTTCGCTATATTTTTACTTATTAATTTTTTAGGCTGTTATGCAACTCATACAAATAGATAAAGCACGTTACCGCAAACATTTAAATAGGGTAATTGCTGGGTGTGCGGCGGGTTTAGCTGTTGGCAGCTTGGCTATATCGCAAACGTTAATTGCGTTGTTTCCTGATGAAAGCGGGAGCCATTTTCATTGGAATTTAACCGGTGTTGTTATAACAAGTTTGGCCATTGGCTGGCTGTTAAATAAATACCGTACCCATAGTTTTATGACCGAAGTGGTATATGTGTGGGAGCTTAAACAAGCGCTTAATAAAATAACCCGCAAAATGCCAAAGCTAAAAGCGGCAGGGCGCGAGGGTAATGCCGATGCATTGTTAGCGATTCATTATAGTTATGCGGGCTCACGGCTTTTATGGCAGCTTGACGATAACACCATTACTATGGACGAGTTAGCTATAAAACAAGCGGAGCTTGATAGTGTGGCGGCCAAGTATAACCTGACTTTAAATGCTGATGACTATAACGAGGCTATATTAAAACAGTTTTAAAGCCTAGGTGGTTAAATTAGCTAAAGGAGCCTTAATGAAAAAAGTACTGATAGTGTGTTTAGGTAATATTTGCCGCTCGCCCACAGCAGAGGCGGTGTTAAAAGCGCGTGCTAAAAAATTAGGTGTTGAGGTTAAGGTAGACTCGGCAGGGACTATTGGCTACCACGAAGGTAAAACGCCAGATAGCCGCTCAATGGCTGCGGGTGAAAAACGCGGTTATAGCTTTAAAGGTATATTCTCGCGGCCAGTTCGCAGCAGCGATTTTACTGAGTTTGATTTAATTTTAGCGGCCGACACACAAAACTTAGCTGACTTAAAAGCGCAATGCCCCACCCATTTACATTACAAGCTGGCATTGTTTTTAGAATACGGCGAGCAAAGCCAAAGCGCCATACCCGACCCATACTACGGCGGCGATGATGGCTTTGAAAATGTGCTCGATTTAATTGAAGCCGCAAGCGATAAAATACTCGCAAAGCTTTGAATAAAGCTACCTGAACAAAAAAGACGCTATAATACCTTGCGTGTCATCTGGCTATTTTAAAGTCGAGCTGTACTTGCGTGCTTGCAACAACGGGTTGGCCATCTTCAAATTTTGGTGCATAACGCCACTTTTTAAGGGCTGTAAGTGCCGACCTTTCAAACTCTTTCCCCCCTTGTGAGCTAACTACCTCTGGGTTTTTAACAAAGCCTGCGGTATCTACGTCAAATTCAACAACGACAATACCGTCTCGCATTTGGCGCGCTTTGTTTTGTGGGTACTCAGGGTTTTTGCGATATATAGGTGTTTGCTCTTGTGTTTTTTTCCACGGCACCATTTTAGCAATTGCTAAACAATGCTTAGTGGCTTGTTCGCTTTGGCCTGTTTTTTCGTAAAGGTTAACAAGCTTTGAGTGCGCAGTAAGCTCAGCGCTGTGATCAAAGCTTAAGTTGTTATCAAATACCGATACAACATGGTTTAGTCGTTCAATGGCTTCATTGTATTTTTTCTTACCTTGAGCAAACGACGCCATTAAAAAGTCGGCTTTAATGCGCTCTACGGTGTTGTCGTCTAGGTTATTACGGTAGTAGTCATCGGCTTGGTTAAGCAGTGTTTTAGCTTTATGGTATTTTTTATGAGCAAATTTTTTGGCAAGCAGCGAGGCTGCTTCAAACTGCATGTCGGCAACAAATTTAGGGTTGTTTTGTGTTTTAGCTATTTCAATTATACGGTCGTAATCGTTATCGGCTTGATAGGCCGAGCTGGTGTTTTCAGCCTTGCCTATTAGGGCATCGATTGTTTCTATTGCATTTTTACCGTGGTTATTTGCCAGTATTGTATAGGCTTGCGAGTAAAGTTCGAAGCGTTGCTCTGATACATTTTTTTTGTCGTTGATAGAGCGCGGCGCTGTAATTGCTTTGGCGTAATTAATAGCAAGGCTTGCGGTGTTATCACTTTTATCACCATAAAGCGCAAGGCCTGTAATATAGGCATGTTTAGCTGCTTGCTCTATGTTTTCGTCTTTTTTAACAGCCGTTAAATAACTTTGGTATGCATCAGAAAAGGCGGCTTTATCATCGCTTACTTGGCTTGCATTGGCCTGGCTTGCAAAAGCCGTAAAGGTTAATCCGATAACTAAGGCGAGGTGTTGTGCTTTCATAATAATCCCTATTAGTGTTCAATCTAGAAACAAAATACCACAAGTGATAATGGTTTTCATTATCTTTTGTGTGGGCACTTGCTTATAAAACTAACTAATTACCTAATACCCATGTGCACTAAGCTGTAACTAATTTTCGTCATTAAACTGTACTAATAGTGCCTGCTGAGGTAACTAGGTAACACCGTTTTAGCTTTTTATAGGTGCGGTGTATTAACTTAATGTATAAGCAGCGTGGTAAAAGTAATAAAATTAAAATAGCAAATGCGTTCAAGTTTGTCATTGTTTTGGGGAAATAGCCCTAGGTAGTGGGAGTTTATTGCATATTAAGATTGAAAATAGCCTGTGTAATCGCCATATATTTGCCATAAACCTAGTGTACTACGATCTAACTTTAAACATTTGTGATATTATCACCTTATGGTGTCGTAGTTATTTAATTATTTGGATTTGTCGTGGCGCAAGTAAGAGCAAGAGCCCAGCTTAATGTTGGCAAAAATAGTGATATTCCCGCAGAAATAGTGTCTTTTAGTGGCTTAAAAGACGGCCAAGAACACGTTGCGTTTGTATTTAACAATGCTGATGTAAATCAAAATGTGCCGCTTATTCGCATGCACTCTGAGTGTTTAACCGGTGATGTGTTTCATTCATCGCGCTGCGATTGTGGCGAGCAGTTAAATGAGTGTATTGAAATGATGCACGAGCAAGGCGGGGTGTTATTGTATTTACGCCAAGAGGGCCGAGGTATTGGTTTATATAATAAAATTGATGCTTACGTGCTGCAATCTCAAGGTATGAACACTTACGAGGCTAATAACCACTTAGGCTTTGCCGATGACTTACGTGATTTTTCGGACGCGGTATTAATGCTCAACGCACTTAATTTAAGCCACGTTAAATTAATGACCAATAACCCTAAAAAGCTTAATGCATTAAAAGATGCCGGCATTGAAGTAGACACCGTTATTGGTACCCACGCGCACATTAAAGCAGGCCTTACAGGTAACAAAGCTTACCTAGAAACCAAAATAAAACACGGCGCACATATGTTAGATATTAAAAAAATTAAAAAACCTTAACTATTTAATCATGTAGTGTCTGTTAATCCCCCCTCACGCCAAGTTATACTTGGCGTGTTTTGTTTAATTTAAGAGCCAGTATGTCTAACGAATTACGAATTTTTAAAGCCGATGCCGGGCTAAAGTGGTTTAAAGCCGGTTGGCATATTTTTAAAACCCAGCCATTTACCTTTGTAGTTATGCACTTATTAATAGGCATAGTGGGCATACTGTCGTTATTTTTACCTTTGCTGCAAGTTGTTGCGGCACTTGCTACGCCTTTTTTAACCGCCGGCTTTTATCAGGCGGTGCTTAGCAAGCAGCAGGGCGGTAAAATTATGCTGGCCGACATACTCAAACCCTTTAGCGCAAAAGGTAACCGTTTAGGACTACTACGTTTAGCGCTTTACCAAATGGGGGCGGGTATTTTAATGGCCTTATTAGCTAATGGCCTATTTGCCGATGCGGTGGCTATTATGAGCCAAGAGGGTCTTGATCCTAACATTGCGCTTGAGCAAACCTTAAATAGTATTTCGGGCGCCAGTGTGGTGCTATTTTTAGTGGCAATGGCGGTGTATTTAATGGCGTTTGCTTACGCGGTACCGCTTATTTATTTTAGTAAAGAAAAACGCATTTTAACGGCGCTTAAAAATTCGCTATTGGTTTTTTATCATAACCTGTTCGCATTGAGTGTTTTTGGCATTATTTGTGTGTTATTTATGGCGCTTTCTATGTTCTTATCGTTCTTACCGCTGTTGATTTTAATGCCAATTTGCTACATTAGTTTCTTTGTATCTTATCAGGCTATTTTTATGCCAGTTGTACCGCCAAGTGACGATAGCAATGTTAAACCACTTAGCAGTGAACAAAGCGGGCGCTTTGACGCTTAATGGATGATAAGTTAAAACAAAAGCTTAAAAACTATGTACTGTGGTTACTTGGGCGCCAAGAATATTCGCGCCGTGAGTTAACCTTTAAGCTTCAGCAAAAAGAAGCCAGCGACGAGTTTATAGAAACCCTGCTTAATTGGTGCGAAGAGCACAATTTTATTAACGAGCAACGCTATTGCGAAGGGTTTGTCAGAAAACACATTTTTAAAGGCCATGGCTTAAAGCGCATTCAAAGCGAAGCCATAGGCAAAGGGATTGACCGTTCACTACTTGAAAGAGTGGTTGAAGAGCTTAAAATAGACTGGTTTGAGCTTGCGCAGGAAGCGTACAACAAAAAGTATTCAACTACACCGGCCAACCTCGAGTACAAAGATAAAGCTAAGCGCGTGCGCTACTTAATGTACCGAGGATTTAGCTACGAACAAATTGATTTTGCAATGCAAGCACAGTAAATACAGGTGAGATTTTCACATGCAGCACATGACTACGGCACAACTTAGGCAACAGTTTTTAGACTTTTTTGCCAGCAAACAGCACCAAATTGTCCAATCGGCTTCACTTATTCCGGGTAACGATGCCACGTTGTTATTTAACAATGCCGGTATGGTTCCTTTTAAGGATGTGTTTTTAGGCGCCGAAACTCGCCCTTACACGCGTGCTACAAGTGCACAGCGTTGTGTGCGTGCTGGTGGTAAACATAACGATTTAGAAAACGTAGGTTACACAGCGCGTCACCATACATTTTTTGAAATGCTAGGTAACTTTAGTTTTGGCGATTACTTTAAACAAGACGCTATTAAGTTTGCGTGGGAGTTTTTAACTGAGGTTGTTAAATTACCACAAGAAAAACTACTTGTTACTATTTATCACGACGATGAAGATGCATTTGGCTTTTGGCACAATGATATTGGCCTAAGCGAAGATCGTATTATTCGTATTGCTACCTCAGATAACTTTTGGTCAATGGGCGATACTGGCCCATGTGGTCCGTGTTCTGAAATATTTTACGATCACGGTGAGCACATTTGGGGTGGTCCTCCGGGCTCACCTGAAGAAGATGGCGACCGCTTTATCGAAATTTGGAACCTTGTATTTATGCAGTACAACCGTCAAAGCGACGGTACTATGGAGCCGCTGCCTAAACAATCTGTTGATACAGGTATGGGCCTTGAGCGTATTGCTGCTATTTTACAAGGCGTGCATTCAAACTACGAAATCGACTTGTTCCAAGGCTTAATTGCAGCTGCGGCAAGTGTAACTAACGCACAAGATTTAAACGATAAATCGCTACGCGTAGTGGCGGATCATATTCGTTCGTGTGCGTTTTTAATTTCTGATGGTGTTATGCCGTCAAACGAAGGCCGTGGTTATGTATTGCGTCGTATTATTCGTCGTGCAGTACGCCATGGTAACAAGCTTGGTGCACAAGGTGCGTTTTTCTATAAACTGGTTGCAGCGCTTATTGAACAAATGGGCCAAGCCTACCCAGAGCTTGCAAAGCAGCAAGAAATTATCGAAAAAGTACTGCGCATTGAAGAAGAACAATTTGGTAAAACCCTTGAGCGTGGCTTAGCTATTTTAGAAGAGAGCCTAAGCGAGCTTAAAGGCGATGTTATTCCTGGTGACTTAGTATTTAAATTATACGACACTTATGGTTTCCCCGCTGATTTAACGGCCGATGTAGCCCGTGAGCGCCAAATGACAATAGACCATGCAGGCTTTGAAGAGTGCATGGCTGTACAGCGTAAAACAGCGCAGCAAGCTGGTAAATTTGGTGCCGATTACAACGAGCAATTAAAGTCAGAAAAACACACTGAGTTTAAAGGCTACGACAGCACACATCATAGCGCTACAGTAGTAGAAGTGTTTGCAAATGGTGAGTCGGTTTCTATTTTAGAAGGCGGCCAACAAGGCATTGTTGTACTTAACCATACGCCATTTTATGCAGAATCTGGTGGCCAAACAGGCGATACCGGTACCATTACTGTTGCAGGTGGCGAGTTTACAGTGACTAACACTACTAAGCTGGGTAATGCGTTTGCGCACCACGGTAGCGTACAAGGGCGCATTGCGGTTAACGATAAAGTAGATGCAACTATTGATGATGCACGCCGTGAACGTATTAAGAAAAATCACACAGCTACGCATATTTTACACGAAGCTCTGCGCCAATTATTAGGTGAACACGTAAGCCAAAAAGGCTCGCTGGTTGAGCCTGAGCGTTTACGTTTTGACTTCTCGCACTTTGAAGCTGTTACTAAAGACGAGCTACGTGAAATTGAGCGTGTAGTTAACGATGAAATTCGTCGTAACTTTGCCCTAAACACTGAGCTTATGGCGATTGATGACGCTAAAGCAAAAGGGGCAATGGCGCTGTTTGGCGAAAAGTACGACGATGAAGTACGCGTAGTAACCATTGGCGATTACTCAATTGAACTGTGTGGCGGTACGCACGTAGAGCGCGCGGGTGATATTGGCTTATTTAAAATTGTATCTGAAAGCGGTATTGCCGCAGGCGTACGCCGTATTGAAGCTGTAACAGGTGCAGATGCAGTGGCGTATGTAAGCGAGCAAGAAAAACAGCTAAACGATGTAGCGGCGCTGGTAAAAGGTGATAGCGCATCGGTACTTGAAAAAGTAACTGCGCTTCTTGAAAAGTCTAAAGGCCTTGAAAAGCAAATTGCACAGCTTAACGATAAGCTAGCCAGTGCAGCGGGTGCGTCTTTACTTGATTCGATTGTTGAAATTAATGGCGTTAAGCTACTAGTGGCAAACGTTGAAGGTACTGAATCTAAAGCGCTTCGAGGTATGGTTGACGACCTTAAAAACAAGATTGGCTCAGGTGTTATTGCACTGGGTGTTGCCAGCGGCGAAAAAGTAAGCCTAATTGCCGGTGTAACGAAAGATTTAACCGGTAAAGTTAAAGCCGGTGAGCTTGTAAACCACATGGCAGGCCAAGTAGGCGGTAAAGGGGGCGGTCGTCCTGATATGGCACAAGCGGGTGGTTCACAGCCTGAAAACCTAAATGCCGCGCTTGAAAGCGTGACAGCCTGGGTAAGCGAGAAAGTTTAAGCTTACGTGGCACTTATTGTCCAAAAGTTTGGCGGCACTTCGGTTGGCTCTATTGAGCGAATAGAAGCGGTCGCCGACCTTGTTGTTAAAACTAAGCAGCAAGGTCATCAAGTGGTTGTGGTTCTTTCGGCCATGTCGGGAGAAACCAACCGCTTAATTAACCTCGCCAAGCAAATAGATACTCGCCCGAGTAGCCGAGAATTAGACGTACTTATTAGCACTGGAGAACAGGTTTCTGTTTCGCTCCTTGCTATGGCTATTATAAAACGTGGCCATTCGGCTGTAAGCCTACTAGCCGATCAGGTTAATATTCAAACCGATAACATGTTTGGTAAAGCCCGTATTGAAGAGGTTGCTGCGACGCGTTTAAAGCATGAGCTTGAGCATAATCGGATTGCGATTATTGCCGGTTTTCAGGGGCGCGATGTAGAGGGTAATATTACAACCCTTGGGCGCGGCGGCACCGATACCTCTGCGGTGGAAATAGCCGCGGCAATAAAAGCCGATGAATGTCAGATCTATACCGACGTTGATGGCGTATACACTACTGATCCTCGTGTAGAACCAAACGCACAGCGAATGCGCCATGTAACGTTTGCCGAAATGCTAGAGCTGGCAAGTTTAGGCGCAAAAGTATTGCATATTCGTGCTGTTGAGTCGGCTGGTAATCATAAAATGCCGCTAAGGGTGCTTTCGAGTTTTGAGCCCGATGAAGGAACGCTAATAAGTTTTGAGGAGAGCGATATGCCAACTAAGGTTGTGTCGGGGATTGCGTTTAATCGTGACGAATGCTTGATAAAGGTACATGGCGTACCATACTGTGTTCATTCTCTTACAAAAATTTTGAAACTTTTTGCAGAAAATGGCATCGAAATAGATATGATTAGTCAAGTTAATCATAACTTTGAAAAAATAGACTATGCTTTTACTGTGCATTCAAATGACTATTTGCAAGCACACGATTTACTAACTCAACAACAGGTAAATCTGCAGGCTGATAGCATTTCTAGTGATACAACAGTTGCAAAAGTGTCGGCTGTTGGCATAGGAATGAAGTCTCACAGTGGTGTAGCGCATCAATTTTTTGATGCATTGGCGCAAGAAGGCATACACATAGTTTTAGTATCGACGTCTGAAATCAAGGTATCGGTTTTAATTGACGAGAAGTATTTAGAACTAGCAGTAAGAGCGTTACACTCAGAATTTTTAACAGAAAATGGATAGTTTGGGAGTTTTTACTTACTTTTCAATCAATTTTTCATTAAAATGGTCAAGCGGAATCTTATAATTTATTGGAACATGGGAGCAAGAGAATGCTAATACTAACTCGTAGAGTAGGTGAAACCCTAATGATTGGTGACGAAGTAACTGTTACTGTATTAGGTGTTAAAGGAAATCAAGTTCGAATTGGTGTTAACGCACCTAAAGACGTTTCAGTGCATCGTGAAGAGATTTACATGCGTATACAAGCTGAAAAGTCTAACCCTAATCCGGGCAATGCTTAATCAACACGTATACCTAGCTGAGTAATGCACTTAGCTATACCAAAAGCCACTCACTGAGTGGCTTTTTTTTGTTCTTAGCTTGCTCTATTACGTCAAGCTCTATTCAATGAATTTTGTATAGAAAGTATTTAATTTACAAGGTGATAGGCGAAAGTAACCTATCTCAGGCAATATATAAGCTATCATAAAATACAATATGCTAAAGCATAAATTAAAGTTAAGGTACTTTGAGTAAGATTAGCTAATCCCCGAATCTAAATCTAGCTAACCGCCTTAAAGGTTATTTAATTATATTGAAACAGGTTATCCCAGCGCTCATCCAAAATGGTTTTGGCATGATCTAAATTTATTGCGCTATACACATCGTTAGTGCAGGTTACTAAACGCATCCGGGTGAGTTTTTCAAGCGCATCGCTAATTTCAAAGTCGAGTTCGCATTTATACTTTGTTTTAAACCACGCCTCTATTTGCTCATCAAGCATTTGTGCGCTTAAGCCATTTTTAGATTTTAGTAAAAACGTATAGGCCAGCAGAGCTTCTTTTATGTCTTCTTCTTCGGCTGCGTCTATAAGGGTATGAAAAACACCCGCGTTGTTATCAAGGTTTTTAAAGTAAAGATTATCGCTTAGGGCTTTCATAAATTTAATTTTACGGTTTTTAAATTTACTCCATTCTTTAAAAATAAAGCTGCCAAAAACCCCCATTCCAATAGCAAAGGTAATAAAGTGTTGTTGGGTCATTTCTACGGCTTCACTTCTAAAGCCTCCCCAAAAAGCAAATAAAGCAAATAACAATAAAATAGATGCGCCAAGCTTAGTAATTAATACCACAGCACCGCCTACTAAAGCCGATGAGCCAATAATCACTTTATCAATAGGGCGCATACGTACTTCGCTATTCGGAAATAGCATTTCAAGGTCGGCTTTTGGGACATTTTGAAACAGCTTAACTATGGTCGAGCTTGGCTCAAACCCTAAAGGCGTTTTATTTTTAGCCTCAAAGTAGGCTTTATCTTTAAAGCGAATAAACACCGCAACGCGGTCGTAATTGGTAAAGTGCAGGGGCTTTTTACGCAAGCCCCAAAAGCTGGTTATGGTTTCAGTGAGTTGTGATTCGCCACGGCGGTAAAAAACCACTTCTTCAAAGTCGTCAAACTCTACCTCAAGGCGTACTTTAAATAGTGACTCTTCGTTGAGTGCATCTTGCAGGTCTTGATGGGTGATCACTTCAAAGTTAGCTGAATTAAGTACCTTAGCAAAATCTTTAGCAAATTCGCGTTGGCACTGCGCTTTTTGATCAGCTGATACTGGCGCTAAAGATCGCGTATCGCTATTGGGATCAAAGGGCGCGTAGTTATTTTTGAGCGACTCGAGTGTTGAATGGTAATCGTAATGGATAAGGCTTGCTAATAAATCGCAAAATTGTTTAAACGATGTTTGCTCTGAGTTGTTTGTGAGCTCAGCGCTGCACATATCAACAATATCTTGTTTTCTAAAGGGAATAAAACGTGCACTTTGCATAAATTTTAACTGCTTTGGTAGGTATTTAACTGCATTGGCACATAATAAAATATTCTTATAAACATTGCTAATTTGTTAACAGTTATGTGGCTGTTAAATCTTTAACTGTTTTCAGCGTGTATTAACGTAAATATGTAAGAATTAACCCATTGAGCAACGGCTTATCATCACAAGCAAAAAAAGGATTTACATGGCTATTCAAAAAAAACTAAAAGAAAAAACACGGCACTTTATAGATTCTAAACATATGCTAACAGGCATTACCGTAGCGTCGTTTTTAGAATCTACGATAGTCCCTATTCCGCTTGAAGCAGTGCTTGTGCCTCTTATGCAAGCACGTCGTGAAAAGCTTTGGTTAATAGCGCTTATGGCAACAGTTGGGTGCGTGATTGGTGCTTTATTTGGTTATGCGCTGGGTTATTACCTATTTGACGCTGTAGGTGACTGGGTTATTGAAATGTTTTCAAGCCAAGAGCAATTTGAAAATGTTAAGCAGCAAATGCAAAGCCAAGGTTTTTGGTTTGTAATGACGCTGGGAATTGTGCCCATTCCGTTTCAAATTGCGATGCTTGCCGCTGGGGCTACAAAATACTCTATTGGTTTGTTTTTATTAGCCTCAGGTATTGCTCGTTCAATTCGCTATTTTAGTTTAGCCGTTGTTGTATATTACGCAGGTAATAAAGCCGAGCAAATAATCAGTAAACACAAAACTAAAGCAATGATTGCTATTACTATTTTAATATTAGCTTTATGGGGCCTTAGCACCTTAATATAGTTTTATACTTAGTTGTTATAAGTAAGCTGCTCAGCGCGACTAAAACTGTGTGGACACTAATGCAAATGTGGGTTTTTAGCTTTGCATTGTATTTGTGTCTGCTTTGCTCAACTCTTTGTATTCAAGGTGGTGAAATAACCCTGCAAGTACAGGGTAAGTTAACCTTTTATAGCGGTTTTTTCTGGTGTGCTATAGTTTGTTAATAACGCATTAAAAAGCGCCACCCTATGATTGAAACTGTAAAACTTACCGTTAGGCTGTCTAACTTTTATAAAATGAGTTGGATAAATAAGGCGGTAAGTATAGCGTTACTTCTCTACATTATTGTTTTTTCACTTTATGCTTTAAATACTTTCCCCCCTTTAAACGTGCAAAACAATGTGTATGGTTTTACTACCGATTTTTGCAATCTCATCGTGCTCGTATTTTTATTTTGGATAGTGCAATGCTCTGAGCTTTCAAAACAAGCGTACGTGTTTTCTACTTTAGGTTTATTGCTATGGAGTATGGGTACAACGGCTGATGTAATAGATGAATTAGTTGTGCAGCCTTATTGGATGAGTGTTTATTTTGAAGACTTATGCAGAACCATGGGAATGCTTTTTACCGCCTATGGGTTATTTAAGACCATGCGTTTTGTACAAAGTATACATAACCGTTTAGCGCACGAGTTGATAACGGACGATCTTACACAAGTACATAATAGACGCTATTTTTATCGGCATGTTAAAACTGCCCCTAGTACGCCTTACGTTATTTTAATTATAGATATTGATCATTTTAAGGCTATTAATGATGAGTTTGGCCATGATGAGGGTGACTTAGTGCTACAGCAGTTAGCTACTAAGTATAATAGTGCATTTGTTAATAATGCAGTATTTGCTCGTTTAGGCGGTGAGGAGTTTGGCGGCTATTTGCCTACCGGAAATATAAGCCAAGCGGCTGAATTTTGTGGGCAACTAATAGACATTGCACACAATATTAAAGTTAAACAGGTCAAACAGCTTACCGTAAGTATTGGTATGGCGCTGCAAAGCGCTAACGAGCACCTCGACAAGGTAATGAAGCGGGCAGACATGGCTTTATACGTTGCTAAAAATAATGGCCGAGATCAATATAAAATAGCCCCTTAAGCTTTCTACGCAAATATCCTTATTATTTGCACATTTATTACACTTTTAAACGTTTTCGTAAAGAACTGTCAGCGAGGGTAATACTTTGTAAACTATGAAATTAAAATGCAGCAAAGAAGTCATAATAGTGATTTTAATAATAAGGAAACTTTAATGACCAACTCTCTGTTGAAAGCTGCTTTACCTCTAAGTTTAATGTCTATTCTAGTTGGTTGTGGCGGCAGCGACGGCTCAAGTGATACAGGCTACGTACAATTATATAATGGCTCTTATAACAGCCCTTATACGCGTTTATTTGTAGACGAAACTGAGCGCTCAGGCACTGATTTTGCTGATGTAACCACGCGTCATAATTACAGCACCGGCACTTACGATTTAAGCTTTGAATACTTAGATGCAAACGACAGCTACATTACAATTAGCGAACAAGAAGTATCAATCAAAGGTGACAAAACCGAACTAATTGTAATGAGCGGTAACTTTGACGAACCTACGTTCACAGAGCTAAGTGTGCCCATTTCAAGTGATACAGATGAGTTCAACTTAGGTTTTTACAATATCACCAGTGAAGACACTAGCTACGATATTTACCTAGCAACCGATGATGGCGTATTTGAAAGTGCTGAACTATTTACATCAACACAGTATTTAAGTGAGCTAGATTTACAAACCCTTGATGAGGGTTACTACACAATTTATATCACTGAGGCAGGTAGCACTGATGTAGTGTATGAGTCGGAGTCGGTTTATTTTTACGATGAAGAAAGCTACGTAGCCATGATCCGCCCAAGCTATGCAACAGAAGAAAACGGTATCACGCTCGATATTGTGACTGACAATAACTATGTTACAGCACTAAAGCACCAATCAGCGTTAGGCCAATTGCGCTTTATAAATACCGTTGACGATTACTCGCCAGTTAGCTTTAGCACGACCCGTGGCACTACAGTTAACGATACTAATACGGTAGCAAGCGATACCTATACCGATTACATTGAGCTTTCGCCAAACAGTTACAGCGTTGCAATGTACGACGAAGAGGGCACTAAGCTTGCCGATAACTTTTTAATGACCCTAGAGCGCGAGCAAAGTGCGGTAGGCGTTTTTTACAACGATGTCGATAATGGTTTACGCATGATGAGTGTTGAGGAAAACCTAACACCTAGCAGCTACAGCCATACTATTTCGGTTGTTAACCTAATTGAAAGCTACGCAGGGCAAACAGTAAGCGAAGTTGACGTGTACTTTACCTTAAATGGTGAAACTGTTGATGACGCCACCAATGTAATTGATGGCTTAGATAGATACGATCAAGAAGAAATTGATGTAGATGATGAAGCTTACACTGTGTATGCCGTATACGAAGATAACGGCCAACAAATAGTGTTAATTCAACAAAGCGATATAGATTTTACCGAAGAAGGTAACTATATCTTAATTTTAGAGCACGATGAGACAACCAGTTCAGGCTTTAAAATGAGTGTAACGCGCACAATTACAGACAGCGTAGAATAAGCAACTTGTAACACGTTCTAGAAAGTAAAAGCCCTAAGCTTTATTGTTTGGGGCTTTTTTTTGCCTAGCTGTAGCGTGATTTTGTTTACATTAAATAAACCCATATATAAGCAGATTGCTATAACTTTTAAAAATTTTAGGTACACTCATAACATAATAAATAAAAAGAGCGTGCCATGGATGAGTTTTTAGGGATAGTGGGTTTATTTGCATTTGCAATAATGGCCGGTGCTATTTGCGGTATTGTCGCAATTGCACAACTTAGTAATTTAAAGCAAGAAATTGCCCAATTAAAAGCAAAAGTACTTAGTTTAGAATTAGCTAACAACGCACAAAGCCACGGTGAAAACGCCGATAAAAGCACCGATTGCTCCACAGCTGAACATGCATACACGGCCCAAGCAAATAGCAATGAAGCGACTTTTAATCAAGTTAGTCCTAATCAATCCAATCAGCCTCGTGACCAGGTAAAAACGCCAGCTTCAGCAATAAAGCCTTCCGCTAAAGCTTCTGCCAATAAACATAAGCAAGGCAGTAAAAATCTCAAACCCACACTTGTTACTTCTTTTTTTGAAAAATTGCGTAGCGACTTTGAACAAAACTGGATGACCTGGATAGGCGCAATCGCATTGGCGCTAGGCGGTATATTTTTAGCAAAGTACAGTTTAGAAGCCGGGTTGCTCTCTCCTACGATGCGATTAACCCTAGGCGGTTTATTTGGTGGAGGCTTAATTGCAGCCGCAGCTTATATGCATTACAAAAATAGTGTATTTGAAGGGTTTAAGAACTATATACCTGCAGCGCTTGCCAGTGGGGGTTTTATTACGTGCTTTGCACTGACCTTATTAGCGTATAGCAGCTATAACATGATCAGCCCTTTAACAGCATTTGTTGTACTTGGGGTTATTGCCATAAGTGCGAGCGCTATGGCAATAATGCTTGGCCCAGTATTAGCCGTACTAGGTATTATTGGTGCTTATTGTGTCCCCGTGCTGATTAATACCGGCAGCAATAATTTATTTGCGCTTTATATGTACATTGGGTTTGTGAGCTTATCTGCTGCGCTGGTCGCGTATAAAGTACAGCGTGCATGGCTGTGGTATTTACTTTGGGCGGGGCATTTGAGCTGGTATGTTGTTGGCTTTACTTTAGCTAACAGCAGCACCATTTGGCTTATGGGTACGTATGGGCTATTAAGTGTTATTGGTTTAATTGCCGTGCCACGCTTGGGGTTAAAACTTGCGGTGGTTGAAACTCGCCCACATAGTTTAAAGCGCCTAATAAACGCACTGCCTAGTAACCCTTTAATGCTTGCCTGTATTGTCCCTTTGTTACTGGCTATGCTTTTTGATAGTACTAACTACTTACAGTGGCAAATAATAAATGCGTTAAGCATATTAACATTGCTGTTTTTAGTGCTTAAAAATAGCCGCTGGGATTTATGGCAAGGGGTGGCGATGTTAATAGCAGTACTCTGGCTATTAAGCACGCCTTCTTATTATGCTGATTATTCTGACTCGCTATTTATATTTAGGCACCAATATGGTGGCGCTATATTTTTAGGGTTAGCGCTCGGCGTATATGGGCTTTATTTTGGTATAAAGTGGCAACCTAAACGATTGGCTTTTCATATTACTGCCTCGTTTAGCGTATTTATAATGATTGCCACCTTATACGCTATAATCCCAAACCATGCGTTGGCCGCAGCCTATCCATTGTGGGCAGTGATACTACTTACAAGTAGCGCCATTTTAATTAGGTGCGCAATAGGTGGCGCAACGCTTTTTCAGCGCTTTACATATTGGGTGGGGGCAAATGCCAACATCACGCTTGCTATCACTATGTTATTAAATGACAGCGGGCTAACCATTGCACTGGCTATTCAAGTTTTACTTATTAGCGTGTTAATAAACCGCTATCGGGTGCCTATGCCACATTGGCCAATTAAAGCGCTGGTGGCTGCATTACTACTTCGCCTTACACTGTCACCGTGGACCCCAAGTTACGAGGCGCTTAGTGTATTGGGTGTGCACTGGAGCTTAGTAGTTTATCCTTTGTGTGTGGTGTTATTTTACACTGCAGCCAAATGCTTTAACGCATCGCAGTTAAAAGTTTGGCTTGAAGGCGCAGCGCTGCATTGCTTGGCGTTATTTATTACCACCGAAACCAGCTATCAACTGGTAGGGCACTATCCGCAGTTTGATTCTTTGAGCTTTTATGAACAAGCTTTACTCACCTGTAATTGGCTTGCGCTGGGTTGTGTATATTTACACCGTGCTCGTATTGCCGGTAGCTTAGCTAAATTATACCAAGTGGCAGGCATAGCATTAGCAGGTGCTGCGGGTGTTACTGCACTGAGCACCTTACTAAACGCTAATCCATTTTTAAGCTCTATTTATATTGGCGAATATTTTGTATTTAATTGGCTATTTTTGCTTTGGTTAGTGCCTGCGGGTCTCGTGCTTTGGCTTTATACGTTAATTAAACCGCTGTATACAAAAGCTGCGCCATTTATACTCACAGTAGCGGGTGTATTGAGTGTGTTGGCAATTAATGGCTTTATACGCCAATACTGGCAAGGCCCTTATATTTACTTATCAACAGGTGCAAGCAACGCAGAGCTTTATAGCTACTCGGTTATTTGGCTTGTGTTAGGGGCTATTACTGTGGTGCTAGGGCATTTAAAAAATCAGCTATTAATCCAAAAGATAGGGTTAGGATTATTGGCAGCGGTTATTTTAAAAGTATTCTTAGTGGACATGGCTAATTTAACGGGGCTTTTAAAAGCGCTGTCGTTTATTGGCTTAGGCTTGTCGTTAGTGGGGCTAAGTTGGTTATTTCAAAAACTACGCAGCCAAGCCAAACCAGCCTAATAATTTAGGGTTCCAACGCTTTGTTAAGCACATAAATAAGCCCAGCTAATACTGGGCTTATTTTTTGCTGCCAATTGGCTATTACGTGCTGTGATTAAGTAAAGCTTTAAGCTTACCTGGCTTAATAGGCTTACTTAAATAATGAATATTAGCCGCTTTGGTTTCTTGTTTAAGCTCGGTGTCGCGTACGGCAGTTATAAGTATGGCGGGCACTTCGCTTTGCCATGTATCACGCAGTGTTTTTATAAGCGAAATACCATCGCAGTCATTACCTAATTGGTAATCCATTAAAATTACATCGGGCGCTGTGTGCTGTTTAGCGTGCGCGAGTACTTTATTTACATCGTCAAACAAGGTGTAATTGGCTTGCCACTTTTTAAGTAAACTGGCCATTGCTGCTAGGTTTTCGGGGTCATCGTCTACCGCGACTATGTTAATCGCGTCGCGGTTTTCTACTAAACTGCTGGCCGTTGCTTTTTGTTGAACAAACTGCGCATCGCCATAGGGTACTTCAATACTAAAGCGACTGCCTTTACCGGGCTCTGAGTGCACATCAAGCTCTAAGCTAAGTAAATCGGCCATACGTTTTACAACGCCAAGCCCTAAACCAACGCCTTTGTTATCACCGGCTTCTATACGGTAAAAGTCGTTAAATATTTTAGCTTGTTCTATTTGGCTAATACCTGGGCCGGTGTCCCATACTTCTATACGTAAATTATGTTTACGGTTTCTGCATGCTATTAATACTCGCCCTGTTTCGGTGTATTTAACCGCATTAGACACCAAGTTTTGTATAATTCGGCGCAAGTAGGTAATGTCGCTATGCACAATTTGTGCGTTTGAACGCACGGTTAGTTTTAAGCCTTTATCGCTTGATAAAATAGCGTACTCGCTTTGCAGTGGCATAAGTATATCGTTTATACAAAAGTGCCGAGGGGTTGGGGTCATTGCGCCTTGCTCTAACTTGGCAATTTCTAGTAAGGCTGACATTAAATGCACGGTTGAGTCTAAACTGTGGCCAAGCTTATTAAAGCTATTTTGGTTAGTTGTATCAAGCTGCTTTTCATCAATGGCTGCAAGGTATAAACGCGCCGCGTTAAGGGGCTGTAAAATATCGTGGCTAGCCAGTGCTAAAAATCGCGTTTTACTGTCGTTGGCTTGCTCTGCTTCGCGCTTGGCTAAAGTAAGTGCTTGCTCTGTTTTTACTCAGCTATCTATTTGGGCTTGTAAGTCTTTATTAATGGTTTGCACTTCTTGAGTTCGCGCCTCAATGCGGTTTTCAAGATCCATGTTAATTTCTTCAAGCGCATTTTGCGTACTTATATGGTTTGTAATGTCTGAAAAACTCGTTACAAAGCCGCCATCGGGTAGGGGGTTACCTATCATTTCGTACACTTGGCCATTACGGCGGTGACGAATAAAGTGATGCGAGCTACCATTTTTTAAATGCTGAACGCGTTTTTCTACTTGGCGCTCTATTTCGCCTGGGCCACATTCACCGCGTACTGCGTTGTACCTTATTATATCTTCTATGGGTTGCCCCACTTCTAAAAAGCCGTCGGGGTAGCCAAACATTTGGCTGTAGCGCTTATTCCATGCCACCAGTTTTAAATCTTTATCGACCACCGAAATACCATGGCTTAAGTTTTCGAGCGAGGTATACAAAAGGTTTTGGTTAAACTGCAGTGCTTGTGTGGTTTCGTCAAAAAAGTTAACCACCTCTTCAAAGGCCATACGTTTACCCGATGAAACCGTACGGATTAGCGCCTGCGCCGAAGACGCCCCTAACACCCCAGTTAACGCACGTTCGCAGTAGGCTATAAATTCGGGCTCGGGGTGGGCATTATTGTCACTTAGCTGGTGCGAAAGTGAAAAGTGCGCCAGTACTTGTTGGCTGCGCTGAATACCTAAAAAGGTTTGCAACAGTATTTTAAAGTCGTAAACCGTGGCTTTAACATTTTTGTTTAAGCGGCGCGATAAAATAGCCTGATCTTTAGGGTTAACAAATGCAGCGGCCTGAATTTTATCTATCAAGCGCTCTTCTGCCCCTAACGAAAAGCTAATATAACAACCAATGTTAGCAAATAAGGCAATCAGAGTGCCGCGTGTAATAAGGGTTTGCTGAAGCTCGCTATCAAGCGCGCTACCGGCATCTAAAATTGGCATCATTAAAAATAATACCCAACAAATAAAACCCGCTAATAGCCCCGCATATACACCATAAGCATGGCCTTTTCGCCAGTAAAGCCCGCCCACAATAGCCGGGAGCAGCTGCGTTACTAACGAAAACGCCACCAGCCCCATACTAGCCAGCGCACTACCATGGCCAAACCATTGCTGATAAAAATAAGCCAATATAAGTATGCCGGCTATGGTAAAACGCCTGACTAATAAAATTTGCGATTTATAACTGCTGGTAATTAAGTTGCGCTTAAATTTACGGCGTAGCAGAAGCGGCAGCACTACATCGTTAGAGATCATGGTGCTAAGCGTAAGTGTGGCCACCACTATCATGGCGGTGGCTGCAGAAAGCCCGCCAATAAATACAAAGGTACTTAAAAAAGCTTGGTCGTGAATAAGCGGTAGCGCTAATACAAAGCTGTCGGGTGAAAAACTGCTACCAATACTTGGGTGAATTGCGGCAGTAGCAATAGGAATTATCATCGCGGCGGTGAGTAATAAATACAGCGGAAAAGCCCAGCGAGCAGTAAATAAATGGCGTTTGTCTTGGTTATCTACCACGGTGACATGAAATTGTCGTGGTAAACAAATTATGGCCGCGGCAGCCATAAGTGACTGGCCAATAAAGTTAAAACTAAAAAAGTTAAAGTTGCCCCAGTGTTGCCAAATCGACTCTGTGACTTTGTCGCCGCTAAGGGTGGGTAAATTAAATAAGGTGTACAAGGCTAAGCCAGCGACGGCAATAAGCGCAATAAGCTTTATCATTGACTCAAAGGCGACTGCTAGCATAAGCCCAGAGCGGTACTCGGTAACATCTACCTTACGGGTACCAAAAAATATTGCAAACAGCGCCATAATTAACGTGGCGGTGAGGGTAAGCATTTCGCCAGATATTTGATTGCTGTTTTGCAAAAGCAAAAAGCTAGTACTGAGTGCTTTTAACTGCAGCGCAATATAGGGAATGGTAGCAAGTAGGGCAATAACAGTGACCAGTATTGCACTGGTTTGACGTTTACCGTAGCGGGCAGAAATAAAATCGGCAATGGTGGTAATGTTTTGTTTTTTACTTACTAATACCAGTTTGCGTAAAAAGCCTTGGCCAAAAAAGAACAACAAGGAAGGCCCCAATAAAATGGGTAAATAGCTCCAACTACTGGTGGCGGCGGTACCAACCGAACCATAGTACGTCCACGAGGTACAATAAATCCCTAACGATAACGAATACACAAAAGGATGATGGCTAATCCGTTTAGCAAGTGGTGTTGTTTTATCGCCCCAATTAGCAAGCCAAAACAGCACCCCAATATAGCCTAATGCTACAAAAATCAGTACAGCAGTCATGTTGTTATTAAACCTTATTATTTATACCCACACACAATAACAGAGATAACTTTAAGTGTGCGTGCACAATTTTATGCAAAATATTAACGTTGTTTTTATTGTATTGATTTTAAATGATTATTTATATTGTTGATGATTTATTAGACTAATGTCGCATTTTTACACAAAGCCACTTAAATTTTGCCGTTAACGCGCTTAGGAAAAAGCTAACCTACTGAAAATTATGTGTAATTGTATTTTTAAATACAATTGCATTTGCAGTTTACGTAAACGTTAACAGGCTGTTACGACTATGGTCTCACTTCACTCTTCACGCCGCGTTGCTAAATTAATAACCGACTATAAAAAAACCACTCATTGCAATTATGCAATGCTTAAAGGGGAAAATAAAAATGGCTTTTAAAGATGAAGAACAAGCAAAAGCTTATTGGGCAGAAAACATTTCACTACTGTTTAAGTTACTAGCAGTGTGGTTTGTGGTCTCATTTGGCTTTGGCATATTACTGGTAGATGTACTGAATGAAGTACGTTTTTTTGGGTTTAAACTTGGCTTCTGGTTTTCACAACAGGGCGCTATTTACACCTTTGTAGCTTTGATTTTTGTTTACGTTTTCAAAATGAACACGTTAGATAAAAAATACGGCGTAGACGAATAGGAGCTAGGTAATGGATGTTCAAACACTCACATTTATAATTGTTGGTTTAAGTTTTGCGCTTTATATCGGCATTGCAATTTGGGCGCGTGCAGGCTCTACAAATGAGTTTTACGTGGCAGGGGGCGGCGTACCTCCGCTTGCCAATGGTATGGCAACCGCAGCCGATTGGATGAGCGCAGCGTCGTTTATTTCAATGGCGGGTATTATTTCGTTTGCAGGTTACGATGGCGGTGTTTACTTAATGGGGTGGACTGGCGGCTATGTATTACTCGCTATGTGTTTAGCGCCTTACTTACGTAAATTTGGCAAATTCACTGTACCTGACTTTATAGGCGACCGTTACTACTCACAAACAGCACGTGTTGTTGCTATTTTGTGTGCCATCTTTATTTGTTTTACTTATATTGCTGGACAAATGCGTGGCGTAGGCGTGGTATTTTCGCGCTTTTTAGAAGTAGAAATTGAAACCGGTGTTTACATTGGAATGGTGATTGTATTCTTTTATGCGGTACTTGGCGGCATGAAAGGCATTACCTACACGCAAGTAGCGCAGTACTGTGTGCTTGTGTTTGCCTACCTTGTGCCCGCTATCTTTATTTCAATGATGATGACAGGCCACTTCTTCCCGCAAACCGGCTTTGGTGCCACATTGAGTGATGGCTCAGGCATGTATGTACTTGATAAGCTAGACGGGTTAAGCGCAGAGCTGGGCTTTGCACAATACACCGAAGGCTCTAAAAGCATGATTGACGTATTTGCTATTACCGGCGCTTTAATGGTGGGTACTGCAGGTTTACCGCATGTAATTGTTCGCTTTTTCACTGTACCACGCGTTAAAGATACCCGTATTTCAGCAGCGTGGACACTGGTATTTATTGCTATTGTTTACACTACTGCACCGGCGGTTGCCTCGTTTGCACGCGTAAACATGATTGACACCATTAACGGTAAAGATGGTAGCGGTACAGAGTACGCTCAAGCACCAGCGTGGATCAAAAACTGGGAACGCACGGGCTTAATTACCTTTAATGATAAAAACGGCGACGGCAAAATGTTTTACACCGCCGGCAAGGTAGAAGACCCAACAAGCGCAAACGAAGTAAAAGTAGACCGCGATATTATGGTACTGGCTAACCCTGAAATTGCTGATTTACCAGCATGGGTAATCGCATTAGTTGCGGCCGGTGGTATTGCTGCTGCGCTTTCAACCACAGCGGGGTTATTGCTGGTTATTTCAACATCAGTGTCGCACGATTTACTTAAACGCACCCTTAAACCCGACATAAGCGATAAACAAGAGCTACTAGCTGCTCGGTTAGCCGCGATGATTGCCATTGTTATATCAGCTTACTTTGGGATTAACCCGCCTGGGTTTGTTGCATCGGTGGTCGCCTTTGCCTTTGGTTTAGCGGCGGCGAGTTTCTTCCCGGCAATTATTATGGGGATATTCTCTAAAACAATGAATAAAGAAGGCGCAATTGCTGGCATGGTGACCGGTATAGGCTTTACCGCTGCGTATATTATCTTCTTTAAATTTGTAAGCCCTGAGCTTAATAGCCCAGAAAATTGGTTCTTAGGTATTTCGCCCGAAGGAATTGGCTTAGTGGGGATGATCATTAACTTTGTGGTTGCTGCAACCGTACTTAAATTAACAAAATCGACACCGCTTGAAATACAACAAATGGTGGAAGGTATTCGTAATCCTAAAGGGTCAGGTGAAGCACACGCACATTAATGCGCTAAGCCTACTTAAAAATAAAGCACCAAAAGCCCGACTTTAGTCGGGCTTTTTATTTGTTCAAATAATGAGTACATTAGATTTTGTGTATACTTTTTAAGAGTACAGCAATGAGTGTAGAGCAGCAGGAAGTTGCCCAGTTTGTGTGTATGCAGGCGCCATTTAGCATGCTACACGACAGTGCGTGTGAGTATTTTGTAAGCCATATTGATAGTGTTTATTTAACCCGAGAAAACCAAGCGCAGTGGCTGCAAACGCAAACCCCAAAGCTTTTTTTAATTCGCTCTGGTTTATACGACCTAGTGGATGCAAAAGGTGATGTAGTAAAGCGTTTAGCGCAGGGGGATTACTTTGGCTATCCTTCTTTGTTAACCGGAGAGGCGATTCAAAATAGGTTACAGGTACAAAAAGAGGGCATAGTGTATATGCTTGCGCAAACGCATTTTGACTTTTTACGTCATCAATACAAACCGTTTGAGCAATATTTTGTACGCGCGCACGCCAATCGTTTACTTTCATCACATTATAAAAGTAAAAACGATAGCTGGTCTGAGCGCAGAATATCTGAGCTGATGACCCGCACCGCCATAACCTTAGCACCCGATGCCAGTATTAGGCAAACCGCTAAAAAAATGAAAAAACACGGTGTATCGTCAATTATGATCACCGAACACGCCATTTTAGTTGGCGTAGTGACCGACCGCGACTTACGTAACCGTGTACTGGCCGATGAAGTCGACCCACAAGATGCGGTTAGCAGCATAATGAGTGCAAAGCCTAAATTTATATTTGAAAACAATCGGGTGTTTTCTGCTTTGCATTTAATGCTTAAATACAATATTCATCATTTACCTGTACTTGATGAAAACCATAAGCCTTTGGGTATGCTTACTAGTACCGATTTACTGCGCCAGCAAAAAAGTGACCCTGTGCAGCTTATTGGCCGCATTTATAAAGCCCACAGCATTGCCGATTTAAAACGTTATGCAGGCGAAATCCCTGAGTTACTGCGAAGTTTTTCGTACAACATAGAAGACATATCGCTAATTGGTAAACTGCTCAGCGGCTTAACCGATGCACTCACCTCGCGTCTTATTCATTTATTTCAAGAAGAAAATGGCGCAGCGCCCACCAGTTTTTGCTTTATATGTTTTGGCTCGCAAGCACGCGAAGAGCAAACCTTACATTCAGATCAAGACAACGGCTTATTACTCCCAAATGATTTAAGCGAGCAACACCAAGCTTACTTTAAACACATGGGGGAGTTTGTATGTGAGCAGTTAGTAGAATGTGGCATTAGGCGTTGCCCGGGGAATATTATGGCCAGCAGCGATGAATGCAGAATGAGTGTAAGCCAGTGGTGCGAGCGCTTTTTTAAATGGATAAAAAGCCCAACCCCAAGCGCCATGCTTAACTGCAAAATATTTTTTGATTTGCGCTTTATAGAAGGCTCCAATGCTCTATACAGCGGCTTTTGCGAGCAGTTAAACAGGATATCGCGCGATGAGTTATTTTATGCTGCTATGGCAACCGATATAAGAGCCAGCTCAGTGCCTATAGGTTTATTTAATAAGCTTAAAACGCAAAAAAGCGACAACAACCATAAGTACATAGATTTAAAAAAACGCGGTGTGGTGATCATTAACGACATAGTGCGTTTATATGCGTTAAAAGCCGGAATAAAACGCGCCAATACCCAAGAGCGCTTAGATGCTTTACTTAAGCATTCACTGCTAAATAAAGACGATATTTATAATTTAAAAGATTGCTGGCGATTTTTAACTCAGTTACGTTTTAGTACGCAAATAAACGAAGAAGGTTTGCCAAGTAACTGTATAAACCCCGATAAATTAAGTTCATTAGAGCGCCATCAGCTTAAAGAGGCTTTTTATTTAGTAAAACAAGCGCAGCAAGCCGCGGCGTTTAAATTTGCCCGTGGCAGTTTGTAATAAGAGGTAAGCGCTGTGGTAAAAAAATGGCTCAGTAAGTATATAAAAAGGCGTAATTTATTAAGTCAAAATGCGTTAACGCAACGCTATTTAGTGATTGATTTAGAGCTTACTGGGCTTGATGTAAACCAGCATGAAATTGTCTCAGTAGCCTGGGTTAAAATAGACAACCAATGTATAAAAATGAGCGAGTCGCAGCATTTAATAAACAAGGATGTAAAAAGCCTAGAGCAAAGCCCTGTTTTTCACGGCATTATTGACGACACAGTGGCTAAAGGACAAAGCCTGCACACTATATTAACGCAGCTAAGCCGTGATTTTAGTGACCATATTTTGGTTTTTCATAACGCCATACTGGATTGGGGGTTTTTAAAAGCAGCCCTTAAAGGTTCCAATATAAACGCACAACCTAAGTTGATACTCGACACCCTCCACATAGAAAAAAAGCGCCTTATTTGCCAAGGTGCAGAAATAAAACAAGATGATTTAACCCTAAGTGCGTGTCGCAAACGTTATGAGTTACCAAGCTATCATTGTCATAACGCACTTACAGACGCACAGGCCACCGCCGAATTATTACTAGCCCAGTGCTACCAAATAAACCGTGGGAAGGAGTTGCAGTTGAGGTCAATAATTTAACAAAGCTACAGCATTTACTAATTATTTTGTTAAGATAAGAATTTTAAAAGGATTTATTATGGTAATTGAAGCCGCCAGTAAGTATTACAACCAGTTAAACAATGACCTTAAAGCAGTTAAAAAGTACATTCACAATAATTTTGGTGTGTTTCTTACTATTCTTTACTTACTGGGTAGTTTATCAGGCGTTGTGTATCTTTACGTTTTACTTAATAACTTCTCGGTTGATATATTCAATTTCATTGAAATAAGTGACTTTTTACTGGCACTGATTTCAAATTTTTTACTTATTACTCTTTATACTACGATCATCGTTTTAACAGCTATTTATTTAAATTGGCGCTCAGGACACATGCCAGATCCTAGTAAAACAACCGTGTTAAAAAAACTTTATTATGGCTTTGGTTACCCGTTCTATTTATTAAAACCTAGTTACTCATTAATGTTATTTTTAGCACTTATAATATCTACATACCCTACTATGTTGGCGCATTCACACAGTAAAGATATAATAAATGAAAGAACAATGAATTATCACTTGTCATTAAATTATCCAATTGCTCAGAGTAAAGTAACTCAACTTCAAAATGTTCAAATAGTAGCCTCAACAATGCGGAATTTATTTGTTTATGATAATAAACAAGATGAGTTACTTATTATTTCACAAGAAAATATTTCAGCTTTGATACCTAATCTACACCAAGAAAAAACGATTAAGCCAAAGTCAAAAGCTGCATCAAGCACACAGTAATTAAACATTCGCTGAAACACGATTGGCTGCTATTTATTAGTATGGACGCATAACCAAGCATGGCACTTATTCAGGACAAATTATGAGACTCATTACCACTATTCTTCTAACCTTATTCCCTGTGATCGCTTGTGCTAATTCGAGCTTACCTGCCAATCGTCATATCTCAGTGCAAGGCACTGCTGAGGTATTAGTTGAGCCTGACATGGCTAAAATACTATTTAAGGTGAATAGTGTTAAAAATGAGCCGAATGCCGCCAATAACGCGCTTGAGAATAAAGTGAAGTTATTAATAGATGGGCTCAATCAATTTGAAATAAGCGCCGATGACGTAGTTGCCTCAAACGTTAAAATTGAAAAAACAGGAATGGATTATATTGAAACAGGGCATCAGGCACTTAGCGAATACGCAGCGATAAGAACGTTTGAAGTAACGCTAAACAGTATTGAGCGTGTGAGCGATTTAACCGATTTTTTATTGAACCAAGAAGTAAATGCGATTCAAAATATTGCGTTTTTATCTTCAAAATTTGAGCAATTACAAGCGCAAGCCACACAGTTAGCAATTGAAGATGCAAAAATAAAAGCGGATTTACTTGCTGATTCATTCAATGCAAAAGTAGGTGAAGTACGCACTATTCGCTCAACTAAAAACAACTATGACAGTGGTTTTAGTACAGCTATAACCAAGATGCACAGGGCGCAGTATGATAATAACTCTTTTCCTCAAATACTTAGTAACGATTTACAGGCAACAATAAGCTTTAAATCATCCATAAACGTGGTGTTTGATTTAGAGATAACTGATTAAATTAATAATTTCATTTCAAATACATGTTCGTACTGTAAGCTAGTTTTATGTTTTTGATTAATTTGAAGGTAGCAATACTATGAGCGATGAAAGCAACACATTAAAAGCACAAACCGAAGCAAAAATAGCAGCAGGGCGAAAAGGTAATCCTGATTTTATGAAAGGCGTTGATGAAACCATTGCTCAGGCAAAAGCGTTTCAAGAAGGGGCAAATGCACTTAATTTAGATCAAAATGCCCCACGCTTTGAACTGCCTAACCAGCACGGTGAGCAAGTTTTATTAGATGAGCTACTTGCAAAAGGGCCTGTGGTTATAACTTTTTATCGTGGTAGTTGGTGCCCTTATTGTAATTTACAGCTAAAAGCATTGCAGTCACGCCTACCTGAAATTCACGCATTAGGCGCACAGCTGGTGGCTATTAGCCCACAAGCGCCCGATGGCTCAATGAGCGAAAACGACATACGTAATATGGATTTTGTTGTGCTGAGTGACCAAAATGCAGATATAGCAGCAAGCTATGGCGTAGCGTGGCAAGTACCTGCATTTTTATTAGAGCATATGCGCGAAGACCGCGGCCTTGATTTAGAGTCGCTTAATAACGGCAACGGCAGTATTTTACCTATCCCTGCCACGTTTGTTTTAGATAGCGAAGGTAAAGTGACGTGGCGCTATGTCGATGTTGATTACCGCACCCGCTCAGAGCCACAAGATATAATTAATGCTTTAAAAGCACTACAGTAAGCACTCAAGCAAGCTCGCTTTATGCCCAAAAGTAGCCAAGTAAATTAGCTACTTTTGGGTTAATTTAAAGTTTCTAATCGCTCCCTCTTATAATAATGTTCAAGGTCGATTACAATACAGCCATCTAAAAGGCATCGATGCCTTTGTCTGCACGTAAAGAGAGTGGATTTTATATTTCATGGCAATCAAACTTGCAATTAATGGTTTTGGTCGTATTGGTCGAAATATTGTCCGCGCGTTGTACGAGTCAGGTTTGAGCAACGAGATAAAAATTGTTGCGATTAACGAACTTGCTGACCCTGAAGCTATTGCTCATTTATTAAAATACGACACGTCCCACGGTCGTTTTTCTTTTCCTGTAAAACTTGGTGAAGACACCATTAGCGTTGCAAGCGATACCATTGCACTATTTTGTGAAGAAAACCCAGTAGAATTACCTTGGCAAACCCTTGATGTAGATGTAGTGCTTGAATGTACCGGTGTTTATCACTCGCGCGAGCATGCACAATTACACATTACTGCGGGTGCTAAAAAGGTGTTGTTTTCGCACCCAGCTGATAACGATGTAGATGCCACCATTGTGTATGGCATTAACGATGATGAGCTCAAACGCGAGCACACTATAGTATCTAACGGCTCATGTACTACAAACTGTGTGGTGCCTGTTATTAAAGTGCTAGATGATGCGTTTGGCATTGAATCGGGCGCTATTACCACTATTCACGCGTCGATGAACGATCAACAAGTGATTGATGCGTACCATCATGATTTACGTCGTACCCGCGCTGCGAGTCAGTCTATTATTCCAGTTGATACAAAATTAGCACGAGGAATAGACCGCATTTTACCCAAATTTGAAGGGCGCTTTGAAGCCATTGCGGTTCGCGTGCCGACAATTAACGTAACGGCAATGGATTTAAGTGTTACAGTAAATGCCGATGTAGATTTAAACGCGGTAAATACGGCACTTAAAGCCCAAGCAAAAGACCGCTTAGAAGGTATTTTAAGTTACACCGAAGAGCCATTGGTATCGGTTGATTTTAATCACGACCCACATTCTTGTATTATTGATGGCACGCAGACACGCGTTAGTCACAAACGCCTGATAAAGTTACTTGTTTGGTGTGATAACGAATGGGGTTTTGCCAATCGCATGCTAGATACAGCACGTGCGATGATGGCTAAGTAAGCATTTTATAATAATTTTAAAATTTATTTTTCAGGTTCAAGTATCGTTAACTAAGGAGATGTTATGTCGGTCATAAAAATGGCAGATTTAGATTTAAACGGCAAGCGCGTATTAATTCGTGAAGATTTAAATGTACCAGTTAAAGCAGGTAAAGTGACCTCAGATGCACGTATTCGTGCTGCACTACCTACTATTAAGCTAGCTCTTGAAAAAGGCGCTAAAGTAATGGTTATGTCGCACCTTGGCCGCCCTACGGAAGGCGAGTACGATGACGAATTTTCACTTGCCCCTGTAGCCGATTACCTAAACGATGCACTTGAGCAAAATGTACGCCTTGAAAAAGACTACTTAAACGGCGTTGAAGTTGCCGATAACGAAGTAGTTGTATTTGAAAACGTACGATTTAATAAAGGCGAGAAGAAAAACGACGAAGCCTTATCAAAACAACTTGCTGCACTGTGTGATGTGTATGTAATGGATGCATTTGGCACCGCGCACCGCGCACAAGCGTCTACTCATGGCGTTGGCTTATTTGCAGATGTTGCCTGTGCTGGCCCGTTATTATCAGCAGAACTTGAAGCACTAGGTAAAGCACTAGATAACCCAGCACGCCCATTAGTGGCCATTGTAGGTGGTTCTAAAGTATCAACTAAATTAACTGTTTTAGACTCGCTTTCAACGATTGTAGATCAGCTTGTAACAGGTGGCGGTATTGCTAATACCTTTATTGCTGCTGCGGGTCATCCGGTTGGTAAATCACTTTATGAAGCTGATTTAATGGATGAAGCAAATCGTTTATGTGCAGCAGCTAAAGCAAACGATGGTGAAATTCCGGTACCGACTGATGTTGTGGTAGGTAATGAATTTTCAGACTCTGCAGTCGCTACGCTTAAAGATGTAAGCGAAGTAACAAGCGATGACATGATTTTTGATATTGGCCCTGATACAGCCAGCCAGCTTGCAAAAATTATTGCAAACGCCGGTACTGTTGTATGGAATGGCCCAGTTGGCGTATTTGAGTTTGATCAGTTTGGTAATGGTACACGTGCTATTGCTCAGGCAATTGCTAACTCTAATGCGTTTTCGATTGCAGGCGGTGGTGACACTTTAGCGGCAATTGATAAATACGGCATTGCCGATAAAGTATCTTACATTTCTACCGGTGGTGGTGCGTTCTTAGAGTTTTTAGAAGGCAAAAAACTTCCAGCAGTAGAAATGCTAGAGTCGCGCGCTAAATAATAAATTTTTAGCCGCATTAGGTGAGGGGAAACCCTCACCAACGATTAATTATTAAATACCTCTCACCCTTATTTAATAGTTAATTAAGACAAAACTAAGCAGTGTAAATTGCTTTATTTTGTGGCGCAGTGATTGCGTCAAACTAACATATCCGTTCAAACTAGATGGCAGGAGACTGCTGTCGATAAATTGGAGAATACCCAATGGCTTTAATCAGTATGCGACAACTTTTAGATCATGCAGCTGAACACGGTTACGGCGTTCCAGCCTTTAACGTGAATAACCAAGAGCAAATGCGCGCAATAATGGAAGCGGCTGATAAAACAAACAGCCCAGTAATTGTTCAAGGATCAGCAGGCGCACGTGCTTATGCTGGTGCTCCATTTATCCGCCACATGATTTTAGCAGCCGTTGAAGAATGGCCGCACATTCCAGTAGTAATGCACCAAGATCACGGTACCTCACCCGGTGTTTGCCAACGCTCAATTCAACTTGGCTTTTCATCAGTTATGATGGATGGCTCATTAATGACTGACGGAAAAACCCCATCAAGCTACGAATATAATGTAGAAGTAACACGCGAAACCGTGGCTATGGCACATGCTTGTGGCGTATCGGTAGAGGGCGAGCTAGGTGTACTTGGCTCACTTGAAACCGGTGAAGCGGGCGAAGAAGATGGTGTAGGCGCAGAAGGTAAACTAACTACTGATCAAATGCTTACCGACCCAGAAGAAGCCGCTGATTTTGTAAATAAAACCCATGTTGATGCCTTGGCAATTGCTTGTGGAACATCGCACGGTGCGTATAAATTTACGCGCCCACCCACAGATGACATTTTAGCGATTGATCGTATTAAAGAAATTCACGCACGTATCCCGAACACGCACTTAGTAATGCACGGATCGTCGTCTGTACCACAAGAGTGGTTAGAGATCATAAATCAATACGGTGGCGAAATTCCTGAAACGTACGGTGTACCTGTTGAGCAAATTGTAGAAGGGATCAAATACGGTGTACGTAAAGTAAATATTGATACCGATTTACGCCTGGCCTCTACCGGTGCTATTCGCCGTCATATGGCGCTTAACCCATCTAACTTCGATCCGCGTAAATACCTAGCAGAAGCAACTAAAGCAATGACAGAGATTTGTGTTGCGCGTTACAACGCGTTTGGTACAGCTGGTCAAGCAGGTAAAATTAAGCCAATTTCACTTGATGACATGCACCTTAAATATTTAAGTGGTGAGTTAGACCCACAAATTAAATAATGATCTTTGATTAATAAATAGCGTTATAAAAACCAGCTGGCGTAATCCAGCTGGTTTTTTTATACCGCAAAGCACTGGGATCACTGTTGTACCAACTTAATAAAATGGGATCACTGATTTACTAACCGCCCCGCATTCGGATCATTTATTTACCAACTAGCGCATAAATTTACGCCATGTTAGGCGCTCAATCAATCAGATCGTTTTTTATTTGTACAATAGATCAGATGCTTAGTTGTTTGACTAAGTATAACCGTGATCCCAAACCCGATCGGCTTAGTAAAAATCTGATCTTTTTATAGGCTGCTTAGTAAAAAACAGATCTATTTTTAACCACGTAATGACATCTTCCAGTGCAAACTCAGTTTCGTATCTGGTTTTTTACTGTGTTAGTAAAGCAATGATCCCGCTATGAGTATCTACTTAGAAATAAAACTGTCATCTTTTTGTAAATATGTTTTGATTAACCGTAATTTGCAAAATAGTTTTAAAAATATGACGTTAATGAGGTTTTTTGTCACTATTTTGTGTTTTTTTTACCAGGATTTTAATTTACACGTTACACTTTCATAAAAATGTCATACTTAGTCATAATAATGAAAACTAATTCGATAGCGTAAGAGATAATTTGGAATGTCACGTAAAGTACTAGTCGTAGATGATGAAGCTCCTATCAGAGAGATGTTAGTTTTTGTTTTAGAGCAAAATGGATTTCAAGCAATTGAAGCAGAAGATTACGATTCTGCAATTGCAGCTATGGTTGAACCATACCCAGATATGGTTTTACTCGATTGGATGTTACCAGGTGGTAGCGGTATTCAAATTGCTAAGCAATTTAAGCAAAGTGAATACACACGCCAAATTCCAATCATTATGCTTACAGCCCGCGGCGAAGAAGAAGACAAAGTACGCGGCCTAGAAGTAGGGGCAGATGACTACGTCACTAAACCTTTTTCTCCTAAAGAGTTAATGGCTCGTATTAAAGCGGTTATTCGCCGTGTATCGCCTACCTCATTAGAAGAAGCCATAGAAGTACATGGCTTGCGTTTAGACCCAATATCGCACCGCGTTACCTCTGAGGGAAGCGAGCTTGATATGGGCCCAACCGAATTTAGATTATTACATTTTTTTATGACTCACCCAGAGCGTGTTTATAGCCGTGAGCAACTGCTTGACCATGTTTGGGGAACTAATGTGTACGTAGAAGACCGTACAGTTGATGTGCACATACGTCGTTTACGCAAAGCGATTGCACCGCTGGGGCATGATCGCTTAGTACAAACAGTACGTGGTGCAGGTTATCGTTTTTCTAGTAAATTATAAGGTACCGCAGCTAGGGTGTGAGTACGCATAAATTACTACTCAAAGGTAAAGTGAGTGTATGTATCGAGTTATTAATAAACAGGCGTTAGTAAAACGTCTGTTTATCTATTTTTTACCCCTGTTATTAGTTGGTGTGCTTATTGGTGCACCATTTTTGCTTTTATTTTTAGGCACTTCTTCTCTTTTAGTCTGGCATTATCATCAACTTTATCGCTTAAGCGATTGGCTTTTAAATCAACGTAGCTTTAACCCACCAGAGGGCGAGGGTGCGTGGGAACAAGTATTTGAAGGCATTTATCATTTACAGCACCGTAATCGTAAAAAACGCAATGAACTGGCCGATTTAATTCGTCGCTTTCGCGATGGAGCTGAAGCCGTACCCGATGCCGTAGTGGTGTTGCAAAGTGATTTAAGCATTGTTTGGTGTAACCAACTTGCACTTAAAGTATTGGGGCTCCAATGGCCGACCGATCATGGCCAGCGCCTAGATAACCTAATACGCGAACCTAAATTTGCCAAGTACATGCTGCGCGGTGAATTTGAAGAGCCATTAGAGCTTGATAACGGACATATTGTTGACCAAGTGCTTGAATTTAGGGTAATGCCGTATGCCAACACGCAGCTTATGGTGGTAGTACGTGATGTAACACGCCTAAAGCAGCTAGAGCAAATGCGCAAAGATTTTGTTGCCAATGTATCACATGAGCTGCGTACGCCACTTACGGTTGTTACTGGCTACCTTGAGATGATGGATGGCGATATGATGCCACCGCCTGCAATGTGGAATAAAGCGCAAAATACCATGCTTGAGCAATGTAAGCGTATGGACAGCTTAGTTAATCAGCTTTTATCTCTTTCGCGTATTGAAGGGGCGCGTAGGCAAGACAACGACAAAGCCATTAATGTGCCGCAAATGCTCAACTACATTAAAACCGAAGCGCAATCTATAAACCAAGATAAAGGCCATGAGCTTATTTTTGATATAGATAATGAGCTTGATATTAAAGGCTCTGAAGATGAGCTACGCAGTGCATTTTCTAATTTAGTGTTTAACGCTATACATTACACTAAAGCGGGCGGAAAAATTGTTGTTACCTGGCAGCGTAAAGAGGGGCTTGCGCATTTTAGCGTAAATGATAATGGCGATGGTATTGCACCAGAGCATATAAATCGTTTAACTGAGCGCTTTTACCGCGTAGATAAAGCAAGGAGTCGCACAACCGGTGGCTCAGGTTTAGGCTTAGCAATTACTAAACATGTGCTTACACGTCACGATAGTAAATTAAATATAAGCAGTGAGCTTGGTAAAGGCTCGTGTTTTTCTTTCGACTTTTCAAAGGATAAGCTTGTTAACTTAGCAAGTTAAAGGCAATAAAAAGCAAAGTCATAAAAGTGTCATTTAAGAGTAATGTAACTGTCATCTACTCACTTTACAGTAGACGACAGTTAGGAAATGGGACGAACAAATCGGAGAACCCCGCATGAAATTTAAAAACTTAGTTGCCGCAATGGGTGTGGCTGTTACAACATTAGTATCTGCACAGGCTGTTGCTCTTGACGACGCAATTCCTGAATATCAAAAAATTAACGGCGTTTCAGGTAACTTTTCATCTGTAGGCTCTGATACTTTAGCTAACATGATGACTTTCTGGGCTGAAGAGTACAAACGTATTTACCCTAATGTAAATATTCAAATTCAAGCGGCAGGTTCGTCTACTGCTCCACCAGCGCTTACCGAAGGCACCTCTAACATGGGTCCTATGAGCCGTAAAATGAAATCAAAAGAAATCGAAGCGTTCGAAAAACGCTACGGTTACAAGCCTACAGAAGTACGTGTAGCGATTGATGCACTAGCGGTATTTGTACACAAAGATAACCCAATTGAAGGCTTACGTATTGACCAAGTAGATGCTATTTTTTCATCTACTCGTAAATGTGGTGCGTCTGAGCAAGTTAACCGCTGGAGCGATGTTGGCCTAACGGGCGACTGGGCTGCAAAAGACATTCAATTATACGGACGTAACTCTGTATCAGGTACTTACGGTTACTTTAAAAAGAAAGCGCTGTGTAAAGGTGACTTCCGTAACAACGTAAATGAACAACCAGGTTCAGCCTCTGTTGTACAGTCAATCTCATCTTCATTAAACGCGATTGGTTACTCAGGTATTGGTTACAAAACGTCGGGTGTACGTACGGTTCCTTTATCTAAAAAAGGCACTAACTACGTAGATGCAACGCTTGATAATGTTGCTAAAGGTAAATACCCACTTTCTCGTTTCTTATACGTGTACGTGAACAAGCACCCTAATAAGCCGCTTTCACCAATTGAAGCTGAGTTCTTAAAAATGGTACTTTCTAAAGACGGTCAAAAAATCGTTGAAAAAGATGGTTACGTACCACTATCTGCTAAGTTAGTAGAAGCAGAGCTTAAAAAGTTAGGTTTATAATTTAAACCCAACCAATAAAAAAACCGCTCAATGAGCGGTTTTTTTTTGTGTAAAATTTAAAACGTAAAACAGACTAACTTACTAAAAAGCGATTACAGATCAGTCAGCTTTTGCGCTTGTGCTTTACACTGATTATAGCTCTCTACACATTTGGCAGAGCACACTTGCTGTTTTAAACCTTTGTCAATTGATTGCTGATCGCAACTATTTTCGCACTGATAGTTTTGTTGTGCACATTGGTTTAACTCAGGGTTTTTCACTTGATTTTGGCAAGCTGCTAACAATGAAAATGAAAGGGCGAGGGCACTCGTTTTAATAAATGTTTGCATGCTTATCCTTAACGTTGAACTGCGCTTTTGTTAAATCTCAACTTGTAAGTTGTCGATTAATCTAACATTGCCTAAAAAGGCGGCAGCTAAAATAACAAGTTGTGTATCATCAAGTGTAGCAGCTTTTAATGTATCTCGTTGAGCTATCTCAAAATAATCAGGCTTTAAGCCGGCTTGCTCTAAACTAAGCTGTGCGCTTTGCTCAAGTGCTTTATAATCGGTATTGCCTGCTTTGAGCTGCTCAGCGCAACTGTTTAGTGTTTTAAATAATGCGGTAGCCGTGGCTTTTTGCTCTGCAGATAAATAGCCATTTCGCGAGCTCATAGCTAAGCCTGAAACTTCACGCATGGTCGGTACACCAACAATTTCAACCGGAATTGATAAATCGCGTACCATGGTTTTAATCACTTGCAGCTGCTGAAAGTCTTTTTCGCCAAAGCATGCATAATCTGGTTGTACTAAATTAAATAACTTAGTCACTACCGTGGCTACGCCTCTAAAGTGTCCTGGGCGCGTGCCGCCACAATACCCCATAGATACGCCAGGTACATCTACAAAGCTTTGCTCACCAAGCCCATTTGGGTAAATGGTGTCTACGCTTGGGGTAAACACAATATCGGTGTTTAAGTCGGCTAAGCCTTGTTTGTCTTCGTTTAATGTACGCGGGTAGCTATCTAAATCTTCGTTGGCACCAAATTGCATTGGGTTGACAAAAATACTCACAACCACTTTATCGGCCATTGTTTTTGCTTTTTCAACCAATGAAAAGTGGCCGCGGTGTAAGTTGCCCATGGTTGGCACTAAAGCCACGCTTAAACCTGCTTGGCGCCAAGCTTTAATTTGACTACGTAATGATTTAATTTCAGTAATTGACTGCATTATTTAAACTCATGTTCGGCGCTTGGAAATGCGCCACTTTTAACGTCTGTACAATATTTTTTAACTGCATCTGGCATGTTGCCAGTTTCCAGTAAAAAGTTTTTAGAAAATTTAGGAATGTATCCTGCCGAAATACCGACTAAGTCGTGCATTACCAGTATTTGGCCATCCGTTACATTACCTGCGCCAATACCTATGGTAGGAATGGTGACGGCATCGGTAATGCGTTTAGCGAGCGCACTTGGGATACACTCAAGCACTAATAATTGAGCACCTGCGGCTTCTAGGGCTTTTGCATCATCAATCATTTTTTGCGCTTTGTCGTCTTCGCGGCCTTGAATTTTAAAGCCTCCAAATACGTGTACTGATTGCGGCGTTAATCCTAAATGGCCACAAACAGGAATCCCTTGCTGCGTTAAACTTTTAATGCTGTCGTAAAGCCATTCACCGCCCTCAAGTTTTACCATATTAGCGCCTGCACGCATTAACTCTGCTGCATTTTTACAGGTGTCGCTAACATTTGAATAGCTCATAAAGGGCATATCGGCTATTACAAAAAGCTCACGGCTGCCACCGCGTACACAGCGGGTATGATAGGCTATATCTTGATTGGTTACGCCTAGGGTATCGTCGCCACCTTGCAGCACCATGCCCAAAGAGTCGCCAACTAAAATAACGTCCACACCGTTATCATGAAATAACTTAGCAAAACTGGCATCGTAAGCGGTTAATGCGGTGATTTTGTTATTTTCTGCTTTCATTTTATTTAAAGTAGAAACGGTTATTTTAGACATAATATCCTCGCAGGCATAAGCCTTGGTTAATTACAGAGGTAATTGTTGTAAGTCGTTGAGCGGTAAGTCTTGCGCAATGGTTTTTAATGCAATGCCGCTTGGTAAAATCAGTTCTGGGGCAAGCTCAAGTAAAGGGTAAACTACAAACTCACGTTCGCACAGGCCATAATGTGGCACAGTTAAGCGCTGGGTATTAATCACTTGCTGACCAAACAGTAAGGTATCTATATCGAGCGTACGCGGCCCCCAACGTTCGGCTTTTCTTACCCGCCCATGTTCAAGCTCTATGGCTTGAGTTAAATCAAGTAATTGCTCAGGTTCAAGCGCGGTTTTAATACACGCTACGGCATTTACATAGTCGGGTTGATCTTGTGGGCCCATTGGTTTGCTTGCATAGTAATGCGATACACTTATAAATTCACAATGAGGCAGCTTTTTAAGCGCACAAACGGCGTTATCAAGCTGCTCTTTGGGTGAGTTTAGGTTGGCACCTAAACCCAAATATACACACTGCATGCAATTACTCAGCTGGCTTTTTAGTGGTGCGGCGGCGCGGACGTTTACGTGGTTTTGGTCCACCTTGGTGGCCTAGGTTTTTTACCATTTCTTTTTGGCCATTAATATCTAGGCTCAAGTATTGTGTCCACCACTGGGCAAGCTCACTATGTTGGTGCTCACCGGCATCCACTCGTAATAATAAAAAGTCATAAGCGGCTTTAAATCGTGGCTGCTGGGTAAGTCTGTAAGCGCGTTGGCCGGCACGTTTATCTAAACGTTGCTGTATATGCCAAATGTCGCGCGCGCCTAAGGTAAAGCGTTTAGGTACTGCAATATGCTGGGCATTTTCGCTCAGAACTTTATTCATGGCTTGAGCAAAGGCATCAAAGTAAGACAGCTGTTCTTGTTGTTTAATTTTAGTTGTGCGCTCAAGCAGCGGAAACCACATTAAAGCAGCAAATATAAACGCAGGCGTTACTTTTTTATCTGCATTTATGCGTTTATCGGTGTTTTGAAACATTTGCTGAATAAACGCCGCTTCTAAGCCGTCAGGGTTTTTATCTAAAATTTTATCAAGCACCGGAAATAACGACTTAAACAAGCCGTATTGGCGTAGCATTAAATAGTTAGCTTCGGCTTTACCGTTTAAAAACAGCTTTAGAACTTCTTCAAATAAACGCGCTGGCGGTATGTTATCAAGTAGGCTGGCAAGCGCAGTAATTGGCTTTTCGCTTTTTGGCGCTATGCTCATATCAAGCTTAGTTGCAAAGCGCACCGCACGTAGCATACGTACAGGGTCTTCGCGGTAGCGTGTTTCTGGGTCGCCAATTAACTCAATTTGTTTTGCTTGTATGGCCGCTAAGCCATTGGCGTAATCGTATATACAAAAATCGTTAATAGAGTAATACAGCGCGTTGATAGAAAAATCACGGCGCTCGGCGTCTTCTTCAATGCTACCAAACACGTTATCGCGCAGTAACTGCCCGTGCTCGCTTGATTGGCTAATTTGGTTTTTATCTTCTTGCGCTTCGTGGTGCCCGCGCATGGTGGCTACTTCTATAATTTCGCGACCAAAAACAATATGTGCTAAGCGAAAACGACGGCCAATTAGGCGGCAATTTCTAAATAGTTTTTTAACTTGCTCTGGGGTGGCATTGGTAACAACGTCAAAGTCTTTTGGTTGTTGACCTAACAATATATCGCGAATACAACCACCTACAAGGTAAGCGTCGTAACCACCGTCTTTTAAACGGTAAAGTACTTTGATTGCATTTGGGCTAAATTGTTTACGTGAAATACCATGTTCGCCGCGTGTTACAACAACCGGTTCATCACTTGTTTGAGTGCTTTGCACATCGGCATTTGGGCCGATTATTTGCCTGCAAAATTGAAAAAGCTTGGAAATAATAATCTGTCTCCTACAGAAATGATGATTGGCTGGTCATCGCAATCAAAAAGCACATAAATTAGGTATTATAGTGCGGTGCTTTGTATTTATTGTAAATAGCCTCTATTTAGGCGGCTATCATATACCAGCGCGGTATAAAAATTAAGTTGATGGACTGAAATTAAGCCGTTTTTAAGTTTTTTATTTGCTTAAATGCGTAAATTTAGTGCTGTTTGGATGCTGACCTTGCGAAATTTGAATTTCGGGTATGTTTGGCACCGCTGTTAAGCTAAATTCGTTAATAGCCCACACCATTAATTGCTCCACAGACAAATCATTCAATTGGCTATGTACAGGTAAGTTTAAAAATTCAAACGCATCAATAAGCGCGGGCTTTGGGTTGTCTGTGCTAATAGCGGGCGCATAATTTTGTTTAGAGAGTTTAAAACCTGGCTCGGCCACCGCAAGGGGTAAATGTGCGTATTGGGGAATAGGCGCATTAAGCTGTTTAAATAAACTGATTTGCCGTGCTGTAGGCTCGATTAAATCGGCGCCACGTACCACACGATTAATACCTTGCTCTATGTCATCAATAACCACCACTAGTTGGTAGGCAAATAATCCGTCACTGCGCTTTATTATGTAATCTTCATGGGCTAATGCACTATTTACAGTAATATCGCCTTGAATCAAATCGTTAAAATGGCATGTTGGGTGCTGTTGGCTAAGACGAAGTGCGCCTTGCTCTGTTGACAAGTTAAGTGTTTTGCAGTGACCTTGGTAAATGCCACCCATGGCTTTTATTTGTTTGCGAGAACAGCGACAACCATATACACATTGTTGGTGGATCAGCTTATTTGTTACCTCTTGATAAAGAGGTAGGCGCTGGGTTTGATAAACAACGGATTCGTCCCAGTAAAGGCCGTAGGCTTGTAAGGTATTTAGAATATGGGTGTCGGCATTTTTAACCACGCGGGTGGTGTCTATGTCTTCAATGCGCACTAACCATTTACCCTGATTTACTTTAGCATCAAGGTAGCTGCCCACAGCCGCCACAAGCGAGCCAAAGTGAAGTGGCCCAGAAGGAGACGGTGCAAATCGACCGCGATAGTCACGCTTTGGCGTGGTAACGGCTGTAGGAGACATAGTTAACTAATTTTAATTAACCGCGCCCAGCTTGTTTTTCTTTAATTTCTGCAAGGGTTTTACAGTCTACGCATAAATCTGCAGTTGGACGCGCCTCTAAACGACGAATACCAATTTCGATTCCGCATGACTCACAAAAGCCAAAATCATCTTCTTTAATTAAGATAATTGTTTTTTCAATTTTTTTGATCAGTTTACGTTCGCGGTCGCGAGTACGAAGTTCTAAAGAGAACTCTTCTTCTTGCGCAGCGCGGTCAACTGGATCAGGAAAGTTGGCAGCTTCGTCTTGCATATGCGATTTTGTGCGGTCAACTTCATTACGTAAGTCGTTACGCCACGCTTCTAAAATCGCTTTAAAATGAGCACGTTGTGCTTCATTCATATACTCTTCGCCCGGCTTTTCTTGGTATGGTTCTAAACCGGCTTGAGCCAATAAACCATGTCTTTGTTGGTCTGGCATAACTCTCTCCTAAATCCTTAATTTAATGCCTCAGCATTAGCCGGCGGTATAAATAGCAGAATCTTATACCCTAGGCAAATTTATTTTTTAATTAATCGAATTAGCTTCAACCAGTGTGTTGACTAAAAAGGCTCATATTTTGATTTTGATGCTTTATTAATCGTTATTTCGGTATTTAAACTTGCCTAGTTATATGGGCATAAAGTTTAAAAGCAAGTTAAATTTTTTATTTAAAGGCCACTTTCTCACTAAGCGTTACTTCACTAGGCGTAATAGATGCCTTATAAGCGTATACCTCCAAGCCTTTTTTAATCGCGTGCTTTAATAAGTCGCTGTATTTTTTATCTATGTGGCTTGCTGCACTCACCGTATTAATACCTTGGTGTAAAACAGCGAACAGTAATACTGCGCGGTGGCCTTGTTCGATCATTTCTATTAATTCGCGAATGTGTTTTTGCCCACGCACGGTTTGCGCATCCGGAAAGTAGCCTTGCCCACTTTGTGGTGCGGTTTCGCTTAACAAAGTGACTGACTTTACCTCTACATAGCAAGCGGGTTTATTGTCGCCGGTGAGTAAAAAGTCGATACGGCTGTTTTCGCTGCCGTATTTTACTTCACTTTGAAGCTGCTCATAGCCGTTAAGCTCTGTAATAACCTGGTTGTTGATAGCCTCTTCGACCACTTTATTCGCCACGGCGGTATTAACACATATTAACTGCGAGAGGGAGTTTTGAGTGAGCTCTAACGACTGAGGGTATTTTCGTTTACTGTTATCGCTGGTTGAATAAAAAGCGCTAAAGCCAGGCTCTGCGCAACCTGTCATTTTACCGGTGTTGGCGCAGTGGGCGGTAAATTCAGTTCCATCGTTAAGTTGGAGATCGGCTAAAAAGCGTTTATAGCGTTTTAATAACGTGGCGGGCTGTAAAGCTGGGGTGTATTTCATTTAAATTCCAATGCTAAACGCTGCAGATGCGTTGGTTTATGTTATTTATCTCAAGCTGTTGGGAACTTGTACTCACTATAGTAAACTCGGTGGCACATTTAAGTGTAAGGGTATTCTAACATGAGTGAAAAATTTGTTGTTCAACTAAGCGAGCAAGCAGCACCAAGCCATTGGGGCGAAAACGCGGCGTTGTCTTTTAACGAGCAAGGCGCAACGGTTCATTTATCTGAGCAAGAAACATTAAAAAATGTTCAAAAAGCGGCGCGAACAATTGCAAGCCAAGGTGTTAAACAGGTTGAGCTTGCGGGCGATACATGGTGCACAGAAAGCCAATGGGCTTTTTACCAAGGTTTTGTAACACCTAAATCATTACATGGTGTTGAATTTGTTGATAACGCACAATCAGATCTAAACGAGCTGGCGCATTTAAAAGCCTCAGCTACGTGGGCACGAGAAATGGTAAACGGCACAGCGGATGACATTTACCCTGAAAGCCTTGCTGAAAAAGCCGCCGAATTTATTCAATCGTTAGCGCCTGAACACGTAAGCTACCAAATTATTAAAGGCGATGCGTTATTAGAGCAACAGTGGATTGGTATTCATGCTGTGGGCCGTGGCTCTGAGCGTCCACCTGTTTTACTTGAGCTTGATTACAACCCAACAGGCGATGAAAACGCACCGGTAAGCGCTGCGCTTGTAGGTAAAGGTATTACGTTTGACTCTGGTGGTTACTCAATTAAATCTAGCGAAGGTATGCTAGGAATGAAGTGCGACATGGGTGGCGCGGCAACGGTAACAGCGGGTTTAGCACTGGCTATTAACCGCGGTATAGAAAAACGCATTAAGCTGTTTTTATGCTGTGCAGAGAACTTAATTTCGGGCCACGCTTACAAACTAGGTGATATTTTAACCTACAAAAATGGCACAACCGTTGAAATTGTAAACACCGATGCTGAAGGGCGTTTAGTGCTTGCTGATGGTCTAATGGCTGCAGGCGAAACTGGCGCAGAGCTAATTATAGATGCGGCAACACTAACCGGTGCTGCACTCGTTGCTGTAGGTCAAGAGTACAACGCATTATTTGCCCTTGATAAAGAGCTGGTACGCGAAGTAGAAGACTTTGCATCGCAAGAAATGGAAGCTGCATGGCCTCTTCCGCTTGAAAAATGGCACCAGCAAAACTGCCCATCTCCATATGCTGATACGGCAAATAGCCGCGCTCAAAAAGGTGGCGGTTACGGCGGCGCATCAAATGCAGCAGGCTTTTTATCTCGCTTTGTACCAAACGATGGTAAAGGTTGGGTACACATTGATTTAGCTGCAGCATTTAATATGGGTAGCACTAGCCAATGGGCTGCAGGTGCAACTACGCAAGGTATGCGCACAGTGGCACGTACATTGTTAGAAAAAGCTTAATAGTACGTAACTAGGCGTTTAATACATAAAATAGGCACCAATTGGTGCCTATTTTGCTATTTGCAGGCAAGCAATTTATTTTTATTTACGGTAAAATCCTTCGCCAATACCTGTTTGGGTGTTTAATTATTGGCTAAAGTGCCTACACTCAAATGTTATACTCACCACTGGGGTTCTAAACTATGTCAGATAAGTGCTACATCACAGCTCAACAGCTACTTGAAGATTCATTCCGCGTAGCGGCACAAGTTTATAAAGATGGCTTTCGTCCAGACTTTATAATTGGTATTTGGCGAGGTGGTGCACCTATTGGTATTGCTGTGCAAGAATACTACGACTACAAAGGCATTGAGACTGATCACATTGCGGTGCGTACGTCGTCTTATTACGGTATTGGCAAGCAATCTAAAGAAATAAAAGTACACGGCCTACACTACATTGTAGAAAACGCTAATGCTGGTGACTCACTGCTTATTGTTGATGATGTGTTTGATTCTGGCCGCAGTATATTTGCACTAAAAGAAAAGCTTTCTGAGCTTATGCGCTTAAACTTACCACGCGATATTCGTGTGGCATGTCCGTACTATAAGCCTAAAAACTCAAAAGTAGAGATGGTGCCAGATTACTTTATTCATGAGTCAGAAGAGTGGTTAGTGTTCCCGCATGAGTTATCGGGTTTAACGCCAGATGAAATAATTGAAGGTAAATCTGATTTAGTAAATATCCAAGATATTTTATTAGATAAGTAATTGCCTAAGCGTTAAGTAGGAGTTTATTTGCGCGGGGGCGTGTTTGTGTACTCGTTTTAAATAAATTGCTGCTATAGCGCAGTGCTAATAAATACCATAAAAACTAAAAAAGGCCATTACGGCCTTTTTTTGTGTCTGATTTTTTTACAGCTGCGCAAAACTGTCTACATAATCACTTAAACTTTGCGTATCGACCGCTTTTAGCCCATGGGAGCTGCGCTGCACTAAGCCTTTTTCAACAAGTTCGGTAACTACGCGGCGATAAGCTCGCTCAGTGGTTGCAAAGCGCTCTGCTTCGGCGTTAACGGTTGGGTATGCGCGCAGTAGCGTTGGGTTATTGTTCTCGGCTCGTAGTAAGCAGTCTTTAGCTATGTTGTAGCTTAAAGGCAGCAGTAACTTATCTAAATTAATTTTTTGGTTTTCTTGAAACTTAGCCGCAATGGTTTGCGCGGTATATAAGCTCAGCTCTGGCTTTTCGAGTAGTAATGCTCGCCAGTGGCGAAGCTCTATTAAATTATAGGTTACATCGCTAAAACAGGTGACCGTATAAATACATGGGTTATTGTTTAGTGCTTCTATTTCACCAATTAGGGTGTTGTTGCAATCTAATTGGCCTAATAATAGGCGGCGTCCGTTACCTACATCATAACTAAATGAAATAGTACCGCTGCGCACCAGCACAAGTTTACTAAGTGGTTGATCTTGGTGGATCAGCACTTCTTTTTTTGATTGTTGATAGCTACTCCCTGCAAAAGTGAGTAATTGTTCAACAAGGTAACTAGAAAAATGGTATTGAAACATCAATATGCTCTTCGGACAATTGTCCTATTTATTACACCTTAATGACGATATTATTAAGGCTCTAAGAATTTACGCTAACTTGCTACTGTATTTAGCCTTGCTAAGTACGTAATACCTTCATTTCCCGTGCAATGATTTAGGAAGCTATTGGCTACAACCAATATACTTTTTAAGGTTTTTTAAGCAAGTTAGTTTTTTTATTTTATACCAATCTGCCTAATAATTAAGTGATCAATTTTAAGGCTAGGAAAGCGTGTTGATAGCTAGGCAAAAAATAGCTATTTAGTCGTTCTCGGCAATTGCTCCTGCATTGTTCTACCTTCTGCATCCATGCAGTCGTAAATGAGCATTTTTTAACACAGGTAGCGACACGTTTAGCCCCGCAAAATGATTGAGTATTATTGCGCATTGGTATTAAACGTTGTAACACTGACAAGTGCCACACGTTAGCATTAGCGTAATGCTAACCTAAAGGGTAGGAGAGAACAATTGAGTTGGGAATATTTAGGTTATATTGCATCAGCTTTCTTGGTTGCATCGTTAACAATGACCGATGTAGTAAAACTGCGTTGGTATAATATGTTTGGTTGTATTGTATTTACTATTTACGGTGTGGCTATTGGTGCAGTGCCTGTTGCGTTTACTAATGGCTTATTAGCGCTGGTAAATATGTACCATATTGTAAAGCTCTACCGGCAGCCTAAAGTCAAAGAAGCGTGAAGCTAAAAATTCAAAAAAAGGGTTAACATTTAAGTTAACCCTTTTTTGTTTTAAAGCACCGCGTCTAAAACAATGCCATCAGTTCTACGAGTTGGATAAAGTGACTCAACAACAAAGCTTGGGATAAATCCTTTAGCCGATGAGACCACTACTTTAGACTTTGCCCCAATAATACGAGCGTTAACTATTACACCACGATTCGTGTAAGTTAGAGTGCCTGATAAAGTGTATTCAATATGTGGGTAACCTTTAATTTCTTTACCATTACGACTAAACGAGAAATCACCTAACGGGGTTACATGCACAGCGCCTGTGTGTTTGTAATCAACTACCGATAAGCCAAACTCCTGCATTTCAGTAATAAAGCTTTCAGCCAAGTGATTACCAAATATATTTGTGGTTTGTAAATTGTCATCTAAGTTCACAAACGAAGTAATTGCAACAGGCGTCCCACTGTTGATGTAGTTCATATTTTCAATCAGCTTCATTGCTAATTGTTCTGTATAGTTACTTAATAATTTACTGCTGTTAATAGGGCGGTAGTTATTTTCTGGGAACTGCCAGTTATTTACGCGTGGCTGATGAACGTCTGTGTAACGATTATGGCTATTGTGATGGCCAATATTATTATGCGAAGCGTGGCCGTTATAAACTGGGTGAGTAGAGCATGCACTAAGTGATAAAGTAAAAAGAGCCGATAAAGTAAGAGATAGTTTTTTTGAAAACATGTTTTCTTCCTGAAACATAAGAGATTTTTTAAATTCCCTCACTTATCGACACACTTTTTAATTACTTTAGTAAATATCCATAATTACTTTGTTTATTTTTAAGTTTGTATGCTTTATAAGCTATTCTTTTTTAAAGCGTAATTCTCCAGCTACCCAACTCTGTAAAACCTGTGTTTTATAAATCTCATCGACAGGGACTTTAAAGTAGTCTTTGTCTATTAAAATAAAGTCTGCCCATTTTCCGTTTTCTAAGCTGCCTATTTTAAACTCTTGGTGCGCTGCATACGCGCCGCCGAGGGTAAACGCTCTTAAGGCTTGTTCGCGGCTTAGCACTTCGCTTGCGCGCCAGCCGTTCTCAGGCAGCATATTATGATCCATACGGGTAATGGCTGAATACAAGCCATCAAAAGGGTTTGCCAGCTCTACAGGGTAGTCAGAGCCTGCTGCAATCACAGAGCCTTGCTTTAAAAATGTTTGCCATGCATATGCACCTTGTAATTGGTTATCGGTTAAGCGCTGCTGAGCCATATGCATATCTGAGGTGGCATGCACAGGCTGCATAGATGGAATGATTTTAAGTGCTTTAAAACGTGGAATATCATCAGGGGTGACTATTTGCGCGTGTTCAATACGGTTACGCAGTAACATACCGCCTGTTTGCTTAAACACGTTTTGATACGCGTCAAGTACCACTTTATTTGCCTTATCACCAATTGCATGGGTGTTGGCGCTAAAGCCATTTTTAAAGCTTAAAGTAAATAATTCTTCAAGCTTAGCTTGGGTTTCTAGCATTAGGCCGTGGTGGTTTTTTCTATCTGCGTAGTCATCAATTAGCGCAGCCCCGCGCGAGCCTAATGCGCCATCGGCATATACTTTTACACTGCGGATAGACATAAACGATGCAGCATCTTGATAGCGCCCTGCCTTAAGCATGTGCTTTAAATCAGGGCTAGCAGCACTTAGCATAGCGACAATTCTTAGTGGCAAATTACCTTGCTCGCTGCGCTCTTTGTAAACTTCCCAGGTGGTTTTATCAATACCGGCATCGTGAGTAGAGGTAATGCCTAAGCTTAATAAGTGCGCGCCTGCGGCATCTAGCGAGTCGCTTATAGCTTGTTTTGAAGGAGCGCTCATATGCTGGGTAATTAACGACTCGGCCTTATCAACAAAAATACCGGTTGGATTGCCAAATTCATCTTTAATAATCTCGCCGCCGTCAGGGGCTTGAGTGGCTGCGGTAATACCGGCCAGCTCTAAGGCTTTGCTGTTAACCCAAATTGCATGGCTGTCAACGCGCGAAAGTACCACTGGACGGTCATTGACTACTTTGTCTAAGTCTTTGGCGGTAGGAAAGCGCGTGTCGCTCCACAGCTCTTGGTTCCAGCCTCGTCCTAATATCCAGCCTTGTTTATTTTTTGCAAATTGTTCTAGCTTTGTGGTTATTTCAGCGACCGATTTAGCGCCGCGTACATCAAGTTGCGATAAGTTATCGCCAAGGCCAATTACATGCCCGTGAGCGTCAATCAACCCTGGCAGTAACGTATTACCTTTGGCATCAATAAGTGTGGCATCAGGAAAAGTGTTTTTAAGCGTATCATCTCCAGTTTTAACAACTTTACCGTTTTTAATCACTAAAGTAGAAAACGTTTGTATACCACCTTGGTATAAGGGAGTGTAACCATTAGCGTTGTAAATGACCTGCGTTTGCGCAATCGCAGTGCTGCTTACAAATAAGCCGGCAAGCAGTAGTGGGTTAAATAATGTTTTGAGTTGCATAAGTTGGTTATTTTTTATTGTTAGTAAAATAACCCTAGCAAACTCACTTTTAGAATACCAATATGTTGAGGTAGATAGCTTAAAAGCGTAAGGGCTGTTAAAAATTTAGCGCTTACGCTTATAAAAAAGAGTTACTTACTGGCGTATATGCCATATTCCGAAAGGGTAAGTCTGCCGTCTTTATCTTTATCATAACTTGAAAAACGCGACCAAAGGGCGGGATCAATGGCAGTTTCTGAACGGGTTAAAAAGCCATCGTGGTTACGGTCAAACTTTTCAAATTTATCGGCAACTTCTGTACTTTGGCCAAGGCTTACATCGCTAAAAAGGCCCAGCGCAACAAGCGCTAAATAGCTTACGGTCTTCATACTTATACTCAGTAAAGGTTATTGGTTAAATAGTCTTTAAACTCAAGAAGCGAGATTTGTTTGTCTTGGTTTTTATCCCAGCGAGTAAAGGTGCTGAGTAGCTGAGGCTGTGGCTCTAATTCGTCTTCTGTTAAGAAGCCGCTTTTATTGGCATCAAGGTGATCAAAACGTTGTTTAACATCTAACGCAACAGCATTAAAGCTGATCATAGTAATAGCGATAACACTAAAAAAAACACACTTCATGGTTTTCCTTCCAACATACAGTGTTTGTAGATTAATAAAAAAAGCACTTGCCATAATTTAACTTCCCAACATTAAATCCGTTTACACATTCCCTCAGGGATTATGGCAAATGCTTTTGAAACCTACCTTACTAGGTAAAAGCTTAAGTAAAACTTAATTAACTTCAGCTGTGGATAATAAATCTATTTTAAGCAGCCCGTTTAGCGCTAACTGATTAAAATTTCTAGCCAGAGAAAAAGATTTAAATATCGTTACTATTGAGTTTGTTATTAAAGCGCTTAATCACAATTAAGGTTTAAAATTTTGAAACTCTTCTTTAGAAATTTTCTTGTCTTGGTTTTCATCTAAATCGGCAAATTGCCTCATTACTTCTTTATCTTGTTTGGCTTCTGCAAGCGATACTGCTCCATCCATATCTTTGTCTAAATGAGCAAAGCGAATGTTGACAGAAGAGGCTAAAGCCGTGGCGCTAATGGCTAAAAACATTAATGTAAATGCTGCGATAAGTTGTTTCATAATCATGTTCCTTAATTAAATGAATTTACTGAATAAACTTTTTGAATTCACTTAGCGACAACTGGCCATCTTGGTTAGTGTCTATTTGTGAAAAGTTTTCGTGTAGTACGGCATCTTCACCCGCTTCTGATTCGCTAAGTGTGCCGTTACTGTCTTTATCTAGCTCATTAAAAGTAGCTTGAACGTCCATAGCTATTGCATCTGTGCCCATAAACCCAAAAGCCAGCATGGGTAAAATTACTAAAAAGCGGTTGTTCATTTAATTTCCTTATTGATTAAAGTTGCACTCACTATTACAAAAATAGTGCCAATTTAAATAGGTGTTTAAAATCAATGGTTTATAATATTTTTGTGGCGTTGGTCGGAATTTTTTACTTAAATGTGTGTTATTTTTGCAACAGGCGGTACGTGCTATTAGTCGTTAATAGAGTTATCAATAGCTTAGTGTGTTGCTAAATGGCAACAAGTGGATATATTGGGTTAAATATAGAAGTTGATTCAGCGAGAGTATAAGGTAAGTAACTAAAATAGGGCGCTTAAAATAATAAAAGGAAATGATAATGCCTGTAACGTTGGCTAAAAAGTATCGTGCAATGCTTAATTGGCGGCCTAACTTAATAGGTCAGTTTATAATTAGTATGCTGCTGTCGTTACTGCCGCTTAGTTTAGTGGTTATTGTTTTTTTAAATGCGTTAAACAAACAGCTCGCTGTTACCCAGCTTATTGTCAGTAATAATTACCAAGTTACTAAGTCGTTTAATTTTTTAAAGCAAGAGCTTAATAGTCTAGAGCGGGCAACGCGACAAAACTGGGTGCTAAAAAGCGAGTCGCTCGACACGTTAATAAACGAAAAATGGCAATCCTCCTTACAAACAATCGACACGCTCAGCCAAGCCAGTGCCACACAGCAATACACTATGCAGTGGCGCCGCTTAGCAACAACATTGCGTAGTACTCATCAAGCTTTAATTGAAAATAACCAACAAGATGCTGCATTGTTTGTGCCTATTAGCGATTTAGTGGCTGAGCTTACTGTGTGGTTGCGCGATACGAATGCAGCGCAAATACAAAACAACCAAAGTGAATTAAGTACTTTACAAAGCTCGTTTATTAACTGGTTAGTGGCACTTATTCCGCTTACTTTACTAGTGGGTGGAGGCTTTTTATGGCGCATAAGTAAACGTTTAAAAGGGCTTACGTCGGTAATAGATAAACTAGGGCAAGGCCACTGGCAGCAAAAAATTGCAGTGCAAGGCTCAAGTGAGCTGGTGGAATTAGGCGAAAAACTACAATGGGTGCAAGAGCAGTTACATATGCTTGAACAACAAAAAGATACCTTTTTACGCCATGTAACCCACGAGCTTAAAACGCCGTTGGCTTCAATGGTCGAGGGCACCGATTTACTTAGCGATGAAATAGTCGGCCCCATTACAAAAGAGCAGCAAGCTGTACTGGAGCTTATTAGCCAATCTATGGTGCGTCTGCGCACTATGATTGACAGCCTACTTAGTTATAACGCTATCAGAACCAGTAAAGACAGCGTTAGCGAAGTCGAATTTGGCAATTTAATAAATAAAATAAACAGCCATTTTGAGCACCGCTTAACGGCTAAGCAGCAACGCTTAAATTGGCACAACAGCATAACAAAACAGCCACTTGCATTACCCGCAGAGCTGATAGAAATGACCCTCATTCAGCTCATTTCTAATGCGTTAAAATTTTCAAATACAGGGCAAAGTGTTGATGTAACCTTAGCACTTGAGCAAAAGCTATTAATAATGCAAGTGCGCGACGAAGGCTGTGGTATTAAAGAGCAAGAAAAAACCCAGATATTCAGCGCATTTTACCAAGGCAAGCATAATAAAGATGTTACGCTGCAAGGCAGTGGCTTAGGTTTAACCATAGTAAAAGAGTCGGTTGAGCAGTTACAAGGCCAGCTTAGTGTTGAGCATAACCAGCCCCAAGGCTGCTTATTTACAATAAAAATACCTTTAACTAATCAAGGAGTTTTATAGCATGCGTACGCGTTTAATAGCTATTTTATGTGTGCTCAGTAGTACGGTTGTTTTAGCTGGGTGTGAAACAAATAACACACAAACAGCAGCAGTGTCGCAGGAGGTTGAGCCTGCAAAAAATGCGGTGCCAAATCCTAAAAAGCGCCCTAAAAGTGACCCCGTTTACCCCAGCGCAGAACGTGTTGTTGCATGGCATGCTAATCAATGTGGCGGTTTTAAAGTAAAGCCAAGCCTACATACTTATTTAGGTGAAAAAGAGCTAAAACGTTTTTTTAAATTCATGTGTGTTAACACCTCAAGTGCGCCAGAGGAGGTAATGACACGATTACAAAAACTCGATTTAGCCTACTTTTGGCCTGAGCCAATAAAACAATATTTATGGCTTCAAAAGCAACATGTTACTCGGCAAATAAATGCCCTAAAAGAGCAGCAGGCGTTAAATGACAAAATGCAGCAAACGTTATCGTCTTTAGCCACAATAGAGCAGCAGCTGTTACTACGCGAAGACACTAAGGAGCAGTAATTATGGCAACACACACACCACAAGGTGCAAAAGTATTACTCGTTGATGACGATGCAAGTTTACTTAAATTACTCGCGCTAAGAATCGAGTCTAAAGGGTATGACGTAACAACCTGCGAAAGCGGCATACTTGCATTACAAATTCTTAAAAACCAAGTGTTTGATGCAGTTATAACGGACCTGCGTATGGACGAAATGGACGGTATGGCCTTACATCGCCAATTACAAAGCCGCTACCCAGCGCTGCCGGTTATAATGATGACAGCGCATGGCTCTATACCCGATGCGGTGGAGGCGACAAAACAAGGTATTTTTGCGTTTATCACAAAACCGGTAGATAAAGACGAGCTGTTTGACAGCCTAGCCAAAGCCATTGAAATACATGGCGTAAACGCAGAAGAATCGCCCCAAAAAAGCAATATAGTAACGCGCAGTGGCGCTATGTTACACCTCCTTGAGCAAGTAAAATTACTGGGGCCAACCCAAGTAAATGTACTTATTTCTGGCGCCAGCGGTACCGGTAAGGAGCTGCTGGCTCAGGCGATTCATCAACACAGCTATGTAAGCGAAGGACCTTTTGTGGCCATTAACTGTGGCGCAGTGCCTGGGGAGCTTTTAGAGTCAGAATTATTTGGCCATAAAAAAGGCGCCTTTACAGGGGCGGTGAAAGATCACCAAGGTTTATTTCAGCAAGCTCAAGGCGGCACCTTATTTTTAGATGAAATTGGCGATATGCCGCTTAATTTACAAGTTAAGTTACTGCGTGTACTGCAAGAAAAAACCATACGCCCGGTGGGCTTTCAGGAAGAAATTCCTATTGATGTGCGCATTGTATCGGCCACTCACAAAAATTTACCCGATGCGATTAGCAACCAACAATTTAGGGAAGATTTATACTACCGCCTAAATGTTGTTAATTTAAAATTACCGCCGCTGTGTGAGCGCCGAGAAGACATAAGCCTGCTTGCCCAGCACTTTAGCGCAAGTATTGCTAAACGTATGAACCAAAAAGAAAAGCGCTTTGCAAACGATGCCATGCATGCACTAGTACGTTACGACTGGCCTGGGAATATACGCCAGTTACAAAATGTTGTAGAGCAAGTGGTCGCATTGAGCGCCAGCGAGGTAATTTCTGCGCACTTAGTGTTAAACGCACTTAACTCAAACCAAGCCAGTGCAGAGCCGCTTTCTCTAAATGATGCCAAAAAAGAGTTTGAGCGCGATTATGTAATAAACACCCTAAAAATGGCCGGTGGTAACGTAGCTGAAGGTGCAAAGCTTGCCAAACGTAATCGTTCGGATTTTTATAAGTTAATAAAAAAACACAATATTGATGTCGATAATTTAGTGTAATTTAAGAGTAAGGTTATTAAATGCAGTTATTTATGGTGTATCTGGGCGGGCGAATTCAAGGCTGCCACATAGAAATGCACGATATTCGCTTTGTCGTAGGGCAAAGCATTGAGCAAACTTATTCAAAGCTAAAAAGCCAATGGGTGGGCGATAAAAACAATGTGCATATGGACAGCTACATGGCAATTAACCATATCGACGGTTATAAAGTAGAAGTCGTTGATACCTACGTTGAGCAAAATAAGCAGCTGTACTTTGTTAATTTAGGCGCTTACAGAAGTGACTCTATGGCAGAGCAACACGACTTTGCATTGTATGTTGCCAGTAGCGCAGCAGAGGCCAAGCAGCGCGCTAAAAGCGATTTGCTTGCAGGCCTTAGCCATATTCATAAAGATGATTTACATGATGTAGATGACTGCTTTGCTATAGACCTGCTCGACAGCCAACTAAATATTAAGCTTACGCCAAGTGGGCATACTCAACCAATAAAACCAGATTGGTTTGGGTATTATATTCTTTAACAGTAAAATTAAGAGTCTTGCTCGCTTTGCTCATTGGCTTCGCTTTTAGCTGCCATTTTAAATGCCACAATAACTAGGCCAAACATCGCAAAGGGCAGCGCTGCCAACATGTATTCAACCATGTTGCTATCTTGAAAGTTAGCCTGTAATAAAAAGTGACCCGCCACGCACATTACAATAACCACAAGTAATATAGGCAGTAGCATAAGTTCTTTTTTTGATGAATGATTTTTCATTGAGTATAAGGCTATGGCTTAAAATAAAGCGCTATTGTAATGAGCTTACTTAAGCTTGGCAAACTATGGCTATTTTAATGGTATGATCGACATTAAATAACCACCCAGTGTGATTAGGATAAACAGTGAAACACAACCTTAAGCAAGTTTACCTTGTTGGTGGCGCGGTACGCGACCAGCTACTTAATATAGCATCAAAAGATAACGACTATGTTGTTATAGGCGAAACACCCCAAACTATGGAGTCGCTTGGTTTTGTGCCTATAGGAAGTGATTTTCCGGTTTATTTACACCCAAAAACAAAAGAAGAATACGCCTTGGGCCGCACCGAGCGAAAAAGCGGTAAAGGCTATACCGGCTTTGTGGTAGATGCCAGCCCTAATGTCACCCTTGAAGAAGATTTAGCACGGCGCGATTTAACCATCAACTCAATGGCACTTGATGAAAGCGGCACCGTTATTGACCCTTTTAATGGCCAAAGCGATTTACACAATAAAATACTGCGCCACACCACAGAAGCCTTTGTAGAAGACCCGGTAAGGGTATTACGCATAGCCCGGTTTTTAGCACGCTACGGAAGTGAATGGCGTATTCACCCAAGTACTTATGCATTAATGCGCGAGCTTAAAAACAAAGGTGAGCTTAATCATTTAGTGCCCGAGCGCGTATGGCTCGAAACCGAAAAAGCGCTGGGTGAAAAACACCCTGAACTGTATTTTCAAGCATTACATGGCTTAGGTATTTTCCCTGAAATAGAGAGTATGCAAGGGGTGCCGCAACCTGCAAACCACCACCCTGAAGGCGATGTGTTTGTTCATACTATGTTGGTACTTAGGCGAGCTGCCGATTTAAATTTTAATTTAGAAACACGGTTTGCGGCACTCACTCATGATTTTGGTAAGGCCCTGAGCTTTAAAAAACGCGGTAATTTACGCGGCCATGAACGCGAAGGGGTAGCCGTAGTAGAAAAGTTTTGTGAGCGTTTAAAAGTGCCTAATCGTTTTCGTGATATTGGCGTACTCACCAGCGATAATCACACCTTATGCCATACGCTGGAGCAATTAAGGCCACAAACGATTCATAAATTAATTGTCACTAATTTAAATGCTTTAGTGCACCCAGAGCGATTTATTGCGTTTACCCAAGCATGCCAATGTGATGCGCAAGGGCGCGGAGAAACACTTGTAAATAAGCCCTATCCGCAAGGGGCTAAGCTGCGTGCAATTTTTAATGAATTACAAAAAATGGATAAAAAACAGGTGGTGCAAACTGCACTTAAAAATGGCAAAAAAGGCCCAGAAATAGGCGAAGAGGTAAAACTGGCAGAAATAAACTGCATTAAAGCGTTTTTACAAAACGAGCAAGCAACGCAATAGGCAATACCCTAGCTGAGGTATTCAGATACGCCTTCGTTTTTCACTTGTTCTGGCTGTCGTAAGTTTTTATATGTAGAGGTGGCAGGCTCTGAAGGTAAGCTAGGTGCTTGTTCTTGGGGCCTGTATAGATCAAAAATAAATTCGATCTCTTCACGCTCAAGTGGGTTGTTCATGATCTATTCTCCTTAATTAGCGTTCAGGGTATGGCCGTTTGACTGAATTAAAAGTGAATAGTTACATTTTAAGTTGTAGTAAATTGTAATCGATGTGCAAAAAATAAGGGCGGTTCAGCAAGGCGCCACTTTATGCACAGCCTAGCTTTGTAAAGGCAGGGTTACTTTAAACACCACGCCATTACCGAGCTCGTTGTTTTGTGCAGTGACACTGCCTTTATGGTAATCACACACCAGCCTTACAATATAAAGCCCCAAGCCTAAGTGCGGTTGTTGCTGCATTTGCTGGCTACGCACCGACACCATAGAATCAAAAATATGCTCAGTTAGCCCTTCAGGCAGGGCGGGGCCTGTATTACTCACTGTTAATATTGCTTTATTTTCGCTCTGCTTAAGACCTACATTAATAGCTGTATTTGCTTCACTAAATTCCAGCGCATTATTAATAAGCTTATCAAGTAGCTGAGCTATAAATTCGGGAGCTCCTTGCATAGGTAAAGGGCTTTGGCATACATCAAGCTCAAATAACTGCTCTGGGTAAGTAAGCTGGAAGCCTTGCATACAGCCATTAATTACTTTTTGTAAATCAAACGGCTCGCTCTCGTTGCTTTGAATGCTTTGTTCAAGGCGCGTGGCTTCGCTCATGGTGGTTATTATTTTACCTAAGCGCTCAACCCCTTCACTTGCTCGCTCTAGGTATTTTTGGCTAAGCTCATTTTGCTCCAAGCTTTGTAGGTTTTCTAAAGAAGAGCGAACCACAGCCACCGGTGTACGTAGCTCATGAGATAACCGCGATGACATATTTTCTAAATAATTAGTGTACCCGCCTAAGCGGCCAACTATATTGGCAAAACTTCGCGAAAGGTCGCCTATTTCATCGTTTGAGTCGCTGTAATTAATACTGCCGGTAATGCGCCCTTGGGCATCAATAGCTTGCTCTGCGGTGTCGCGCAGTCGCCTAATACGGCTCGAAATACGCGAGGCAAAAAAGAACAACGTAACGGTGCCAATTAGCATCACCGCTAAAATAACGTTAAAAAGCTTTTCCAGCGATTTATTACGCAGGGTGCGTACACCGTTAGTGGTTTCCTCGGCGATTACTGCGCCAATCACTTTATCTTCTATCCAAATAGGGTAAGCCGCCGATAAAATAACGGCTTTACTGTCGGGCGTTAACCGCCAAGACGACGCTGGTTGCCCTTTGAGTGCCTTAGCTAAATGCGTGCCCTGCATTGAGGCAACATCGTGCAGGGTATCTAAAAATTCGTTCTCTGGGCGAGTTAAAATTTTATAATAAAGCGGGTGCAAATACGTTTTCTCAAAGCGTTGCCAGGCATTTTTAGGCGGCTGGTTTTTAAGGCCGTCGGCCCATACGCCATCGGCATTTTGAATTGTGCCCGACTGCGCTAATACGCGATGATGGTTATCAACCACCCAAATACGGCTACCACTGTGACCCATACCTTTTAAAATTCGGTTAATTTCTGGTGAGGGCACCAATACCGAGCCTAAATCGCTTGGATTATTTAAATTAGAGGTCGACATTGTTTTAAAATCGAGCGGCGCTTTTTTTGTGTCAATATCGACTACGGCAAAGCCTAGCTTGTTACCAAGCATATTTATAGGAAAGCGCAGCTCTACGTTATATCCCGATTCAGTGCGTATAAAATAGCCCTGAATTTTTGTAAACGGTGTTTTGGTATTAGCATCAAACGCATTTACCCAGCCATCTTGGCGTGGGGCAATAATGTACGTATTAAAATTTCCGGCTGGGCTTTTTAGGCCAATTATTAAATGGTCGTTATTAGTAATGCTTAAACTATTTTTAGCACGATATACAAGGTGATCGTCAGTTACTTTAAACACGGCATATAAATAGTTATCAAACTTGCCAACCATATGATCAAACGATAAATCCTCAGCTTTATGCTTCTTGTCTGCTTTTTGTAAATAGCGTTTATCGTAATGCCAAAGGAGTGGTTGATAGCTTTGCCAGTCGCTCAGTTTGCCATCGAGTTGAATGGCATTTTTAAGATTGTACGCATATAAGTCGCGCCCTTTTACTACCTGGTCTAAAAAGTTGGTTTGCTCATCAAAAAGGGCTGGGCGCTCATGCAGGGCGGTGGCGAGTGCCCGTGTAGTGCCTACGAGGGTTTTTTCTTGGCCTTGGCGTAAAAACTTTTCCATTTCCCACACGTACTCGTAGCCTAGCCAAGGCAGTAAAAACAAAAAACACGACAGTAATATAAATTTACTGCGCAGGCCAAATCGTAACATTAGCGTTGTTCCCACCTGTAGCCCATGCCGTACACCGTATCTATGCAGTCAAAGTTGTTATCAAGGGCGATAAACTTTTTACGAATGCGTTTTACATGCGAGGTGATAGTGCTGTCGTCTACGTAAATTTTTGCATCGCTCATTAAATCGTTACGGCTTTTTACATGGCCTGGGCGCTGCGCAAGTGAGTGCAACATCCAAAATTCGGTCACGGTTAAATCAACCAATTGCTGCTGCCAAAATACTTGCATGCGCTGAGTGTCGAGCGTTAACTGGCCACGTGTAATTAATGCATTGGCATCGGCGGGTTGCTCAAGCGCTTCCATGCGTCTAAATAGCGCGCCTATTCTGGCAGCCAAGTGGGCTAAACTAATATCTTTTGTTAGGTAGTCATCGGCGCCCATACGCAGGCCACACACAGTATCTATTTCACTATCGCGGGCGGTTAAAAAAATAATAGGCAGTGTTTTAGAAAGCGTACGCAAGGTTTGGCAAAGCAAAAAACCGCCGTCTATTTCGTGGCCTAAACCAATATCAACAATGGCTAAATCGGGTAGGGCGTCTTTAAATGCAATCTCTGCGCTGACGCGATCAGCAAAACCACTTACCTGGTAACCCTGGGCGCTAAGCATTTCAATATAGTTTTCGCGGATGGCGGTTTCATCTTCAATGATGGCTATTTTTTTCATTCTACTCACCCTTATTTATTTTAAAACGCACTATATCGAAGTTTTTCAGTTATGTACGCTTAAAAAGGCAATTGCCATTTTTTTGCCACAATTGCTCAGCGGTTTGCCATTTTTGCTCCCCTTTGTTGCCACTTGCAGCTGTTTTAATACAACCATCAAAACAAAACATCACAAATTAAAACAAGTTTAAGGATTACATTATGAAGAAGACATTAATCGCATTAACGCTAGTAGCCACAGTGTGTACACCTGCATTTGCAGCAGCCGCTAACACCCCTTCTAAAGAAGCACATAAAGAAACTGCCATCGGCTTAGGTACTGGCGCCATTATTGGTGGTGTCGTTGGTGGTCCAATTGGTGCTTTTATTGGCGCATTTGCCGGGGGCTTAATTGGTGATTCAAAAGTAGCGGATGACAAAATTGCCCAGCAGCAGAGAGCAATAACAGTGATGCAGCAAAAAACCAGTGACTACCAACAGGTACTTAATCAAAACAATAGGCTAGAGCAGCAGTTAGATGTACTGACTAATCAAAATGAGCAGTTAACACAATCGCAAATAAATAACTTACTTGCCATGACGGTACAATTTAAAACCGGCTCAAGTGCTATTGCCCCGCACTTTGCTACGCAGTTAGACCAGCTTGTGGTGCTGTTAAAAAATCAGCCGCAACTAGCATTAGATTTAAGTGGCTTTGCCGATCAGCGCGGTGATGAGCAAGCGAATCTTTTATTGTCTAAAAAACGTGTAAACGCAGTGCAAAGTTACCTTATAAAGCACGGTATTAGCCATACACGTTTAAGTGCGCACGCTTTTGGCGAGCAACAAACATTAGCGCGCAGCAATACCGTAGAAGATAACTTTTTTGATCGACGCGTAACACTGACTACCCGCTCAATAAACCCAGTAAATGGCCAAACGGCAAGTAACTAAAGCCACTTTTATTTGAGTAAAGTTAAGCGTTCGATGGAGTGATTTTATGTTGAGTAACCCAACCAAAATGCTTACTAAAGTAAGCATTTTTATTTTCTTAGTGGCTGTGCTTCTACTTAGTTTTAATAGCCGTGCACAGTCGCCCAAACTTGAACTTTTTGACAGCAGTGGTGCACCTGTCGCGCCGGCAATTATATTAAAAAGCGATGCTAACATGACCCTAACCGGGCTGATAAATCACGTGGTCGTTAAGCAAACTTATCAAAACGATAATCCGTTTGCGGTAAATGCGCGTTATGTGTTTCCGTTACCTGATGAAAGCGCCGTACATGCGATGACGATGCACATAGGTGAGCGAGTCATAAAAGGCCAAATAGATAAAAAAGTAGAGGCCGAAAAAAAGTATCAGGCAGCTAAAAATGCTGGCAAGCAAGCCGCACTTGTACGCCAGCAGCGCGCTAATATGTTTATTACTAACGTGGCAAATATAGGCCCTGGCGAGCAAATTGTGATAGAGCTTGAATACCAAGAGATCATTGATTACAGCAATGGCACATTTGCTATTCGCTTCCCAAGTACCATTACGCCGCGCTATCACACAATAAGCGCAAATATTGAAGCTGAGCAAACTAGCCTAACCCATGCTCCTCAGGGGTGGTTAAGCCCTGTGTATAGCAAAACGCAGCACAGCGAAGCGCCAAGCAGCCAATTTAGTTTAAATATTGATATAGATGTAGGCTTAGAGCTTGTAGATATAACGTCTAAATTTCATCATGTTGAAGTACAAAACCCGGCCTTTGGGCAATATACGGTTGCTTTAAATGAGCAAACGGGGGCTAATCGCGACTTTGTACTTGAGTTTAAACCGCTGCAAAAAGAAAGCGCACAAGCAGCATTTTTTACCCAGCAGTTTGAAAACGGCGACCGGTACGGGCTTGCTATGCTAATGCCGCCAGCAGATCACTTTACACAAACGCAGCGGCTACCTCGCGAAATGGTGTTTGTTGTAGATACCTCAGGCTCTATGCACGGGCAATCTATGGAGCAAGCTAAAAAGGCCCTGTTTTATGCGCTGTCTTTGCTTGATAGCGACGACAGTTTTAACATTATTGGCTTTGATAACGTGGTTACCCCCATGAGCGATAAACCCCTTATTGCTAGTGACTTTAACTTACGCCGCGCTGAGCGCTTTATTTATAGCCTAGAGGCCGACGGTGGTACCGAAATACAAGGTGCGCTTGATGCGGTACTTGATGGCAGCAGCTTTGAAGGCTTTGTACGCCAAGTGGTGTTTTTAACGGATGGCAGTGTAAGTAACGAAGATGCCTTATTTAAAAATATTCAGCGTAAATTGGGTGATAGCCGCTTATTTACTGTAGGCATTGGCAGTGCACCCAATAGCTTTTTTATGCGCCGTGCAGCTGATATAGGTAAAGGGTCATTTACGTTTATTGGCAGCACAAATGAGGTGCAGCCTAAAATGAAGCAATTATTTGATAAGCTTGCTCATCCCGCTATCACTAATTTAGCACTTCGCGATGAAAGCACTCACAGTTTAGATTTTTGGCCATCACCTTTGCCTGATTTATATTTTGGCGAGCCAATAATGGTGGCTATAAAACTAAATGATACGAATCAAATTACGCTTAGTGGGCAAACCGCTCAAGGCCCTTTAAATATAAAGCTAAGCGCACAAAATAGCGCCAGCGCAAAAGGGATTGATAAGCTGTGGGCGCGCCAAAAAATTAAATCGTTGCTTTTGTATAATGACCGCCAGTCAGTTAAAAATGAGGTGCAGGGGCTTGCGCTCACACATCAACTACTTAGCCCGTTTACTGCTTTTATAGCTATTGAATACACTCAAATTAACGAGCCTGCAAAGCAAACGGCACTGGCTAAGAACGCAGCGCCACAAGGACTGGCTATGCGTTTACCACAAACCGATGGGCAAAGCCGACTGTACATATTGCTGGGCTGTATTTTATTACTTGGCTATGGCGCGTTTAAAATAAACCGAGGGCTTAAATGAAAAAGTGGCTAAGTGCGGGCTTATTAATCGCCGGGCTGGGGCTGTTTTCTCATGGTGCTTATATGCAAGCCAAGGCATGGCTTGCCCAAGTATTAATAGAGCAGGCCTGGCAAGAGGCGCTTATTACGCCACACGCTCGTGTTAAACCGTGGTTTTACGCCGACAGCTTTGTAACCGCGCAGCTTAACTGGCCTAAGTATAATAAAGTGCTTAGCGTTTTAGCTGGGGCAAGTGGTCGTAATTTAGCATTTGCACCAAGCCACTTTTTACCAGGGGCAAAGCTTGGAGATAAACATGGCGGTGCGTTAATAGCGGGTCACAACGATACCCACTTTGCATTTTTAAAACACACCAAAGTGGGTGAAACGTTTACGCTGCAGCTGCAAAGCGGCGTAATACAGCATTATAAAGTGAAGGGGATTGAGGTTATTCATCAATCCCAGCAGGCGTTTTTACAAACCCCAGGCCTTTATTTATTAACCTGTTACCCTTTTGACTCGCTGGCATCAGGTACTGATTTAAGATGGCTTGTATCGGCTGAGTTGATAGGGTCATCGCCAGCTTCATTAAGCGGTATATCTACCACCAGCTCTTGATGTCGTTGGCTTATCATCACCCCTGCAAAAACAACAAATATACTCACCCATTGCCAAAAATCGAGTACTTCACCCAAAATAATGGCCGATAAAATAAGCGTAAAAATAGGAATTAAATTTGAATAAGCCGCAGCCGTTAATACTGACACTTTGCCAATTGCATAGTTATACATACCATAGCCACCTAAGGTGACAAACGAGCCTAAATACAAAATGCTCATAAGGGCGGTTAGGTCATGCTGGTTTTCGCTGGGTAAGTCGATAAAAAATAAAAACGGTGCAAAAAACACACTGCCGCTTATGCCTTGTAAAGCAATTAGCGTTAACGGCGAGTAGCGATTCGCCAAGTGCTTAATGCTAATGGTGTAAAACGCCGCGCATACCATGGCCATAAGCTCTAAAAAGTTACCCAATAATGGATTAGGGGCCTGATCGGTATTTGGTGAAAGCAAAGTAAGTAAAATACTGCCGCCAATACACAGGGTAAACCCAATCACAATGGCTTTACTTATATACTCTTTAAGCATAAAAAACGCCATCAACGCCACAATAATAGGCAAACACGAAACAATAACTCCCGCCTGAGAGGCCGAGGTGTATTCCATTGCGTGGCCTTCAAATAAAAAGTACAAGCATGGCTCTGCGAGCGACATACCTAATAAGTACTTCCAATCGCCTTTTAAATACTCAAACCTAATTACATAACGCCATAAACACAGCGATAAAACTAAGGTGGTTAGCATGCGTAAAAATATAACTAGTGCAGGGTCGTAAACGGCAATAGCATACTTAAGTGCAATAAAGGAGCTACCCCATAAAAAGGTGGCAATAATTAGGCATAAACTGGCTGGCATAAATGAAATTTTATCAAATTAAATTAACGCCGATCCTAGCATGAATAATTTTAACTTGTTCAAAAATACCGAGCTGGTATAAGTTTATTTATCTTTCATTTTAATAGTAAATAATAATGCGTAGGGAACAGGTAATTGTTGTTAAGCTTGGTACAAGTGTACTAACCGGCGGCACCGATAAGTTAGATAAAGCCCATATGGTTGAGCTGGTTCGCCAATGTAGCGAACTTAAAAAGCAAGGCCACCAAGTTATATTAGTATCAAGTGGCGCGGTTGCTGCGGGTCGCGAACAACTTATTAAACCCTGTGGCCGCGGCCTAATAGATAAACAAATGTTGGCAGCCGTTGGGCAAGGTCAGCTTATACATATTTGGCAAAGCTTATTTGCCTTGTATGGCATAAACGTAGGGCAAATGCTGCTTACCCGTGCCGACGTAGATGACCGCGAACGCTATTTAAATGCGCGCGACACCTTAAATGCGTTATTAAGCCACGATGTGGTGCCTATTATTAATGAAAACGACGCGGTAGCAACCGCTGAAATAAAAGTAGGCGATAACGATAATTTATCGGCGCTGGTGGCTATTTTAGCTAATGCCAACAAGCTATTACTGCTTACCGATCAAGAAGGTTTATTTACCAGCGATCCGCGCACAAATACCGACGCAAAACTGATTGACGAAGTCACTCATATAAACGATGAGTTACGCCAACTGGCTGGTGGTAGCGGAACAAGTTTAGGCACCGGCGGTATGGCCACAAAACTACAAGCCGCCGACGTAGCAAGGCGCGCAGGGGTAGAGGTTATTATTGCAAAAGGCGCTGGCAACAACGTTATTTTAAAATGCATGAGTGAGCAATTACCCGGTACGCGGTTTTTAAAACTTACTGCGCCAAAAGATGGCCGTAAAAAATGGCTAATGGCAGGGCCTAAAAGTATCGGCCAAATTATGATTGATAAAGGGGCTATTTCGGCGCTACAAAACAAAGGGGCAAGCCTGCTGGCAAAAGGCATAACTAATGCGTTTGGCCGTTTTGAGCGGGGCGACTTAATAGATTTAATAGACACTAATAACCAAGTTATTGCACGAGGGTTAACACGTTTTAACCAAGTTGAAGTAAATAAAATTAAAGGCGCTCATTCAGAGCAAATAGGCGAGCTACTCGACTTTGATAGTGGCGCTGTGGTGCTACACAGAGACGACTTAGTTTTGCTTTAGTTTTATTTAGCTTTTTTAAATAGCGCGTGTTGCGGCCGTATATTCGGTATTTAAGCAAGGCAGAGCCTATGTTGTGTTTAGAATAACTGGTTGTACAAAAACATAAATACAAAGCATAAATGCAAAGCATAGGCTGTTTTAGGCTCTGCTGTGTGTAAGTTATTAAATAATACCGCAGTAGTTATTGAGCTCACTAAGTTACTAAGCTCGCGCTACGATTTAATAGCGCTTAGCTAAAACAAACTTTAATCCACATAGCTCAATTCGACCTAATTCAAAAGTATTGGTTAATTAATTAGCAAAGTTGATGATTTTGTCTAAACTGATTGAAGTTAAAACAGTTTAGGCAAACTAATGAAGGCAAACAATTGCGGTCACGAATGGATAATCAGTCTAACTCAGCAAGAAGAAGAAAGTGATTTAGATGCATCATTAGTGCAGATTATTGGCGACCTACTCGAAGTTGAAAATTTTGCTATTTATATTAATAAGCACTTTAGTGCGCAATTACCGCCTACGCTAATAAACACCCACACCCGCCTTGAAGTATTAGAGTCTAACGAAGCCTTAGCGCTGCTTAATAAAGTAACCCAAAACAAAATAAGAGTAAGCCGTGCCTTAGGTGTAGTAACAACGTATGTGCCAGTGTATTACTTTGGTAAAGTAATTGGCATATTACTAATAGAAACCACAAAAGAGTTAGCGCAAACCACCACAATGCTCGCCGTGCATATTTTAAATATTTATGCCAACCAGCTAGGGCTATTACATAAATCGCGGTTAGACCCTTTAACCGAGCTTTTAAATAGACAAACCTTTGATAAAAAAGTGATCGAAATTGTCTCAGGCAAAGGCTTTTTATTACCCCGTGATGATACAAACGAAAAGCGACGATGGTATTTAGCCATTGCAGATATCGATCACTTTAAACGCGTAAACGATAGCTACGGCCATGTAATAGGCGATGAAGTTATTTTACTTGTGGCGCGGCTGTTAAAAAATAACTTTAGGCTAGAAGACTACGTATTTAGGTATGGTGGCGAAGAGTTTGCGGTGTTATTTCAAACCAAAACCGAGGCACAAGCACATATAGCACTTAACCGTTTACGCTCAAATATTGCTGAGTATCCTTTTCCGCAAGTTGGGCAGCTTACAATAAGTATTGGCTTTTTAGAGCTGGCAAGTATTGATACTGTATCTAGTATTGTAAACCAAGCCGATATGGCGCTGTATCATTCTAAAAATAGCGGCCGTAATAAAGTGACTGCTTATAGCGAGCTTGAGGTAAATGAAGAAGTGACTACCGATAATAGTATTGAGCTTTTTTGATTGTAAATTTGTGCTAAAATCTGGCTCCTTAAATTGTTGTAGGCAGGCACAAAACATGAAATTCGTTCGTTGGTTTTTAGGTTGTATAATTTTATTCTTTAATTTTGTATTTACTCCTCGCAGTAAAAAGCGTGCAAGCGATGTGCAAGCGCAGCTTGATCAGCAAACCTCACAATTTAAACTTTATCAATTTAAAGCATGCCCGTTTTGCGTAAAAGTACGCCGTGCAATTAAGCGCGAAGGCTTAAAAATAGAAACGCGTGATGCAAAAAATAATCAACAATTTCGTCAAGAGCTGTTAGAGCAAGGCGGCAAAATTAAAGTGCCATGCCTTCGTATAGAAAAAAATGGCCAAGTAGAGTGGCTATACGAATCTAACGATATTATTGCTTACTTAAACAAAGTAGCGGCTTAAACGACCCCCTTAATTTTTATCTCACTTATTAAAAGAGACATTATCATGACAATCCGTACTCGTGTTGCCCCATCTCCAACAGGTGACCCGCATCTTGGCACCGCTTATATTGCTTTATTTAACTACTGTTTTGCTAAACAACAAGGCGGCGAGTTTGTGCTTCGTATTGAAGATACAGACCAAGTTCGTAGCACGCCAGAGTCAGAACAAGCGATTATGGATAGCTTACGTTGGTTAGGTCTTGAGTGGGATCATGGCCCTGACGTAGGTGGCGAATTTGGCCCTTACCGTCAATCAGAGCGCAGCGATTTATACAAAAAATACGCACACCAATTAGTTGAGCAAGGTAAAGCATTTTACTGTTTTGCAACCAGCGAAGAGCTTGACCAAATGCGTGAAGAGCAAATGGCAGAAGGTCTGCGCCCTAAATACGACGGCCGTGGCTTAAACCTCACCGAAGATGAAATTAAAGCAAACCTAGCCGCAGGCAAGCCTTACGTTATACGTATGAAAATACCAAGCGAAGGCACTTTTAAATTTAACGACTACCTACGCGACGAAATTGAGATCCCGTGGGAAAACGTAGACATGCAAGTGCTATTAAAAGCCGATGGATTCCCTACGTACTTTTTAGCAAACGTAGTGGATGACCACCACATGCAAATAAGCCATATTTTCCGTGGCGAAGAGTGGATTAACTCAGCACCTAAACTATTAAAACTTTACGAAGATTTAGGTTGGGAAGCACCCGTACTAGGGCATTTACCACTACTGCGTAACCCTGATAAATCAAAGCTTTCTAAGCGTAAAAACCCAACTTCTATTAATTACTATAAAGAAATGGGTTACCTACCAGAGGCCGTGCTTAACTACTTAGGCCGTATGGGTTGGTCAATGCCAGATGAGCGTGAAAAATTCACTCTTAACGAGATGATTGAACACTTCGACATGAAGCGTGTATCACTTGGTGGCCCTGTATTTGATGTTGATAAGCTAAGCTGGTTAAACGGCATGTGGATCCGCGAAAACCTAACAGACGAAGAGCTTGTACAGCGCTTTGTTGATTGGAAGTTTAATGGCGAAATGCTAGCTAAAGTATTACCAGAAGCTAAAACGCGCATTAATACGCTTTCGGACATGGTTGATTTAGCAGGGCATTTTGTAGGCGGCATTCCAACTTACGACCCAGCCCTGTTAACGGCGGGCAAAGCTGACGAAAACGTAATACGCCAAGCGCTACAGTTTTTTGTATGGCAGCTTGAAGGTTTACGTAGTTTTGATAAGCCAGCTATTTTTGCAATTGCAAAAGAAGTTGCTACATTCCACGAGCTTAAAATTAAAGACTTTTTAGAGCCAATATTTGTAGCAATCACGGGTAAAACATCATCTACCTCTGTGCTTGATGCAATGGAAATTTTGGGCTCAGACTTATCACGTGCGCGTTTACGTGTAGCGCTTGCTCATTTAGGCATTTCTAAAAAGCAGGCTAAAAATATTGAGCGTGCGTACCGCACATACCCAAGTGCATAATCTTTAGTCATACTTTATAAAAAGCCGAGCTTATTAATTAAGCTCGGCTTTTTTGTTTCAGGCCGTTTGGCTATATGTCATCGCGTTTTGATATTGTTTAGCGCAAGCCGTGGCGCTTTAGCAAATGCTACAATGCTGCATGTAAATTAAAAGGAGGCAGCATGATTGCACCTGTAAAAAACAAAGCTTTATTTAGCAGTAATGCCTTTTCAATAAACCTAGTTACTTACCCTACACATCACAGTGTGATGAACCATATAGATCCAGTACAGCAAGGGCGCTACTACAAACTTAATTTTGTACTAGTAAAACCTAAAGCTGGTGGGGTTTTTAAATGCTCAAAATGCATTATTAATTGGTTTAACCGGGTGTATTTATTTAGACCCGACAAATACGAGCATAGCGTTTCTAAAATTGAGTCGGGAAAGCGCGTACTATTAAGCTTTGCGCTTAATATATAATTTAATTAATAGTCGTAGGCCTGTCCGCTGCATAAAACAGACAGGTCACAATACGATACAGAGATTTCGCTACAAGAATTTATAGTAAAGGCGTTACCGCCTCTGCGCATTGCATCTGCTTTAAGTAAATCTATAGCATTTGATTTTAAGCGATTGTAGCTTATATTATTGTCGCCTCTACCGTCGCCATTGCAGCTTTCGCCTTCAATTCGGCCTAAAAGTGTGGCGCCACTTTCGTGTGCTTCTTGGTCGCTATAAAACTGCTGTAAATCTCGTTTTTTAACGTACGTACCAATTTCCTCAGATAAAACATCGTTATCTATATCGGTATGAAAAGTTACGCTAGAACATCCAGCCAAAGTAGTGAGTACGCTTATTACTGCAAAAACACGTAACATAATAATTAGTCCCTTATTTAGTTTGGTACCTAAATTACTAACTAAAACAGGTGTGTGCAACATTTACTCTTAAGTTAATTGTATGAATTTGTAAGTGATTCGACCTCTCTTTAAATTTTTTCTGGTAGTATGGGCAGGTTATAAGCAGTTTAAGCAGTGAACAATCTATGTTAAGTCCTTACTTTCAGCAGCATGCTGATTATGTTTCTATCTCTCGTGAGCAAGGGTGTCGTTTCGCAAAGTGCGTTGCCGATGATTACAACCCACTTCATGACAAAGATGCCAAAAAGTTTTGCGCGCCAGGAGACTTACTTTTTTCTTTAGTGTTAGACCGCTACGGTATAAGTGAGCGAATGGAATTTACCTTTGCCGGTATGGTTGATGAAAACACCAAACTTAACTTCCCAGAAGGGGATGATGAGTTTGATGTAACCAACGGCGACAAAGTAATTTTAAAGGTAAAACGCGAAGGTAAAACCAGCAAATGCCCAACACTTACAAATAGCTTAATAAAAAACTATGTTGAGTTTTCTGGTGCAGCATTTCCGCACGTAATTATTCCGCTAATGGGTAAGCAAGATGTAATGATTAACCCAGCGCGCCCTATGGTTATTTACGAGTCGATGATCATTAACCTTGATAACATTAATATTCAAACGCCATCGCTTGAGTTTGCTGAGCCAAGTTTTGAGTACACGGGTAAGCGCGGCAAAATTACCTTGCGCTTTAATTTACTAGAAAACGGCGAAAAAGTGGGTTTTGGTGAAAAGCACATGGTGGTGTCGGGTATTCGTGAATACTGCCAAGCAACGGTTGATGACTTAATCGCATTTTATAATGAGCGAAAAGCCACCTTAAAACCGGTTTAACGTCATTAAATTATAATACCAATTCGCAATAATACTTAATCATTTTTAGGGGCTAAAAGTGTTGCTATCTGCATTAAAAAATTCTCATTTAGAACAACTAAATAGCGAATTTTTTGCCTAGCTATCAACACGTTTATCTGTCCTCAAAATAGCTCACTTAATTAAGCGGATTGGTATAAAAAAGGCGCTAAATACATTGTTATTTAGCGCCTTTTTTATTGGTTTAGAGAATGCAGCTAGGCTGAATACTTTTCTGAGCTGGTTAATTTACGCAGTACCGTAATATGCGTACAATAGCGCTCTTTGTTATTTTAAAGCTAAGCCTATGTCTGCCACATCGTTTTCATCTCTTAAACTCGATTCGTTATTACTAACCGCAATTGAGCAAAATAATTACACCACGCCTACCGCAATTCAGGTTAAAACTATTCCGCACATATTAGCGGGCAGCGATGTAATGGGCAGCGCGCAAACAGGCACAGGTAAAACAGCCGCCTTTGTATTACCACTACTACATAAGCTTTTAAATACACCAAAAAAAGATGAGCCAGGCATAGCTCGAGTGGTTATTTTAACGCCCACGCGTGAGCTTGCTCAGCAAGTGTTTGCAAGCTTTGAAAAATACGCCCAAGGCACAAATATTCAAGGCGCTTTAGCGTATGGCGGTGCAAGTATTGGCCCGCAAATTAAAGCGCTTAAAACGGCGCAAGTGATAGTCGCAACGCCTGGGCGTTTACTTGATCATATTGTTAAAGGCAGTGTGGTGCTTTCAAGTGTTGATTCGTTAGTATTTGATGAAGCCGACCGTATGCTGGATATGGGCTTTATTGATGAAATAAAACGTATTTTGCGCCACATTCCGGGCGATCGCCAAACCTTATTGTTCTCAGCCACATTCGATGACAGCGTGTTTGAGCTGAGTAAAAAACTACTTAAAAACCCCGAGCTAATTGAGGTTGATAAACGTAACTCAGCCGCCGTTGAAGTAGAGCAAGTTATTTACGCAGTTGATGAAGAGCGAAAGCGTGAGCTTGTATCACACATGATTGGCATGAAAAATTGGCGCCAGGTACTTATATTTACACGTACCAAACAAATGGCCGATAAACTTGCCAAAGAAATGTGTAAAGACGGCTTAAAAACTGAGTCTATCCATGGCGATAAATCACAAGGTGCACGCGACCGTGCATTACAAAACTTTAAAGAAGGCACTACGCGGGTTTTAGTTGCCACCGATGTAGCTGCCCGCGGTTTAGATATTCCAGCGCTTAAATACGTAATAAACTTTGAGCTACCTTACATAGCAGAAGATTACGTACACCGAATTGGCCGTACGGGGCGCGCTGGCGAGCAAGGCCTTGCCATGTCGCTGGTAAGTATTGACGAGCAGTGGTTACTGGAAGAAATTGAAGTGCTACTGGATACCCGCTTAGCACCACAATGGCTAGAAGGTTACGAGCCTGATTTAAACAAGCCCCCTAAAGATAACCGTAAAAACACCAACAAAGCGCGTAAAGATCGCGATAAAAAGCGCATTACCGGGCAAAGAGCACCAAGTAAACGCCGCAGAAAGTAGCCTTAAACATATTTATTTGGCTATACTAAGGCCACTAAATAGCTGAGGTATAGTTATGTTTGAAACAGATCAATGGGCGTTTTCTGGTGTCGATGGCCAAATATCATTACATAAATGGCAAAAAACCATTGATCTTATTACGGGGCTTTTTTCGGCCCCCTCTGGTTATATAGTGCAAGCTACTAGTAAAGGTTATCGTGTAGTTATTAGAGCTAATGAAGGTGGCTCACACTTTGAAACCAACCCTATACTCCCTCCCGAAACTCCCTTATTTTGTAAATATGTAGCCGAAAACAACAACACTTTGTATGTTAGCGATACCCGCAGCGATACGCAGTGGAATACCATGCCCGAGGTTATTGAAGATGGCGTTGAATCCTACCTGGGCTTGCCAATTCACTGGCCTGAAGGTGAAGTATTTGGCACCTTGTGTTTAAAAGATTCAAAAAAAACCAGTTACACCGATGAATATTTTGAGCTAATAGAGCAGCTTCGTGATTTAATTGAAGACGATTTAGCCCTTATTTATAGCTTTGAGCAAATGCGCGAAATAGCCATGCTCGACCCGCTTACCAATATTTATAATCGCCGTGCACTTAGCTTACTTGCCCAACACAAACTTAATTTAGCGCTGCGTTTAGGTTTTGATGTGTGTTGCTTGTTTATTGATGTAAACGACTTTAAAAAACTAAACGACACTTATGGCCATGAAATAGGCGATCAAGCGTTAATCCTCTTAGCAAATACCTTAAAAACACATTTAAGAGAGGCTGATATAGTAGGGCGTTTAGGCGGCGATGAATTTGTAGCTGTGATGCAAATTAGTGATAGAAGTAAGCTTAGCCATATTATTGATAAAATAAAAATTGAGTATAAAAACGCACTATTAGAAAACAACGTGTGCGCGCTGACACTTAGCATAGGCGAAAGTTTTACTAATAAACAAAAGCAACCTTTTGATACGTTATTAAATTTGGCCGATCACCAAATGTATAAAAATAAACAAGCGTACAAATTGGCTAAAAAAGCATAATAATAAAAGTAATACACTTAAACATAGCAACAAAAAAGCAAGCCATTAGGCTTGCTATAAACGGTGTGAATTAGGCGTTAAGCGATTTGTTTTTCGGCTAGGTTTAATTCCATAATGGCTTTTAATAAACGGTATAAGTTTATTGATGCGTCAATTTCTTCTTTACGGTTTGTTAAGCTTTCAATATTTAAGCCCAGTGGCACATCTAGGTGCGCACAGTTTTTGAGTATTAGGTCGAGATTTTCTCGGCAAATACGTACAGATTCACTTAAGGTATTGTCTGCATCGAGCATGCGCCATTTAGTGGCCTCTGGCACTGAGATACCCAACCATTGCATAAACTCTAAGGTTTTATCGCCACCGCACGGCGTAAACGTTAAAATAATCCGTTTTGGTGTAATACCTTGTGCTTTACAGGTACGCGCGTAACTTGTGATTAGCTCTATAGTTGCTTGCGCGTCGTAAACCGCTTGCGATATAAAAAACTGACAACCTTGTGCTGTTTTTTCTATAAGGCGCTCGTGCTCATTTCGCTTACTTGAATGTCGCTCAGCAATGGTAACGCCCCCTAAAAAGAAGTCATCACTTTGCTCTGCAAGCGTTTTATAGGCATCGGGCAAGCTTAGTTTTATATCACCTACCGATGAGGGGCTACCCACTAAAACGACATTTTTTAAATCGTAGTCGTTTTTAGTTTCATCCAACCAGCCTTTAAACTCCTCTACACCACGTTGTGCCACACTTTTGTAAGTAATGACATCTGGAGCAGATAAATTACGTAGTAAGTGGCTGTATTCACGTGGGTCTACAGTTTGTTTAAACGGAAATGGTCGTGCTTTATCTGTACGGCTACTTTCATCTTGAATGTCGTAAATTATCACGCCGTCGTATTCAATTTCGTGTAAGCGAGCAAGTAGTTTTTCTGCAATGATTTTTAGTTGCGCTTTATCAGTACCAATTTTAGGTGGAGTAGTACCAATAAGATAAACACCTTGATTGGTGTCTTCTATTTTTTCTTGTAGTGATAAAGCCATAATCCTCATTCCAGCTTAGTCCAATGTATGTAATTTAATATAGCAGCCATTTAGACGTCTAGATAGATTTATTTAGTGAAAGTTTTTCAATCAACTTGAGCTTTTTTCATACTTAAATGTTTTTAAAATAGGGAATTGACACAGTTGTTTACATTATAAATAGCCGATGGGCTCTTATATTTAGTGGCTTTGGGGCATAATCTAAGCGAGTTAGTATTAAACCTAATAACAAATTTGCTCAATTTAAAAAGGGACAACAATGAAATTTAAATTACTAGCAACAAGCTTAGCGGTATCGCTGGCATTAACAGGCTGCGCAACACAGCAAAGCGAAAACACCCAAGCGGCACAACAACAGCAAACAACAAAAGCTGACGAACGTGTATTTTCGCAAGAGTACTTAATCGAAGAGCTTGATAACGGCTTGCGTGTAATGGTTGTTAAAACTGATTACCCCGATGTAGTCTCGCTGCAAATTCCGGTATCGGTTGGCTCGCGTAATGAAGTAAAAGCAGGTAAAACCGGTTTTGCTCACTTTTTTGAGCACATGATGTTTAAAGGCTCTAAAAAATTTCCGCAAGACGAATACACTGCCATATTTAAAAATGCAGGGGTCGATAACCGTGCTTACACCACTAACGATTACACAAACTACCATTTAAACTTTTCAAAGCAGCACCTTGATAAAGTACTTGAAATTGAAGCCGATATTTTTCAAAACTTAACCTACACCGAAGAGCAATTTAGAACCGAAGCGCTAACGGTTAAAGGGGAATATTTAAAAAATAACGCCAGCCCAATTCGTAAGTTATTGAGCGCAGTACGCGAAGAAGCGTTTGATACACACACCTATAAACATACCACCATGGGCTTTTTTGAAGATATAGAAGCCATGCCAGATCAAATGGCGTACGGTAAAGAATTTTTTGATAAGTTTTATAAGCCTGAATATGTATCGCTAGTGATTGTGGGCGATATTGACCCACAAGCCACAATGGCTATGGTTAAAAAACATTGGGGTGGCTGGGAAAAAGGCGATTACGTTGCCGATATTAAAGCTGAGCCAAAGCAGCAAGCACCTAAATATGTACATGAGAAAAACGAAGGTTTGCCTGGTCATTGGTTGCTTGTATCTTACAAAGGGGCTGCATGGGAGCCTGCTAAAAAGGACAGAGCCGCACTTGATTTAATCTCACAGCTTTATTTTTCTAAAAACTCCGATTTATACCAAGAGCTAGTTGTTGATAAACAAATAGCGAGTCAAATGTTTACCTACAATCCAGAGACAAAAGATCCTGGCTTACTGCATGTATTTGTAAAAGTAGAAAACGAAGATGATTTAGCAAAAGCACGCGATGCTATTAACCGCACTTACGCAAAAGCACGTACCGAACTTGTTGATGAGCAAAAACTAAGTGATTTAAAGTCTAACCTTAAATACAGCTTTATTAACGGCTTAGACTCATCGCAAGCGATTGCATCAACACTTGCAAGTTATATGCATTTTGAGCGCGACCCAGAGGTTATTAACCAGCTTTATAAATCGGCCGACAACATCACAGCACAAGATATTAAAGCCGTGGCTAATAAGTATTTTGTAGATGACGCGCGTACTACCGTAACTATGTCGGCACTTGATAAAGCGCCAGGGTTTGAACAAGAAACAAGCTTAAACGCATTAGTAGCTAAGCGTGATAAAGCGCCAGAGGCACCCGTATTTAAAGTGCTTGATAAAACGAATAGCTCGCCGCTGATTGATGTAAACTTTTTATTCAATACAGGGGCTGCTGCAGACCCGCAAGGTAAAAAAGGGGTTGCTGCGCTCACAGCCGCTATGCTTGCTCAAGGTGGCTCGCAAAGTACGAGTTACAAAGATATACAAAAAGCGCTTTATCCGCTTGCTGGCAGCTTTGGTTATCAAATAGATAAAGAAATGCTGTCATTCCAAGGGCGTATTCATAAAGATAACGCTGCCACATGGTATGCGCTTGTAAGCGATCAATTACTTAACCCAGGCTTTAGAGACGATGACTTTAAACGCCTTAAAAAAGAAATGATCGACGGTATTAAATCGGGATTAAAAGCCTCTAACGATGAAGAGCTAGGTAAAGAAGTGCTTTACAGCGCACTTTACAAAGGCCACCCATACGAAAGCTACAATTACGGGGATATTTCGGATTTAGAAGCATTAACGCTTGATGATGTAAAAGCCTTTTACAACACAGAGCTTACCCAATCTAAACTAACACTGGGTTTAATTGGTGCTGTGCCAAAAGCGCTTAAAGCAGAAATTATGAGCGACTTAGCAACCTTACCTAAAGGCGAGCAAAGCCGTTTAAGTATTCCTGATGCGCCAGAGCTCAAAGGTCACCATGCAACGATTGTAGAAAAGTCGGCGCAATCTACTGCGGTATCGTTTGGTTTCCCAATTAATACTATTCGCAGTAGTGAAGATTGGACAGCCCTTTGGCTGGTACGTTCGTACTTTGGTGAGCACCGTAGTTCTAACTCATACCTGTATGAGCGAATTCGTCAAACACGTGGTATGAACTACGGCGATTACGCTTACATTGAGTACTTCCCACGTGGCATGTTTCAAACTAAGCCTGATGCAAACTTAGGACGTTCTGAGCAAATATTCCAAATTTGGTTACGCCCGCTGCGCTCTAATAACGATGCACACTTTGCAACACGTACCGCGTTGTTTGAGCTGGATAAGCTTATTAAAAATGGCTTAACCGAAAAAGACTTTGAAGCAACACGTAACTTTTTAATTAACTACGTACCACAGCTTGTCGCAAGTCAAAACCGCCAATTAGGTTATGCACTTGATAGTGAATTTTATAACACAGAGTCGTTTGTAAAATACGTGACAAGTAAACTTGAAAAGCTAACGCTTGCTGATGTTAATCGCGTGATTAAAGATAATCTGCAAACAGATAACGTACAGTACGTGTTTATTACCGGTGACGGCGAAGACATGAAAAAACGTTTAGTGTCAGAGCAAACATCGCCAATGGTTTACAACACAGAAAAACCAGCAGCGCTTGTTGCTGAGGATAAAGTCATTGCCGATTATAAATTAGCTATTCCAGCTAACAACATTGAAGTAATGGCTGTTGAAAAAGTGTTTCAGTAATTAATCTCTTTTTCTAACATATAAAAATGCCCCAGTGCTTATAGCCTGGGGCATTTTTATTTAATTAGTGCTATTAAAGCGTAGTATTAGTTAGTCGCTAAAAGCACTGAGCCTGCGCCTAGAGCAAAGCTTATTAAGGAGCTAATAACAACCCCCGCTAAAAAGCTTTTAGTTGGCGTACTTTTAACGTCATTATTTATAGGCTCATCAAGTTTAATTAGCTCGCCTTGGCGTACTTCAAGTACCGCGCAAAGCGCCATAGTGGTTTCTTTAGAAGCGGCGCCTTCTTTTTCTACCCGTTGAATGGTCCGCAAACTTACATCGCAGGCATCTGCGAGCTGTTGCTGCGTCCAATCTAACTTACTTCTAAGCGATTTAACTGTTGTAGGATTTAATTGCACGTTAAAGCTTCCCTACAAATAGTTCAACAATAGTTGCCGTTGTATAGCCAAACACCGCGCCACCTAATGTACAGCCAGCAAGAAAAAATGCTGCCTTTTTAGGATCGTCTGAAAGACTACTTTGAACTTGTTTGGCTATCACACTGCTATTTTTATAAAGAGTGCACTCCAGACGCCCTGTAAGTATATTAAGCATGTCAAATTTTACTTGGTACTGTGAGCCCTCAAAAGCAAAAGAGTGTGTGCTTGCACAGTAGATATTTCGTTTTTTACTGAATAGGTCATCGTTTACAAATACTTCTTCTTTACCAGTAAAGTAGCTTCCAAAACAGGCTATTTGATTGTCGCCATCTTGAAAGTAAAATTTATAACCAAGCTTTTTTGTATTCAATATATCGTTTTTCATCATCGTTATCCTTGTTGAGTTGATGATGCTAATTTAGCGTTTGTTTTTATTTTTTACGCCGTCAGTAGTATGCCAGTAGCTAGTTTGGCATATGACAGTAACCCTGTCATGCTGCTTTAGTATCTGATTTTTAATGTAAAAGTAAAATTTTTATATTTTTTATAGACTACTTAGCTGTCATACGGAGTATTACTTCACATTAATAAATTATGCAACTAGCGTGAAGTAAAGTAACAATATTGTGTTAAAAAATTGTTATTGATTATACTGATTAACAACAAAGCTAAAATGGAAAGCTCGTGATTGACGATAAAGCGTTTTTTAAGTTGGTACTAGATACCACGCCCGACCAAGTAGTGGTTATTAATTCTAACGGCGACATAGTTTATATAAACCGAAGCTGGCAAAACTTTGGTGAGCAAAACGACTGTGCCTGCTGTGATATGTGGGAGCAGCAAAATTACTTAGCAGAGTGTGAAAAAGCTGCTAAAAAAGGAGATAGCTTTGGTTTAAAGGCATTTAACGGCATTAAATCAGTTATTTCGGGGGCTAATGACGACTTTTATTTAGAATATCCATGTCATAGTGAAGATGAAAAACGTTGGTTTATGATGCGAGTAGTGTCGTTTAGCCATACCGATAAAGCGTATTACGCTATTAGCCATCAAAATATTACCGAGCGTAAACTGGCTGAAGAGCAAGTACAAAAACTTGCCGCTATTGATGGCTTAACTGATATTGCTAACCGAGGCTTTTTTGATACCTTTTTAGAGCAAGAATGGAATCGTTGTCAGCGTTTAGGTATGCCGCTTTCGTTGGCTATAATTGATATTGATGATTTTAAATTACTCAATGATACTTACGGCCACCAACAAGGCGATACATGCTTAAAAAGGGTGGCTAAAGTACTCAATGAATTTACTAAACGCCCAGGTGACTTATGTGCCCGTTTTGGTGGTGAAGAATTTGTTTTAGTGTATGGAAATACAAACTCAGATCAGGCCTTGTTAGTATTGAACGATATTTTAGAAAAATTAAAACAGTTAAACATTGAAAATAAACATTCATTACCCAGCCAAACCCTTACAGTGAGTGTAGGCCTCACTACTATTACACCCAGTAGTGACTTTACCTGTGCGTATTTAATCAAAGAAGCAGACGATTTACTTTATAAAGCAAAAGATAAAGGAAAAGATGCTTTGTGTGTGAGTGATTTAGCACTCATATAATTTTTTTACTCTTAGTTATACCTAATAACCAGAACAAATAACTAAGGCGTTAACACCTTAGGCTTTAAATCCGTTAAACTTAGGAAAAGGCTCTTTTTATATCAATTTAAGGCAGTGTAGTATTATGCGTCATGAAATTTGGCAACAGCTTCGCAGTGAAGCTAATGAAGTTGTAACTCGCGAACCACTTTTAGCAAGTCATGTGTATTCATGCATTTTAAACCATGAGTGTTTAGGTTCGGCGTTAAGCTTTATTGTTGCTAATAAGTTGGCAGATGCTGTTGTATCGGCTTTTACAATACGTGAGTTGTTCGACCAAGCGTTTGTAAAGTGCGACCGTATGCTTACCTATGTGGCCGAAGATATTAAAGCCGTTAAAGACAGAGACCCGGCAGCCGAAACCTACCTTACGGTTATTTTAAACTTAAAAGGGTTTCATGCTATTCAAGCGCATCGTTTAGCTAACTGCTTGTGGCAGCAAAACCGTAAAGAGCTTGCTCGTTTTATTCAAAGCCGAACCTCAGAAGTGTTTGGGGTTGATATTCACCCTGCGTGTCAGGTTGGTAAAGGGATAATGTTTGACCACGCCACCGGTATTGTTATTGGTGAAACGGCGGTAATTGAAGATAACGTATCAATACTGCAATCGGTAACGCTTGGTGGTACGGGTAACGAGCAGGGCGACCGTCATCCTAAAATTAGAGCCGGTGTGCTTATTGGTGCAGGCGCTAAAGTGCTGGGTAATATTGAAGTAGGCGAGGGCGCACGTATTGGCGCAGGTTCAGTTGTTTTAACTGCGGTACCGCCACATACCACCGCTGTAGGCGTACCGGCTAAAATTATTGGCAGACCGGATTGCCCGTGTCCGGCGCAAAGTATGAACCAAAACTTTTTAACCACACCAGAGCCTGAAAACGAATCACACACCAGCGCCATGCTGTAATAGCAGCCTGTATAAATAAAAATAATTTTAAAAGGAATTAAAATGAACAAAAATAGCTTATTAACACTAGGGATAGGATTTATTGCGGGTGTAGGTTTAACGTGGAGCTACTTTAATTTATCTTCAAGTGACGCAAACCCCGCAAAGTTACAACATGCTGATACAAAGCAGCAGGCACCTTTTGTTCAGCCAGTTAAAAGCAGTGAAGCAACAGCAAAGCGTGTTATACCAGCAGCCCCTGAGCAAAGCGCTCGTATAGAGCAAAAAGATAATCCCCCTAAACCAGAACCACAACCGCTAGATGAGCTTCCTTTAGAAGAGCAAGTATCGCAGCTTAAACAGCAATTAGCAGCGCAAAAAGCCTTGATGAAAAACGCAGCGCAACAGCTGCGTGACCCCTCTGATGCACAAGCCGTTTTACAAGCGCAATTTGATGAGCAAATACGTAATGAAGAGTGGGCTTATCAAACAGAAATAGCTTTACAAGATTTTTTACTTACCTCTGATCTAAGCTCTATCCCAGAGATTGTTAGTGCAGCGTGTAAAACCACCGTATGTAAATTTGAACTTGCTGCACCTACTGATAACGACTCGTTTTATCATACCCAATGGCGAGAGCTAAACGATAAGTTAATGAAGCAAGAGTTTTGGTTGCAATTTAAAAGAACAACCTCAACGTCAAGCGACACCGAGCTAACCTTACTAATGGCCACAGAGCTTTAACTGAAAGAGCTTTACAACACCGTTGATTTTATAGCGCCATCGGCCAGCTCTGTAATTAGCACGTCACCCGTTTTAATGTGATCTACCGATTTAACCACTTTGCCTTGTTGGGTTTTGGTTATGCTGTAACCGCGCGCTAAAACATTAAGTGGGCTTACCGAGTCAAGCCTACTCGCTTGCAGCGCTAAGCTATTTTGCGCGTGTTGCAACTTGTGCTGCATTGCTTGTTCAAGCCGAGTTTGTATCTGCATAAGCTGATGGCTGGCTTGTGATAACTTTTTATCAGGCGATTGACGCATTAAACGCGGGGTTAAATTATTAAGCGTGCGCTCTTGTTGGTAAAGGCGATTGCGAATGCCTTGTTGTAAGGCAATAGTTAGCTCATCTAATCGCTGCGCTTTTTGATTAAGTTGATTGCGCGGATGACACAAGTTAAGCCGATGCTGTAACTGTGTTGCTAGTGCGCGCTTATCGGCCATATCGTGTTTAAAGGCATTATTTAACCGGTTAATGAGCTCAATAACCTTACTATGTAGCTCTTGCGTGTTAGGGCTGACAAGCTCAGCGGCTGCTGAAGGCGTTGCTGCGCGTACATCGGCAACGTAGTCACTGATGGTTGTGTCTATTTCGTGGCCTACCGCACTGACTATGGGTAATTCACTTTGATAAATAGCACGCGCAAGTTGCTCATGATTAAAGCACCATAAATCTTCTAACGAGCCACCGCCTCGCCCTACAATAAGTACGTCGACCTCATTGCGTGCATTGGCTAACTGTATTTGGTTAATTAAGTGCACATGAGCTTCTTTGCCTTGCACCATGGCTGGGTAAATAATGACTTCTAATTGCGGTGCGCGGCGTTTAAGTACGGTTAATATATCTTTTATAGCAGCGCCCGTTGCTGAGGTTATTACACCTACACGGTTTATATTTTGCGGCAGTGGTTTTTTATAGGCCGAACTAAACAACCCCTCAGCGGCTAGGCGCATTTTTAATGCATCAAACTCTTGTTTAAGCTGGCCTTCACCGGCAGGTTCCATATGCTCAACAATAAGCTGATAATCACCGCGTGGTTCGTAAAGTGAAACACGGGCTCTTACTGTTACTTGTGCGCCGTTTTCGGGGCGGTAACTTTGAGAGCGGTTATTGCCGCGCCACATAGCCGCTTTAATTTGTGCTTTTTCATCTTTTAATGAAAAGTACCAGTGCCCAGAAGCAGGGGTAATGAAGTTAGAAATTTCGCCTGTTAAAATTAGCGATGCAAAGCCCTGCTCAAGAACTGTACGAATCTCTCTGTTAAGGCGCGATACGGTGTAAACCGTTTGCGAAGGCTTCGAAAACATAAAAAACAACCTAAAACTATTATGAGGCAAGTTATAAGGCAAGTTTATCATAAATATTTGCGAAATATTATTTACGAATGCCCACAACGCTGTTAAAATTTGGCCGCAATTCCTTATCTTAGATCCACATGTGAGAAGTTGCCAAAATGCTTAGAATCGCTAAAGAAGCTCTTACCTTTGATGACGTACTTTTAGTACCTGGTCATTCTACTGTTTTGCCGCACACGGCAAATATTTCAACTCGCTTAACGCGTGGTATCAAACTTAACTTGCCGCTTATTTCAGCATCTATGGATACTGTTACAGAAGCTCGTTTAGCTATTGCCCTCGCGCAGGAAGGTGGTCTTGGTTTTATCCATAAAAACATGACCATTGAAGAACAAGCGAGAAACGTACGTAAAGTTAAAACCTATGAAGCAGGTATTGTGTCATTCCCTGTTACTGTGTCTGCCGATTTAACCATTGCAGATGCGACGCTTCTTTCGCAAGAAAAAGGGTTCTCGGGTTTCCCGGTTACTGATAGCGAAAATAACCTACTAGGTATTGTTACTGGTCGTGACATGCGTTTTGAAACGAAGCTTGAACAGCCTGTTTCTAGCGTTATGACTAAAAAAGACAAACTGGTAACGGTTCAAGAAGGCGCATCGCGCGAAGAAATTTTAGGTTTAATGCACGAACACCGCATTGAAAAAATCTTAGTGGTTGATGATGCGTTTAAACTAAAAGGCATGATCACCGTAAAAGATTACCAAAAAGCGCAAGACAAACCACATGCATGTAAAGACGAGCTAGGTCGTTTACGTGTAGGTGCTGCAGTTGGTGTTGGCGCAGGTACTGATGAGCGAATTGCTGCATTAGTAGAGGCGGGTGTTGATGTTTTACTTATCGATACTTCACACGGCCACTCGCAAGGTGTTATTGACCGTGTTTCTCAAACTCGTGAAACTTACCCAGATTTACAAATTATTGCCGGTAACGTTGCTACAGCCGAAGGCGCAATTGCCCTTGCTGATGCAGGTGTGGATGCGGTTAAAGTAGGTATTGGCCCAGGTTCTATTTGTACTACGCGTATTGTTACAGGTTGTGGTGTGCCACAAATTACGGCTATTTCTGATGCGGTAGATGGCTTACAAGGGCGTGACATTCCAGTTATTGCTGATGGCGGTATTCGTTTCTCTGGCGATATTGTTAAAGCATTGGTTGCGGGTGCATCGTGTGTAATGGTGGGTTCAATGCTTGCTGGTACTGAAGAAGCGCCAGGCGAAGTTGAACTTTACCAAGGCCGTTACTACAAATCTTACCGTGGTATGGGCTCATTGGGTGCGATGGATCAAAAAGAAGGTTCGTCAGATCGTTACTTCCAAAAATCTAACCAAGCTGACAAATTAGTACCAGAAGGTATTGAAGGTCGCGTCGCTTATAAAGGTCCAATTGCAACGATTATTCATCAGCAAGTGGGTGGCCTTCGTAGCGCAATGGGATTAACGGGTTGTGCCACCATTGAAGAGCTAAATACTAAACCGCAGTTTGTACGTGTTACATCTGCAGGTATGGGTGAGTCGCACGTCCACGATGTGCAAATTACCAAAGAAGCGCCTAACTACCGCTTAGGTTAAACAACACGTTTAAATTACGGGGCTGGAATTACCAGCCCTCTTTTATAGCCACTAAGCAAATTAGTGGAATCTAGCATCTACTTTACGAGATCCTTCATGAGCAAAGATATTCACGATTCACGAATTCTAATTTTAGATTTTGGTTCGCAATACACTCAATTAATCGCGCGTCGTATCCGCGAAATTGGCGTTTACTGTGAGCTGTGGGCATGGGATGTAACCGAAGAGCAAATTCGCGAATTTAATCCACAAGGTATTATTTTATCTGGTGGCCCTGAGTCAACCACACTAGAGAACAGCCCGCGTGCACCTGAATACGTGTTTAACGCTGGCGTGCCAGTGCTGGGTATTTGTTACGGCATGCAAACCATGGCAGCTCAACTTGGCGGCAGTGTACACAGCTCAGATAAAAAAGAGTTTGGTTATGCACAAGTAGAAAAAGTGGGTAACTGTGCATTATTCGATGCAATTGAAGATCATATTACCGATGGCGGCAACGGCGTTTTAGACGTGTGGATGAGCCACGGCGACAAAGTAATGGAAGTGCCGGCAAGCTTTAGCACCTCAGCTAAAACACCAACGTGTCCGCATGCTGCTATGTCTAACGAAGAAAAACGTTTTTACGGCGTACAATTTCACCCAGAAGTAACGCACACTCATCAAGGGCAACGTTTATTAGAGCGTTTTGCAATTGATATTTGTGGATGTGAAAAGCTATGGACACCTGCCAAAATTATTGATGATGCTATTGAGCGCATTAAAGAAACCGTTGGCGATGACGAAGTTATTTTAGGCTTATCAGGAGGTGTTGATTCATCTGTTGTAGCAATGCTGATCCACCGTGCAATTGGCGAAAACCTAACATGTGTATTTGTTGATAATGGCTTACTTCGCTTAAACGAAGGTCAGCAAGTTATGGACATGTTTGGCAATAAATTTGGCTTAAACATTGTTAAAGTAGACGCTGAGGAGCAATTTTTAGCTGACCTTGCAGGCAAATCAGATCCAGAAGAAAAACGTAAAGCCATTGGCCATACGTTTATTAATGTATTTGATGAGCAAGCGAAAAAGCTTAAAAATGCGAAGTGGTTAGGTCAAGGGACTATTTACCCAGACGTAATAGAATCAGCCGCTTCAGCGACAGGTAAAGCACACGTAATTAAATCTCACCACAACGTGGGCGGCTTACCAGATGACATGAAAATGGGCTTAGTTGAGCCATTACGTGAATTATTTAAAGACGAAGTACGTAAAATTGGCTTAGAGCTTGGTTTACCGTACGACATGCTTTACCGCCACCCATTCCCAGGGCCAGGTTTAGGTGTACGTGTACTTGGCGAAATTAAAAAAGAGTACTGTGATTTACTACGCCGTGCTGATGCTATCTTTATTGAAGAGCTACACAAAGCTGAGCTTTATCATAAAGTAAGCCAAGCGTTTACTGTATTCTTACCTGTTAAGTCGGTAGGGGTTATGGGCGATGCACGTAAATATGATTGGGTTGTGTCACTACGTTGTGTTGAAACTATCGACTTTATGACGGCGCGTTGGTCACATTTACCGTATGAGTTTTTAGGTGTGGTTTCTAACCGTATCATCAACGAAATTGACGGTATCTCACGTGTTGTTTACGATATTTCTGGTAAACCACCGGCCACTATTGAGTGGGAATAACACCCGTCTTTACTAATGGTTAATGCCTTTTAGATAGCAAACATAGTTTTGTTATCTAAATAATAAAAAGTCCGCTTACACGGACTTTTTTTATGCCTAAAAACCGTTAGCTCTTGCCCACTAAACTCATTAAGTGAAGTGGGCTAAGCGGGTTTATTTTGCAGGAACGGGCGTAGGTTGCTCGGTTTCTGTAAGTAGCCCTTTAACTAGGCTAATACAGCCTAAAATTAAAATAATAGTAAAGGGCAGGGCGGCGATAATAGTAATGTATTGCAATGCTTGAATTGAATCGGTGCCACCAATCCACAGCATTAACATAGCAATAATACTGGCAATAACGGCCCATACTAGCTTTTGCTTTATAGGTACTTCTAGTTTTCCGCCTGATGTAAGGCTATCTATTACAATAGAGCCGGAGTCGAGGGTGGTGACAAAAAAGATAATTATTAACGCCACAGCTAAAAGTGAAAGCAGCGTACCAAATGCATAAGCATCTAGCATATAAAACAAGCTAAGCGTTACATCTGTAATGCCTTGGTTTGCGCCAAGTACCCCAACTTCATTTATAATTTGATCAATCGCAACACCACCAAAAACCGACATCCAAGCAGTAGTTACAAGAGTAGGAATGAGTAATACATACACTAAAAATTCGCGTATGGTGCGCCCTTTTGAAATACGCGCTACAAACATACCAAAGCAAGGTGCGTATGCAACCCACCACGCCCAATAAAACACAGTCCAGCCATGTAGCCACTGCGTATCTTCTCGGCCTGTGCTGTAGCTTAGAGGAATGATATTTTTAACATAACCTATTACTGCAGTGTATGCAGAATCAAGTACCGTGGTAAAGTTTAAAATAAACACTAAACCCAGAAACACAAAGGCTATGCCCATATTTATATTACTTAGGAGTTTAACGCCACCATCCATACCGCGCACAATAGAGAGGATAGCCAAGCTCATAATTAATAAAATAATGCCTTGTTGTAATAATAAAGAGCTTTTAAAGCCGAGCACGTGGCTAATACCACTGGCAGCTTGTGCTCCGCCTAAGCCTAACGACGTAGCTAGACCAAAAAGGGTTACTAATACCGCCATTACATCGATAACATCACCTAACTTGCCCCATACTCTATCTCCTAAAAGCGGATAAAATATTGAGCGCATAGAAAGCGGTAAGCCTTTGTTATAAACAAAATAGGCTAGGCATAAAGCGGTCATACCGTAAATTGCCCACGCGTGCAGACCCCAATGGAATACAGTAGCCCCTAAAGCCATTTCTCGGCCTTGCTCGGTAAAGGCTTCTGCATTGAGAGGCGTGCCAAACCAGTCGGTGTAAAAGGCGGTGGGCTCAGCCACGCCCCAAAAAATTAGGCCAATACCCATGCCTGCAGCAAAGAGCATAGATACCCACGATAAGGTTGAATAGTCTGTAGTTGCTTTATCGCCGCCAAGACGAATTTTACCCAACGGTGAAGCGGCAATACCCACTGCAAACAGCAGTAATATATTGGCGCCCCACATAAATACGTAGTCAAAATTAGTTAGTGCGGCATTTTTTATTGAGTTAATCGCCTCTTTAGCTTCGTTAGGCGAGAGGGCAAGTAGAGTAATTATAAAAAGTAGAGATAGGCCAATAGAAACAGAAAATACATTAGTATGAATATCCATGCCCCATTTGCTAACGTTATCTTGTCCTACTTGGTAATCGGTTGAATCGATACTGTATTTTTTTGATTTAAACTTCATATAACACGGCGTGAACTACCAGCAACTGCTAATAGTAAAGCTCCTCCATATTTGCATTGTGAATGACCCGCGTAAGTAAGATACATGATGAAATATGCAATTAGGTGGTAATACCAATCGACTTAAATACTTAGTCTTTCTAGCGAGCTAAATAAAGCGCTAACAGCGTTATAAATTTCTCAGGTAGAGCAACTACATGTAAAAATTAATGCCTTGTAACCGCTCTATTTATCTGTCGCTATAAGCGACTAATAACTTAACACGATTGGTATAACGCGGATCCCCTAGACGCTAAACTGTATCATAAATGCTGCCAATGTTATTGATTTGTTTATGTATACAGCAACTCCACCAAGCTAAATCGCTATAAAAATAACTAGCAGCAAGTGTAAATACACCATGCTAGCTAAAGCATTTAACACTTAAGAAGGAATTTACAGCATAGCGTTTGGGCTAAGCGTAGGTAAAACAGTACGGCGGTTATTAAGCACGCACGGTTTTAAAGCACATACTGCAGTTTTAATTACGCTAAGCTGAGCAGCATTTATTTTTTTAAAGGTGAGTGCTGCTAAAGCTAAAGTGGCTTTACAGCGCTATTTAGCTTGCTAATTCAGCGTTTTGTATAATTAAAAAGCAGTTAAACTAAAAAGTTAATTTTTTACTTTACCTTTTCTAAAAGGTCTCTATAATTCGTCGACA
>BJUT01000010.1 GCA_007988745.1 Pseudoalteromonas atlantica
CCAAACATACTGCTGCAAATTCAGCCACCAAAGTGCAACACGCCCTAATATTCTAGGTATTTTGTACTTTAGCCACGCAAGTATACCCAAACCAAGTTAAAATGCGAGTTTGCTGCGCTTTAAAAACTCATAAAGCACCCCATATATGAAAGTAAGTAAAAAATTTAATATCTTGTTCTCAGTGCTGATTCTGGCGCTAAAACACGGTATGCTAAAACTAACCAGATAACCTTTTCGGTGCACAGTGCCCATCAACAGGTGCTAATTTTCAGGAGCTATTATGACAGAGCATAAAAAACCACTGGTATTAATGATTTTAGACGGTTGGGGATACCGCGAAGATGAGCAAAGCAATGCGATTCTTGCAGCCAACACCCCCGTTTTAGACAACCTATGGGCAACCCGCCCACGCACATTAATTTCAGGCTCAGGTTTAGATGTAGGCTTACCTGAAGGGCAAATGGGTAACTCAGAAGTAGGCCATGTAAATTTAGGTGCTGGTCGTGTTGTTTATCAAGACTTTACTCGCATTACCAAAGCAATCAACGATGGCGAATTTGACTCAACTCCTGCACTTGTTGAAAACATCGATAAAGCAGTCGCTGCAGGCAAAGCCGTGCATATTATGGGTTTATTAAGCCCAGGTGGTGTTCACAGCCACGAAGATCATATTGTCGCAAGTATTCAATTAGCCGCTAAACGCGGTGCAAAAGAAGTATATTTTCATGGCTTTTTAGATGGTCGTGATACACCACCACGCAGTGCTAAAGCATCAATAGAGCGTATAGAAGCCTTATTTGCCGAGCTAAATTGTGGCCGCTTAGCGTCTCTTGTGGGCCGTTATTACGCCATGGACAGAGACAACCGTTGGAACCGTGTAGAAAAAGCCTACAATGTAATGGCATTAGGTGAAGGCGAGTTTAATTATGCTGATGGTGTGTCGGCATTAGAAGCCGCCTATGAGCGCGACGAAAACGATGAGTTTGTAGCACCAACCACCATTACACCACAAGGCACTGAAGCAGCACAAATTAATGATGGCGACACCATCATCTTTGCTAATTTTAGAGCCGACCGTGCCCGTGAAATCACCCGTGCCTTTGTAGAGCAAGACTTCGATGGGTTCGAAAAGAAAAAATCACCACAGTTAAGTGCATTTGTAATGATGACAGAATACTCAGCCGATATTGATGCCCCTGTCGCGTTTGGTCCTACGCCACTGGTAAACGTATTAGGTGAATGGCTTGAAAAAAATGGCAAAACGCAGCTACGTATTTCTGAAACAGAAAAATACGCTCATGTTACGTTTTTCTTTAGTGGCGGACGCGAAGATGAATTTGAAGGCGAATCACGCGAATTAATTCCTTCTCCACAGGTTGCCACTTACGACCTTCAGCCAGAAATGAATTCAGAAATGCTAACCGACAAACTTATTGAAGCTATTAAAAGCGGTAAGTTTGATGCCATTATTTGTAATTACCCGAATGGCGATATGGTGGGTCACTCTGGTGTGTTTGAAGCCGCGGTTAAAGCCTGTGAAGCTGTTGATGCATGTATAGGCCGCGTGGTAGAAGCGCTAGATGAGTTTGGCGGTGAAGCACTTATCACAGCCGATCACGGTAATGCAGAGCAAATGGCAAATACTGCCACGGGCCAAGCTCATACCGCTCACACTAGCGAGCCAGTGCCATTTATTTATGTAGGACGTGATGCAACGCCAAGTGAAGGCAAAGCATTAAGTGATGTAGCACCTACTATGCTACACCTCATGGGCATGGAGCAACCAAGCGAAATGACCGGCACGCCAATCATGGCGTTGAAATAACACATGAGCAAACCAGTAAATTGGTTTAGTGTTTATACAGTTGTATTGGTTTCGTTAGTGGTTGCACCTGCAACTGCTAACGAAAACCGCACTAAAAAAGACCTATCTGAAGTGCAATCTGCATTAGAGCAAAGCCAAGCAGAGTACAATGCACAGCGAAAAAAAATTGCCGCACTGCAAAAAAACTTAAAAAAACACGAGTTAGAAATAGCTAAAAATGCCAAAGCCCTCAATATGGCTGAGCAATCAGTAAAAGAAACCGAGCAAAAACAACAAGCACAGCAACAAAAAGCACAGCAATTAAAAGCGCAACACGCGCAATTTCAAGCCATTTTAGCTGCCCAGCTAAAAAGTGCTTACATGGCTGGGGGCGACGACTACCCCAAAATGCTTTTAAACCAGCAAGACACAGCTAAATTTGAGCGTACCTTAAGCTATTACAACTATTTAAATAAAGCGCGCATAGAGCAAATTGAAGAGCTTAAAGTACTACAACAACAAATTGCAGAAAACCAAGCCGCACTTGCCAAAACCAAACAAAAATTAGCCGCCTTATTTGAAGAACAAAAAAGACGCCAAAGCGCGCTAGTAAACGCCCAAAGCGAGCGCCAAACTAATCTTAAAAACTTACAAGCACAGCTCAATAGCACTAAAAGCTCGATTAATTACTTAAAAGACAACGAGCAAACATTAATCACCACCATTGAAGAACTTGAGCAAGAGAAGACTCAAAAAATTGAATTACTCGGCCTTAATAAAAGTAAAGGCAAGCTTAATTGGCCCAGTAAAGGAAAGTTAAAACACACATTTGGTCAGCGCAAACATGGCGGCATAGACTGGAAAGGCGTGTTAATTGGTGCAAAAGAAGGCACTAATGTAAACAGTATTAATAATGGCCAAGTTGTTTTTGCTGATTGGCTTAAAGGCTTTGGCTGGGTTATTGTGGTTGATCATGGTGAGGGCTTTATGAGCCTATACGGCCATGCGCAAACATTATTAAAAGATGTGGGCGACATGGTTCGAGAAGGCGAAACGCTGGCATTAGTAGGTCAAAGCGGCGGACAATCGAGTTCTGGTCTATACTTTGAAATACGCCACAAAGGACGCGCAGTAAATCCTGTTAAATGGTGCAGACGTATTTAAGTGAATAAAACAGCTGCACCGCATTAGGAGCAGCTGATGACTCAAAAAATACCACAAACACGCTCATTTCCCTCTTCCCGTACGCGCTATTTGTTTTTATTGTGCGCATTGACCTGTATTGCTATTTTTTGTTTTAGCAATTCATTACTTGCCAGCTCAGTTAAAGATCTTAAAAGTCAGCAAATTTCTGAAATACTCTTCAACATTAAAGCCTATTATGTCGATGACTTATCACTGACAAAAGGTGCACAGGGTGCCTTTAATAATCAGCAAGTAGAAATTTTACTAGACCAGCTAGATCCTTATTCTAAATACCTCAATGAAAATGACTTAGACGCTTTGTTTAATAATACAAATGGCCATTACACAGGCGTGGGCATTGAAGTGAAAGACATTGACAGTGACATTACTATTGTTGGTGTTGTTAAAAACTCCCCAGCCAAAAAGTCCGGTATTTTAGCGGGCGATATTATTGTTAGTGTTAATGATATAAACACGCAAACAGGTAGCTTAGAGCAAGTAGCTGCGTTGATAAAAGATACCCGCTTTAACGCGGTTAAACTAACAATAAAGCGCGCAGGGCAGCAGCAACCAATTAGCTTTGCGGTAAATCGCAAAGAAATAAACTTAGAAAGCGCCACTAGCCAATTACTCGACTCAGGCACTGGGTATTTAGCCATAAATAATTTTTCTAATCACACCTTACATGAAGTGGCGCTGCAGGTAGCTGCACTTAAAAATGATTATCGCACGCCCCTTAAAGGGTTAGTCATTGATTTACGTGACAACCCAGGTGGTACTTTACAAAGCGCAGTGGCGGTAGCAGATCTATTTTTACAAAGCGGCACTATAGTCACCACTAAAGGGCGCTATTACGACGCTAATCAAGCCTACTACGCTAAACGAGGCGACATACTAAAAGGCTTGCCTATTGTGGTGCTTATTAATGAAAATTCGGCCTCTGCGGCTGAAATACTCGCCGCTGCTTTAAAAGATAATAAGCGTGCTACAGTGGTTGGTAATCAGTCTTATGGCAAAGGCTCGGTGCAATCTTTGATCCCACTTGGTGATGGTAATACAGCGCTAAAATTAACAACTGCTAAGTACTTTACACCTGCGGGCGTATCTATTGAAGGCGTAGGAGTTACCCCCGATGTAGCAATTGCGCAAGCAACCCTTCCACAATCAAATAAAGCCGTTATAATAAAAAATGAGCAGAACAAAAATACACCACAATTTGAACATGAAATACTGGGCGACTTGCAGTTAGTAAAAGCTAAGCAATTACTTAGCATGCAATAGTAAATAATCTAAACTCTAGGTAAGCGATTTAATAACAGAATAAATATTAACACTATTAGATTCTGCTATTCTTTAGCTATAAATTTTAAGTAAATTCAAGGCAGTTAGCGCTAAAAATGGCTGCTGAGATAGCTTTATTACCCGGCGCTGAGATTAAAAAATACCCTTAATAAATTAAAAAGATAATAAAAACTATAAACGTGAAAATAATAAAATGGCTGTTGTTGGCTATCTGCTTTGTATCTAGCACTGCTTGGGCAAAGCAAATAGCCATCGTAATTGATGATATTGGCTATCATCAGCGAGATTTAGAATTTCTTACCTTACCAGGGCAATTGTCGTATTCAATTTTGCCCCACACACCCTACTCTCAAATTTTTGCCACGCTTGCCAGCCAAGCAAATAAAGAGCTTTTATTGCATGTACCTATGCAAGCCTTGAACGGTAAAGCACTCGGCCCTGGTGGGCTCACTGTAAATATGGATAAAGAACAGCTACAAAAAACTTTAGGCACCGCACTGGCAAGCTTACCGCAAGTAAAAGGGGTTAATAACCATATGGGGTCGGCACTCACTCAACAAAGCCAAGCCATGAAGTGGACTATGGAAGTACTTAAAAAACGTAATTTATTCTTTTTAGATAGCCGTACTACCGACTTAAGCCAAGCGCAAAATGCGGCAAATTTTATTGGGGTTGAAAATATAGGCCGCCATGTGTTTTTAGACAATATAACCACGCATGAGCAACTGCAGCAAAGGCTGGATGAGCTAAAATATAAAGCGACTAAACATCACTTTGCCATAGCGATTGCCCACCCCTACCCAGAAACCATCGACTTTTTACGCCAAGCGCTACCTGAGCTCACTGAGCAAGGCTTTGAACTGGTACCAATCTCACAGCTGGTAGAACGTAAGTATGTACAAATAGCCCAACAACAAGCCGTTTCATTAAACTGATGGAGTAAGCGAGCACCTTACTCCATCAGTTAATTTAACTCAATTATAAGTATGGTATTTATAAAACAAATGTCGCTACCTTGGCATTTAGATCTGTAGCTCTGTCTTTTAATACTTCGGCTTGGCTTAAATGCGCGGTAGCTGAGGTAGTTATTTCATCGGTTACATCTTTAATGGCAACCGTATTTCTAGTAATTTCATTGGTCACTTGCGTTTGCTCTTCTGCTGCAACCGCTATTTGACCCGCCATATCAGAAATCTCATTTACCGCCAAAGTAATTTCTTCTAGTGCGTGTGCGGCAGCATTTACATCATCCACACTATTGTTGGCATAGCCCTTACTGCTGTCCATCAAGCTCACTGCTTTTTTAGTGGTGTTTTGTAAGGTTTCTATAGTGGTATAAATTTCGGCTGTAGAGTTTTGTGTTCTTCTTGATAACACGCGCACTTCATCGGCAACCACTGCAAAACCACGCCCCTGCGATCCCGCACGGGCGGCCTCTATTGCAGCATTAAGTGCTAAGAGATTTGTTTGCTCTGCAATTTCTTGAATGGTAGTTAAAATGCTCGATATAGCCTGAGCATGCAAACTTAATTCACCAATAACTGTGGTAGTTTGGTCTATTTCGCCCGCGAGTGAATTAATCGTGTTTCTGGTTTTATCAACTAACAGCTTACCTTCACGGCTACTTTGTGCCGATTGTTGCGATGCGGTTGCGGTGTTTTCTGCATTAGCGGCAATTTCATGGGTTGCACTCGCCATTTCTGTGACCGCGGTAGCAACCATAGCCACTTCTTGTTGCTGGCGCTGCAACTCACTGACACTGCTTTGGTTGGTGATCAAGCTTTTCTCTGCATCAAAGTCTAAGTCAGTAGCTAATTGACGAATATGACTGATCAGTTCATGTTGGCTGCTAACAAAACGATTAAAACTACCAGCCAGAACCCCAACTTCATCTTGCGTATCAACAGTTATACGCTGGGTTAAATCACCGTTACCATCTGCAATTGTTGATAAAGCTTGCGACACTCGGCTCAAAGGGGCGAGCAATACACCCAATAACCATGAAATAGCCAACACACTCAGTAAAAGTGCTACTGCAACCAGCACTAATTGGGTCAGCAATAAACTAATAAGCGGAGCCTCTAAAGTTTGTTTATCCAATACAAACAGCAACTGCCAATCTGTATTGTTAATGTTTTCACCCCAAACTAGCTTCTCTCGGTCTTCACTCTCAAAGTAAACAGGAGTAAATTCACCGTTTTGACTGTTAGATAAAATTAATTGATGATTTATTTTCGAGTCAATACGCGTAATATCTGCCATTACTTTTCTAGCGTCTTTGTAGGCAACCACAGTGCCATCTTTATGCATCATAATGGCGTACCCATCCGCAGGCAAAGACATTGTATTGACGCTATCGGCCAAGGCCTCAATCGATAAATCCCCCGCAACCACACCGCTTTGCGTGGTTTTAGCAATAGAAACAACCAACAGATTATACGCGGTATCTAAATAAGGTTTGGTAATTACGGTGCTACTTTGAAGCAGTGCTTGTTTATACCATGGACGAGTGCGCGGATCGTAGCCGGTGCGATCAATACTGGGATCAGAGTCAGTCATTTTTCCGCTACTATCTCCAAAGTAAGTTAACTGAAAGCCACCTGAAAATGCTGCTTGCTGTAGTGCGCTGAGCGTGTTGTCCTCAACCTTATTCGCAACCGATTTAATTATCTGCTGACGACTAGCTAGCCAATTTTCAATACTCGTAGCCTGTTGCTTACCAGATTGGCTTACGTTATCAATACTGCTTTTTAGCAGTAACGCTTTTTGAGAGGTATAGCTATTCCAGGACAGCAATACAATAATAACGGCTAGGGCAAGAACGACCGATAGCAAGATTTTTTTCTTTAGTGAATATGAGTTCATATTGAGTGTAAATACTCGCGTTAAATGAAATTGAAAGGCAACAAACCAGCAATTAAATGACTTAATTAAGCTACGATTTGAGCGATAAGTCGCTCAGGTGCGCGAATATTTTCATATACCCAAATTAAAAACAAACTAAAATCATCTATTTAAATTAAAACCAAACTTATTCATTAATTTTAAATAGCGTACATTTAATTAAAAGATACATAGATGTGACTAGAGGTAAGCAGAACAAGACAAACGATACTTTCTATTAACCTTTTTAGTTAGCTTTTTTAGTTAAAAAAAAGCCCCGCATATTAATGCAGGGCTTTTTAAGTTTTACATTTTTTGCGCTATTAGCTCATAGCACTTTGCAGCTTTTTCATCGCTGTTTTTTCTAGCTGGCGAACACGCTCAGCAGATACACTGTATTTTTCAGCAAGCTCTTGTAGTGTTGCTTTGTCATCAGACAACCAGCGTGCACTTACAATGTCTTGTGAGCGTTCGTCTAGCGTTTTAAGCGCGCTAAATAAACGAGTATGTGACTGCTCTTGCCATTGTTGCTGCTCAATATCGTCAGCTAAATCAGCTGAGCCGTCTGTTAAATATTGTACTGGTGAATATGTACTTGTTGGTGCGTCGTCGTTATCGTCGCCCGTTAAGTCAAAGCCCATGTCTTGGCCGCTCATGCGCGATTCCATTTCACGAACTTCTTTTTCACTCACACCTAGCTCATTCGCTACAGTGCTTACTTCAGCTTGGTTAAACCAACCTAAACGTTTTTTGTTTTTACGAAGATTAAAAAACAATTTACGTTGCGCTTTAGTGGTCGCAACTTTTACGATGCGCCAATTTTTAAGCACAAACTCATGAATTTCTGCTTTAATCCAATGAACAGCGAAAGACACTAAACGTACACCCACACTTGGGTCGAAACGCTTAACCGCTTTCATCAGGCCTATATTGCCCTCTTGGATTAAGTCGGCTTGCGGTAAACCATAACCCGAGTAGCTTTTAGCAATATGTGCTACAAAGCGTAAATGCGACATAATGAGTTGCTTTGCAGCACTAAGATCGCCTTCTTCTTGAAGTCGTGTTGCTAGCTCTTTCTCTTGCTCAGCTTTAAGCATAGGAATTGTGCTAACCGCTTGAAGGTAGCCGTCCATGCTTGCGCTTTGTTGCCCAACTGTAAGTGCCATTGCGTATAAATCTTTACTCATTTTTCACCTCGGTGATAAACATTTGAAACCATCTTAGCACTCTTTCTCTAAGAGTGCTAACCCCAATTTAAAACTTTTTTTAAGCGTAAATCAAGCGGTTTTTTAGTGTATGTTAAGTCTACTACATGCGACTGAATAAGTGATGAACTAAGGGATTGCAAGAGATTAGCGCAAGCGTAACAGCGCATTTACAACTAATCTCATTTGAGGATAATAATATACAAACATGACATTTTTGAGTCAGCCATTAGCAGCTGTACTCATACTTTATCAGGCTCAATTTCTTTAATATATCGGTTAACCGATAAGTAAGAACCAATAAAGCCTAAGCTGGTTGCTAGTAATACTAATGCGCCAAACTCATTAAGCGTTAAACCAATTAACGAAAAGCTTGTTTGATACACGCCTGCAACGCTGCTTACTGCGCTAGTTAACCACCACATCATTAAGGCAATACAAATAAATGCAAACAAGCCCCCTATAACGCCATACCAAATGCCGGTCCACAAAAACGGAGCATGTATAAATGTATTGGTAGCACCTACTAACTTCATTACTTGTATTTCTTCTTTTTTATCCATAATCGATAAACGAATCGTATTACCAATAATAAGCGTGACAGAGGTAAGAAGTAATAAAGCAATTGTGATAACGCTTTCTTTTAATAAGTCTAATAATGCATTTAGGCGCTCAAGCCAAGCAATATCAAGCTTACCAAAATCTACTTCGCGCTCGTTCTCAAGCTTTGTAAGCAGCGCTTTAGCCGCATTAGGCTGGCGATGCCGCTTAGTAGGTGTCACTAATACAACATCGGGTAGCGGGTTGCTATCTAGGTATTCTAAAGCTTGCCCAAACCCCGACACATCTTTAAATTCAGTTAATGCTTGTTGCTTAGAAATAAATTCAACACTTTCTACCTCGGCGTAAAGTGCTAAACGCTTTACTAAGGTTTGTGTTTCTTGTTCGCTCATACTTTCTTTTACAAAAAGCGATATTTCACTGGCTTCTTCAAACCCGCTACTGACTTGCTGTACATTTTTTACGACTAAATAAAGCGTTGCAGGCAATGTTAAACTTAGCCCAAGTACAGCAATTGTCATTAATGATGCAAGTGGCGTACGCCACATTTCACCTAAACTGTGCACACCTTGGCGAAAAATATTAATAATAAAAAAATAACCGCCAGCTATGGCTGATTTTTTTTGTTTATCGTTTGAGTTTTGGCGTCCTTTAAATAACAAGCTCACAGCGTGCCCTCCGCAAGTGGGTCTTCAAGCATTCGGCCATCTTTTAAAGTCAGGCTACGGTATTTTAAACGCGACACCAGACCTAGATCGTGTGTTGCTATAAGTACTGTCGTACCGTGTTTATTAAAATCTTCAAATAGCCTTAATATTTCCATAGAGAGCTCGGGGTCAAGGTTACCCGTTGGTTCATCAGCTAATAAAATAGGCGGAGAATTTACAATCGCTCTGGCAATACCTACGCGTTGCTGCTCACCACCAGAGAGTGTAGAAGGATGACATTTAACTTTATCTAACAGCCCTACTTTATCTAGCGCACCATGAACTCGTTTAGCGATTTGTTTATGATAAGTGCCTTCAATAATCAACGGCAGTGCAACGTTATCAAACACAGTGTAACGCTCTAACAAACGATGATTTTGAAAAATAATACCAATATCGCGGCGTGCATAAGGAATTTGCCGAGAATTAACTTTATTTAAATCAACACCATTAATTAGCACGTTGCCTGCAGAGGGGCGCTCCATTAAGCTAATGAGCTTTAATAAGGTACTTTTACCCGCACCACTGTGGCCTGTTAAAAAAGCCAGTTCGCCAGGCTTAATATGAAATGTAACTTTTTCGAGAGCGCGATGCCCACCCGGATAGGTTTTACTTACTTGCTGAAAATTTATCATTTTTTATTATGCCAGTCCCAAATTAGTAAAATGGAATTCCTTAGCTAGGGCCTGCAGACCTTTCAGGATTGAAATTTGCTTTGCCTAGAGACTATTTAATCGCGGCGCAAGGTTTATAGCCCAGAAGGCTAAGTAAAACCGAGCAATAAAAAGTAAATAGTCCAAAGGGCAGCGCATGTTTAATCTCAAAAGATAAACAGACCAAAAAAGGGAGCAAGCTCCCTTTTATGTATTAAGCGTCATCCTCATCTTGGCTAAATAAAGCGTCAATAAAGTCATCGCTTTTAAATGCGCGTAAATCATCAATACCTTCGCCAACACCAATGTAACGAATAGGAATATTAAACTTATCTGCAACCGCAAATATAACCCCACCTTTAGCAGTACCATCAAGTTTTGAAAGGGTAATACCGGTTAAACCAACACATTGATTAAATAAGTTTACTTGGCTAATTGCATTTTGACCTGTACCCGCATCAATGGTTAGCATAACTTCATGCGGTGCATCGGGGTCAATTTTCTTCATTACGCGTGCTATTTTTTCAAGCTCTTGCATTAAGTTATCTTTATTTTGCAAGCGCCCTGCTGTATCAGCAATTAATACATCTACATTACGCGCTTTAGCGGCTTGAAATGCATCAAACACCACCGAGGCACTATCTGCACCAGTGTGCTGGGCAATAACAGGAATGCTGTTACGCTCGCCCCACACTTGCAGCTGCTCTACGGCTGCTGCACGAAAGGTATCACCTGCGGCCAACATAACCGACTTACCTTCATTTTGAAATTGCTTAGCTAACTTACCAATGGTTGTCGTTTTACCTACGCCGTTTACACCGACCATTAATATAACAAATGGTTTTTTATCAGCATGTATCTCAAGCGGTTGCTCAGCTGTTTTAAGCATTGCGGCCATTTCTTGCTTCATTAAGTCATAAAGCGCATCGCCATCTTTAAGCTGCTTGCGATCGGCGGCATCAGTAAGGCTATCAATCAGCTTCATGGTGGTATCAACACCTAAATCGGCGGTAAGAAGCTGTGTTTCTAAATCTTCAAATAAATCATCGTCTATTTTTTTACCACTAAAAATAGATGCAAAGCCAGAGCCTATATTTACACGGGTTTTTAATAACCCTTTTTTAAGACGTGAAAAAAAGCCTTCTTTTTTAGGCTTTTCGGCAAGTTTAGCTTCTTCTTTTGCAAGCTCTGCCGTAATGCGCTCTTGCTCTAAACGATCAGCTTCGGCCTCTGCTGCAATACGTTCTTGCTCTGCACGTTCAGCTTCTGCCTGTTCTTGTGCAATACGCTCTTGTTCTAAGCGCTCAGCTTCTGCTTGCTCTGCAGCAATTCGCTGTTGCTCTAAACGCTCAGCTTCTGCTTCTGCAACAATACGTTCTTGCTCTGCGCGTTCAGCTTCTGCCTGTTCTTGTGCAATACGCTCTTGTTCTAAGCGTTCAGCCTCTGCCTGTTCTGCTGCAATACGCTCTTGCTCTAAACGCTCAGCTTCTGCTTGTTCTGCTGCAATACGCTGTTGCTCTGCACGTTCAGCTTCTGCCTGTTCTTGTGCAATACGCTCTTGTTCTACACGTTCAGCTTCTGCTTGCTCTGCTGCAATACGCTGCAGCTCTATACGCTCAGCTTCTGCTTGTTCTGTGGCAATTCGCTCTTGCTCTAAACGTTCAGCTTCTGCTTTTTCTGCTGCAACACGCTCTTGCTCTAAACGCATTTGCGCTTCTTGCTCTGCTAAACGAGCGGCTTGTGCTTGTTGCTTCGCCTGTGCTTCAGCTTGCTCTTTCGCAAGCAACTCAGCGTTGGCTTTTTCAATTGCTAATTTTTCATCTTGCTCAGCTTGCTCGCGCTCTGTGTCTAAACGTTGTTGCTCAGCTCGCTGTGCAGCCATTCGCTCTTGCTCTAAACGCATTTGCGCTTCTTGCTCAGCTAAACGTGCAGCTTGTGCTTGTTGTTGCGCCTGTGCTTCGGCTTGCTCTTTTGCAAGCAACTCTGCATTAGCCTTTTCAATTGCTAAACGCTCTGCTTGTGCTTTTTCAGCAGCAATACGTGCTTGTTCTTCACGCTCTGCTTCGGCCTTTTCTGCCGCTAAGCGCTCAGCTTCTTGTTGCTGAGCTAATGCCTGTTGTTTATCAGCTTCTGCTTGTTTTTTATCTGACTTACCAAAACCGAGCCAAGACATGAATTTACTTTTTTTTGCCATACTTGCTAATAACCACTTATAAAAATCTGATAAACTAAAATTTGAAATAGCTTGGTGTGGCTCAGCAAAGCGTGCCGGCCAAACAACCGTTCAAAACGTAAGTGCTAAATAGTAACACTTTTAATGCGGTTGAAAAATGAAGCTAAACGTAAACTACGCACAATATTATCTGAGCTAGATCCCTTATACCATTTTTTAGTGACCTAAATGAGAAAAAAAACAACGAAAAATAAAGCAATTAGCAAATCTACTGACGGCTTTATTAGAGTAATCAGCGGGCAATTTCGTGGCCGTAAACTGCCGGTAAAAAATGTAGAAGGGCTACGCCCAACAACAGACCGCATTAAAGAAACCGTGTTTAATTGGTTAATGCAAGATACGCGCGATGCAACAGTACTCGATTGCTTTGCAGGCTCTGGCGGGCTTGGCTTTGAAGCGCTGTCTCGGTTTGCTAAAAGCACCACGTTTATCGAACTAGATGCCTCGGCTGCTAAGCAAATTGAGCAAAATATTAGTACCTTAAAGCTTGAAAATGCACAGGTAAAACACACTAATTCACTCTCATATTTAGAGCAAAAGAATACAAATTCACCATTTAATTTAGTTTTTGTTGACCCACCATTTCGTAAAAACTTAGCGCAAAGTAGCTGTGATTTATTAGAAAATAACCAATGGCTTAGCGAAGACGCGCTCATTTATGTTGAGGTAGAAACCGAGCTAAGCAGCTTTTCACAACCAGATAACTGGCTGTTAATTAAAGAGAAAAAAGCAGGGCAAGTATTCTGTAGGCTATACCAACGCCAGCCAAATTAACACTATTTAAGCCGCTGCATTTCTGTTAATATTATCCTTTACATGTGGTGTTGCTTCGGATTACAATACCGCACCATTTTTGAACCACTTGATCAATGTTTGATCAACTTGAGCAACGCTCATAATTTAGGTAGGTGAATTTTTAATGCCAGTAATTAAAGTAAGAGAGAACGAACCGTTTGACGTAGCACTTCGTCGCTTCAAGCGTTCATGTGAAAAAGCAGGTATCCTTTCAGAAGTTCGTCGTCGCGAGCACTATGAAAAGCCAACAGCTGAGCGTAAGCGTAAAAAAGCTGCAGCGGTTAAGCGTCACATGAAGAAGCTTTCTCGCGATAACGCACGTCGCGTTAAATTATACTAATAGTATTAGGTCTTGTATAAATGAGCCTTTTAATAACGCTAAAAGATGCGCAAAAAGATGCGATGAGAGCGAAAGACAAACAACGTCTTAACCCTATTCGCATGGTGCTTGCCGCAATCAAGCAACGTGAGATTGACGAGCAAATAACACTAGACGACGCAGGTATTACCTCCGTTATAGTGAAGCTTGTTAAACAACGTCGTGATTCTTACACTCAGTACAAAGATGCTGGGCGTGAAGATTTAGCCGAAATTGAAGCCAATGAGATCGCAGCACTAGAAACTTTTTTACCTCAACAATTGAGTGAAGAAGAAATTGTTGCCCTTATTGATGCGGCTATTGCTGATACTAATGCAGCAGGTATGCAAGACATGGGTAAAGTAATGGGTATAATCAAAAGCAAAGCCGAAGGACGTGCCGATATGGGCAAGCTTTCTGGTTTAATTAAGCAACGATTAACAGCCTAATACTCCCACATACACAAAGTATGATTAAAGCAAACCGAGCCTAGTGCTCGGTTTCTTCGTTTAAGTAGATAAACAAAACGCTTTTAAGTAATGCTCGTGCATGTAATTAAGTGATTTATTGTGTAGCTACAAAAGCACATCGAGGGCTAGGTAAAATGGGTTATTTAGGGCTATCACTTACTGCGCCTGCACTGCTCTACCTTCAATATCCTAGCTTTGCACGCTGTTAGCGTCAGGTTTAGCACCTAAAAATGATTAAGTATTATTGCCCATGGATATAATGTAGCTTTTTAGCTTACCGATACCCCTTTTATAAATGCGCGCATTGTGTTGAAATTACACCTCACCAATTGTTAGGACTACTTACAAAACATGGCTGGAAAGATCCCACGAAATTTTATTGACGATTTACTCGCCAGAACAGATATTGTAGAGCTAATAGACTCTAAAGTTGGTCTTAAAAAAGCAGGCAAAGACTACCAAGCTTGCTGCCCTTTCCATAACGAAAAATCCCCCTCGTTTACTGTTTCTCAAGATAAACAGTTTTACCACTGCTTTGGCTGTGGTGCTAATGGCAACGCTATTTCGTTTGTTATGGAATACGACAAGCTTGAATTTGTTGATGCCATAGAAGAGCTCGCAAGCCTTTTAAATTTAGACGTACCTCGCGAGAAAGGCAGTAGCTCAGCACCTGAGCGCACGGCAGCGCAAAAGCGCTCAGATTACGATTTAATGTTACACACAGCACGCTTTTACCAGCATCAATTAAAGCACCACAGTAACTCTGCTGCGGTGATTGACTATGTAAAAGGGCGTGGTTTAAGTGGCGAAACCGTTAAAAAGTTTATGATTGGTTATGCGCCGAGCGAATGGGAAGCGCTGTGCCAACAGCTTGGCAGAACAAAAGAGCAAAAAGAACAGCTGGTCGAGCTTAAGCTCGCCTCAGAAAAAACACCAGGTAGGCAGTTTGATTTTTTCCGCGATCGGTTAATGTTCCCTATTCGTGACAAACGTGGCCGTGTTATCGCCTTTGGCGGGCGTGTAATGCAAGCCGACCAAGGGCCAAAATACCTCAACTCACCAGAGACCCGTATTTTTCACAAAGGCTTTGAGCTATATGGTCTTTATGAGGCAAAACAAGCACATAAAAAGCTTGAACATGTACTTATTGTAGAAGGTTACATGGATGTAGTCGCACTTGCAGAGCAAGGTATTGAATATGCCGTAGCTGCGCTTGGCACCGCAACAACAAGCGAGCATATGCATACGCTATTTAGAACCACCGACAAAGTTATTTGTTGTTACGATGGCGACAGAGCTGGCCGCGACGCTGCATGGCGAGCACTAGAAAATGCCCTGCCCTACTTAAACGATGGCAAAGCATTACACTTTGTATTTTTACCTGACGGCGAAGACCCTGATTCACTGGTTCAGCAAGAAGGTAAAACACAGTTTGAGCAACGTTTAAGCCAAGCAGATGATTTTACCAAAGTGTTATTTAATAAGCTTAGCCAAGAAGTAGACCTAACACTCGACTCAGGCAAAGCTAAGCTGTTGAGTGCAGCTTTGCCGTTAATTGAAAAAATTCCGAGTGAATTTTACCAAGAAAATATTTTAGAGCAGTTAGGGCGATTAATTGGCCGTACGCGTGAGCAACTAAATAGCCGCTTAAAAACACCAAAGCAACAACACGCTGTTGAGCGAAAATTTAAAATTACCCCAATGCGCCAAGCTATTGGTATTTTAATTCAGCACCCACAGTTAGCTAAAAGTGTGCCCCATTTGCCAGAATTGGCACAAATGAACATAGCGGGTATTGGTTTGCTACTGCGCTTACAAGAGCGCGCATTGCAAAAAGACAATGCAAACACAGCAGTTTTACTCGAATCATTTAGAGATTCCGAAGATTACGAACCGCTAGTAAAGCTTGCCACATGGCAGCACCAAATTAGTGATGAGCGTTTAGAGACTGTTTTTCAAAATACTTTTAAATTTATTGAAGATCAGTGTTTAAATTATCGACTAGAGACCCTATTAATAAAGGACAAGACACAGGGCTTATCAAGTGATGAAAAACTAGAATGTCATTTACTTATGACAGCGCTAAAAGCGAGTAACAGCTAGTCAGACTTGATTTAAACTGTTATACTGTGCTATTCACTGCGTCACATTATTAAAGTTAGTTAAAAGGCTAACTCTATGATGACGCCTGTTGTATCAACTTATCAGAGTGGAAGAAACAATCTCTATGGATCCAACTCCTCAGTCACAATTAAAACTTCTGATTCAAAAAGGTAAAGAGCAAGGCTACTTAACTTTTGCTGAAGTAAATGATCACCTTCCACAAGACATAATCGACTCAGATCAAGTAGAAGATATCATTAGCATGATTAATGACATGGGTATCAAGGTTAGCGAAAACGCGCCTGATGCTGATGAATTAATGATGCAAGAAACCACGACAGACGAAGACGCAGCAGAAGCTGCTGCTGCAGCCCTTGCAACTGTAGAAAAAGAAATTGGCCGTACAACTGACCCAGTGCGCATGTATATGCGTGAAATGGGTACTGTTGAACTTCTTACACGTGAAGGCGAAATTGTAATCGCTAAGCGCATTGAAGAAGGTATCAACCAGGTACAAATTTCTGTTGCCGAATACCCTGAAGCGATTACTTACCTACTTGAACAGTGGGATAAGTTTGAAGCAGAAGAAATGCGCTTAAGCGACATTATTTCAGGCTTTTTCGACCCTAACGAAGACGAAGCGCAAATCTCAGCAACTCACATTGGCTCTGAATTAAGTGAAGAACAACTTGATGAAGACGACAATGAAGATGACAAAGACAGCGATGACGATGAAGACGAAGAAGAAGTAGATACAGGCCCAGATCCAGAAGAAGCCCGTATTCACTTTGAAAACTTACGTGATTTATACGTTAAAGCTCGCGCTACCTTTGATGAAAAAGGGCGTTCGCACCCAGATTCTCAAGCCGCTATTTTTGAAATTGGCGAGCTTTTCAGAACCTTTAAATTAGTACCAAAACAGTTTGATCGCATGGTTAACAACATGCGTGAAATGATGGATAGAGTGCGTATTCAAGAACGCCTTATCATGAAACAAGCGGTACAAATTGCTAAGCTACCTAAGAAAACGTTTATTAAGCACTTTGCTAATAACGAAACTGACTCAGCGTGGCTAGACCTAGAAATAAATGCTAACGAAAAACATTCAGCTAAACTTGAAGAAGTGAAGCCTGAAATTATTCGTTGCATCCAAAAGCTATGTGTAATTGAAGAAAGCACAGGCTTAAGCATTGAGCGTATTAAAGACATTAACCGTCGTATGAGCATTGGTGAAGCAAAAGCGCGCCGTGCGAAAAAAGAAATGGTTGAAGCTAACTTACGTCTTGTAATCTCAATTGCTAAAAAATACACAAACCGTGGTTTACAGTTCTTAGATTTAATCCAAGAAGGTAACATTGGCTTGATGAAAGCGGTAGATAAGTTTGAATACCGCCGTGGTTATAAGTTCTCGACTTATGCTACGTGGTGGATTCGCCAAGCGATTACCCGCTCAATTGCTGACCAAGCAAGAACAATCCGTATTCCGGTACATATGATAGAAACGATTAATAAACTTAACCGTATCTCTCGTCAAATGTTACAAGAAATGGGTCGTGAGCCAAATCCTGAAGAATTAGCAGAACGCATGATGATGCCTGAGGATAAAATCCGTAAGGTACTTAAAATTGCCAAAGAGCCAATTTCGATGGAAACACCAATCGGTGATGATGAAGATTCGCACTTAGGTGACTTTATCGAAGATACCACTATTGATTCGCCAATCGACTCGGCAACAATGGAATCTCTTCGTGGCGCAACAAACGACGTGCTAGCAGGCCTTACAGCCCGTGAAGCTAAAGTACTTCGTATGCGCTTTGGTATTGATATGAATACCGACCACACCTTAGAAGAAGTAGGTAAACAGTTTGACGTAACACGTGAGCGTATTCGTCAAATAGAAGCGAAAGCACTGCGTAAATTACGCCACCCTTCTCGCTCTGATTTACTAAAAAGCTTTTTAGACGCTAAATAATTTAGCGCTTCATATAAACTAAAAAGGCCGCTGTAGCGGCCTTTTTTCTATTTAAAGGAAACAACCATGGCTTGGATCCAAATCCGTATCAATGCCAATGCTGCTACCGCAGATGCAGTGAGTGACTTATTAATGGAAGCAGGCAGCGCCTCTGTTACTTTTATTGACGCTAAAGACACCCCTATTTATGAGCCTAAAATTGGCACCGTTGAGTTTTGGGCCGATACCACTGTAATTGGTCTATTTGAAGCCAATCATGATATGAACGCGGTAATTGCATTACTTAAGCGTCATGATGAAATTAAAGACATGCTGGTATACAAAATTGAGCAACTAGAAGATAAAGACTGGGAACGTGAGTGGATGGATAACTTTCACCCAATCCAGTTCGGCGAAAAACTGTGGATCTGCCCAAGCTGGCGCGACATTCCAGACCCAGATGCAGTTAATGTACTGCTCGACCCAGGCCTTGCGTTTGGTACGGGTACGCATGCAACAACGGCATTGTGCCTTAAATGGTTAGAAAGCCAAGATTTAAGTGGTAAAACAGTGGTTGATTTTGGTTGTGGCTCGGGAATTTTAGGCATTGCAGCCATTAAACTTGGTGCAGAGCGCATGATAGGTATTGATATTGACCCGCAAGCGCTTGAAGCAAGCTTAGATAACGCACAACGTAATGGCGTAGCCGATAAGCTTGAGGTATACCTACCAGAAAACCAACCTGAGTTTAGTGCTGATATTGTAGTGGCTAATATTTTAGCGCAGCCGCTGCGTGAGCTTCACAGTGTAATTTTGGGATTACTTAAACCGGGTGGCAAAATTGCTATGTCGGGCATATTAGAAGAGCAAGCCCAATCGGTTGCCAATATTTACGCACCCTTTATTGAGCTTGACGATATTGCACTAGAGGGTGATTGGACCCGTGTAAGCGGTACAAAAAATAGCTAACCGCATACATTTATAAATTTAGAGTTTTAACTCAAAACTTGCATGTAAAGCCTGTATTTAACAGGCTTTACTATTTTTTTACAGTTAGAAAATTAGCACGCATAATTTGACAAAATTATTTTTTGTTTAAATTTCAAACAAATCGACCCACTTGTCATGCGGTTATCAAAAGTCAATACGAAAAGGGCAAAAAAAAGTCACTTTTGTTCAATTTATAGCCTTTGATTTTTCCTAAAAAAACCGTAAACTTAGCGCCCCTTGAAAAGAGGCCTATTGAATACAGTGCGTATCGGTTCATACCAACTTGAGAATAATGTAATAGTCGCGCCAATGGCAGGTATTACAGACAGACCATTTAGACAGCTTTGCCGCCGCTTAGGCGCAGGCTTGGCCGTGTCTGAAATGTTATCGTCAAACCCGAAGGTTTGGAAAACTGAAAAATCGATGAACCGTATGGATCACAGCGGTGAGTCGGGTATACGCGCGGTGCAAATTGCAGGAGCTGATCCTGAGCTTATGGCGCAGGCCGCACAATTCAATGTTGCTAACGGTGCACAGATCATAGATATCAATATGGGGTGCCCAGCAAAAAAAGTGAACAAGAAACTCGCAGGCTCTGCATTATTACAGTTTCCTGAACTTGTGGAAGAGATAGTTGATGCAGTGGTTAACGCTGTTGATATCCCGGTCACACTTAAAATCCGTACAGGATGGGATCAGGACAACCGTAATGGTGTAGAGATTGCGAGAATAGCTGAGCGTTATGGCATTGCATCACTTGCCGTACATGGGCGTACACGCGCATGTATGTACAAAGGTGAAGCAGAATATGCCACGATTAGGGATATAAAACGCTCAGTGTCGATACCTGTGGTTGCTAATGGTGATATTACATCTCCAGAAAAAGCAAAGCAGGTTTTGGACTATACGGGTGCAGATGCCATCATGATTGGCCGAGCCGCCCAAGGTCGCCCTTGGATATTTAGGGAGATAGACCACTATTTGCGAACTGGAGAACACTTACCACCACCTGCTATTTCAGAGGTGCGAAGTATTTTAATGGAGCATTTAGATAACCTCCATGCGTTTTACGGCGAGCCAATGGGAGCGCGAATCGCTCGCAAACATGTATCTTGGTATTTGCAAACCCATGACAGTGACGGTCAGTTTAGGCGAGTATTTAATGCGCTCGACAACCCACAAGCACAGGTTGACGCATTAACGCAATACTTTAAAACACTAGCAGCTAACTAAGAAAGAAAGAGATTAAATAATGTTCGAACAAAACGTGACTTCTCCATTTATCACAAACCCTCATGTTCAGTCACACGAGAAACCGCAGCCATTGCGTGATGCAGTAAAAAAAGCTGTTCACCACTATTTAAAGCAGCTTAACGGTCAAGATGTGCAAGACGTTTACGACCTTGTTCTTTCAGAGCTAGAAGCGCCATTACTTGAAGAAGTAATGACATACACACGTGGTAACCAAACTCGTGCGGCAATTTTACTAGGTATCAACCGTGGTACTTTACGTAAAAAGCTTAAAAAATACGGCATGAACTAATACCAATTATATTGAAATCGTAAGCATGCTAACGAACTAAACAAGCCCATAACGGCGTTAAAAATTTCTTATGTAGAATAACTACACTGTAAAATTTTTGCCTTGTTATAGACTTGTTTTTCTATCGTTATAACTGCTTACTAATCAAATACAATTGGTATCATGCAAAAAAGCACCTTAGGGTGCTTTTTTTATGCGCACAATTTAGTAGAGATGTTGCAAAATGCTCACGCTTATTGGCGCTTTATAAGTCGTTTTTTGAGTAGTAATCAGTTAAAATGCCCGCTTCTAAGCTAGCTCATTAACTGAGGAAATTAAACTACAATGGATACTCATCGTCCTATTCGTCGCGCACTATTAAGTGTGTCTGATAAAACCGGTATTGTTGAATTTGCCCGCGCACTAGAAGCGCAAGGTGTAGATATTTTATCAACTGGCGGTACCTGCAAACTCCTTGCTGATAACGGCATAAAAGTGACTGAAGTATCAGATCACACAGGTCATCCTGAAATCATGGATGGTCGCGTAAAAACCCTTCATCCTAAAATTCACGGCGGTATTTTAGCGCGTCGCGGACAAGATGAAAGCGTAATGGCAGATAACAACATCTCTGCTATCGATATTGTTGTAGTTAACTTATACCCCTTTGCGAATACTGTCGCTCAAGAAAACTGCAGCCTTGAAGATGCTATTGAAAACATTGATATTGGCGGACCTACCATGGTTCGTGCAGCCGCTAAAAACCACAAAGACGTCACCATCGTGGTAAACGCAAACGATTACGAGCGCGTTATTAGCGAAATGCAAAGCAACAATGGCTCAACAACGTACAAAACACGTTTTGATTTAGCCATTGCCGCGTATGAGCACACAGCTCAGTACGATGGCATGATTGCTAACTACTTTGGCAAAATGGTACCTGATTACACTGAAGAAGCCGCTGAAGAGACTAAATTCCCACGCACTATCAATACGCAATTCACTAAAAAGCAAGATATGCGTTACGGTGAAAACTCACATCAAGATGCTGCTTTTTATGTTGAAAACAACGTAAGCGAAGCGTCTGTTGCAACAGCTACTCAACTACAAGGTAAAGCCCTGTCGTTTAATAACATTGCAGATACCGACGCAGCACTTGAGTGTGTTAAAGAATTTGATGTACCTGCATGTGTTATTGTTAAACACGCAAACCCGTGTGGCGTTTCAATTGGCGAAGATATTCTTAGTGCTTACGACCGCGCCTTTAAAACAGATCCAACCTCAGCGTTTGGTGGCATTATTGCCTTTAACCGCGAGCTTGACGCTGCAACAGCACAAGCCATTGTTGAGCGTCAATTTGTTGAAGTAATTATTGCTCCTAGCGTTTCAAGCGAAGCAGCAAAAATTGTTGAAGCGAAAAAGAACGTACGCTTATTAGCGTGTGGTCAATGGAGTGGCAAAGCAACTGGCCACGATATTAAACGCGTTAACGGCGGTGTTTTAGTACAAGACCGCGACCTAGGCATGGTTACCCAAGGCGATTTAAAAGTCGTGTCTAAGCGCCAACCTTCTGAGCAAGAACTTAAAGATTTACTATTTTGCTGGAAAGTAGCTAAGTTTGTTAAATCAAATGCGATTGTATATGCCCGCGACGGTATGACCATTGGCGTAGGCGCAGGCCAAATGAGCCGTGTTTACTCAGCTAAAATAGCGGGTATTAAAGCCGCTGATGAAAATCTAGAAGTACCTGGCTCTGTGATGGCATCAGATGCGTTTTTCCCATTCCGTGATGGTATAGACGCAGCAGCAGCCGCTGGTATTACCGCGGTTATTCAACCGGGTGGTTCAATGCGCGATGAAGAAGTTATCGCCGCCGCTGACGAAGCTGGCATGGCGATGGTATTTACCGGCATGCGCCACTTCCGCCACTAATCACACAAAGGGTTAAACACAACGTTTAGCCCTTTTTGTTTGCAATCAATTCACGTATTCTGGTTCAACACCTATATAAAATGTTAAGGAACAAACGATGAAATTTGCACTAAAGTCACTACTTGTTGCCTCGCTTACGCTGACCTCAACAATGGCACTTAGCCATAACCATGAGTCAAGCCTTAGCCATGCTATTCAATCAAGCGAGCGTAGCGCTAAAAATAGCGCCCGCGATGAATACCGTCACCCAGAGCAAACACTGGCATTTTTTGGTTTTAAACCAACAATGACCGTGGTTGAAATTGCCCCAGGCGGTGGTTGGTACAGCGAAATTTTAGCCCCAGCACTTAAAGAGCAAGGCTTATATTACGCAGCGCATTTTCCGAGTGATTCATCGGTAGGTTACTACCAGCGCTCTTTAGCTGGCTTTAAGAAAAAAGTGGCCGAAGATGAGCGTTTTAGCAAAGTAAAAATTTCTGAGTTTGCCCCATTAACGCACACTGATATTGCCCCAGCCGGCACTGCCGACATGGTATTAACCTTTCGCAATGTACATAACTGGTACATGGGTAAAGACACTAAAGGCGCACTCAGTGCATTTAAGTCTTTTTATAAAGCGTTAAAACCAGGTGGCGTATTAGGTGTAGTTGAACATCGCTTAGATGAAAGCCGACCTGATGAGGACCAAAAATCAACCGGCTACATGAAGCAAAGTTACGTGGTCGATTTAGCTAAAAAAGCTGGATTTGAATTAGTTGCAAGCAGTGAGATTAACGCCAATCCAAAAGATACAGCCGATCACCCTAAAGGGGTGTGGACGCTACCACCTAGCTTACGCCTTGGCGAACAAGACGCTGATAAATACAAAGCTATTGGTGAAAGCGACCGTATGACGCTGAAATTTAAAAAACCGCTTTAAATAGGAATATTTCGCCATGAATGTATTAGTCATTGGCAGCGGCGGCCGAGAACACGCACTTGCGTTTAAGGCCGCTCAAAACACGAAAGTAAACACTGTATTTGTAGCACCGGGTAATGCCGGTACTGCACTTGAGCCAAAACTAGAAAACGTTGCAATTAACGTTGAAGACCTAGATGGCCTATTAAGCTTTGCACAACAAAACAATGTAGAACTTACGATTGTTGGCCCTGAAGTACCGCTTGTATTAGGCGTAGTAGATAAGTTCCGTGAACACGGTCTCGCTATTTTTGGTCCAACAGCCGGTGCAGCGCAGCTAGAAGGCTCTAAGTCGTTTACTAAAGACTTTTTAGCTCGCCATGCCATCCCAACCGCTGATTACCAAACGTTTGAACAAATTGACCCTGCCCTTGCTTATTTAAAAGAAAAAGGCGCGCCAATTGTAATAAAAGCAGATGGCCTAGCAGCTGGTAAAGGCGTTATTGTGGCAATGGATGAACGCGAAGCTGAAGATGCTATTCGCGATATGCTTGCCGGTAATGCTTTTGGCGAGGCTGGCAGCCGCGTCGTGATCGAAGAGTTTTTAGAAGGCGAAGAAGCCTCTTTTATTGTTATGGTTGATGGTAAAAACATTTTGCCATTTGCAACAAGCCAAGATCATAAGCGTGCATACAATGGCGATGAAGGTCCAAATACTGGCGGCATGGGCGCATACTCACCGGCACCTGTAGTAACCGACGAAATCCACCAGCGCATTATGAACGAAGTCATCGTTCCTACCGTTGAGGGTATGGCAAGCGAAGGTCATCCTTACACTGGCTTTTTATACGCAGGCTTAATGATTGATGCCCAGGGCACGCCTAAAGTAATTGAGTACAACTGTCGTTTTGGTGACCCTGAAACGCAACCTATGATGCTTCGTCTTAAATCAGACTTAGTTGAACTAGTTGAAGCGGCTAACCGCGAAGAGCTTGATAAAACAACCATTGAGTTTGACCCGCGCGCAGCCGTAGGTGTTGTACTTGCTGCTAAAGGCTACCCAGGTGATTACCCTAAAGGTGATGCAATATCAGGCCTTAAAGTTAACTACCCTGCTGATGAAAAAGTATTTCATGCGGGTACTAAGCAAGATGGCGAAAACGTTGTCACCGCAGGTGGACGTGTATTATGTGCAACGGCACTCGGCAATACCGTTACCGAGGCACAGCAACGTGCATACGAGCTTGTAAAACAAATTAGCTGGGAAGGTATGGAGTACCGCACCGATATTGCTTACAGAGCGATTGCCCGAGAGCAGTAGCCTGTAACTAAATTATTGGTTTAACTTAGGGCCTGTTTATCTTTCGAGATTAAATTTGCAGCAGTGTGTTTGGTATTTAGGCAAGGCAGAGCCTATGTAGTGTGGTTATTCCCCATAAATAGGCGATAACGCAGTATAAATACCAAACACGCGCTGCACGAAGGTTCGTCCTAGGGACGATTAACTCTTTGTTGCTCGGTTTTTACTTAGCCCACTAGGTTACAAACCTCGCGCCACGATTAAATCGTCCCTAGTTAGAACAAATTTTAATCCTGAAGGATAAGCAGGCCCTAAAAATTTAACTAAAAAAGCGCAGTTTATATGCGCTTTTTTAGTGCTACACTAATTAAAAGATTTATTACAAGTATACAACGTTGGAAACGAAAACTTTACGTTATCATGCCGCGGCCATAGCCATACTGATTTTCATATTTTATATTATTAGCACACTCGCTTCTAACCTGGTTGTGCCGACTCGCTATACCATCGATAAAACCACGCCTGTATATTTAGACTTTGCCTACTACATAGATGAAAGTAAATCTCACACACTCAACGATATTATTTTAAATCCCGAGCTAATCACCCACCAGCCGTTAACCGATATTCAATGGAGCTTTAAACAGCAAAACTATTGGCTATTTATAGACCTTGAAAATAAAAGTTTGGATGCTCAAGACATTGTTGCCCATTTCGATAACCCGATGGTTGATCACCTCAGCGTGTATCGGTTAAACAAAAGAAATGAGCTTATAGAAAGCTATAAATTAGGTGATAAAGTAAAGTCTCTTACGCTTTTTCAATATAGCGTACCGCATATACGTTTCGCACTTGAGAGTAAAACAACAGAGCGCTTAGCCATAAAAATAGATACAACGGGGATCAGCAAAACACCAGTTAATTTGTATCGCCATAAAGAATTTGTTGATTTAGTTCGCTCGCAAACCGGCATTTGGGGCATATTTGCCGGCGTGTTATTAATGGCTGCTCTGTATAATTTAGTGCTTTATTTTGGGATTAAAGACCGCGTTTATTTAGTTTATATAGGCTATATAATTAGTGCGCTGTGTTTAATGGGCATTGTAATGGGCTTTGGCTTTTACTTGTGGCCCCTAGAGTGGCAATTGTACTTACACGAAAAAGTGATTTTTTCAAACTACGCAATGGCCTTTTTTACGCTCGCCTTTTGCACCATGTTTTTGCGCTACCACAAGGACAAATGCTGGCGCTATAAAATGAGTAAAGCGCTACTTATTTTAATATCTTTATTATCAATCACCACTTTATTTATACCCGAGTACATTGCAGCACCCATCTTTTTTTGTGTATTAAGCTTGTTATATATTACGTGTGTTATTTTAATTTATAACAAACTACGCACGGGCTTTAGGTGGGCGAAGTTTTACGTTTTTTCGTGGGTTCCCCTCATTGTTGGCGCGGCAATACAGCCATTAGAATTAACGGGCTATTTGGATTATAGCTTTGCGATTCGTCACGCGTTTTTAGTGGCTATATTGTGTGAAGTTATTTTAATGGCTATGGCACTTGCCGATAGAGTGCGCTACCAGCGCGAGCGTGCGCTTTATCATGCTACACATACCCAGCAAACTAAATTACTTAACAGTGCCAAATTAAAACAAGCGTTTATGAGCTTACAAGCACAGGGGCGTAATACCACCTTGTGTTTAATTAAAATTCGCCATTTTAACTCGCTCAATACCATTATTACCCCATCGCAGGGCTACACTTTAATAAAGCACGTGGCTAAACAAATAGAGTTAGAGCTTAGCCATGAGCGCGAATTTACCAACCTCGATACAGATTTTAATAACAGCCCCCGCTTAGCCGACTTAGGCAGCGGGGTATTTGCCTGCATATCTACTAAAAACCAAAACCAGGAGTCACTTGAAGGGGCCTTAATTAAAGTTATAAATAGCCTGCCCAAACAATACGAAATTCAAGGCTTAAACTTACAACTTACCTATAACATAGGGATTAGTAGCGCAGCCCACAGTGACGACTTTGAATACTGGACGAAACGGGGTTACTTGGCACTTAAAAAAGCTAAAAGTAATAACGATTTAGTAGTAAGCGCTTCTAACGGCAGTAATATATTAATGGATGTGGCATTGGCCGCTAAATTACAAAAAGCAATTAAAGACAACCAACTAGCGTTGTATTATCAGCCTCAAATAGGGCTGAACTTTAATCAAGTATGTGGCGCCGAAGCGCTGCTACGTTGGCCCGACCCGGCTTTTAAAGGCGTATCGATAGAAGAGCTGATCACCCTTGCTGAGCACACAGGTATTATTAACGAGCTTACCTTATGGGTTATTGAGCAAGCCTGTAAAGATATCGTCAAACTAACCGAGCAGGGCTATAACGATCACCCAATTAGCGTAAATTTAAGTGCTAAAAATCTGTCGATTAAAAACCTAGCCGAAAAAGTCGAAAACGTCCTTATAAAATACCAAGTTCCGGCGCAGCTTCTTAAGTTTGAATTAACGGAGTCAGCATTAGTCGAAAGCCACGAAGCGCTTATTTCGTTGGTTAATGAGCTTTCTGATTTAGGGGTGCGCGTGGTCCTTGATGACTTCGGCACTGGCTATTCATCGCTAAGTTATTTGGTTAATTATCGCTTTACGGAGCTTAAAGTAGATAAATCGTTTGTATTTGACTTAACAAATAACACCGCCAATAAAGTGATTGTGCAAACCGCTATAGATATGGCACATAACCTAGGGCTATCTATAACCATGGAAGGCATAGAAACCCAAGATGTGCACCACTTATTAAAAGAAATGGGCGCCGACAGAGCGCAAGGTTACCTATACGCTAAGCCACTCCCCCTAGATGACTATTTGTATTTCTTAAAAAGCCAATACAGTTTAAAGATGTTAAACTCCACGTTTTAATATCAACATCTTTAGGGGCCAAGTAAAGATGCAAGGCACTTTGCGTAAATTAAAATCGAGCTTAACAGAGCCGGTTCAATATCATCTTCCTGTGGGCGACAACCTAGTCGACCTAAACGCACTCATTGGTAAAGAGTTAACGCTGACGTTTAGCGGTACCATTTTATGCTCAAACTGTGGCAAAAAAACCAAAAAGAGTTACTCGCAAGGCCACTGTTTTGTGTGTATGCGCAAGCTTGCTAGCTGCGATATGTGCATTATGAAACCAGAAACCTGCCATTACGATAAAGGCACTTGCCGCGAGCCGCAATGGGGCGAAGAAAACTGCATGATCCCGCATTATGTGTATTTAGCCAACACCTCTGGGCTTAAAGTAGGTATTACTCGCCATACACAAATACCGACACGTTGGGTTGATCAAGGCGCCACTCAAGCACTGCCTATTTTTAAAGTACAAACACGTTTGCAATCAGGCTTAGTTGAGGTGGCATTGGCCGAGTTTATTGCCGATAAAACCAATTGGCGTAACATGCTAAAGGGTCAAAACGAAGCCATTGACCTTAAAGCCGCTGCGGCAGAGCTGATCCCGCAAATTAGCGATAAATTAAACGAGCTAAGCGAGTTATTTGGTGCCACAGCCATAGAGCAACTTGATGAAGACGTGGTTGATTTAAACTTTCCGGTAACAGAGTACCCCACTAAAATTAGCTCGTTTAATTTTGATAAAAACCCAGTAGTAAGCGGCGTGCTGCAAGGTATAAAAGGTCAGTACTTAATTTTTGATACTGGCGTTATTAATGTGCGTAAATTTACCTCATACGAGGTAACCGTAGGGTAACTATGCTAAACAGCTTTCCACAGTTATTAATTGTTTATAATGAGCTTGAAATAGCGCACGATAAACAAGAACAAGAAGCGTGTTTGCACAGCGTTACGCAAAGTGAGCTTAGTAATGTGCGCGTGTTAAACAAGCAAGGTGAGTACGTTGACCTGCAAGGCGCTGCATGCGCCCCTCTTTCACAGGAGCAGCTAGCGCAACTGGTCACCACTTATTTATTAAATGAAGGGCAATGCTGCCTTGGCAAAATTAAAACCCTTAATACCAAGCAGGCGTTTGATTTACTGGGTTTATAACCCTTTAGTTATACCAATTCGCTTAATTAAGTATTATTGCGGATTGGTATTAGTACTCACTAAGCACTTTTATATGCGCTACAGCACTTCTTCCTAATGCTGATAGCGCATAGCCCCCTTCAAGGTAAGATATAACACCCTTGCAACCACTCTCTTTTGCAACGTCGCATAATTGCTCTGTAAGCCAGCTGTAGTCATCTTCTACAAACTTTAAACTTGCCATGTCATCTTCTAGGTGGGCATCAAACCCTGCACTAATAAATAGCAGCTCTGGCTTAAAGGCTTTTAATTTTGGCAACCATTGGGTATTAAACACTTCTTTTAAATCATCGCCACTACTGGCAATTGGCAAAGGGGAATTAACTATGTGGCTGTTATTTTTTACGGCTGTGTTTGGGTAAAATGGGTATTGAAATAGCGAACAAAGTAATACGTTTTCATCGTTTATAAATATGTCTTGGGTGCCATTACCATGGTGTACGTCAAAATCAGCTATTGCTATACGCTTAACGCCTTTACTTTGGGCATACTTAACCGCTATAGCTAAATTATTAAATACACAAAACCCAGAAGAAGCGTGTGCATTGGCATGATGCCCTGGCGGGCGTACAGCGCAAAACGCCGCATCGAGTTTATCTGCGAGTATTTCATCTACAGCCAACAACCCTGCTCCAACGGCGCGCTCTACCGCTTTAAATGAATCAGGGCAAAGCCAGGTGTCGCCATCAAGGTTATGTAGCCCCTGCTCAGGAACTAAGCGCTCCACAAGGTTAACTAATGTCTCATCATGGGCTAATAAGTAATGCTCACGCTGCGCTTTAGGCGCTTGTAGATGCGTTAAGCCAATATCTACCCCACTTGCCAAAAGTCTATCTGCAATAGCATCTAGGCGCTCTGGGCACTCAGGATGATCGTCAATCATTTTATGTTTACGGCAATGAGGATGTGAAATAACTGCAGTACGCATAAACGCTCCTTTAATGTGAGTGCTTAATATAACAAAGCCACCTTACGGTGGCTTTGCGACTTTGGTGTATAGCATCACTACTTAGCTTTTAAATTAAGGTTTCTAAAATCAAAACTAAAGTCTGTTACTGCTGTTGATACCGCGCGCATTTTTGCGCTATTAACACGGTTGTTTGCGCCCATATCAAAACGAATAAACGCATCGGCCTCGAGTAGCTTTTCATCCCACTTAACAATAAACGTATTACCCGTGTAATGCTCAAGCGTGCCTTTTAAGCGTTTGGTATGGGTAAAATCAATACGTAGTTTGCCATCTAGTTGCTCAATAATTACATCGCCGTACCAATCGTAATGTAACGTGCCGGTGTAATTTATATTAGGTAACTGTGGCTGGTAATCAGCTGGGGTGTCGGGTTTTGCATTGGCGTAGGCTTTTTGTTTACTCGCAAAATGTTTTTTAGCCAACTCTTCAACCCAGTCTTTATCTTCAAGCTCAAGGGCATCTTCTAGCACTTCGTGGGTTACTGCCGAAAGTGCACTAAATGCTTGCTGATTAGATAAAATAACAATGCCGAGCTTTTTCTCAGGCAATAATGTAACTTGCGACACCATACCTAAAATGCCCCCGCCGTGGCCTAGCTTTTTAAAACCGTGGTAATCTTCAATGCTCCAACCTAGCCCATAACCTCTAAATTGCTGATGATAGGCCTCATACGCACTTTTAGAAGCCATAGAGGTAATATGCGGATGCCACATTTGCGCTTGCTGTTTTTCACTAAATAGTTGCTCGCCGCTTGGCATTTTTCCGCCAGCTAACTGCGTTAGTAACCATTGGCTCATATCGTTTACGCTTGATGCAATAGCCCCTGCGCCTCTAAAGTCTTCTAGGTAGTTAACAAAAAAAGGATTGAGCTTACCATCCATTGGTATGTGGCCAATTGCCCAGTTTTTATTGCTTTTTGGAATACGCGAAAAGCCCGCGCGCGAGTTATCCATGTGCAAAGGCTGTAATATATTTTTTTCGATGTAATCATTCCAGCTCATACCTGATACACGTGCCACCACTTCGCCTGCGGTTACAAACATTAAGTTGTTATAGGCATACTGGCTGCGAAAGCTGCTGGCTGGTTTTAAATACTGTAGGCCGGCTAAAATATCCTTTATAGATTTATCAGTACTTGGCCAAATCATTAAATCGCCCTGCCCAAGCCCTAAGCCACTGCGATGGCTTAATAAATCACGAACACGCATTTCGCGGGTGACGTAGGAATCGTACAACCTAAACTCAGGTAAGTGGTCAATCACCCTGTCATCCCAACTTAACTTACCTTCATCAACCAACTTAGCCAGCGCTGCACTGGTAAACGCTTTTGTGTTTGAGGCAATACCAAAAAGTGTGTCTTTGTTCACTTTTGCATTTGTATTGAGGTTGCTTATCCCAAACCCTTTAGCAAATACAACTTTATCGTCTTGCACAATCGCTACCGCCATACCCGGTACGTCAAAGCGTGCCATTGAGGTGTTAATAACCTCTTCTAAGTCCGTGGTATTAATTTGTGCCCAACTATTAAAAGTGGCACTGGCAAACAACGCTAAACTGGCTAATTTGGTGAGTTTCATGATTATCCTTATTATTTTTGGTGCACTGCAAATTCAATATCAGCACGCTCTTTATTTGTATCGGGCTTATGCGGCCGTTTAAGTATTGCATCACTGTATTCTTTTGGTACGCCCGCCTCAAGCGCGCCGCGATGAACGTGCTGAATATACCAGTCGTATGGCAGTACATCGTTATCGTGAGTGTTAGCAATATAGCAATGGGCCTCTATTTGCTCACCATCTAACAAAATGGGCTTAATAGCCACGCAATCGTAGCCTGGGCCCTCTATGGTATCTAAAATTGCTTTTTCGGCTTCATCAAGTTCATACACCACGCCATATACCAAGGCGTTTTTGTCATCACTTTTTTGAATACTGCACTTGCCCGAGCCATCTTTAAATAGCATATTAAACGTAAGCTCGTAGCCTTTTAGTACAGCCGTGCCGACTCGCTTTGCTTTTGGTAAACGCGCAAGCAAGCGGTTAGAGGACATATTCGATCCAAACGAAAAATTATAAATAGGCATGACTTCTCCCTAGGGTTAAATTACTACACGAATGGCTAAAGCAATTAAAATAACACCTATACCCCGGTCAAACCAATAGCCGCTTTTTTGAAAAAACGCCCGTACACTAGGTTTTGACAACACTAAAGAAAGCATAGAAAACCACACCCACGTTGCCAGAGCCATATAAACCCCATACACAATTTGCACGCTAGTTGGTGTAGTTACACTAATAACTAAGGTAAATAACGACATAAAAAAGAGAGTGGCTTTAGGATTAAGCGCGTTGGTTAAAAAGCCGCGCCTAAATGCATGCCATACGCTTTCCTGTGGGGTAGTTTTGTTTTCTATGTTGTCTGTTTTATTTACCGGTGGTTTGGCAGCCCTTAATGCTTGTACACCTAAATAGGCTAAATACGCCCCCGCAACATACTTTAATGCCATAAATAAATTAGGCGATTGCGTTAAAATTAGCGCAACCCCTAATACGCAATATCCTACGTGTAATAAAATAGCAGCGCCCACACCAGCGCTTGTCCATAGGGCGTTACGCCTGCCCTGCTGTATACTTTGTTTGAGCACCACGGCAAAGTCGGGGCCTGGGCTGGCTACTGCAAAAAAGTGGGCGATGGCAATCAGTAAAAATTCGTCTAAGTAGTTCACAAGTATCCGGTTTAAGTTGGTGCATAGGCAAGCAATAGCGGATTAGCAGAGTTATCAACTAATGCTTTGATCTCTTTTTGGGCTTTTTTAAATTGGCTGCGCAAATGTGGCTTTAAATGTTTTTTAGAGTCACGATCGTTTTTAAAATAACTAATCAGCGCGTGCATAAATACGGTATGGGTTTCGCTTAGCTTCGCTTCACGATTAGCATAAGGGTTATAGCACGAGCCACACCCGCCTTTAAATTGATACACAGTGTTGCTCATCATTACCCCAAACCCTAAAAAACAGGCCAGCGCATCTGCCGCTTGTGGTAAGTAGTCTTTACCGCCTGGCGGTAACACCCCAACATGATGAATTAATACAGTAGCCAGCGTGCCGGCAAAGCTGGCCACTAAATCTTGCGGCTGATTAATTTGATTAGGGTTAAATGAGATATTAATCGTATGGCTTGGCGGTACAATAAGCTGGCTTTGCTCTCCACGTAAGTGTTCAGCAAATTCAAAATGCGGAAATACTTGCGGCTGTAACTGTTGTGGCGCAACTAATTGTATTGGCCACGCACTCATACCTGCGTAATCACGTACTCGTACAAATACCTTAGTGGCCATTTCCTCAATACTCGATACCGAATCAGGAAAATGCGCCACCGTTGGCAATATTATTTGCGTATGCTTGGTAAAAAATGCGGCATCAAAGTGCTCTACCGCCCAAATGAAGGTATCAATTAGCCACTGCTGCTCGGCTTGTTCTAGCAGCGGCTTTGATTTAAATAACGCTAACATAGTGTGCTCTTATTTTTGTTCAAGTGCCCAGTTCCAAGCTTGTGTATTGTATAAAGGCACAGTTGAAAGTGCGTGGTGGTGGCTGCCGCTCGACTCCTTAGTCGAGTACGATAAGTACAGTAATGTGCGGTTTTGTGCATCGTAAATACGGCGCACTTTTAGCGATTTAAATAAAATACTTTTTGATGACTTAAACACCACTTCGCCCGACTTACTGCGATCTATTGCTTGTAACATATCGGCTGTAATTGGCCCTGTTTGGCGACACGCAATAGACATATCAGAGGGATCTGAAAAATCTAAGTCGGCCTCAATATGGCTAATATGGCACGTAACCCCTTTTACTAGTGGGTCTTGCTGCGAATTTACCACTACATCTTTAGTAGTAAACAGCCCTAAGCTCACCGATGCAACATCATCTGAGCAGGCACTTAAGGTAACCACTGCACTTAATAGCACAGCTAAACGTTTAAAGCGGTGTGGTAATTTCATATTAATCCTTAATTTTGCTTTATAAGCGAAGGTTCACGTGACTGTTTTTATACTACCATCAAAAATTAATACAACTAAATTTAGGCCATTGAGGGGTTAGCGCACAGTTCAGGCTTTGGTACAATTATACGTACGCCCACGTAGTAACTCATAATAGGAAACGCGTAAATGCCGCACATTATTATTGAACACTCTGAAGATCTTCCTGTATTACCGCAAGTACTTGTTGAAAAAGTGCACAACGCGACTTTTCAAAGTGGTTTGTTTGACTTAGAAACCATTAAAACCCGCGCTATTGCTTATCAGCAATACCAGCTAGGTGAAGGAAAAGAAGGGTTTATTCATATTGCGGCGCATATCATGGCCGGGCGCTCTATTGAACAAAAACAAATGTTAAGCGAGCGCTTGCTTGAGTGCTTAAAAACTTATTGCCGAGATTCTGACAGCTTAAGCGTTAATATTTACGACATTCAACACGAAATTTACCGTAAAAATTAACCCTTTTAAAAACGCGTTGTTATTAACCTAAACTTTGGATAATAAACCTCTTAATCAAAGCTTAGATTAACTAAGTTACAACGCGTTTTTTAGCTTAATGTTGTCACTTTTTTTAAAGCGTAAACTTACCCAGTAAGTCTTTTAATATATTCGACTCTTCATTTAGCCCATTGCATAGCTGCTCTGAGGTTTTCATATTTTGTTTTGTTTGCTCAGCAGAATCAGAAATCATCACCACATTTTGACTAATTTCTGAGGTAGCCAACGTTTGCTCGCGGGTGGCTGTAGCCACTGAGCTATTTAGCTCACTTAGGGTAACAATTTCTTGAGAGATACCCGTTAAGGTACTACCCGTTACTTTTAAACGTTCGGCGTTTTCTAGGGTATTTTTACTGCCAAGCTCTATAGCCGACACCGTACTTGAAGCCTTAGAATTTAATGTGTCTATCATTTCGTTAATTTGCTCGGTCGACTCTGCAGTACGCATAGCAAGGGTTCTTACTTCATCGGCTACAACGGCAAAACCACGACCGTGTTCGCCTGCCCGCGCGGCTTCTATGGCAGCATTGAGTGCCAGTAAGTTAGTTTGCTCTGATATTGCTTTAATAACATCAAGCACCTGCGTAATTGACTTTATCTCTCCTGAAAGCTCAGTTACCGAGGCAACCGAGGTAGCCATGGCGTTTTCTAGCTGCTCCATTTGCTTTATCGTGCTATTAACAAACTCCACCCCTTTATGAGTCGCTTCTTCTGTTGAAGTCGCAATGTCAGAGGCATTACTAGCACTGTTTGAAATGTCTTGTACGGTTACTTCCATTTCGTTAACGGCTGCCGCCACCGTTTGCGTGCTCGATGATTGTACCTCGGCCAAGTTGGCCGCGCCTTGTACTTGTACTAACACATTTTCTGAAATGCTTTTAACGTGGTTTGCTGAGTCCGACACTTGCTTAAACATGCCATGTAACTGCTCTAAAAATAAATTAAAGTTAGCGGCAAGTTCTGATATTTCGTTGTTATCGTTAGTAGGCAGCCTTACGGTTAAATCGCCATCTTTTTTAGTTAACGCGCTCACTGCAGCAGTTATGTTTTCAATGGGTTTAAATATTTGCGACACTAAAACTCTGGCCAAGGCAAAGCCAATAATGGCAATGATCACACCAAATAACAAATTGCTATTAATGGCACTATTTATTGGCCCGTATAACTGCTGCTCAGGCACTTCCGCCACTAAATGCCAACCTAATGACTCAATAGGCGTACTCGACACAACATAATCTTCGCCTGCCATTGTTTTACTAATAATGGCGCCATTTTTTATATCGTTAATATTAATTTTTTGACCCATTTTACTTCTGTCACTGTGAAGCATTACCTCACCTTCATCAGAGACCAAATACACCACACCGGCTTCGCCAATACGGTATTCGTTAATTAAGTTGATCATAGAATCGAGCGAGCGCCCTACGCCTGTAATGGCGGTACGCTCACCATTAATTTGCAGTGCATAGTTAATAAAAACCACCATGCTATTTGTGGTTTTATCTATATCCAGTGCTATTTCAAAGGGTCTGTTAGAAGATAAAAACTGATCAAACCATACATCTTCGCTTCTATCTATCTGTCTAGATATGCCAATATCGGTGTAATAGTTGTTGGTATTTTTGGAAATTATATAAGCAATAACTGCGTTGTTATCTTTTTTAATACTGGCTAAATAATTAATATAATCGGCTCTTGCTTGCTCACTCTCACCGTTGCTTAGCCACTGTTTTACAAAGCTGTTTTGCGCAATTTCTTTGGCAACAATTATAGGAGTGGCAAGTTCGAGTTCAATTTTGCTTTTTACTTCACTCAGTGCGGTGGGTAAATCAACCTTTGCGAGCTTTTCATCGGTATGATTTTGAATACTATTTGAAAATAAAAATGTAGAAACCGCTAACGGCACAACAATAGCCAAAATAAGACTAATATAAACTTTTTGTTTAAGTAACATACGATACCTGTAAATGGATAAAGGACTTAACTAACACTTGCTTAGAATAAATATAGGATCGGCTGAGCAATAAGCCCAATAATTAGAAAAAATAGAACATAAAAGAAGAGCGTGTATTTTAATTTAATCCACCACAGGAAAGCGAATTTAATTTAAAGGCGCAAGGCTAGCAACACTAACCTCGCGTAAGGTGCACTAGGGTGAATCGGGCCACTCTTGCTCGTTAATTATACCTTGCGCAATCAGGTTTTTTCTTAATTGGCTAATAGTGTGTTTTAACTCATCACGAATAAGCCTAATGGCAGGCGTTATAAGCTGGCGGCTAGGCAGTACTAACCACATTTCAGTGAGGGGGATTTTGTAATCAGGCATTAGCCTTTTTAGTCTGCCCGCTAATAAATCTTCAGCTACATCAATGGCCGATTTTTTGGCTATCCCGGTGCCATCAACACACCAACGCCTTACTATATCGCCATCGTTCACGGCGCGGTCGCTGCTCATTTTAACCTTGTATTTTTGATTATCGTTATACAGCTCCCACCCATCATGCACTACCTCGTAGAGCTTATATAAAAGGGCATTATGATTCAGTAGGTCATCTGGCGTTAACGGCTCACCGTGCTTTTTAATGTACTCAGGCGAGGCGCATAGCACATGTGCAATGTTACAAATTTTAAAGCCGTATAAATTTAGCTCCTGTGCGGCCTCTTTAGTTAAGGCACGCAGCGCAACATCAATTCCATCACGGTAAAAATCAGCGCGACTGTCGCTTGCTTGTAAGCGCAGCGTCACTTCGCTGTGTTTATCCATAATATTATTTAGCAATACCCGCATAAGGTTGCGCCCCATTTCCGATGACACTGCTATTCGCACTTCACCACTAATAGATTGCTGCTCCTCATGAATAAGCACTTGCCCTTGTTGCAATAAATCGAGAGCCTGCTGACACAGGGGTAAATACCGTTCCCCTTCAGGCGTGAGGCGAATTTGCCTTGTTGTGCGTACAAATATTTGTGCCCCAAGCGCCTGCTCTATTCGCTTTAACGAGACACTTGCAGCCGATGAGCTCATATCTAATTGATTTGCAGCAGCTGTAATTGATTGCAGCTCAGCCACTTTGAGTAATACTTGTAAATCAGCTATTTTCATCAAACTCTCTTATTGCATAAACCAGCATGCGTAACTATAGCGTTATTATCCACGTTTTTGCGAAAGTGTATTTAACTTATACCCATTTATTGACTGAATTTTAAGCCGTACTATAGCGCTATACCAACTTAACGGAGCTTTTAAATGAAATTTTTACTAAACGCATCAACTCTTGCACTGGTTGCAACACTTATATCAACGCCAGCCTCTGCAGAGCAAAGCACATCAAAAGTTGTTGCTGCAAGCAATATTGACTGGGGTTACTTAAACCCGCTACGTGGTGATAAAAGCCCTGGCGCTGCAGATTTATGGGGAAACCGCACAACCGACACCGCAACAGGCATGTTAGTACGCTTTAAAAAAGGCTTTGAATCTCCGCCGCACATTCACAACATTACTTACCGCGGTATCGTTATTGAAGGGCAAATGCATAATGACGACCCAACAGCTGAAAAAATGTGGATGCCAGCGGGTTCGTTTTGGACACAACCTGCAGGTGAAAACCACACCACTGCAGCCAATGCTGAAACAAATTTAATTTACTTAGAAATCGACTCTGGGCCGTACTTAGTTAAACCAACTAATGCCCAGTTTGATAATGGTGAGCGCCCGTTAAACCTACATGCAGACAACATAGTATGGCTAAACAGCAGCGATTTAAACGACATTAACGTCCAAGGCGTTCAAACAGCCTACCTTTGGGGAAGTACAGCCGATATGAACGGCTCAATGATTAAACTTCCTGCCGGCTTTAAAGGTGAAATAAAAACAGATGCAAGCGAATTTCGTGCTGTTGTTATAGCCGGCGCCGTTGAGTACAACTCAAGCGAGCAAGATAAAGCGCAAAACCTAAGCGCAGGCAGCTATGTAGAATCAACCGGTAACTTTACCCACACGATTGAGAACACTAGCGACAAAACAGCCACTATTTACATTCGTACTAACAGTAAGTACCAAGTAAATTAATTGGTTAAAGCCTCTAGCAAGCCATTGCTAGAGGCTACTTATTTAGACCCTAAACTCTCATTAAACAAATACAGCAACTTCCCTTCCAAATACTAAGATACCTACATTAAAAATGTATACAAAACAATTAACTTGTTTCTGAGATTATAATTATAAGTTTACAGGTCAAACTTTAAATGTATTAAAAATTAAGATAGTTAACTTAAGTTGAGGTACATAGTTTGAGGTAGTAGAGTTCAACTTTTAACTACGTAAGTTCACTCTTAGCCAAGTCTAAAAAGTTCCAATTAAAGACTTTTAATTATCGTTGAGCCGCAGAGGCTTTGCCTATAACCAGCACTTAAGTACTAATAACGCATTTAATAACTTTGCCATAAACCCCTCTTCACGATTGAAAGAGTTTTAGCTCTAATATCTTCTTGCTATAAAACCCTCTTCGGCTTAGCTACTGAATAATTTGTCCGCTTCAAGTAAACAACTAGTCACCGAGTACAACTAATAATAAAGAGAAAAAACTGAGTCATTATCCATACGCAAAATAGCTCTTGTACAACTTAACAAGAGCTAGCTCACTTTAGGGCTGGAACTACAAACTTACTTAAAGTAATTACACATACCATTCATCATGCAATAGCAACATATTTATCTATTGGGCTTTTTTGATACTAATTTTTGTAACCAATAACCATCGTGTTTTTCAAAAATATTTAGTCCTTCTTTGGTCATCACTAAAACATTATTACCTACTGTAGTATAGTAATGTAGCTCTGGATCAATAGATATAATTGCATGTAAAGTTCCAATCAAATCATCTGAGAGAAACCTTTCTAAAGTACTTGCGTCTTTGAGCCCTAAAGTAATGTAATCATAAAGCTGCTTAGTTGTTACATCGGATTCCAACTTTTTTACAGAAGCGTCAGCTACACCCACACAGTGAGTATAGAACTCCATACCTAGCATAGATTGTTTGTTTTCACACAATGACAAGTCTGAAAACTGTGCAAAACATGTACTTGGTAAAAGTAAAATTAATAATTTTTTCATCGAGCCACCTGATAACGTTCTTCAATATTCCAGCTTCTCCAATCGGCAAATAACTTCTCAAACTGCCTTGGACTTTGCGCAAAGCCATCCTCAATAGCTTGTATATCCCACATTGTTTTAATCTGAACACCTGTACTTAACGCATTTAAAACAGCTGCCGTTTTGAATGCCGGTATGCCCGTTTTTACCTCTAAAGCTTCTCCTATAGAATCTGCTGAGGCTTCAGTCATAAAAGCAGCTTTTGATAAATCAGAGGTAGGATCAGCAGCAGATAATATTTTGGGTATAGCCTTCTCACTAATTAACTTAGTTAAATCTTTGTACAGAGCAATTTTTATTAAATTACATCGCTGGCGACTGTTTACGATGAAACTATATTGTGTTTTAGATAGCTTAGCTCCAGACAACATATCTGCGCTCGTTGCAATAGCAACACACCCCATAACTGTCGTAGTATCAGCGCTTCTGATTTTTTCACGTAAAACACCGATATTTCGTTCTATCATAATTTTATTTGACATAACATTCCCTCGTTTATTAAAAACAAAAAGGGTACATTAATTTTTGATTATATTCTAGGCTCGAATTTATATGAAACCAGAACAAGCATAGAAATTTATCTATTGCTATTAAAACTATTATCACAGGGTAATTCGGTTAGTAGGTATTTACTTGGAAAGCTTGTAAAAGTGGTGGCCCCTCCCAGACTCGAACTGGGGACCTAACGATTATGAGTCGTGTGCTCTAACCAACTGAGCTAAGGGGCCAACTTTGTATAACTACGAGGTAGTTAATTTTTGAAGCGTTTAGCCACTGAGCGACTAAAGCGGGTTGCAGTATAAAAAGTTTTTTAAGGCTTGTCACTAGCAAAAACCTTTATTTTAACAATCAGTAAGCTGACTGCTTAAATAGTAATCTTTTTGCATGCGAATAGGCAGGAAATAACAGAAAAATAAACACAGAAGTATGTAAGCCGCTTTTTTACAATTTTAATAACTATAAAAAAGTGGCCGGCTCACATTGAACACACCACACATTATTTTTTAGCAATAATGTAGATAGCGTGAATTAAACCAGGGAAGTAACCCAGTAAAGTTAGTAAAATATTTAGCCAAAAGTGCATACCTAAACCAACTTGTAAAAATACACCCAGTGGCGGTAATAAAATCGACAATATTATACGAATGATATCCATGTTGTAGCTCCTTTAAAAATGACAAGCAAAAAGCCCAGCTAAGCTGGGCTTTTTAGTATAGTGTATTATTCAGCAACAATAGTTAGTTCATCTACTACGTCACGAACATCTTCAGCATTTTTAGCGATTTTTACTGCTAACTGCTTTTCAGCTTCTGTTTCAACAGAACCTTTAAGTTTTACTATACCGTTGTCGGTATCAACGTCGATATCTGTACCGTCAACTTCTGAGTCAAATAAGAAACGTGTAGTAATTACTGTGGTGATTTTAGCGTCAGTTAAGTCGTTATCGTCATCATCCATAGTGTCACGATCTTTGTCGTCCATATCCATGTTTTTCACAACAGTTAGGTTGTTTTCTACATCAGATACGCCATCTAGGCTAATTACAAGTTCTTCAGCTAGCTCTTTATCAAGGTCGCTGTTTACTTTACCTGTAAGTACTACCTTGCCATTTTTTACATCAGTGTTAATGTCAAAGTTGTTTAGATTAGTGTTCATAAGAAGCACTGTTTCTGCCTTACCATCAATCCAAGCATCTTTACTTTCATTTTCCCAAGTGCCCGCTTGAGCACCCATAGCTGTAGTACCTAGAACTAAAGTCGCAATCATAGATTTGTTGAATGTTTTCATAATCTTTCTCCTTTTGATTAAAGACACTTTTGTATATGCGAGCTTTAGGCCAACTTTATTAATACTTTAAATTCATGGGGTTAGCTGTTTTATTGGGTATAAATAAAAATACCTCCGAGTAAACATTTACAGGCTATTAGGTAAAACTTTCTTAAGTGGTGAAAATAACGATTATATTGCTGTTTTGGTTAATCTATCGTTAATATAATAAATTAAGCGGAGTTATTAAAATAATAAGCCATTGATATATAGATAGTTAAGTTTTGGTACAGCACTTGCTATGTATAGTGGTAACTCATATAAAAAGGATTATTCCCATGTCTGTAAAAATTGAAGACCGCCCAATAGAGCAAGTTCGCGAACAAGTGATAGACCAACTTATTTATAACTACAGCCATGGCGTTATTTCAGCTGAAGCCTTTGAAAGGCGTTTAGACAGTGCAATGGAAGCAACCGATAATACTGCGTTACTTAATTTAGTAGAGGATTTAACCCTTACTACAGATACCCAGTACAGTGCTCAAAAGCAAACGCAATTTGCCCCTAATTACAGTGCCCAACAAGCGGATGAAGAAAACTTAACACTGCGAAGCATTTTAGGCTCAAGCGAGCGTAGCGGCCAATGGGTGGTGCCTAAAGATATTTATATTCAAAACTATATGGGGTCGATTGTTTTAGATTTTACTGATGCTATTTTTGCCCACCAACATGTTACCGTGCATGTAAATTGTATTTTTGGCAGCGAAGAAATTTACGTACCAGAGCACGTTAATGTAGTTTCTAAAATGTTTTGTATATTAGGTAGTTTTGAAAACAAAACGGTGTCGCTTAATAAGCGCCAAGGCCCCACAATTAACCTAGAAGGTAAAACAGTTTTAGGTTCGGTGGAGGTAAAAGTTAAACGCACCATTAAAGAAAAGTTTGTGAGTTTTGCTAATGATTTAAAGGCCCAGCTTGGGGTGAGTAATAAATAATACGGGTAAAAACACAATGGGTAGAAAAGCCATATTATGCGCTTTTCTACACCGTTGTTTACTGCCTATTTTATAAGTCGTTATTACGCTCGCTTGGAATGTCACTCATATACTGCACAAACTCAACCTCGAATCCTGCTGGGTCTAAGTAATATACGTTTTTTCTAAATGGGTTTTCTGCACCCTCTTTATCAATGCTAAATCCGGCGTGTTTTAAGCGCTGTATAACAGCGTCTAGGTTGTTTGTAACGTAGGCAAAGTGAGCCAGTCCGACTTGGTGCCCTGCCAAATCTCTGTTTTTATGCTCGCCATTATCGCTTATAGCAATGTAATGGTTATCGTCGCCAAAATGTACCCAGCGCTTAGGTTTGCCATACCAGGTGTTATGCCCTTCACTTCTAATTGACCAATAAGGAAAGGCTGCTTGGTAAAATTTAAGCATGGCATTTATATCGTTTACTACTAAATGTACGTGTTCTAATTTCATTATTATTTACCCTAGTTGAATGCTTAAACACAAGATAAAACCTCAAGCTAACTTTAGGTAAAGCACTTTTTTTACTTTTTAGTATTATTGGCGTGTATTGCCCTTGTAAGATTAATTTTTACAACAGTATGTTTGCTAGCAGGACGCGGAAGCTTTGCTTCATGGAAGTTATTGAGCCCCCAAGGCTTCGCACTTCGCGCTGTGATTAAGTTGCCCTTCGGTTGAACAAATTTCAATCCATACACGCCAACATGTCTTAGATACGAATAAATTTACATGCATTTCAAGGCCGTACAAAAAACGCACAAAAGTATTTGGGGTTTATTGTTTACTTTATGGCAAAAGTCGCTAAAATACGCCGGCTTAAATATATAAACGTTCTTTTACAACCCAAAGGTAATACCATGCATCCAATGTTAAACATTGCGGTTCGCGCTGCGCGCAACGCAGGCAAAATTTTACTTCGCGCAAGTGAAGATTTATCAAAAGTTGAAATTCAACAAAAAGGCACTAACGACTTAGTGACTAACATTGATAAAGAAGCCGAAGCCGCAATTCGTGATACAATTTTAAAATCTTACCCTGATCACTGCATTGTTGGTGAAGAACTAGGTGAGCACAAAGGCAAAGATGCAGATTACCAATGGATTGTTGACCCGCTTGATGGCACAACTAACTTCATCAAGGGTATCCCTCATTTCGCGGTTTCTATCGCACTTAAAGTAAAAGGTCGTTTAGACCAAGCTGTAATTTATGATCCAATTCGTGGCGAGCTTTTCACTGCATCTCGTGGTCAAGGCGCACAGCTAAACAGCAAGCGTTTACGCGTTACTAAAACCGTAGAATTAGCTGGTTCAATTTTAGCAACAGGCTTCCCTTTCAAACAAAAACATCACTTAGATGCATACACAGACGCGTTTAAAGCATTGTTTACACAAACTGCTGATATTCGTCGTGCAGGTTCTGCAGCGCTAGATATGGCGTATGTAGCTGCGGGCCGTGTTGATGGCTTTTTTGAAATTGGTTTAAAACCGTGGGACACAGCAGCAGGCGAGTTACTTGTAAAAGAAGCTGGCGGCATGGTTGTTGATTTTGCAGGTGGCGTTAACTACAACAATAGCGGTAACATTATTTGTGGTGCACCTAAGCTTACGCAAGCAATTATCCGTGAAATTCGCCCAGTATTACCTGAAGCGTTACTTCGCTAATAAAGTGCATGTAACCCTATTATAAAAAAGGAGCCTATGGCTCCTTTTTTGTTTTAAAAGTAAGGGTTATCGAGCTTTAGCTCCGTGGTATAACCTTTTGTAAAAGGGAGAGAGTTTATGTCTTTTGCAAAATACTCATCAAATAACGCATCAAACTCTCCGCTGTTTTGCATGTTTTGCAACCCAAGCTCTATGGCTTGCGCTAAAGCTGGCTTACTACTTACAACAAAATAATAAATACCGGTGGGATAACTAATAAATAAATTAGGCACAATAACTAAGTTACTCTGCGCATTGGCAACAAGCTCAGAATTAACTTCGATAAATGAGCGAGGAAAGTAATCGATTCTGCCCCGGCTAGTAAGCGTAAACATAGCTTGATAGTTACTCAGCGGCCTTACATGTAAGCCGTTATAGGCCATTATTTTTGTATCTGGCCAATCATGCCCTTGCACTGCCGAGAGCTCACTTAATTGCGCCAAAGTGGTAATGCCTTTAAATTTTTCGACATTTTTTTTACTGGTTAATAAAACGCGCTTACCTATAAAGCCTTTAAATAGCGGGACTTTAACGGCTATTGCCCGTGCCTCTCGTTCTGGGCTGCTCATGCTCCAATAAACATCTAACTCTGTTTTATCTAGCTCAATCAGGTCACGCTGTTGCTGTAAGCTCACTGGCTGCATTTTTATGTCTACAGGGTAATTAGCCCGCTCTAGGGCTCGTGTTAATAGCTCACTTAGGTATTCTTCACGGGCATTTTGCACACTTTGCTTTTGAGCAACATTAACAATTTCTACCCCTTGCACAAAAAAACTAACCGCAAATAAAGCAAACCCACCAACAACTACTTTTAATGGCAACATAATAATTACCTATTTTTTTATACCACCTGTTTATTCTCTGGTGCTAAGCGCACTACGGCAGGCGCAGGCTTTCTGCGCTTACAAATAAACAAATAACTATGGCGATACCGCTTAGCCTCTTTTTTAGCATCTGTTGCAAGTGCTGCAACTTGATGGCTGTTTTTACATTCTTGTAAGTCGGGCTCCACAAGGCCAATTGATAACGTAAGTAAAGGTACAAATTGCTTTTCTCCCTCACGATTTGTAGCCCAGTAGCCTTTGCTCTTAATGTGCTCAGGCGTAAAAAAAGTGCGTGATTGCAGTTCAAACTGCTCAATTATGGTATTACAAATATACACAGCATCTGATTGGTCAAACACAACCATAAAGTCATCACCACCTATATGTCCTACAAAGTTAGCACTGTTTTCGCATGCTTGCACGGTTACATCTGCCAATAATTTAATCACACTATCGCCACTGGCATAGCCGTATAAATCATTGAACTGCTTAAAGTGATTAAGATCTATATAGGCAAGCGAAAACGCACTTTGTGAGCGTAACCTTTGCTCTATTGCCTCATTAATCGCTACATTACCAGGGAGCATGGTGAGTGGGTTAGCATGCTGGGCGTGACGAATTTTTTCTTCTGTTATGTGCTTTAGAATATCACGCAATGGGGCAAGCCCTAGGTAACGTTTATTTCGGGTGATCACAATATGGCGGCGAATATCAAAGTCTTGCTCTGTAATTTGCTGACTCACGCTATCAAGAAGTTGGTTTTCATCCACCACTAAAGGTTGTTTATCCATAAAGTCGGTTACGGGGCACTTGTCGTAAAGTGCATGGCCATAGGGCGCAGCAAACACCTCAGTGAGCTGATCTTTATGTAGTAACCCAACCGGTTGGCCGGCTTTATTTAAAACCGCTAGGCTCATCACGGCTTTATCTTTTTCGAATAGCTTGTGGGCGTCTTTACAACGGGTTTCGCTGTCTATTGCTTCTTGTGTAACAGCAAGCCAGCCAATCGCCATTGATTGATCAAACGTATTGCTTGGCTGTTTAAAGTTCAATGCTTGTAATTGCTCTGAGCTGTAATCAAGGCTTGGATTTGAGTTTGGTTTTTCCAGTAAAAAACCTTGTACGTTTGCTATCCCTAAGCTTTCAACATAGGCAAGCTCTTCTACTCTTTCTATGCCTTCGGCTATTACTGCGGTGTTTGTTGCTTTTGCGAGTACCGTAATCGATTTTAAAAACTCTTTTTTAACTTCGCTTTCATCGCAATGATCAATAAAGTAACGGTCGATTTTTACAAAGTCGGGGCATAGTTCAGACCACTGTTTTAAGCCCGAGTAACCAGCACCTAAATCGTCAATGGCAATGGTAAAACCCAGCTCGCGGTAGTGTGCAATTGTTTTTAATAATAAAAAACCATCGTCGACCTTTTCTTGCTCTGTCACCTCAATTACCACGCGGTTTGCTGCTAAACCAAACTGCTCTATTAAGTGCAAGGTTTCACCTTTTGGGTGGCAAGGGTCGAGCAAGGTTTTAGGGCTTACATTTAAAAATAACTTACCGTTTAGATTAAGCTTTACAAAGTTTTCAATTGCTTTTGAGCGGCATAATAGCTCAAGCTCTGAAATTAAAGCGTGTTCACTGGCCGCTTCAAACAGTCGGTTAGGCATTTCCAAAGGGCTGTTTTTAGGCCCTCGACTTAGCGCTTCGTAACCTATAATTGTTTGATTAGCTATATCAAAAATAGGCTGAAATAACGTGGTTATTTCACCGTTACTTAAAATGTACTCTAGTACTTTGCGCTGCATCGTCACTGCAAAACCTGATTGTCGTTTAATAGGGGCATTAAAGTAGCAAGCCTGTATGACAATTTTATGGCATTAGGTGCTATTGACCTTTCAGGATTAAATTTGCTCAATTTAGGGGCGGTACAATCTAAGCGCTAAGTTTATAGCCTAATATACTGTTAACTATTCATACGTTATTGTAATGGCTTAATTATATAACCGGCTCAAGGCTTTAAGTTCAGCCTAAAAAGCGTGTACGTTTAATCTTAAAGCAACCAAGCTCTATAAAACCGCGCGCAATAAAAAACCGCTCAATTGAGCGGTTTTATTTAGCGTTAACTCTATTACGGCAATGCGTCTAGGTCTGCGCCTTCTTTTTCAATTACCTCTGGTATTAAATCTTCTTTACTTACGCCCATGGTAATAGCTACCGAGCTTGCAACGTAAACTGAAGAATAAGTACCAATGAACACACCAAATAACAGGGCTGTAGCAAAGCCATGAATGGTTTGTCCGCCCCACACAAATAGCGCAATCAATACCAAAATAGTGGTGATTGACGTTACAAGTGTACGGTTAAGTGTTTGCGTTAACGACATGTCGATAATTTCGATAGTGTCGTCGATGCGTACTTTACGGAAGTTTTCACGAATACGGTCAGATACAACAATAGTATCGTTAAGTGAGTAACCAATTACCGCCAATATTGCCGCTAAAATAGTTAAGTCAAACTCTAACCCTAATACAGAAAACAAACCCACTGTAATAATTACATCGTGTAATAGTGCACCTACCGCGCCCACAGCAAAACGCCACTCAAAGCGAAATGCCACGTAAATCAAAATACAAATAAGCGCAGTTAACATGGCAAGGCCACCCTGCTCTTTTAAGTCTTCCCCTACGCTTGGGCCTACAAACTCAATGCGGCGCATTACTACGCTCTCATCAGCTTGCTTTAAGGCAGTAATAACTTGGTTACCAATAACTTCGGCTTTTACTTCACTGCCACGCGGCGCTAAACGAACCAAAATATCTTGGCTAGAACCAAACAGCTGCACTGAGGCATCGGCAAACCCGTTTTCAGCTAATACTGAGCGTACTTTTTTCAAATCTGCAGGTTGCGAAAAACCAACCTCTACAGCGGTACCGCCAGTAAAATCTAAACCAAAGTTTAAACCTTTGATAAAAATTGAGGCAAACGACGCTAAAATTAATAGCGTAGAAAAACCCATTGCCACTTTACGAAGTGACATGAAACGTAGGGTTTTACCACCCAAACTTAAAATTTGCATGTCCGCTCCTTAAATTGAAAGTTTATCAATGCGCTTACCACCAATAAATAAGTTAATTACCGCACGGGTACCAACTATGGCTGTAAACATTGAAGTTAAAATACCAATTGCCAGCGTTACGGCAAAACCTGCAATAGGGCCAGTGCCTACTGCAAATAAAATAACCGCAGCAATTAAGGTGGTAATATTGGCATCAAAAATAGTACTAAAGGCGCTATCGTAACCAAAATGAACGGCTTGTTGAGGGCTGCGGCCATCGGCCAGCTCTTCACGAATACGCTCAAAAATAAGTACGTTAGCATCAACCGCCATACCCACTGTTAATACAATACCGGCAATACCTGGCAGCGTTAGAGTGGCTCCTGGGATTAACGACATTACACCTACAATAAGCACTAAGTTAGCTGCTAGTGCAATGTTGGCAACTAAACCAAACCCTTTGTAGTAAATAAGCATAAAGGCAAGTACAAACGCAAAGCCAAGGGCTACAGCTGTCATGCCGGCTTCAATGTTTTCTTGACCTAGGCTTGGGCCTACTGTGCGCTCTTCAACAATTTGAATTGGCGCTACTAATGCACCGGCGCGTAATAGTAAGCTTAAGTTGTGGGCTTCGGCTGGGTTATCAATACCTGTAATACGGAATGAGCGGTCAAGACGAGCCTGAATAGTCGCAACGTTAATAACCTCTTCTACCTTAATAGGTGGAAGTGCTTTACCGTCAGCATCTTTTTTACCCGATGGCTTGTATTCAATAAATACCGTTGCCATGCGCTTACCAATAGCACGCTTGGTAAAGGCATTCATTTTTGCCCCGCCTTTGCTATCTAAGGTAATGCTTACTTGTGGGCGCTGGTATTCGTCGTTTCCTGATTGCGCACCAGTGATATGGCTACCTTCAAGAATGACACGTTTTTTAAGTACCACAGGGTAGCCATCACGGCTCATGATCATTTCTGTGCCCGCAGGAATACGTCCTTGAGCAGCAGCACTTGGATCTGCGTTTTCGTCTACTTCACGAAATTCAAGCGTGGCCGTTGCACCTAAAATTTCTTTAGCGCGTGCTGTATCTTGTACACCTGGTAGTTGCACAATAATACGCTCAGCACCTTGGCGCTGTACGTTAGGCTCTGCAACACCAATTTGGTTAATACGATTACGAATAATGGTTTCGTTTTGCTTAATAGCGTAGTCACGTATTTCTTTAAGCTTTTGCTCACTCATAGTGGCAAAAAATGCGCGATCGTTACTGCTATCATCAATGTATACGTTTAGTGGGTAGCGCGATGCTAAAAAGCGTTCAGCCGCTTCTTTATCTTCTTCGGTACGCATTTCTACACGCATACGCTCAGATCCCGCTACGCGGCGAACACTACGGTAACGAAGTTTTTCTTCGCGTAGGTCGCTACGAAAATCTTGTTCCATTTGCTCTAGCTGATTATCTACCGCGGTTGCCATATCGATTTCCATGGTGAAGTGAACACCACCACTTAAATCAAGACCTAGCTTCATAGGGTTACCACCCAATGATTTTAACCATGCAGGTTGCGCAGGTGCCATATTAATAGCAGAGATATAATCGTCGCTAAGAGAATTACGCAGTAAGTCTTGCGCTTTTAGCTGTTCTTCAACATTTTTAAAACGTACTAATACTTGGCCGCCTTCAAGCACGGTAGACTTAGCTGTTACATTATGTTGTTTGAGGGTTGCGTTTACTTTGTCTACTACACTGAGATCGACATCTGCGCCTTTTGCCCCCGAAACCTGAATGGCCGGATCGCGGCCATACAGGTTTGGAGAAGCATATAAAAGGCCAATGGCTACCACAGCTAAAACAAGTAAATACTTCCAAATTGGAAACTTGTTTAACACAGGCATGTCCTTTTTATTTTTATAGTGACTTCATTGTGCCTTTAGGCAATACAGCAGATACTGCCGATTTTTGTACTGTTACTTCAGCTTGCTCATTTAAAGAAATCACGATGAAATCTTTATCTTCAGTAATTTTAACAATTTTACCTACTAAACCGCCTTGGGTAAGTACTTCATCACCTTTAGCCATCGCGCTCATAAGGCTTTTGTGCTCTTTAACACGCTTAGCTTGTGGGCGGTAAATTAAAAAGTAAAAAACTAAACCGAAAATAGCTAACATAATTAGCATTTCCCAGCCACCACTTGCAGCAGGTTGACCAGCAGCGGCGTGTGCGTTTGAAATAAATAAACTCATAATACTTCCTCTATATTTTTAAATTTTAATTTATATCTGCAAGCTCTGGCACGTCTTGGCCACGGCGAGCATAAAAATCACTAACAAATTCTTCTAGTTTACCTTCGCTAATTGCATTGCGTAGGCCTTCCATAACACGCTGATAGTAACGTAAGTTATGGATTGTGTTTAGTCGTGCGCCTAAAATTTCGTTACATTTATCAAGGTGATGTAAATAAGCACGCGAATAATTTTTACAGGTATGACAATCACACTCAGGATCAAGTGGGCCAGTGTCTGTTTTATGTACTGCGTTACGAATTTTAATTGTACCTGTGGTAATAAATAAATGACCATTACGTGCATTACGGGTAGGCATTACACAGTCAAACATGTCAATACCACGGCGTACAGACTCAACTAAGTCTTCAGGTTTACCTACACCCATTAAGTAGCGCGGTTTGTCTTCTGGCATTTTGTACGCACAATGATCAAGAATATTCATCATTTCGTTTTTAGGCTCACCAACCGATAGGCCGCCTAATGCGTAACCATCAAAGCCAATTTCTTCTAGGCCTTTTTGTGATTGTGCACGTAACTCTGGGTACATACCACCTTGAATAATACCAAATAAGGCTGATGGGTTATCGCCGTGGCCTTCTTTAGAGCGCTTAGCCCAACGAAGCGATAGCTCCATTGAGTCTTTTGCTTCTTTTTCGGTGGCAGGGTATGGCGTACATTCGTCAAAAATCATGACGATGTCTGAGCCTAAATCACGCTGTACTTCCATTGATTTTTCAGGCGACATCATAATTTGGTCACCATTTACCGGCGATTGGAACAACACGCCTTCTTCGGTAATTTTACGCATAGCACCAAGGCTAAATACTTGGAAACCACCTGAGTCGGTTAAAATTGGAAAGTCCCAATTCATAAAGTCGTGTAAATCACCGTGTTGTTTAATGATTTCAGTACCTGGGCGTAGCATTAAATGAAAGGTGTTACCCAAACAAATTTGTGCCCCTGTGGCTTTAACTTCATCTGGGGTCATGCCCTTAACAGTACCGTAAGTACCTACTGGCATAAATGCAGGCGTTTCTATTACACCACGGTCAAAAATCAAGCGGCCGCGGCGCGCTTTTCCGTCGGTGCGGTCTAATTCAAATTTCATATCATCCTCAATGTCGGAAAAACAGTCCAACAAGCTATAATTTAACCGCTCGATTCTACCCTTTTTGCCCCGTTATTACTATTAGCTGCGCTAAATTCACTGCGTATTAGCGCAGGCAAATAAAAACCCAGCGTGCGAGCTGGGCTTTTAAAAACGGTACCGGATAAAAACGTGCTTATTTACGTGTTAAAAACATCGCATCGCCGTAGCTAAAAAAGCGGTACTTTTGTTCTATAGCCGTGTTGTACGCGCCCATAATGTTATCTTGGCCGCTAAAGGCACTTACTAGCATTATGAGGGTTGATTCTGGCAAGTGGAAATTAGTCACCATGGCATCAACTACATTAAACTGATAACCCGGAAAAATAAAAATATCGGTATCGCCAAAATAGCTCTCTAATTTACCGCCGTGTACTTTTGCTGCCGACTCCAGCGAGCGCACAGAAGTAGTTCCCACAGCTATAACACGGCCACCGTTAGCTTTTGTATTAGCAACAGCGTGAACCACCTCATCAGGTACTTCAATGTATTCAGAGTGCATGACATGTTCATCTACGCTTTCTACACGCACCGGCTGAAACGTACCTGCGCCAACATGTAGCGTAACAAACGCCATGTTTACGCCTTTTTGTTTTAATGCCGCCATTAGCTTATCGTCAAAATGCAGCCCTGCTGTAGGCGCTGCTACTGCACCGGGCTTTTCGCCATAAACGGTTTGATAACGCTCGCGGTCAGCTTCGGTGTCTGGGCGGTCAATGTAAGGAGGTAAAGGCATGTGGCCAATGTCGTTTAGAATATCGAGTACATTTTGGCTGCGATCAAATTCAAGCTCAAATAACGTATCGTGACGCGCGATCATTGTCGCTTTTGCTTTGCCTTCTAAAATAACTTCGTTACCAGGCTTTAACGACTTACTTGCTCTTACATGGGCAAGTACGCGGTGTTCATCAACTACACGCTCTACAAGTACTTCGACCTTACCGCCAGAGGCTTTTTGGCCAAACATACGGGCAGGAATAACGCGGGTATTATTAAATACTAATAAGTCACCTTCGTTTACTAAATCAAGTAGGTCGCTAAACACTTTGTGTTCAACGTTGCCAGTTGGGCCATCTAGGGTTAGTAAACGGCTACTGGTTCTTTCTTGTTTAGGAAAACGAGCAATTAATTCATCAGGTAAGTCAAAGCTAAAGTCAGCCACGCGCATAGTCGGTATTCCACATCATTAAAATCGCGCCAAGTGTATATCTATCCTCGGCTAAGCTCAAGATATCTACCACAGTTGAGAGGATTCGCCCTATTTTAGATACATTTGAGTAACTACTTTAAATAATCTTGTTCTTATTGGTAAATATCATTATTCTTACTGTCCTTAATAATGATGGTTTAGTTTTGGGGTTATAAAAAAGTGGCAGATAAGCTGAAGTTGCTCATTCTAAACGCAAGTAGCGAAGAACGCCGCACTATACGCGCCACTTTAGAGTACTTAAACGTATTTGAATTTATTGAAGCCGCAGATAGCCTAGATGCACTCACCCTGTTAAAAAAGCAGCCAGTAAACATGATTATTACGGGCTTAAGCGTGGGGAAAATAGATGGCTGGCGTTTTTCTCGCATGATCCGCTCAGGCTTACTTAACACCCCAAAAAACACCCCTATTTTACTTATTCCGCCTATTTACTGTGAGCGTATAGCAGAAACCACCGCTCGTAGTTATGGCATAGATGCCGTACTGCCTTTTGAGCACCAAGATATGCTGCCGCAGGTGCTGGCCAATGTTCTGTCTACGCATTTAGAAAAAAGCAGCCGCCTTAATTTACTCTTGCTTGAACCAATAGCGCAAAAAGCCGATGAAATAGCAGAGCAACTTAAGCTCAATTTTGCCATTACCCATGTCACCTCAAGCCAAAGTGCTTTAAATGCTTACAACCAACAACAATTTGCTATTGTACTGCTTGATGCAACCGCGTCGCGCGCAGATACTTCAAGTGTTTTAGTCGAAGAAATACTGCAACATAACCCTAAACAAGCCATTGTAACTATTATTGATAATAACGATGCCGACTATGCAGAGCAGCTGCTGCTATCCGGCGTTACCGACTTTATAAGAGCGCCATACGACCCTTCGTTTTTAAATAAAGTATGTGACCATGCTGCGCGCCGTGAAGACTTTATGGTTAGTTATGCTGAGTTTGCCCAAAAGGTTGAACAGTTAAGTATTAGCGAAGTACGCTACAAAGAGCTGTTTTCGGCGCACCAACGCATTTTGCTGCATTTAAATACGGTGGTTTTAGAGCTCGACCAACAAGGTAAAATTCGCTTTATCAATCCTGCTTGGGAAACACTAAGTGGCTTTGGGGTTAAATCGTCTTTGCAAAAATCATTAATCGATTATTGCTCTGATGAATGCCAAGTAAAACTAAATACGACCATTAACGATATTCTTAATGGCGGCATGCACCAGCAGCAAGTCGAGATTCAACTTAATCATAAAAATGGCAATCAGATTTGGGTGGAATGCCGCTTACAGCTAATAAAAAACAGCCGTAATAATGCCACCATTACTGCCACAATCGACAACATACACGAGCGTAAACAAGCTGAATTAAAGCTGCGCCACTTAGCCTTGCACGATACGCTAACAGGTTTACATAATCGTTATTATTTTGATCAACAACTCAATAAAATATGCCAAACCAAGCACACCTATGGTGATGTAGAGCACGCACTTATTTACATCGATTTAGATCATTTTAAAATAATTAACGACAGCAAAGGCCACCAACAAGGCGACATTGTACTAAAAGATGTAGCTCAATTATTTGAAGCCAACATTAGCGCTAAACATTTAGTGTGTAGAATAGGCGGTGACGAATTTGCTGTTATTTTAAAAAATACGCAGCTGCTTGACGCTCACCTAATTGCAGAGAGTATTTGTAGCGCGATTGAACAGCACGAGTTTAAATCTGAAGACCAAGTGTATTCAATCAGCTGCTCTATTGGATTAACGCAAATAACAGCTAAAAATTGCGACCCGAGTGAGTGCCTCAAGCAAGCCGATATAGCCTTATATATTGCTAAAAGTTTAGGCCGTAACCTAGTCCACTGCTACTCAAAAGAAGATGCGCAAAATAACACCTTGCAAACAGGGCTTGAGTGGGGCCATGAGATTCGACAAGCACTTCAGCAAGATAACGTAGAGCTGCACTATCAGCCAATATGGGACTTTAAAGCCAATAAAGTGGCTTATTTTGAAGCGTTACTGCGTTTAAAAGTAGACGATAAACTTATTTTCCCTAATCAATTTATTCCCTCTCTTGAGCTGCTAAACGACACCTTTTTAATGGACCAATGTGTTATTCGCAATGCCATTGCTAGCGTGGCTGAACACCCAGATTTAAATCAAGTGGCTATTAACCTTTCTGCCCAATCGTTTTTAGATGAGCGCTTAGTGCCACATATAGAATCGAGCCTAGAAAAATACCACGTACCGCCTTCGCGTATTATTTTTGAAATTACCGAGTCAGCCTCAGTTAACAATTTAAAAGCCACCCGTAAAATGATAGAAAAACTAAACAGTTTAGGCTGTCATTTTTCTATTGATGATTTTGGTACAGGCTTTAGCACATTTAACTATTTAAAACAGTTACCTGCACAACATGTAAAAATAGATGGCTCGTTTGTACGCGACATGATTAACGACCCCATTGACTTAGCACTGGTTAAGGCCATTAACGATATAAGCCGCTCCCTTGATAAGCGCTCTGTGGCAGAATACGTAGAAAGCGAAGAGATATTTTTTGCACTAAAAGAGATTGGTGTTGACTACGGACAAGGCTATTTTATTGCCCGTCCCGTGCCTGTAGAAAAAGTACAATCAACGCTTAAAATTATTTACCAGAAGAAACCTTTTATCCAACAACACACTAGCGCCAGCTAAACATTTTTAAACAGTTTTAAGCATTTTATTACTATCATTATTGCACTTATTGCCTATACTTTACGTACCACTTAGTAAATGTCTTGTTATTTTGATGATTTAACAATAAAAACATGACATTACCTATAAGCATACATGACATTACCTATAAGCATACATGACTAGCAATTACATAGAGGTTAAAGCTTGTCAGGTTTAAGGAGGAAGGTATGACGCAGTTGATTATTTTACTTCTCGTAATACATTGTGTAATTGCGTATCAGTGCTACCGGTACGCGCAGCTAAAGGGCTACCCAGTAGGCGTATTCGCTACTTTAGGCCTACTCCCGTATTTTAATGTAGTGGTTTGGATTTACTTGCTTTTTCTACCCGAACTCGAACCCTTTGAAAGCCAAACACATAGCAAACAGCAGCCCTTGTAGGCTGCTGTTTTGTTTATGCTACGCGAGTGCTTAATAGTGACCAATAACCACACTTCACAGACCCTGTTTACCTAAAGCAACATATTACTGCTGCACTTTAACCTTAAAGGTAAATAGGCTTAACTCTCAAAGTCTAAGCTACATTGGCGAGCCAAAAACACTTCTAGCTGTTGGCTGAATAACTTAAAGTCGCGAATTCTTCCTGTGGTTTTACGCCACAGTATGCCTATATCTCTGTAGGCATCGCCTTGCGATGGGGTTGCTATCATGTTTTTATCTTTAAGAATGCCCGCATTAATCGCCATTTGCGGTAAAAATGTAACCCCTAACTGATGCTCTACCATGCTTAATAAGGTATGTAAGCTTGCAGCTTCAAAAGGGTTAATACAACTTGAGCGGTTTAGATGACACGCACTCAATGCATGCCCCGTCATACAATGCTCTCGCTCTAATAAAAACACACTAGCATCGGGTAACAAGTTAAAGTCTTCAACGCCTTTAGCAGGGCTGTAATCTTTATGGTGCACTAAACTAAAGTGATCTTTAGCCAATACTTGAGTATGAAACTTCTCCGTTTGGTACGGTAAGGCTAATAAGGCTAAATCAATATGGCCGTGTTCAAGCTTATCTAATAACTTGTCGCTGGTATCTTCAACAAGTACCAACTCTAAATCACAAAAGGTTTGCTTACAAAAGTGATACAAAGGCGCCGCTATAAAGCTGGCGATAGTGGGTATAACCCCTACCACTAACTTACCACTGAGTGGCGTTAAAAAGCTTTTGGTTAGCTCTTTTAAACTAATTGTATCGTTAATAATTTTACGAGAGCGCTCAACGACCTCTTCACCAATACTGGTAAACATAAGGCTGCGATTTTCTCGCTCAATTAGCTGACAACCGAGTGTTTCTTCAAGGTTTTGAATTGCACTGCTTAAAGTAGATTGCCCAATAAAGCACGCACTTGCTGCACGGCCAAAATGCTGGTGCTGATGTACAGCTAATAAATACTGTAGCTGTTTAATACTTGGTAGGTTGGTCATTTTTTCTTTCCACAAATAAAAAGACCCCAACACCTAGGGCGTTGAGATCTTTTCAAGCTAAAAGTCTTTGAGTACTTTTTTGTTAAACCCCAAACGCGGTTCTTAGTACGTAGAAAATAACAATAGCAAGGGCAGCGCCAACTGGCAATGTAATTACCCAAGAAACTACAATGTTTCTGATAACACCCATGTTAAGTGCAGCAATACCACGTGCCATACCTACACCTAATACCGCACCAACTAAGGTTTGTGTAGTAGAAATTGGCATACCTGTACCTGATGCAATAACAACGGTAGACGCAGCAGCTAATTCTGCAGCAAAACCACGGCTAGGCGTTAAGTGAGTAATACCTTCACCTATCGTTTTAATTACCTTTTTACCTAAAATAGCAAGACCGGCAACAATACCAAAACCACCTAGTGGTAAAATCCACCAAGCAATAGCCGCTTTTTTAGCAATTTCACCATTGCTTTCAACAATGTTCACAACCGCAGCAAGTGGACCAATTGCATTCGCTACATCGTTTGAGCCATGCGCAAACGCCATACAACACGCTGTTAATACCATTAATACCGCAAATACTTTTTCTACGTTATTAAATTGCATTTGTTTATCGGCTTTAGGGTCGATATTTAAACGTGAAATCGCAATTTTACCAATAATAGCTACAATCACAGCAATCGCGATCGCAATTAAATAACCTTCAGTAGCGCCTAGGTTAATACCTATATGCTTTAAGCCTTTTTTGATTGTTACTAGCGCCATAATAAAGCCCGCTAAACCCATGTACAAAGGTACAAAGCGTTTTGCGTTTTTAAGTGGTGCATCAGTATCAAAAATCAGCTTTTGCGCACTCATGAAGATTAAGTAAGCAATAAAGCCCGAAATAGCAGGTGTAATAATCCAGCTACCTACAATACCACCTACTTTATTCCATTGAATAGCCTCTGTACCCACTGCAACTAATGCAAAACCAATGATTGCACCAATAATTGAGTGAGTTGTTGAAACAGGCCAACCTAAAAATGAGGCAATTAATAGCCAAGTACCTGCTGCAAAAAGTGCAGAGATCATACCTAAAACCATTAAATCAGGGAGAGCAGCAAAAGGCGCAGCATCAATAATACCTTTACGGATTGTTGATGTAACCTCACCACCTGCTAAGTAAGCACCAGCAAATTCAAAAATCATAGCAATAATAATTGCTTGTTTAATTGTTAACGCTTTTGAACCTACCGAAGTACCCATCGCATTAGCAACGTCGTTCGCGCCAATACCATAAGCCATAAAAAAGCCGACTGCTGCGGCAATTAAAACTAATACCGTGCCGTAAGATGCAATGATATCCATTGTGTAACCTTAATCTTTCGTTTGAACTGATTTTTATAAATTAACGAGCTAGCATCAGCTCAAGACGTGATCCTACGCGCTCTGCAATATCTGCAAGTTCGCCAACCCATTCAATTATTTTGTATAAAAACATAACATCAATTGGGTTTAGCTCGCTTTCTACATCGCGTAGTTGGCGGCGTACTTTAATTTGCATTTCATCCGTGTCTTGTTCTATGGCATCCAATTCTACGAGCATTTTTTCTACTAAAGTCACCTCGCGACCTTTAAAGCCCGTTTCTAACAATTCTTCTAACTCATTAATTGCTTTTGATGCTTGTTTAGTCGCATCAACACAACGTGTTAGATAAGCTAAAAAGTCTGCTTGCATAGCGCTAGGAATTGTCATTTCACGGCCAATTACGCGCCCTGCAATGTCTTTAGCCTTATTTGCTATTTTATCTTGTTGAGTTACGAGTTCGAGCAGATCTGTACGCTCTACCGGCATGAATAAACCACGCGGTAATTGTAAGCGTATATCTCTTTTCATATCATCAGCTTCACGCTCTAAATTACGAATAGTTAAGCGAAGCTCTTCTGCTTGCTGCCACTCTTCTTTAAATACGTGATTAAAAAAAGGTATCAAGGCTTTACTTGCTTGATGAACCTTCTTGATGTGTTCTTCCATTGGTTTGATAGGAGATTTTGCAAATACTCCTAAAAACGCGTTTGTAGGCATAACTGACCCTTTAATCAAATTGATATGCTTTGCAGCATGAATTTTACAGTATTAGCCGCGATTGTGAACGCTTTTTATTATTTCATCATGGCTAACAATGCATAAAGCGGCACTAAGCCGCTTTAATAAAAAAGAATGATAGATAAAAACCTACAACGATTTTTCTATATCTTCTTGAGATGTATGACGAATATCTTTGCCGTTAACAAAATAAATAATGTATTCCGCAATATTTTGGCAACGGTCGCCAATACGCTCTAATGAACGTACAGACCATACTAAATCCATAATTTTAGGAATTGAGCGTGGATCTTCCATCATGTAAGTCATAATTTGACGCGTGATTGCTTCATATTCACGGTCAACTTTTGCATCTTCTTTATGTACTTCAAAGGCGCGTTGTACATCCATGCGCGCAAACGCATCAAGTACATCGTGTAGCATTTTTAAAACTTGGCGACCCATGTTTTCAATATTCACTAATAAATCTTGCTGATCTTTAGTAAATGAATCAAGTGCCACTTTAGCAATGCGCTCTGCTTCATCGCCAATGCGCTCTAAATCGGCAATCGTTTTTGCAATAGCAATTACTAAGCGTAAATCGCTCGCTGCAGGCTGACGACGAGCAATGATGCGCGTACATTCATCATCAATGCTAACTTCCATTGCATTTACTTTGTAATCGTTCTGGCGTACTTTTTGTGCCAGTTCAGCATCATTGCGACTTACTGCATCTAATGCACTGCTTAGCTGCTGCTCAACTAGGCCACCCATGTTAAGTACATGGTTACGAACATTTTCTAGCTCTTGGTTAAAGCGCCCAGAAATATGCTTATTTATATTATGTTCCATAATTACCTTCTCTTAAATTCGTTTACAACACTAAAACGTATACGACTAGCCGTAACGGCCTGTAATGTAGTCTTCCGTTTTCTTTTTGCTTGGCGTTGTAAATAAGGTATTTGTGTCTGAGTATTCAATCAACTCGCCCATGTACATAAAGGCCGTTTGATCAGATACACGCGCTGCTTGTTGCATGTTATGTGTCACAATAACAACGGTAAATTTGTTCTTTAAATCGTTAATTAGCTCTTCAATAACCAAAGTAGAAATTGGATCAAGTGCCGATGTTGGTTCATCAAGTAATAGTACTTCAGGTTCAATCGCAATTGAACGGGCAATAACTAAACGCTGTTGCTGACCACCTGATAGGCCAAATGCACTATCGTGTAATCTGTCTTTTACTTCATCCCATAAAGCCGCACCGCGAAGTGATTGTTCTACCACTTCATCTAGCTTACGCTTTTCTTTAATACCTTGTAAGCGTAGGCCATAAACCACATTTTCATAAATTGATTTAGGAAATGGGTTAGGACGCTGAAACACCATACCCACGTTACGACGAAGCGCGGCTACATCTACACTTTTATCGTAAATGTTTTGGCCGTGAAGTAATATTTCACCTTCAATACGACACACATCAACTAAATCGTTCATGCGGTTAATACAACGCAATAGCGTTGATTTACCACAACCAGATGGACCGATAAACGCCGTAACTTGGCCTTTCGGAATATTCATATTTACTTTGCTAAGCGCTTGCTTTTCACCATAGTAAAGATCAAGGTCCTTAATCTCTAACGCTTTTTGGTCATCAGTTAAGTTTTCTAAGTCTAACTTCAAGCTTTTGTTAGCTTGGTTTACTTGTGGAGCGACTGTAATCATGTTTGTTACCTATAATTCTTTACTAATTAGTGTTCAAGCGATCTGAATTTTTCACGTAAATGGTTACGTATGCCTATCGCTGTTATGTTGAGGGTAATAATCACCGACACTAATAAGAAGGCCGTTGCGTATACCAGCGGGCGTGCCGCTTCAACATTCGGGCTTTGAAAGCCCACATCATAAATATGAAAGCCTAAGTGCATGAACTTTCTATCTAAGTGAAAATAAGGGAAGTTGCCATCAAGTGGTAACGTAGGGGCCATTTTTACCACACCTACGAGCATTAACGGCGCAACTTCACCGGCCGCTCGAGCAACAGCAAGTATTAAACCTGTCATAATTGCTGGGCTTGCCATAGGAATAATAATACGCCATAAGGTTTCAACTTTGGTGGCACCAAGCGCTAATGAACCATCACGCACTGTACTAGGAATACGCGATAAACCTTCCTCGGTTGATACAATAACAACCGGTAATGTAAGAATAGCTAATGTAAGCGCAGACCACATAACACCTGGCGTGCCAAATACTGGCGTAGGCGCAGCTTCTGGGTAAAACAGTTGGTCAAGGCTACCACCTAACATGTAAACAAAAAAGCCTAAGCCAAATACACCGTAAACAATAGACGGTACACCGGCAAGGTTAATTACCGCAATACGAATCATCTTAGTTACTGCATTTTTAGCTGCGTATTCATGTAAGTAAATTGCAGCTACAACACCAAATGGGGTCACAATAACGGCCATCAGCATAACCATAAATACTGTACCAAATATAGCAGGGAATACGCCGCCTTCGGTGTTTGCTTCACGTGGGTCGTCTGATACAAACTTACCCAGTTGTACAAAGTAATGACCTAACTTTGAGAAAAAGCCCATGTCGTTAGGCAACCAAACATCAAGCACTTGATACAGTGGAATGGTGACTACTTCACCACGCATGTCCTTAACTAAAACTTGGTCACGCTTGGCTTTTTTACGCAGTGCAAATAACTCTTTTTCAAGTACTGCATATTCGTTACGTAACTCGGCACGTGCTTGAGCAAGCTCGGCAACACGCTCATCGGTTAGTTCGTCATCAAGTAGGTACGCCTTTTCTTGTAAGCGAAGACGCTCTAATTCGTAGTTGATATGACCAATGTCGCCATTTTGTAAATCAAGCGCTTCGTCGTTTAAATCAACCGCACGCTCTACTAGCTCATGTAAGGTTTCGATTTTATCGCTAGTAACCGGCTTTCCATCTTTAATTACACCTTCTATGTAGCCATAAAAGTTACCGTTTTTACTGCGCTCAAATACAGCAAGCGTAGCCGGTGTACTTTGCTCAGTAATATCGGTTTCTAATATCCAACGAAAATCTAAATCTACATATTCGCGGTTACCTGTTTTTATAAGTAAACGCTCAACTTCGTCTTTATTAAAATCTGATACATCAATACCTGTTGCAGCTAAACGCGCTGTAGGCACAAGTTCTCGGTCGTAAACTTCACCAATGATGGTTTGTTTTGAAATAGACCCTTCTAGCTCAAATTGAACTACCTCAGATGGCCAGAAAAAGCTTAATCCCTTCCAAGCTATCATTGCTAATAAACCGAGAACTGAAATTAAGCTGATGCTTACCGCACCACCTGTCATCCAAATCCAAGGAGAACCAGACTTAAACCACTGCTTTACCATGTCGTGTCTCTCCACTTACATTGAGCTGTATTTTTCACGCAGTTGCTGACGAACAAACTCAGCCACTGTGTTGAAAATAAAGGTGAATATGAATAGTACAAATGCTGCTAAGAATAATATTCTATAGTGCGAGCTGCCTACTTCTGATTCAGGCATTTCTACCGCAATGTTTGCTGCAAGCGTACGCATACCTTGGAAAATACTCCAATCCATAATTGGCGTATTACCTGTTGCCATTAATACAATCATGGTTTCGCCTACTGCACGACCAAGTCCCATCATCACGGCAGAGAAAATACCTGGGCTTGCTGTAAGTAGTACAACACGTACTAGCGTTTGCCACTGCGTAGCACCAAGTGCTAGTGAGCCATTTGATAAGTGTTTAGGAACACTAAATACGGCATCTTCTGCAATCGAGAATATAGTAGGAATAACGGCAAAGCCCATCGCAATACCAACAACTAAAGAGTTACGTTGGTCAAACGTCATACCCAGCTCGTTAGTTAGGTACTGACGTACATTTCCGTCAAACATCCAAAGCTCTACTGTTTCGCTCATTGCAAACGATACCCAGCCTATAAATAATACAACCGGAATAAGTAAAATAGAGTGCGACCCTTCAGGGATTTTATGGCGAATACTCGCTGGCAACTTAGTCCAACCTAGTGCTGTTGCTAATACACCTAACGGTAATAAAATCAATAAGCCGACAATAGCAGGTAGGTGCTCTTCTATAAGTGGCGCTAACCACAGGCCTGCTAAAAAGCCTAATATTACAGTTGGGAGGGCTTCCATAATTTCTACCGTTGGCTTTACCACTTTACGCAGCTCGCTCGACATAAAGTAAGCGGTGTAAATAGCGGCAGAAAGCGCAATGGGTACTGCAAATAGCATGGCGTAAAGCGCTGCTTTTAACGTACCAAACGAAATAGGAACCAATGAAAATTTAGACTCAAAGTCATCACTTGCCGATGTAGATTGCCAAATATAACCAGGCTCAGGGTAACCTTCGTACCACACTTCTTGCCAAAGTGCAGACCAGGTAACCTCTGGGTGCTCATTATGAATTTCTAATACGGTTAGTTGTTTATCGGCTAAAATAAGGGCGGCATTTGAGCGCGGAGCTATAGCAAAGTTTTTAATCTCGCCATCACTTACTTTACCTTGCCAAAGTTTTGCCTCACTTGTGGTGTAATACACACCTAACTCACCGTTACTGCTCGTGGTGAAGAAAGTTCGACGATAAAACTCGGTAAAAATGTTCAGCTTGCTTTGTTTAGTTGTTTCAAACGAGCGAATTTTTTGATACTCACGGCCGCTGTCTGTATTGACTTCAAACCACTGCGATACTTCACCGTTATCGTTTGCAAGCATGAGTGAGTTAGCACCAGCAAGTAGCTGCGCAGACACTAAGTTAGCACTTTCTTCGTTAGCCGAAAGCAGCTGAATTTGCTCTACTTCGCTTGGATAGCGTGTATCGTAAACATAAATTTGATTTGCAGAACGTACAAATGTGCGGGTGGTGTCTGGCGAAATTAAAAGCTCATCAACACGGCCTTCAATATTAAGCTCAGTGCGCTCAACTACCCATTCTACTTCACCGGTAAACATGTTTTCTTCAGCAACAAAGCTGCTAAATAAAACGCGTTTGTCTTCGGTTAAAGCAACCACGGCTGTTTTATCTTCGTAATGACTAAATGCAAAACGCTTAATGGCAGCACCTTGCTCGTCAACTTCTAATGCCATTTTGCCAAGTGGGTAATCTAAACGTGGCGTTAGCTTTCTTTCGTTGTTAGGAAAAGTAACTAAAAACTTAGGTGCTACCAGCACCACTGAGCCATTTTCTAAACCAAACGCATAATGCCCCTGAAACGGCGCACTGTTTGCAAAGCTTGATGCATCACTAGGTAGCTCGGCGCTTAATGTTTTAAGCTTTTTACCAAAGCTGCCATCTTGCACACTATAAAAATCTACCTTTCCTTGCTGAGAGAGTAAAAAAGCAACCTCAGTTTGCTCCTCAACACCTAAGCCCACAATTTGTTCAGCATTAGCAACGTTAAAACTGTTACGTTTTTCTACTTTTGCTGATTCAAAAATTGGTTGTACTACATAAAGAAGGTAAAAGAATATTAATAACAATGCTATTAATACCATTACTCCGCCTGCGGAAATACCCCACTTTGCAAACCGGTCTTTAAATAGACGGCTTCGATCCGTATTTAAAGTCGGCTTATTCGGATTGGAAGTCATCAAAACACCCTTTAATTCTGTCGTTCTACAAATTATATTTCATCAAGATGACAGTAATGTTACAGATGTAATAAATACCCGCCTAAACGCTTTAAAATCAGTCCTTTTTTCTAATGACAGCGCTTGCTTAATTGTTACTCACTGATATGCCACAACATAAATCGATACAAAAAAGGGGAAATATTTAATATAAATGCCCTAAATTAGTGCCTATTTAGCTATTTAATAACGCGTTTTACTGCCCTACTGAAGATGACTAAATTTATGCTTTTATGGCGCATTAGTTGTTAACACTTTTATGGTTAAATAAAGTGCATAGCGCTCAAAGCATGAAAAAAATAAATGTTATGGTTCATAAATGACACTTATTATCAAAAGTGCTATAAAATTGTTAATAAATTCAGTGTGAGTTTATCTTCTTATGGGAACTAATTTGTGCTTTTATTGGACAAACAATTTAACGCAGACAATACTAAATCTATGTATAACGAAACCAGACCGCAGCGCTAAAGTTAAAAAAATTCAACGATAAAGACACAAATAAGTAATAATAAACAATTAGTTTTTTATGGGTTTATATTACCCACTACAATGATAGAAACGTTATAAACACTTAATGCCTACGCATTTACATTTTCAGGCTTAGAGAGAGCTATTTATGAAGCAGTTGGTGATCACCATTTTAGGGCAAGACCGGCCCGGATTAGTAGAAAGTATTTCATCGGTTATCTTGCAAAATAAGGGTAACTGGCTGAGCAGTAATTTAAGCCACTTACTAGGCCACTTTGCCGGTATTATTCAGGTAGAAGTAGCGCAAGAGCACTTTGAAGCATTGCAAAACGCATTAAATGCCTTACCTAAACTCGACGTACGGATTGAAACTGGCAACACAGAAGTAGAGCCAAGTAGCAAAGAGCAAATAAATTTTGTCATTACTGGCAATGACCGCCCGGGCATTGTTCAGGAGCTGGCAAGTGTAATACGCCACAAAGGCGCTAGCATTACTCACTTAAACTCAAGGCAACAAAGTGCGCCAAATTGGGGAGTGCCTATTTTTAGTGCCGTAGCTACAGTCACTTTACCCAGTGGTATGAATAAAGAAGAAGTTATTGATGCACTTGAATCGATTACCAGTGATTTAATTGTAGATATTGAAGAGGCATAGCCCAAACGCCGTTGACATAAAAATGACATGGTAGTCATTTTTATGTCATCTAACTGGCGTATGTTTGAATAAAAAGGGCTGATTATTACTACTTTTATCGCTTTTTACATTGTAAACCTCATAAGCGCACGCACAGCCCCAAATTAAATTTGAAACATATCCTGATAACGGAATAGATATGAATGCCCATATAGAGCCCCCTCAAACAACTGAATATTTTGCAAAAGAATTAAGCTGGCTGTCATTCAACGAGCGTGTACTACAAGAGGCTAAAGATAAAAATAACCCGATTATTGAGCGCATGCGTTTTTTGGGCATTTTCTCTAATAATTTAGATGAATTTTTTAGAGTGCGCGTTGCTGATGTAAAGCGCCGAATTTTATTAAATAAACTCCCCGATGCTAATTTTGAAGAAGACGAAATACTGCTTAGTGAGATACAAAAAAAAGTACTCCAGCTAGGTAAAAAATTTAACCACATACATCAGCAGGTATTAACCGACTTAAACCATCATAACATTCATGTTAGTCGCCCCGATGAGCTCAGTGAGTTTCATTTAAACTGGTTAAAAAATTACTTTCATGATCACGTTCTTCAACATACCTCTCCTATTTTGCTAAACGAGAACAAAGACTTCTCTACCTATATAAACGACACCATGACCTACTTATTTGTAGAAATGAGTGATGAAAAAAGTTATTACGCAATGCTTGAGGTACCCACCGACAGGGTTGATCGCTTTATAAACCTGCCTCCAGAAAAAACCCGCCGCCATAAAACCATTGTAATGCTTGATGATGTCATCACTTACTTTTTAAACGATGTATTTAGTAGCTTTTTTTCTTATAAAAGCATTGCCGGTTATGCAATTAAATTAACTCGCGATGCAGAGTACAACCTAGACGACGAGCTAGAGGCTGGCTTACTTGATAAAATGTCCAAAGGGTTAAAACAACGTATTTATGCTGAGCCAGTAAGGTTGGTTTACGATCAAGCCATGCCTGAAAACATGCTAAAAGTGATGAAAAAGCGCCTCGGTGTCACGCATCATGATGCGTTAATTCCTGGGGGGCGTTATCGTAATTTTAGAGACTTTATATCGTTTCCTAATGTAGGGCGCCAATATTTAGAAAACAAACCTCTCCCAGCATTGCAAAGTAGTGCGTTTAATAAACATGCCAGTGTATTTGACGCTATTAGCGAGCAAGATATTTTACTGTATTACCCCTATCATACTTTTAATCATGTGCTTGAATATGTGCGCCAAGCGGCCTTCGACCCTAAGGTTACGCAAATAAAGGTTAATATTTATCGTGTAGCGAGCAAATCTAGGCTGATTTCATCGTTAATTAATGCCGCTCAAAACGGTAAATTAGTGACCGTTATGGTTGAGCTAAAAGCACGTTTTGACGAGCAAAATAATATTGAATGGGCAAAAGTGCTAAGCAGTGCAGGTATTAAAGTGATTTTTGGTATACCCGCACTAAAAGTGCACAGTAAATTATGTGTGGTGCACCGTAAAGAAAAAGGCCAAATAGTAAAATATGCTCATATTGGCACTGGTAATTTCCATGAAAAAACAGCCAAAATTTACACTGACTTTAGCCTATTTACTCGCCACACTGGTATTTGTGAAGAAAGCGACAGCGTATTTAGATTTATAGAAAGCAGTTATAAACCGTTCAAATTTGACTACTTAATGCTTTCGCCAATTAATGCCCGTGAAACGCTGCTTAATTTAATCAATAACGAAATTGACCATGTTAAAAACAACAAACCAGGCAAAATAACGGTAAAAATAAATAACCTCGTCGATAAAGAGCTGGTAGACAGGCTTTACCTAGCTGGTCAAATCGGCGTTAAAATTAGAATTATTGTACGTGGCATGTGCTCGCTCATCCCTGGCGTGCCTAAACTTAGCGATAATATTAAGGTAATTAGTATTGTTGATCGCTTTTTAGAGCATCCTCGCGTAATGGTATTTGGTAACAATGGCGATGAAAAAGTATTTATATCTTCTGCTGATTGGATGACACGTAACCTAGATCATCGTGTTGAAGTAGGTGTTCCTATTTTGGATGTTAAGTTAAAACGCCTTATAGTTGATATATTAGAGCTACAATTTAAAGACCGTACCAAAGCACGCATTATTGATAGCGAGCAAAAAAACGCTTATGTAAGAAGGGGTAACCGTAAAAAAATTCGCTCTCAGATAGCAATTTACGATTATCTAAAAAAATGGGAACACACTTATTATAATGAATGATCACCCTTCAATAGCCGCAGTTGATTTAGGCTCCAACAGCTTTCATTTAGTGGTTGCCCGAGAAGTAAACGGCACTTTGCAAATTTTGCACAAAGAAAAACAACGCGTTTATTTAGCCGATGGGTTAGATGATAAATTTCGCTTAAGCCAAGCTGCAATAGACCGCGCCCTCGTGGTACTAAAGCAATTTGCTAAAACCTTACATGAGTTCCCCGCAAGTAATGTAAAGGTAGCTGCCACTTACACTTTTAGGCGTGCTAAAAATATTAACGCCTTTTTAGCCCAAGCTAGCGCTGTGTTTCCTTTTCATATTGATGTAATTGCAGGTCAAGAAGAAGCGCGCCTTATTTATCAGGGCGTTGCGCATTATGTTCATAATGAAGAAAACCGCTTAGTGATCGATATTGGCGGTGGCAGTACCGAGCTTATAATAGGTAAACATTTCAAGCATAAGCTTTTATCTAGCCGTAATATGGGCTGCGTTAGCTTTACAAAGCAGTTTTTTAGCGATGGAAAAATTTCGGCCAAACGCTTTAACAAAGCGCAAATAAGAGCCGAGCAAGAGCTTGAAGCCATTTTTTCTAATTATGTAAGCGAAAATTGGCAAACAGTAATTGGCACCTCGGGCACTATAAAGTCAATATTAGCGATGATAAGCGCCACAAATCCGCAGCAACCTAAAATTACTTACGATGATTTACTCGCGTTAAAACAGCAATTTATTAGTGCTAAACATATTGATAACTTAGCTATTGCAGGGCTTACACCCGAGCGCCAACAAAGCATATGTGGTGGTTTAGCAATTTTAATTGCGATATTTACAGAGTTTGCCATTAAAGAGCTTACCTACAGCGATTTTTCGTTGCGCGAAGGGTTGCTGCACGAAATGCAGCAAAAGCTTGCCGATAAAGATATTCGCTCAAACACCATTAATAATTTAAGTGAGCGCTACACCGCTGATAAAGCGCATGCAGCGCGTGTTGCTGATACGGCTATTTGGCTCTATAAACAGTTAAAAAATGTATGGCATTTAGATAATAACGACGATATTGCTTTATTAACTTGGGCAGCAAAATTACACGAAATTGGTTTATCAATTAACTCATCGGGGATTAACAAACACAGCGCTTATATAGTGGCGAATAGTCAATTGCCCGGTTTTACGCAGCAAGAGCAACTTATTTTAAGCTCACTTATACGCTTTTATCGTAAAAAAATTAAACTGACTGAGCTGCCTGAGTTTTTAACTATTTCTCAAAAGCACGTGCTTAAACTGATTGTTATTTTACGCTTGGCCATTTTATTTAATCAAAAGCGCCAAGTGAGCTTAAAGCCGGATATGGAAATAAGCGCAAGCAACTTAGGGTTATTTATTAAGTTTAGTAACAGCTATTTGCAAGAGCATACATTGCTACAAGCAGACCTAGAGCAAGAGCAGCTCTATCTTAAAAAAGCAGGGATTCAGTTTGAGTGCGTTTAATTTTATAAGGCTATTAAAAGCCTGTGACATTGTTTGTTCTAAAGTAATGTAATTGCGACACGCGCTTTTTAAAGTGAGCTTGCTGCTTTATTTACACCCATGTAAAGCACACATAATAAAGCGCCCTCGGGGTAAACCCAAGGGCGTTTGAAGCTTTACCTATAAAGATAAAACCAGGTTATTTTATCAGGTTTACATATCCATATGGCGGTTTGAGCTTTGCATCATTTGCTTAACGCCTTGCTTTTCAAGCTCTAAAATTTGCTCGAGCTTTTCTTTACCGTTTTCTGTCTCAGCGCGCTCTAATAAGTACTCGTAAAGTTCAATTACTTTTTTGTGCTGCTCAGAGAGGTAGTTTTGAATCACCTTTTCATCAAATTCTTGGTCTTTGCTAATATCGTTAAACGTAATTAACTCGGGGTTGTCTGCAAAGTATTCGTAGCTGTAAGTATCTAAGGTGTTGATCTCTGTAATTGCTTTAAAGCCAACTAAGTCTTCAGCTAACTTTTTTTCATAATCTAAATAATAGTCCACTAGCATCGCGTTACGTTCATCAAGTAACTCCTTAACGCTGTAAAAATTTGCCGCCATTTGTGTGTGAAATAAAACGGTCCAATCGTACACTTCTTTAATTGTTTTAACTTGCATGTGCATTCCTTACTAAGTTGACTGTATAAGGTACAGGTTGCGTAAACCGTGCCAACATAAACTCAATTAAAAACAATGCATTAAAAATAAAAAAACAGGAGCTAGGTGGGTTATTTGGTACAAGTTACAAAATACGGGTAATTTTTATAGGGCAATAAAACAGGTATTGCCCAAAGTGTGCTATTAGAGCCTGCTGAATTAGGGGCAGCTATCAAGCTCACAAGGGTAAAAACCGTACACCGCGATTTAACCACCATTACATTCAGCAAATTTTAACTCACAAAGAACAACACCTATTGACTAATATGCTGCTTTTTCCACAGTAAATACACCGCAGGTATAACCAATAACGTAAGTATAATTGCGCTTAGCATCCCGCCTACCATCGGCGCAGCTATTCTACTCATCACTTCGCTACCGGTGCCGGTGCCGTATAAAACGGGTAATAAGCCAGCAATAATGGTAGCCACCGTCATCATTACGGGGCGCACTCTTAGCCCTGCACCTTGCATAATAGCGTGTTGTAACGCTTGTAAGTTAAATGCAGTTTCAGTTTGCTCGCACTGCTGGCGCTGCTCTGTATAAGCTTGGTTTAAATATACAAGCATTATGACGCCTATTTCTACCGCAACACCGGCCAATGCAATAAACCCTACACCCACTGCCACCGAAAAGTTAAACGCTTCAAAGTACATTAGCCAAATGCCGCCTACCATAGCCAAAGGAAGGGTGGCAATAATAATAAGTACTTCGCTTAGGCATTTAAAATTAAGGTATAGCAGTATTACAATAATCGCGAGTGTAAGCGGGATCACATAAGTAAGCTTTGCTTTTGCGCGTTGCATGTATTCGTACTGCCCTGCCCAAGTAATTGAATAACCAGCGGGTAATTGTAGGTTATCGCCAAGTACTTGCTGAGCTTGTGCTACATAGCTGCCAATATCACTGCCTTTAATATCAATTAAGCTCCATCCATTTAAACGCGCGTTTTCGCTTTTAATACCGGTAGGGCCATCTTCAATAAATACATTAGCAACATCGCCAAGTGCAATATGTTGGCCTGAAGGTGTAATAATAGGTAATAATTTTAAATCTTCAGGCGAAGCACGAAAGCTCTGCGGGTAGCGTAAATTTACCGGGTAACGCTGTTGCCCTTCAATTGTTTCAGTCACGTTTGAGCCGCCAATTGCAGTGGCCACAACCTGTTGTATGTCGGCTATATTTAGATTATACCGTGCTGCTTTTTCACGGTTTATATCCACTTTAATATAACGCCCTGTGGCTACACGCTCTGAATACACTGAGGCTGTGCCGGGCACGTCTTTTAACAATTGCTCAATTTGCTGCCCAATGTTTTGAATTTCTAACAGGCTTGGGCCCGCGATTTTAATACCTACAGGCGTTTTAATACCGGTGGCAAGCATATCAATTCGCGTTTTTATTGGCATAACCCACGCATTTGTAAGGCCCGGTAATGTAACTAAGCTTTCCAGCTCGGCTTTAATTTTTTGCTTCGTCATGCCCTCTCGCCACTGTGATTTAGGCTTAAATTGAATAAAGGTTTCAATCATTGTCAGCGGTGCGGGGTCGGTTGCGGTATCGGCGCGCCCTATTTTACCAAATACAGTTTTTACTTCAGGCACAGAGGCTATGAGCTTATCCGTTTGCTGTAAAATTTTTCGCGCTTCGCCAATAGAGAGCCCAGGGTAAGTTGTAGGCATATACATTAAGTCGCCTTCATCTAGCAAAGGAATAAACTCACTGCCTATTTTGTTTACCGGATAAAAGCCTATAACCGTCACTATAAATGCAATAAATAACGTACTTTTTGGAAATTTAAGTACGGTGGCTAAAAGCGGTTTATACCCTGCAACCAAAGCTCTATTAACAGGATTTTTGTGCTCAGAAATGACCTTACCCCGAATAAAGTAGCCCATTAACACCGGTACTAAGGTTATAGCTAAGCCGGCAGAGGCTGCCATCGCATACGTTTTTGTATAAGCAAGCGGGGCAAACATGCGCCCTTCTTGCGCCTCTAAAATAAATACAGGCATAAAACTTACAGTAATAATGAGCAAGCTAAAAAATAATGCAGGGCCTACCTCGGTGGCCGATTTAGTCACTATTTGCCAGCGGTTTTGCTTGGTCAGTGGCGTTTTTTCCATGTGTTTATGCATGTTTTCTATCATTACGATAGCACCATCTGTCATAGCGCCAATAGCAATAGCAATCCCGCCTAACGACATAATATTAGCGTTTACGCCTTGCCAATACATCACAATAAAAGCCATTAATATACCCATAGGCAAGGTAATAATAGCCACCAGCGATGAGCGCACATGAAATAAAAATACCACGCACACTAAGGCTACAATAATGAGCTCTTCAAACAATTTACTACTTAGGTTATCGACCGCGCTTTTTATTAACGTGGAGCGGTCATAAACCGGAATTATTTCAACCCCTTCGGGTAACCCTTGTTTTAAAGACTCAAGTTTTGCTTTTACCCGAGAAATCGTTTCTTGGGCGTTTTCGCCATAACGCATCACCACAATGCCACCCGCAACCTCGCCTTCGCCATTTAGCTCTGCAATGCCTCGTCGCATTTGAGGACCTAAGCGCACATCCGCTACATCTCGTAATTGTAATGCACTTCCTTGGGCGTTAATTCCTAATGGAATGGCTTCTAAGTTGGCGACACTTTTAATATAACCTGTGCTGGTTACCATGTATTCGGCTTCAGCCATTTCGATTACTGAGGCGCCAGTTTCTTGATTACCTTGGCTAATTGCAGTTTGTATCAAACTAAGAGGAAGGCCATAAGCACGTAACTTAACGGGGTCTACAACCACTTGGTACTGCTTTATCATGCCACCTACAGCGGCTACCTCAGATACACCTTCAACGCTTTGCAGTTCAAATTTTAAAAACCAATCTTGCAAGCTACGAAGCTGGCTTATATTGAGCTGATTTGTTTTATCGACTAATGCATATAAATAAACCCACCCCACTCCTGTGGCATCGGGCCCAAGTTGTGCCTTTGCACTTGCCGGCAAGCGGCTTTCTACCTGACTTAAATACTCTTGTACGCGGCTACGGGCCCAGTAAATATCGGTATTTTCATCAAAAATAATATACACATACGAGTCGCCAAAAAATGAAAAACCACGCACCGTTTTAGCGCCAGGCACAGACAGCATTGCCGTGGTGAGCGGGAAGGTAACTTGGTCTTGCACTACTTGGGGCGCTTGGCCTGGGTAGCTGGTTTTAACAATTACCTGTACGTCCGATAAATCCGGAAGCGCATCAACGGGTGTCTGTTTTACACTGTAAATACCCGCGCCAAATACAATAATACTCAGTAACAAGACGAGAAAACGATTAACAACCGACCAGCGAATAACAGCAGCTATCATAATGACTCCCCATGCATTGAATGATGAGCTGCGCCTTCGTCAGTAGGGTGCTCAGCAATTTTGCTTATTACAAATTCGCCCTCAATAATGCTAAATGTAAAATGAACCTGCTGATCAGGTGAAAGCGCACTAATATCAAGCTCTTTAGCAAGTATAAAGTCCATAGTAGCAGGGCCTCTGTTCCATTTAGCAATAGCCTCTCTGCTAATATTAATAACCCGCTGCGCTGCGTTTATATTATTTATGGTTCCCATTACTGTAGCTGTTTGAACCGCTTCAGCCTTGTCCATTTCCATGTTAGGCATGTCGCTCATGGCATGAGTGCTCGGTGCACTCATACGCTTAAAGTCCGAGTCTTTACTCGATTCAGAGTCTATTAAAAACTGCGCAGCAGTCACAACACGGTCTTCTTTCGTAATGCCCGATAAAATAGCCACCTCATGTTGGCTAATTTGCCCTACTTTTACCGCCACCGATTTAAAACGCCCATCGCCTAGGGCAAGTACTACTCGGTTTTGTGCACCTGTACGAATAAGCGCTTGCTTAGGTATAACTAATTGCGGTGAGTCACTGTGTGTGTGAATACTTACTTGGGCAAACATATCAGGCTTAAGTAGCCCTGCGGTATTTTCAAAACGCAGCCTTACACGTAAAGTACGATTTTGAGCATTTAGCGCTGGGTAAATGTAATCTACTACGCCCTGCCACTGCTTACCTTGAATGTAATCAAGGGTCATTGTAACGGGAAGCCCTTTGCTCACTAAAGCTGCTTGGCGCTCAAATACTTCTGCCTCTACCCATACTTGATCTAATTTAGCGATGCTCATCATTGAGGTGCCGGGCTTAACATAAAAACCTTCACGTATATTAAGCTCATCAAGCACGCCACTTTGACGCGCGTAAAATGTAATGTTTTGCATCACTTTTTTATTTTTTTCTAAGCGCTCAATAAAGCCATCAGACACATTTAGCGACTCTAAACGCGCTTTAGCAGCCCGGATCAATACGCTGTTTTTTCTATTTACTGCGAGTAAAAATTCTTCTTGTGCGTTCACAAGTTGAGGAGAGTAAAGTGTGTAAAGTGGCTCACCAGCACTAACGGGCTCCCCTTGCGCTTTTACAAATAGGGTTTCTATCCACCCTTCTACGCGGGGGTGAATATGAGTTAACTGATCTTGATTGTATTGCACATAACCGATTGTTTGAATATCACTTTGCAGTGTTTTCAGTTGCACTTTACTGGTTTTAACGCCTAAGTTGTTAACCACTTCAGGTGATATTTTTATAGTACCTGGGCTGTCGTTTTCAGCGTTTGCATATACAGGCACCAGCTCCATCCCCATTGGCGATAGCCCTGGTTCATCGCGCCTATAGTTACTGTCCATTGGCGCAACCCAATACAGCGGCTTCGCTTTTTTATTATCAGCGGTTGTGGCTAAGTGCTCAGTGTCATCAATCAACCAGCGATTAGCAATAAACATTAACGTGGCACCAATAAGCAGCGCTACAAGGTATTTTAAGTTAGTTTTCATTGTTTTATCCTTGTAGCTCAGCCATTACTAGCGAGTCTAAACTGGCTGCGTAATAATTTAAGCGAGCAATAATTATGTGTTTGTCTATTTGAATATTAAGGGCATCTATTTTGGCGTTTAGCTCACTAATACGCGCGCGCATAACATCAGAAAAGTCGCCATCGTCACGGGTATACGCGTTTAAAGTAGCCTGAGCTTGCTGCGACATTTGCGGTAATAATGTGTTTTGATAAAGCGTATTGCGCTGCTCAATTCGCTCAAGTTGACTAACCTCTTTAAAGTACTGTCCTTTTAAGCTTTGTAGCGCCACGCGTTTGTCGGTTTTTATGGCCTCTGCATTAGCAATAGCCGCATTAACTTGCTGATCTTGCCTGTTATCGGTAAATAAAGGTAAATCAATACTCACCCCCACCGAAAGCAAATCAGCACGCGATTCACCAGCTTGGTTATCAGCGCGGTAGCCATAACCCATATTTACGCCAAGTTGTGGCTTATAACTTTGTTTAGCAAGGCTCACTTGTGTGCGTTTAGCGGCTATACGTTGATCTATAGCCACCATAGAGGGATGCGCCATAAGTAACTTAATGAGCTCATCAAAGTCTAAGCTATTAAATTGGGTAAGCGGGGCTGGCGCTGTAAAAGTTAGGCTTAATGGTTGGCGTAATACGCTCTGTGGTAACCACTGGGCTAACCCTTGTTTAGCGGCATCTAGCTGCTGCGCTAATACAATCAGTTTATCTTCAAGGCGTGTGAGCTCCAATTGTGAGCGAATAATATCTTGCTGACGGGTTTTACCTAAACTACTGGAGTAACTGGCTTCAGTAACTTCAATTAACTGGCTAAACAATGCTTTATCTTGTTCAATTAACGCAATACTTTGCTGTGCTCTGTAGGCATTTAACCACAGCTCCATTACCCTAGCTTTTACTTGCGCCTTTCGCTGCGCCCTAAGCCACGGGTGCTCAAGTGCTTCTTCTTTTATTGCTTGTTGGCTAAGAGCCAAGCTATTACCACGGCTAAAGCTTTGGCTTATACCCAGCTTTAACTGCGTCATGTTTTCTTGATCAAACGCAAAGCCATCTACGGGTACGCTTTGCAAACCTATGCTTAATACGGGGTCTGGTAGAGTACCTGCAGCAATACTTTGCGCAGTGGCGGCGGCTTGCTTTTGCTCACTGGCGATCAGCCACGGCTCGTTATTGAGCGCTAGGTTTATGGCATCCGTTAAATTAAGGGTTGATGCTTTTGCTATAGCATCACTATTAAATACAGCACCAAATAAGGTGGCGCTCAGTAATACAGCTTTAAAAATTACAGTGCGGGTCATTGCCTGCTCCATCTAAAATTAAAAATAAAATCTTAAATTAACAAGCAGAACAGGCGCTTTAAGCGAATATAGCTAAATTTCACTCATACCAATGGTGTTAAATTAGTCGTTATGTATAGCGACAGTTAAATAGAGTGATAACAAGGCATAAATATCGGCATGTAGTTGTTCTACATGAGAGGTTTATAACGCTGTTAACGCTTTATTTGGCACGCTAAATGACTAAATAATCAAGTCGATTGGTATCACACCTATCCTGCGTTTAAGCAAACATAGGAGGGCGATATAAGGTATTACTAGGGGGGGAGGAAATACCGCTATTAAGCTGGGTAACTTTTTCACTCGATAACGAAAAAGCAGGAAATAAGGCCGGGGACGTTAAAATAGAGCTGCTTCCACAGCCATTTATTGGGCAATGACAATCATTTTGAACATCTGCTTCATCACTGCAGCAATCCATTTCCATCATACCTGTATGCAATTTACTCTCGCTCATTACATGTGTGGCATGCTTTGCTGATAGGCTCATATGTGGCATTTCGCACTGCTGATTTACAGACGCAACGGCTTGCCCCACAAACGTGAGTAGCATCACAACAACGAGTAAATTTGAGTAAAAACGCTGCAAAACAAAGCCTATTAAGTAAATTACCCAGTAATAATATTTGAGTTATTGAGCTAACTCAAATAATTAATTTTCTTTTTTAGGTGATGTAATTAAGCTACTCGCTAAAATAGCAAAAATACAATAAGCACTAAAATACCAAAATCCCTCACCAAAAGTGCTATGCATAATTAGTAAATCGCTACTTTGGCCATGTGCATTGCCTGCCAAATAAGTCACTATTAACGCAATAACAAACACATCCACCATGCTCCACTTGCTCAGTGCGCAAATAACCACAGCTAACTTATTTTTAAATCCGCTGGCCGACAAGCAGCAATACAGTAATTGCAGCAGTAATTTTAAGCTTGGGATCACAATAGAAAACAACCCAACTAACGCCGCTACAAATAAATTATTATTATTAGCTAGTTCGTTTACGGTTCCCCAAATGCTTTGTGTTTTGCTATACGCGTTTATTTCACCCTCTAATTTATCAAGTCCCAACATGCTAGAGAACATCATTAACATACTGCGGGTACGGCCATCGCCTTCCTCAGCCAGCATTTCTATACCGGCTTTGGCGAGTTGCGATTTATCAATGTTGCCCTCAATCGATAATACAGGTTTGGTAACACCAGGAAATAACAGCCCTAATGCAACCACAATACTTAAAATAGATAACCAATTACGCATATTTATTCTGCAATAGCCTCAATAATTTCGTCACTATACAACAGTGCATCAAGAACATAATTAAAAATATGGCCTATATGCAAATCACTGTTTATTGCTGGCATTAACACCGCTATTTTATCCATTTCATCTAGTTCAAACGCCCTAATAAGCGCAAGGCTTTGCCCTAAAATGCCCTCATTGTTTAATAATGCCTGGGCAATACTTTCATCTAGCGAAAACTCTTTAACAATCGCTTCAAGGTCTGTATCTAAAATTGCATCCATCACAGAAAACAACCCAACCAAGTAGCCCTGTCCAACCATTTCTGCGTGGTTTTGCCCTAGCAATAGCGCAATAAACTGCGCTCTGGTTAAGGCAAGTTTTGTGAGTTCTGAGGGCTTATCGGCGCCTAATTCGCTCAGCGCCAGCACCCGCACCAGTTGCCTTATGATGTCCTCTCCTAAATACACAACCGCTTGCGAAATAGAGGTAATGGTTAATTTAGTACTGCCCGAGCGTGCGTTCGCTAATTTCAATACACGTGCTGTAATTGCCACATCTCTGGCTACTTGTTTTTGTATTTCATCAAAGCATAAAGATTCTTTTGCCATAAAGCGCAGTAAATCAAACACAATCACCTTACCCGGCTCCACATCTTTGTAAGTGATCATCTCTGGGCGGGCAAAAAAATAACCCTGAAATAAATCGCAACCGGCTTGTTTTAACGAGTGAAATTGCGCGTGAGTTTCTATGCGCTCAACAATAATTTTTGCATGCGGATTAGCGCGTTTAATTTTTTTTATGCGCATATTGGTTTTAATTATTACATCGTCCATTTCAATTTTGATGTAATCTACATGCGCAAGTAATGGCGCCCATTTATCGTCGCCATCGTAATCATCTAAGGCAAACTTGTATCCCTCTTGCTTGAGCGCTTTCACGCGCTGAGTTACCTCAGCTATTTTGTTCGTACGCTCAACGATTTCTAACACACAATTTTGTGGCACTAACAATTTAGGAAAATTCTCTAAAATAGTGGCTGAAGAAAGGTTAATAAACGCTAAATGATGCGCTGTAAGTTTGTCTGGCCCTAGCATCATCAGCGTATTAAAAAACAAACGGCTAGTTGCTTGCTCATCAGATGTTCCCACAGGAAATGCATTATGGGCTGAATCGCGATAAAGCAGCTCATAAGCAAACACATTCTGCTGCGCATCAAAAATAGGTTGCCTTGCAACAAACTGTGTTATCTTTTGCCCGTTCTGTAGAATATTTGTGGGATTCACTTAATAAAAGCCTATCTAATTTGACGTTGTTTATTACAATTAGGTTATACACTGTAATTCAACTGCTATGAAGATTCTAGAATCATTACAAGCTGAGTTAAATTACATAACGCTCAAGGTTAAAAGTTTAGCAAAGGTTACGTATTTGTATTTTTTAAAGTTGTTTTTATCCATATTTATTTTGCATCTTGCTACGTTTGCTCATGCCCAGCAAAACCAGCCAGAACTAAATTACAATGTCAGTGCGTCAGGTAGTCACTACCCTTTTTACACCAACAACCCAGAAAAACCCGGCATTTTGCCAGAAATAATCACCGCTTTAATGGCGCAAGCAAATATTACCGCCAATCACGTTGAGCTTCCCACTAAGCGAATTACCAAATATTTAGAAAACGGCTTTATTGATTTTGATGTAATTTCTTTAAAATGGTTAGCGCATAGCGAGCGAGATAACCCTTACTATATTTTTTCAGAGCCGCTGATCCTCGCAACCGAAATGATTGTCGCGCTGCCTGATAACGTCGCGCAATATCAAACTAAGCAAAGTTTATACTCTAAAGAGGTCGGTACAGTACTTGGCTACTACTACCATGATGATGCAAAATTTAACCGCGTCGATTTTCCCTCTGAAAAAGAGCTAATGATTGCATTATCTAAAGCGCGTATTGATGTTGCCATTATGGGCATTCACACCGCAGCGTATTGGTCTAAACAACTAAATATTAATACTGAGTTTGGCGCCCAGCATTCGCATGGTTATTTAAGAGTGCGTTTACTTGCTAAGCACAAAGCGTTACTGCCTAAAATTAACCAAGTCCTTGCCCACTTACATAGCAGTGGTTACATAAAACGCATAGAAGATAAATACATTAACCCAATACCCGCACAAAATTTAAGGGATTAGTATCGCCGCCTACCTTTGCTAGGGTATAATACGGCCAAATGTAAACCTCTTCCTATATAAGAACGCCTTATGAGTATTGAAAAAGCCTTAATCGAGCGCAGTAATAACCAGTGTGAATTATGCAGCGCAACCGAACACTTATCTGTTTACGAAGTGCCTCCTGTTACTGAAACCCATTCAGACAAATGCATTTACACCTGCCAAACCTGTAAAGATCAAATAGAAAACAACAGCGAGCTTACCCCAACACATTGGCACTGTTTAAACGACAGCATGTGGAGCCAAACACCTGCCGTACAAGTAGTGGCTTACAGAATGCTAACGCGCTTAGCTGTTGATAATGGCTGGGCACAAGATGCGCTCGACATGATTTACCTAGAAGAAGACACCCTTGCTTGGGCCAAAAAAGCCCTTGCTGAAGATGACGATATAAAACACGTAGACAGTAACGGCGTAGTGCTACAAGCTGGCGATACGGTTACTTTAATTAAAGACTTAGACGTTAAAGGTAGTAGCTTGACCGCCAAACGCGGCACAGCAGTACGCAATATAGGCTTAACAAATAACCCTGAACATATTGAAGGGCGAGTAGACGGCCAACGTATTGTTATTTTAACAAAGTTTGTAAAAAAATAGCGCTAAAGCATTATATTAAGGCGCATTAGCGCCTTTTTTTGTGGCTAAAAAAATTAAGCCATGATTAAGCTCCTCCCCCCTACACTTACCAGCAATATAGGAATAAGGAGCGCAAGCATGGCAAAGCAGCAATTTAGGTTTCAAAAACGTACATTTACTGGCTTAGGTTTATTAGCCCTAAGTACACTCACATTAGCGGGTTGTGAAAAACCAGCTAACGAATCACAATCCACAGTACAAGAAAAAAGCGTTATGGGTTTAACCACGCAAGTGAGCTATAAAGATCGCAGTATGCCACGCCCTGGCTCACAACTAATTGTAACGCTATCTGATGTGTCAAAAGCAGATGTAAAAGCCGAAATAATTACGCAACAAGTAATTGATATAAATAAAGCGCCGCCGTATACCGTGGAGCTAGCTTATGATGACAACAACATTGTTGATAAACACCGCTATAACCTCACCGCTAGAATCATTAATAAAGACAAGGTTCTTTATACCAGCACAATGCAGTACGACCCTTTTAAAAATGCAAACTCGGGGATTCTTCACGAAATTGAGCTTGAAAAAGTCGCCTCACCTAAAAGCGATGTTACCCTGACAAATACATACTGGAAAGCCGTTACAATTAATGCGCAAACAGTCAGTGTAAGAACAAAAGAGCCATTTATACAATTTGATAAAGATAACCGCGTTAACGGCTTTTTAGGGTGTAATAACGTCAGTGGTAGCTATAGCACAGAGCAACATTCAATTTCGTTTAGCCAATTGGCAAGTACAAAAAAAATGTGCTCACAAAGCATGGAGCAAGAAGCGGCTATGTTAAACATGCTCAATAACACGCAAAAGTGGGCTATAGAAGGCGAGTCTTTAGAATTAAAAGATAACAATGGCAACACGCTTGCCACCTTTAATGCGGTTTATTTTAATTAAATAAAAGCCCAGCTGGGCTTTTACTTTACATAATGGCAGGCAGTTATTCGTCGACTAACTGCTCGCTTCTATAAAACCCGCTAGGCTCACTTAAAAGCTCAACTAATTCAGGTAATATGCTGTCCATAGTTTGTTTTAATTTCCACGGTGGGTTAATAACAATCATGCCTGATGCCGTCATACCGTGTACGTCAGTATCCGCTTGCGTGCCTAACTCAAATAATTGAATATTTCGCATTCCCGACTCAATCAGCCCTTGCTCCATTGTATTGATTCGCTCTCTATCAACAACGGGGTACCAAATCATATATGTGCCGGTTGCAAAGCGCTGGTGCGCCTTAACTAGTGTGCTTACTACAGTATCGTAATCGTCTTTTATTTCATAAGGTGGGTCAATAAGCACACATGCACGGCGCGAAGCTGGCGGAAGTAGCCCTATTAATCCGGCAAAACCGTTTTCGCCACGTACGCGAATAGAGCGCTTACCTTGCATGTTTTGCTCAAGTAACTGCAAATCGCGCGGGTGTAATTCAAAAAACCAGCCTTTGTCTTGACGACGTAAGTAATGCTCAGCAATTTTTGGCGAACCGGGGTAAAACGCCAGTTCATCCCCATCATTAAACGATTTAATTAATGCAATATAATCGTTTAGCGCCTCGTGTTTACTGCTATGTTGCCAAAGCTTAGCAATGCCCTCTTTGTATTCTTGTGTTTTTTGGGCATCAGATGAACTTAACTCAAAAAATCCCGCACCTGAGTGGGTATCAATATAATCGAGGGGTTTATCTTTAATAGTTTGATATTGAAGTACCTGTGCAAGTACTAAATGTTTAAGCACATCGGCAGGGTTACCTGCATGAAAAGAGTGTCTGTAACTAAGCATTGTTAATTTTCGCTATACGCAATTTAATATCGGCAGTGAACCATAAGCTCTGTATTTTGGCAACCTATACACCGCTTTGCGAGCAGTTAAGTGAACCATTTATGAACAAAAAAGCCGCCACCCTGAATTATCACTTAATAAACAATAAAATTGTGCTAAAACCACCGTAAATGCTGGCAAAACAACACACTTTGCTTTACATTTGCATGACATTAATTACAGTTATATGAGCGCCTTTATGAACAACACAACTCTTCAACAACTCGAACAACTGATTGACTCGCTTATCGAGCGCAACAACCAATTACAAGCAGATGTTGCTAGCTTAAAAGAGCAAAATGCAAAACTAAGTGACGAAAACGAAATTTTACAACTAGAAGCCCTTGAAAACGAAGAAAAGCAAAAAGATGCCAGCTCTACGTTAACAGGCTTACTTGATAAACTACAAAGCGCACAACAGGCAAGCTAATGTCTGAGCTGCAAAACCAGCGGGTCACAGTTGAGTTGCTAGGTAAAGAGCAGCAGTTTGCATGCCCGGTTGGGCAAGAAGATGCATTAATAGCAGCAGCACAAAATTTAAATGACTTGGTTGAGCAAACAAAGCAACGCTCATCAGTTCGCAACGAACAACAGGCGATACTTTTAGCAGCACTTACACTTAGCCATGAGTTGCTAGAAGCTAAAACGCATGCCAGTGTAGAGCAACAGCAGCAAGATCAACTCATTGATAAACTCAGCCAATGCTTGGCGAGTGACCCAATAAAAAAATAAAAAGCGCCCCGTGCGCTTTTTGTTTATTATGAGGGTAAATAAATGCTGCGCAGAGACACACAATGACATTAAAACCCCTTTTAGTAACTGTAATCCCCGCCCTTTTTATTACCCTTAGCCTATTTTCTCACTCTAGTAAGGCAGCGGTTACTTGGCAGCAAATAAACGAGAATGTGCAATTTTTAAAACAACAAGATAAATTACGTTTTTACGATTCCAACCAAGTGCTCATAGAGGGCGAGCAATGCGCACTCATGGTTGATGCAAGCGGAAACTTTGCAGCCGTTGAAGCACTGGCAAAACAGTTAAAAAAACACCTTAAAACCCCGCTCTGTTATTTAGTTGCGACCCACTTTCATGACGACCATTTACTCGGCATGGCCGTATTACAAAATGCCTTCCCAAAAGCGCAGCTAATAGTGCATAAACAGGTAGCCGATAATTTTGCCACATACCAGAAGGCTTACGATGATAAGTTAGCAGGCTATGAAAAAAGTATAGAGCTGAGCTATCAGCGCTTAGCCACATTGCCCGAGCAACAGCAAGCACAGTGGCGCGAAAAGCTCTCTTTAGCTAAACAACGTTTTTTACGTTGGAAAACCTATAACTTAAAATCACCTAGCACCGTAATCAGCGAGCAACAAAGTATTGATTTAGGTAGCTTTGCGGTACAAATAACACCCGAAAAAGCCCACACAAACGGCGATTTAACACTTAGTACCAATAATGGCACGCTGCTAATAGGCGGCGATATTGTTGACTGGCTACCCTACCCAGGCCACGGCCAGTTACAAAATTGGCAAGCCTTGCTCAAACGCTATATTAATCAGCCTAATTTGCGTACAATACTTCCCGGCCACGGCGGGGCGCTTGAAAAAGCGCAACTTAAGCAGCCTTTATTGTTTTTAACAAATTTAATAACCCATGTGAAAAACAATAAAAAACAAACGCTTGAGCAACTTACTGAGAGTTTCCCTGCAGATGTTTTAGCACCATATAAACAAGAAGCGTTAAATACAAAGTCGAGCCAGTTATTTTTACAGGCTGGGCTTAAGCGCGCCCAGTTAATTGAGCACGCGCAGTAGTGTTATAAAATAAAGGATTGTAGATAAGAGATGAAGATGCGTGGATTGCTTGTAAATTGTGTAATGATTTTTTTGTATGGCTGTAACAGCACACAAACACAACCCGAAACAGACGCACCACAAATTTTTACTCACTTTGAGCCAAGCTACGAAAACCAAATAGAGCTTGAGCCTATACAGCCAAAACAATTACAGCAAGCCAATACTGCGCCGCCGGTAAAGGCAAAAAAAACAATTGTAAAAAAGCGCCCCGCCAAAGCTAAAAACCTATGGGTGCATATTGCCAACAATCTACATTTTACGGTGTATCAAAATCGCGCCTTAAAAAAGCGTATTAACTGGTATTTAAAACAACCTAACTATTTACCCACTGTAAATAAACGCGCCGCGCCTTATTTGTATCATATCGTAAAAAAAATTGAGCAAAAGCGCCTGCCTATGGAGCTGGCTTTACTGCCCTTTGTAGAAAGTGATTTTAGACCCACCATTGCCTCATCGCAGCAAGCAGTAGGTGTTTGGCAGTTAGTGGCCGCCACAGCGCATCATTTTGGCATTAAATCCGATCAGTGGTATGACGGCCGACAAGATGTACTTGCCTCCACCGATGCCGCACTTGAATACCTCAGCTATTTACACAAACGCTTTGATGGCGACTGGCTACACGCCCTAGCGGCTTATAATAGTGGTGAGGGGCGTGTTAAACGAGCCATTGAGCGAAATAAAAAACGTGGCAAAAGTACCGATTACTTTTCCCTAAAGCTGCCAAAAGAAACGGCCGACTACGTACCTAAACTGTTAGCGCTAAGCTACTTAGTTAAACACCCGCAAAAAGGCTTTAAGCGTCCTAAACTGGCTAATAAACCAATAACAACGCAAATGAATGTGGGCCAACAGTTTGATTTTTCGGTCATCGCTAAGCTCTCTGGGGTTGGCTCAAAACAGTTGCACGCGCTTAACCAAGGCTATTTAAAAAATCAAAGCTCACCTAATGGCCCCCACTCATTGCTTTTACCTATCGGCCAAGAGGCACTGTTAAAAAGTCAGTTTTTTAAGTCTAATTTTGCAGGCGAATACATCGTTAAAAAAAATGATACGCTATACAGCATTGCAAGACGCTTCAGCATGTCAGTAAGCGCGTTAAAGCAGCTCAATGGCAAACAAAATAATATGATAGGCATAGGTGAAAAGCTGCTGGTTGGACAGCCTAAAACGCTCCCCAAATCGCTCACTATAGATTATCAAATTAGTCCTTATTTAGAGCCACAAGAAGTCGTGATCCCCACCATTGAAATAGACTATGAAGTAAAACAAGGCGATAGCTTGTGGAGCATTAGTCAGCTTTACGAAGTGCCGCACAGTGATTTAGCTAAATGGAACAACTTAAGTGCCTCAAGCATTTTAAAGCCTGGCACGCAATTAACGCTATTTATTCCCCAGGCAGAAAAACCCAAACAGCCGCAACAAAAACAAGATTTACTGCAAGATCTACAAAAATCACTTATTCAACCACGCTGAGTTTATAAAGCTCGGTATTTCGCGTAAAATCGGCTTTTAACTTAGTCAAAAACTTAAAGAGACAAGCATGCAAATTAGCAAAAATTCAGCAGTTGAATTTCATTACACATTAAGCGAAGCGGGCGAGCAACTAGAAAGCAGTGTAAACCACGCGCCTCTTAGCTATATTCATGGCAGCGAAGGCATGCTTCCTGGCTTAGAAAAAGCCCTTGAAGGCAAAGCCGCAGGCGATAAGTTTAGCGTAACACTTGAGCCAAGCGAGTCATACGGTGAGCGCGTTGACGATTTAATTCAGCGTATTCCGCTTAAACACCTTCAAGGTGACGTAAAAGTGTGGAAACCAGGTATGACTGCGATGGTGCACTCAAACCAAGGACAACACCAGGTAACATTAGTTAAAGTAGGCCGCTTTAATGCAGATTGCGATTTAAACCACCCGTTTGCAGGCAAAACGCTAACGTTTGATTTAGAAGTGGTATCGGTTCGTGAAGCAACCAGTGAAGAGATTTCGCATGGCCATGTTCACGCTGAAGGCGGCTGTGGTCACTCTCACTAATCACACACCTTAAATTAGGAGCAAGTATGTCTAAGGTTGCTATTGTTACAGGCGGTACAAAAGGCATTGGATTAGCGGTTGTAAAACGCTTTATTGAAAATGGCTACACGGTGCACAATTTGGATATTGAGTACAGCGAGCTGGGGGTTTTTCACCAATGCGATGTGAGTAATGTTAGTGCTGTAAAAGCCTGTATTACGGCCATTTGTAAACAAAGCCCACGCATAGATGTACTTGTTTCTAACGCCGGTAAACACCTCAGTGCTAGTATTGAGGATACCGATGAGCATACTTTCGATGCATTATTTGCATTGAACGTTAAAGGGGCCTATGCGGCTGTACAAAGTGTACTACCCAGCATGAAAGCGCAAAACAATGGCGCTATTATTTTAATAGCCTCAGATCAGGCAATAATTGGTAAGCCTAACTCGTTTGCCTACAACCTGACAAAACATGCTCTTGCTTCTATGGCAAAAACTACAGCACTTGATTACGCCCAATTTAATATTCGCGCGAATGCGGTTTGCCCAGGGACAATAGAAACCCCTCTATTTCACAACGCGATAGATGCTTATTGTAAAAAAAGTGGGGCTAACAAGGCTGATATAATGGCAGAAGAAGCAAGCCTTCAACCGCTAAACCGCTTAGGACAAGCTGATGAAGTTGCCGCGTTAGTTAGCTTTTTAGCAAGTGATGATGCAAGCTTTATAACCGGTAGCCTACAAAATATTGATGGCGGATATACCACACAATGAGCACATGCCGATGAGCCTGAAAATTATTGACCCCCACGTGCATTTTTTTAACCTTGCCGAGGGGCAATATACTTGGCTGCAAGGCGAAAACCCACCAGCATGGCCAAATTTAGAGTTAATAAAACAACCTATTAGCGAAAAAGAGCTACTAGAGAGCAGCGACTTTACCCTCGCCGGCATAGTACATGTAGAGGCTGGTTTTGATAACAACGCCCCCATTAACGAACTTAATTGGCTAACGGCGCATTTAAAAAAGCTTCCCTTTAAAGCCATTAGTTACGCTCAGTTAGATTGCGCACCAGTGCAATTTGCAAAAGCAATAAACGCCCTTGCCCACCCCCATTTAATAGGCATACGGGATATCACCGAAGGCGCAAACGCACAGCGATTATTAAACCCAGTGTGCTTTAGTAATTTGCAAACCCTTTGCCAGCAAGGGCTGCATTATGAAGCCCAGTTTGAGCTTGAAAATACTGCAATAGCCGCTCAGCTTGCTCGTTACGCTAAGGCGCTGCCTCAGCTAAAAATAATAATAAACCATAGCGGCCTACCTAATAATATTAATAACTGGCAGCAAAGCATTCGCATGCTAAGTGCGCACAATAATATAGCGATTAAGTTTTCAGGTTTTGAGCTTTTAGCGTTGAATTTACAACAGCAACAAGATTGTTTTGAAACTATGTTCTCGTACTTTGGTGAGCAGCGCATTATGTTTGCGAGTAACTTTCCGGTTTGCCAAATTAACGCAAGCTATAATGATGTTTGGCATAGCCATCAAGCTTTGTGTAAAACAAATAAAATATGGCACAACCTTAGCTACGCAAATGCTAAGCATTTTTATAACATACCCTAGATAAGCTATATTAAATTTAACCACTTACGTAAATGCGGCAATGATTATGACATTACATTCGCAAATATCAGCCCTTGGCATTTTAACTATTTTAAGTGGTTGCGCATCTAACACGCAGCCTACTCCTAAGCTGCATCATGCCTTACTTACCCAGCCAAATAGCCAAGCGGTAGAGCGTGTTATAGAGCGCTTAATGCATATAAAAAACGTAACGCTTGCTGACGATATCTTTATTCACACCAGTACCTTTACTCTTAAAAACACAAACCGTAGCGATATAACAGCCAATCAACAGCTTAACTTTCCCGATCAATTTGAGTTAATGATAAACAATAATCGCTGCTATATACGCCACCTTGATAGTAAAGCCACCGCTGAGATAAAAGGCGTTACGTGTACAATTAATCTTGCCAATTAAACCCACTAACTATTCAAATGGTATTGCTCATCGGTATTAGAGAAACACAGCTATAAAAAAGCCGGTAAGTGAGCTATCACTTACCGGCTTTTACTTTAAACAATAGTATTTAAATAACGCTCTTTAAATAAAGCTTAAATTATTTAATTTCTACACGTTGCGAGCGCATAACAATCTCATCATTTAATTCAATGCCTAAGCCTGGCTCTTCTGATACTTCAAAAAAGCCATTTTTTGGTTGTGGATCTTGTAAGCACAGCTCTCGGTTCCACTTTTTAATGGCATATGTATGATGCTCATGAATCAAAAAGTTAGGAATAGCGGTTTCTAAATGAAGCGATGCAGCTGTTGCAACTGGCCCACCACATACATGCGCCTGAATACGCACATCAAAAATATCGGCGTAGTCACATACTTTTTTAGTTTCAGTAAAGCCACCACATAAACCGATATCGGGTTGTAGTACATCAATGCTTTGATCTTCTAAATAAGGACGCACACCCCAGCGGTTGTATAAACGCTCACCGCCTGCAATTGGCACTGCCACTTTATCTGCTACTTTTGCATGTAAAGAATGGTTTAAGTAGTTAACTGGCTCCTCGTAGTACATGCAATCAAACTCTTCGGCTATTTCACCAATTTGTATAGCAGAGGTCGCGCCAGGTAAGCTGTGGCATTCAAAAATAATATCCACTTCATCGCCAACTGCTTCACGTATAGCTTGCATACGAGCACGGTATAGCTTCATTTCAGCGCGAGAAATTATTTTAGTACGGTCGTAATACGTATTGCCGTCTTTATCGTATTGGATAGGGTCAACTTTTACTGCATCATAACCTTCGCCAATCGCTTTTAACGCCGCTTCTGCGTATTCTTGCGGTTGTACTAACGCTTTAAATTCGCTGTCCCAATCAAACTGTAGCTGCGATGCATAAGTACGTAGCTTATCGTTTACTTTGCCGCCCAGTAATTGGTATACCGGTAAACCAAGTGCTTTACCTTTTATATCCCAAAGTGCTGTGTCTATGGCGCTCATTGCTGCATAAACAACAGGGCCGCCACCTAAACCCCAAAAGCTTTCGCGTAACATACGCGACCATAACTTTTCGGTTTGAAATGGGTCGTGCCCAATTAAAAAAGCATCAGCCATTTCTTTTATCATTGCTGCTGCTGCGCTGTGGCCTAAATCGTAAGCCAAACCAGCCTCACCTACACCACTAATACCTTCATCGGTATGAATACGTACAAAAACCGGCGTCCAGGCTGGACGCTCTGGGCAATGAATATCAAATACTTCTACGCGATTTACTTTCATTAAAATTCCTTATTAGCCACGCAGGCTATTGTGCAAAACTGGGATCAAGTCGGTACGCTTTTCGTAACATGGCAGGCCACGCTAATTGCCCACCTGTGCTGCCGCTATGTACCACATTAGCTTGGTTATAAATATTGTCGATAATTGGCTGCGGCACCGGAATAACCTCTTGTGAGCTGGCTTGTAATGCAAGCTGAATTTCGCAGGCACGTTGCAAGTCATAAAAACGCATAAAGGCATCGCCTACGGTTGGGCCTACGGTTAAGCCACCATGATTTACCAATAGCATATGATTGGTATTGCCTAAATCATCTTGTAATACTTTGCGCTCGTCATCATTTACAGCCAGCCCTTCATAGCCATGGTACGACAGCGAAGGGAGCGAAAACATAGAGTATTGGCTTAGTGGCAATAGGCCATTTTTTTGTGTAGCAACGGCAATGGTTTCTTTTGTATGTAAGTGAATAACGCAATGAGCATCTTCACGCACTTCGTGAATTGCGCTATGAATAGTAAAACCTGCCGGGTTAATGCTAAAGGGGGTGTCGTCAATAATATTGCCGTGCAAATCAACCTTTACTAGGTTTGATGCAGTTACTTCGTCAAACGTTAAGCCAAACGCATTTACAAGGTAGTGATCAGTGCCAGGTAAACGTGCCGATAAATGCGTGTATATTAAATCCCCCCAACGAAAATGCTCTACTAATCGGTAGCAAGCAGCTAAATCTACGCGCAATTGCCACTCTTGCTCCGACACTTTATTTTTTAAATCTAGTTGGGGTAAATCAATCATAATCAGCCTTTTAAAATACGTACAACAACTCAAGTACGAATAGATGTTTAGAAGTCTAAAGCAGTATTAATTTTATAGCAAACACAAACAAAACAGCCACACAATTGTGTGGCTGTTTACGCTGCGCTTTAATTTAAAACGATAATACGTTTTTAAACGCGGTGCTTTATTTTACCTTTGAAAGGTAGTCAGCAATTGCTTCAAACTCTTCGTCCGTTACCGTTGCAACCATTGCTTTCATTGCGGCAGTCATACCATTGCTACGCGCGCCCGATTTAATATCTTTCATTTGGGCCACTAAATAGTCTTTGTTTTGACCATTAATTTTAGGGTATGCGCCCATAATAGGTGCCTTACCTTCTGCACCGTGACATGTTTGACACATTTTTTGGGTGTAAAGGGCTTCGCCATCAGCAGCGGCGGCGTTAAACGAAAAACTTGCGGCTAAACTAATACCCGCGCCTACTATTAGTGCTTTCATCTTGCTCATTATATTCACTCTTCTTTTTGACGGTTAGAAAATAGTCTATTGATTGTAGTAAACAATCTAGTAAAAAGCATACGTATCAATTTACGTTAGGCGATCAAACAAACATGACTACGTTTTCAGCCATTGTTGTTAACTTTAGCAAACAATACTGAACAGACACTTACCATACTAAATCATCTGGTACTTCAAAGTCTGCATATGGGTCGTCTTCATCTTTTGGTTTGTTTTCAGGTTCAACATGAAAAACAATGTACTTTTCATCAACTTCTGCGACTTTACGCGCCGGCTCATCATCGAGTACGTAAAACTGCCCTTCCAGTACACAAATAGCTAAACGACCACCCGATAACGCTTTTTGGGTTTTCTCGTTTACGTCTATCCCTTTTACTTTGTTATCGTAGGTAAAATTAAAGGTACGCTCACCGCGGATAGAGTCTTGGTTATGGTGCTCAAGTATTTGCTTAACACGAGCAACTTGCTCACGTTGCTTAAGCTCTTCTTGGCGCGACTGGTTAAGTTCTTCAGCCTTTTTTTGCTGCTCTAATTTAGTTTGCTGTATGTGCTTTTGCAGATCGCTTGGGTTACTGGTAGCCCCTTTTTTTTGCTTTTTTTGTTGCTTACGTTTTTCTGACTTAGCAACTTTAGCTTTGTGCGATGTTGTTAACCCTGCTTGCAGCAATTGGTCTTGTAATGAACCCATGGCTTTGTTCCACTAAAAACTTATATTAGGTTTATTTTAATCACCAACGAGTACAAATAACAGTGCTATTAGCATTAATCTAGCAAAGGGCTGAATATACACTTTGATTTAGCGCAATTGTTAATGATTTAACCTATGAAATATAAGCCATTTTTCATATACTTTGGCTAAATTATCAGCTTACGTTTTAAGCCTTACAATGCGTTTTGCTCATTTACTTATTTGCTCGGTGTTTATATTTTTTGTGCTGTACGCACCTCAGCCTTTATTGAGCTTATTTGCTAGCGAATTTAACGTCTCCCCTACGCTTGCTGGCAGCTTAATGAGCGTAACCATGCTGCCTTTAGCAATTGCACCTTTGGTTTATGGGCTATTTTTAGCCAAGCAAAACCCGTTTATTATTTTACGTATTGCTATGTTTATTTTAGGAGTGAGCTGCATACTGTTTACAGTAGCGCCAAGTTTTGAGCTATTACTTTTGGTGCGTTTTATACAAGGCTTAACCTTACCTGCCGCGCTTACCGCGATGACAAGCTTTATTGGTATACGTTACAGCGCAGATGCCTTACAAAAAAATATGACCTTATACATAGGCAGTACCATAGCTGGCGGCTACTTTGGCCGAGTATTAGCCGCTTTATTTAGTGATTTATGGTATTGGCAAAGTTTTTATTATGTTATTTCGATTGTGCTTATTGGCCTGGCTATAAGTATAAAGCCCACGGGCTTTGTGGTATCTAATCAGTCAGCACTTACGCCGTTAACGTATATTAAGCAGCTAAAAGATGCGGCAGTACTAAAATTGTATTGTGCCGTTTTTTGTATGTTTTTTTGCTTTGCAGCCTTATTAAATTACCTACCATTTATTTTGCAAAACACCTTTTTAATTACAAACACACGCGATATTGGCTTAGTGTACAGCGGCTACTTAATCGGTGCTTTAGCATCTATTGCAACACCTTGGCTTGCTAAAAAAGTGCCTTCAGCTTGGCATTTACTTGCTGCGGTTTTTATCGTGTATAACTTAAGCATTGTATTACTTATAAGCCAGCAACTGAGTGTGTTTTTAATCGCGTTTACGTTATTTTGTGCTGCTATGTTTGTTATACACTCAAGCGCTGCTCCACTTGTTAACAAGATTAGCAAAGCGCCTGCAAGTGTAACAAATGGCGGGTATGTATCGTTTTATTATAGTGGCGGGGCGTTGGGCTCGTTATTGCCAGGTATTGTTTATCAACACTCAGGGCAAACTGCATTTATGCTTTGCTTACTGAGTGTGTGTTTTATTGGTTTAGTCTTAGTAACATTAGGCTATCGAGAAGGTAAAAACATTACCCGAGGCTGATGCCCTGTATGCTCAAAAAAGGTGTTTAAGTCATTTTTTGTAAGCAGCCAAGTTTGGGTGTTTTCAAACGGGTGACAATGAAACAGCTCGTTAAACCAAATATCTTGATCAAGCCACAAAGTAACATTGCTTTGTTTATCGTTTGCTAAAGCAAGCATAGACACACACCCGGGCGCCACTTTTAAATAACGTGCTAACCGCTCGCTAGAGGCAAACCCCAACCGAGAAAGTCCCTGTTGCTTAGATAGGGTTTTTAAATCGAGCTGTTTGTCGTGTGCGGTAATTACTAAAAAGTGTTTTTTGCCCTCGTTATCACGCAAAAACAAGTTTTTAAGTCGCGTACCTGGGCGCTCCACCATAAATGCATCAGCATCTAAACTGGTATGTAACGCAGGGTGTTCTATTACATCGTAATTTATACCTAATTGCGCTAACAACTGCGCAAGCTTTGCTTTATCGGCCAACATACTACAAACAACGCCCTCTTAGCTGCACACTTAAGTCACGCCATAGCACTTGTGTAATTTCGTGTTTATTTTCACAATAGTTATTTTCACTGAGGGTTTCGTTTAAAAACCTGACGGCTTCATCCTCAAGCTTAAGTTTTAACACACTAGAGTCTTCGAAGTGTTCTTGTTCTATGTAACGTTTTACATCAGAGCGGCTCGGTCTTTTTTCGCCTCGCCCGCCGTTATTTAAGTTTATGTTACTGCGATGCTCAGCCTTTACCGATACAACATAAGCAAATATTTTGTTACCTTGCTCATCCACGTTCTCATAAAACTGCTTGTTATTTATTTCATAAGGAGGCGCTTCATTACTTGCACACCCTGCAAGTAGCAAAGCAAGTATACAGATACTTTTTTTCATTGTTTTTGTCGTTTCGCGAGGTATTTTTCTCGAGTCTATCAAAAATAAACGATAACAGTTAAATATTGCTAAAAAATACTTGACCAAATTTATAAAAATATTTAAAGTTCACCCCGCTTGGAACTCAGCAGCCAAGTAATTACAACTATGTAATTTAGGAA
>BJUT01000011.1 GCA_007988745.1 Pseudoalteromonas atlantica
ACGATAATTCTTTACTAATTCACTTTCGGTAAAAGGAAAGTGGTGCCGACTAACCGAGTCGAACGGTTGACCTACTGATTACAAGTCAGTTGCTCTACCAGCTGAGCTAAGTCGGCACTGCTTTAGTACGGGGCGAGATATTAGAGTAAGGTTTATTATGATGCAACTATAAAATTAAAAAAAATGTAATTTTTTAGCTTAAATGCTCACAATTCATGCAAAAGTGCTTAATTTTGCTGTTTTTCGTCGTTTTTACTTAGCTCATGCCAATAATTTAATCCTTTCATAACCAATAAAGAATCAAAAATACTGCCACTTATTTGTTGCTGTAACAGCAAACCGTAACCACCGGCGCACAAAATTTGTGGTTTTTGTTCGCCTGTTACGTGTTTAAGTTGATATTTGGCCTGTTCAATAGCGCCTAATGTTGCCACCAGCGCGCCATTTTTTAATCCGTTGGGTGTGTCTTTACCCAGCTCGTTTAAAAAGGGGGTATTGGCATCATCAAACACGCGCTGAGTATTTTGTGTTAATGAGCGAGTCATTAAGTCAAGGCCGGGCAATATCCAGCCCCCTAAGTGCTCGCCTTCGCCGCTCAATACATCAATAGTGGTTGCAGTGCCAGCATCAACAATAATACTCGCTCTGTTTGGGTAAAGGGTAAAACCTGCCACCAGCGCAAGCCAGCGATCAATACCTAAATTGCTAACCTGTTCATATGCGCAACTTAAGCCACTGAGATTTTTACTAACATGCGCCTCACAACACGGAATGCTTTTTTTGGCGGCTAATGTGAGCGCGTCATTTAATAATTCACTGTTACCTACACAAGCATACACAACCTCAGTTATTGCTTGCCACGGCACGTCGCTCATAGAAACGGGCGTTGCTTGTTGCTCGCGCCATAAGGCCGCTTTTAATGACGTATTACCTACATCTATTAGCAGTTTCATAATTCGGCCTTTCTTAACGAGATTTCGCCACCATAGTAACTTTTAACTTCGCCGTCTTGGCGAATGCGTATTCCGCCGTGCTGATCAATCCCCTCACAAATACCCCGCCAGCTTCTGTGCCCCGTATTTAGCTCTACGCATTCTCCTGCAAAGGCGTTTAGGGCGTTCCACTGTGCGTACATGCTGTTTAGCCCGTCTTGCTGGTAATCTGCCAAACGCTGCTCTAAATAAAAGGTAAGCGAAGCAACTAACTGGTTTTTATCAAGCGCGGTGGTGTGTTGGCTTAAATCAGTCCATGCTTGATCAATCTGTTCGCTGGTGTTTTGCGGCATTTGTAGATTAATGCCAATACCAATGACTAGCTGACAAGGGCCTTGCGGTTGCCCATCTAGCTCAACTAATACTCCGGCTAGTTTTTGCTTATTTATATATATGTCGTTTGGCCATTTAAGTTCAATGTCTATATCGTAAAGTGCTTTTATAGCATCGTATACCGCAAGCCCTACTGCAATTGATACGCCCATAGCAGCTTGCAGACCATCATCTAAGCGCCAAAAATAACTGTAATATAAATTGGCGCCAAATGGAGATTGCCATACCCGCCCTCGCCTTCCGCGCCCGGCTTGCTGCATTTCGGCAACCACAACAGTGCCAGACTCAAGCGCGACTTTATTTTGAATACGGCGCATTAGCTCGCTGTTGGTTGAATCTATAATAGGGTGTACTTCTACTTGGGCTGTATTGGCACCTAATGCATGGTAATGTTTGGTTATATCGGCTTGGTTTAGCAAACCCACCGCATTGTTTAAATTGTAACCTTTACCCGTCACTTTAAATATATCGAGCCCCATGTCTTGCAGTGTTTGAATATGCTTACTCACTGCTGCGCGGCTTATACCCAGCTGCTCGCCAAGGACTTGGCCCGATACAAAGCCACCTTGGTTAAGTGCATTTAATATAGCTAGTTTATTTCCATCTGGTGCTTTCATTACGCGTGCTCCGTAATAATATGGCATTCACTATTTGTGTTTATAAGCCTTACTTCGTGCTCTAGCATTATGCCGTAACGTGCAAACACCGTATTTTGTATATGCGTGATCATAGTGATTAAATCGCTTCCTTTACTATCACCATGATTAACTAATACCAGCGCCTGCTGCTGATGCACCTCAATCCCTGCTACTGTAAAGCCCTTCAAGCCCGCTTGGTCAATTAGCCAACCTGCCGCCACTTTGTGATGGCTTTCCCCATAGGGGTAATGCGGTAAATCACCAAACCGCACAAGCAGCACTTCTAAACGCGCATTGCTAATAATCGGATTTTTAAAAAAACTACCCGCATTGGCTAAAGTGTATGGGTTTGGCAGCTTAGCGTTACGAATTTCAATTACCTGCTCAAATACCATTTTAGGGGTGGGATTTTGCAATACTTTGAGTGGGCCATAACTTAAAACTGGCTGCCACTTTTTAGGGAGCGCTAAATTAACTTGAGTGATCACCGCTTTGTTTTTTAAAGCATGTTTAAAAATAGAGTCACGATAAGCAAACTCACACTGTGCGTTAGTTAAAGTCACCTTGGTTTTTGTGGCTATATCAATGTATTCAACCGACTCTACAAATTGAGCAAGCTCAACACCATAAGCACCAATGTTTTGTACCGGCGACGCCCCAACGGTGCCCGGAATAAGGGCTAGGTTTTCAAGCCCTGCAATATCTTTATCAAGTAAATAGCTTACTAGCTTATGCCAGTTCTCGCCCGCAGCTGCACTCACTAATACGTCATTTTCACGCTCGGTAATAGTAATGCCCTTAGTGGCCATTTTAATTACGGTGCCTGCGTAGTTTTCTAAAAATATTGTGTTGCTACCTTCCCCTAATAAACAAAACGGAGCACTAAAACGGTGTGCTTTAAGTTGCTCAACCGAGGTTATTTCAACAAAATGCTGGCATTGATTGTTTAGTGCAAAGGTATGTAAAGGTTTTAATGAGTGCGCCACAAAGGTCTCTGAGTGTACTGGTAACTAATCGCAGTAGTTTACCTTATTGTCGCAAAGAATGTAAAAATCACTCAACCCGCTGTATCAATCATGATATAAAACCTGCACTTATTATTAGTGTTCAGGGTATTTTATGAAAATTAAACCTCTTTTTTTAAGCCTCGCTATGGCCGGTATGTGCTCGCAAGCAATGGCAAACGCGATTGATCAAAACTCATACGCCAACCTAGATGATGTGGTAACAACACACTTAAACCTTGATTTAGATGTCGATTTTGCCGACAAGCAATTAGAAGGTTTTGTTGAGCACACGCTAAAGTGGAACAATGACACGAGTAAAAAGCTGGTACTTGATACCCGCGACTTAGACATTGATAAAGTAATGTACCAAGACACCTCGGGCGATTGGCACAAAGCTAAATTTACACTGGCAGATCGCGATGATGTTAAAGGCTCAAAACTAACAATTACTTTAAAAAGCCAAGCGCCAAAAGTACGTATTTACTACAACAGCCGCCCAGAAGCATCTGGCCTGCAATGGTTAACACCAGAGCAAACAGCCAGCAAAACGCACCCGTTTATGTACAGCCAATCGCAGGCTATTCACGCTCGTAGCTGGTTACCAGTACAAGATACCCCTGCCATGCGCGTTACTTACTCTGCCCGTATTCATACACCAAAAGATATACGTGCCGTAATGAGCGCCGATAACAAAGACGCACTATACAAAGATGGCGACTACCACTTTGAAATGCCACAAGCTATTTCGCCGTACTTAATTGCGATTGGTGCAGGTAATTTAGAATTCAAAGCCATGTCAAAACAAACTGGTATATTTGCCGAGCCTGAAATTTTAGACGCTTCGGTTGCCGAGTTTAACGACACCCAAGCCATGATCGACAAAACCAACGAAATGTATGGTGAGTATGCATGGGGCCGTTACGATTTATTAATGTTACCGCCTAGCTTTCCGTTTGGTGGTATGGAAAACCCGCGTCTTTCGTTTATTACCCCTACCGTAGTTGCTGGCGATAAAAGCTTAGTAAACCTTATTGCGCATGAGCTTGCACACTCTTGGTCTGGTAACTTAGTTACCAACGCTACGTGGGAAGATTTATGGTTAAACGAAGGTTTTACCTCTTACGTTGAAAACCGCATCATGGAAGAAGTGTTTGGCCGCGACCGCGCCGTAATGGAGCAAGCTTTAGATGCAGCAGGCTTACGTGCTCAGCTTAAAACCATTGATGCACCCGATACGCGCCTTAATTTAAAACTTAATGGCCGCGATCCAGATGATGCATTTAGCTCAGTGCCATACACTAAAGGGCAGCTATTTTTAATCTACCTAGAAGAAAAATACGGCCGAGATAAGTTTGATGACTTTGTTAAGACCTACTTTAATGAGTTTGCATTTAAATCGCTGACTACTGCGCAATTTGTTACTTACTTAAAAGCTAACTTAATTGAAAAATATCCAGGCGTTGTAAGCATGGATAAAGTGAATGAGTGGATTTTTGAGCCAGGTTTACCAAGCGATGCACCTAACCCAACATCGGATGCGTTTGATAAAGTAGATACAGCAAGCGCAGCATGGTTAAAAGGTGAAACAAGCGCAGTACAATTACCTACGGCTCAGTGGACAGTGCACGAATGGTTACACTTTTTAAATAACCTACCACGTGATTTAAGCTTAGATAAAATGAGCGAGCTTGATAAGCAATTTAACTTAACGCAATCAACCAATGCAGAGCGCGCGTTTGCATGGTTTATGTTAGCGGTAGGTAATGGTTATCAACCTATTTACCCAGCGCTTGATAAGCACTTATCAGGTATTGGCCGCCGTAAATTAATTGTGCCGTTATACAAAGCACTTATTAAAAATGGTAAGCGTGAGTGGGCACACGATGTATACATCAAAGCACGCCCAGGCTACCACCCGCTCGCACAAGGCACCATTGATGCTTTATTTGATAAATAAGCAACCTGTGCCAACCCAAAAGGTGTTTAGACCTTTAGGGTAAAACAGCAAAACCATTAAAAAAGGCCGATTTATCGGCCTTTTTTAATACTGTAATTTTCTCAAGCTAAAAACTGTAACTAAGTTCAGCGCAGTTAGCGCTTAAAATTAGTAGCTTGAGATAAGTTTATTATTCAGCGCCTTGGTTCGTTACCTTTTCTAAAAAGGCCTTTCGCTCAGCAAGCGTGGCTTGCTGCCACCAAAATTCTAGCATTTGCGGTGCACTTGGCATGCCTTTGCCATTAATAGGCGCAATAGGCTTTATAGGTTGGCTTGGACGCGTTGGACCCGCTGGCACCGTATTTTGTAAAGCAGGCTTTTGACTTGCAAGCTGTGTATTTGAAATAACACTAAGCGGCTGTGCCACAGACGCGCCCTTTGCTTTTAAACTTACCTGTGGTGCCTCAGCAAATATTTTCGCTGATACCGCGTTATCGGCACGATTAAACACCATGTCGTAGTCTTTGTTATCGTCAATAGTAATATCTACCCAAAACGGTTCAGACTCTATTACCTCATGGTCGTCAAAGCCTAGCTCGTATAAATCGGTGTATTTTAATTTTAATCGATAAGAGCCTGGATCAAGTTCAATGTCGTCAACGCGGCTAAATAGAGAGCTTTCAATCACTCTTTCGCCGACTTGTAAAGGCACTAACTCTTCAGGAAAGTGAATATTTCCGGCACTTACTGACATACTCATCAATAGCGCCGCAGCTGCAGTTATTAACATTGGTTTACGCATAAAAACTCCTTTATTTGTTTTGAGTTTGACACTGCAAACAAAATTTGTCATTAGTGACTTTAAATTCAAACCTTACACTGAAACGATTATGAGCACAGAAACATTATTTACAAAAATTATTAACCGCGAAATTCCTGCCGACATTATTTACGAAGACGACACTACCCTTGCATTTAAAGATATAAACCCGCAAGCTCCTTTTCATGTGTTAATTATTCCAAAAAAAGCAATTGCCACTATCAATGATATTAATAGCGAAAACTCACATTTAGTTGGAAATTTATACGAGGTTGCTGCTAAATTAGCCAAGCAATTTAACTTTAGTGACGATGGCTACAGAGTAGTAATGAACTGCAATAAACACGGCGGGCAAACCGAGTATCACATACATTTACATATGCTTGCAGGCAAAGAAATGGGCTGGCCTCCGTATCAAGAAGCTAAAAAATTAAAAATTTAATAATAAAAATTCACTGGAATTATTAGTATTTAGCTAGTTACAAATGTTATGGTTTATCATGTATATAAAGTGAAAAATAATTACTTATTTGCAACATTTTATGTTTAAATAATCGTAAAATCGTACTTGTTCACAAGGCGAAACCCGACTTTCTAATACAAAAGGTGTGGAAGTCGTGATAAACTTAACTAGTCAGCTTTATAAAAAGAGTATAAAAACATGAGCAGTTCAGCCTTTTTGTTATTAGATCAAGAGCCAATTAACACCATTGGCATTAACGTTTTAGAACCTTTGTTAAAAACGCAAGGCCTTGACGTAACCACGGGTACAAATATTTTAGATGTACCAGAAGGGACTCGATTACTGTTCATTGAAACATCAAGTAACGATGCATGGGGTAAACTAAAAGAACAGCTAGTTAACCTGCGCACCAAGTGCGATATCGTATTATTTAACCTAGACGAAAACCCAGAGCTCGCTAACCGCGCGCTGTTGAGCGGCATTCGTGGCGTGTTTTATACGACAGATAACGCTGATGTATTAATGAAAGGTATTCGCTTACTTTTAGAAGATCAGCTTTGGTACAGACGTGACATTATGTGTAATGCATTAAACCGCATGCTGCAGTTTAATAAAGACGCACTACACAAGCTGACCGAAGGCGATATAGAGCCAATTAAACTCACTAAACGAGAAAAAGCAATAATCTCGTTAATGAGTAAGGGCTCTAAAAAACAAAGAAATTGCTGAAGATTTAAGCATCAGCCCACACACAGTTAAAACACATTTATACAGCGCATTTAGAAAAACTAAATGTCGTAACCGTATTGAGCTACTATCTTGGGCTCAACAAAACATTCCAGACGAAATTCGTTAATCAATTTCGTAATTTAAAAACAGGTACTTATGGTGCCTGTTTTTGTTTATGCCGCATGCTTGTTAAATTAATCGCTTTTTATTACTCTATTTAAAGTACCCATTGCTGGAACCTCTATGCTCGACTCATTTACCCTCTTTTTTGCCAGCATTGCCGTTATTATTGTAATGACCCTTCTTAACTTTTTAACTTGGCGTACCAACAAAAGTACCCCAGGTACGCTGCTTTATATTTTTTACCCAGTTTTATTACTAGGCGCAGTAATTGGCTTTACGCTTATTGGTAAAACGCACAACCTTATTGTGATTAGTATTGCCAGCAGTATGATGTTTGGCGCATCAATTGTGCACAGCTTGGCTATATGCCAATTTTTAGATTATCGGGGTATTGGCTTTAAGCTACTGTGCTCCTTTACCGCGTTTAGCGCAGTAATGCTGGGGTATTATTCTTTTATTGACCCTTCTTTACGCGAGCGAATTTACGTCTCGGATGTACAGCACATTGCAGAAGCCGCTTTTTTGCTGTTTTTATTTATTAAATATGCCCGAAAACCCTACCCAAATGGCACCATTGTTTACATTTTAATATTAACTTTAGTTGGCCTGAGCTTTATTAGCCGCTCACTATTTATGGTTAATATTGAACAACCCCTGCTATTGCAAAGCCCATGGTTTAGCAGCTTACTGTTTTTAAATGGCGTTATTGCACCTATGTTTTATGCCGCCGGTATGGCGCTTTTGTGTAATGAACGCAGAGAAAAAAACCTTAACAAGCTGGCCGACAAAGCCCAAAAAGATTTAGAAATTAGAGGCCTGTTTTTATCAACTATTAGCCATGAAATTCGCACCCCCCTTAATGGCATATTAGGCAGCGCCCAATTAGTTATGAACCAAAGCACCGACAGCCGCAATAAAGCCTATTGTGAGGCCATTATTAATTCGGCCGAGTCGTTAAATTTACTGGTTGATAAAGTGCTCGACTACGCAAGCCTAGATCAAAGTGATGAAGCACTTTACGAAGAAGACATTGAATTTAAAACCTGGTTAAACAATTTGTGTTTATTACTCAGCCCATTGGCGGAGCAAAAGCAGCTTAAGTTTGAACTGGTATGTAATATCCCTGAACAAGCCTGTTACTACTGCGATCAGCAAAAGTTAAGGCAAATTATTATTAACCTTGTTGGTAACGCCATTAAGTTTACCGACCACGGTATAGTAAAAATTCAGGTTGATTTAATAAGCGATAGGCAGCTTGAGCACACCATAAAAATTAGCGTTAAAGACTCAGGCCCTGGTATCGAAAAAGACGAAATAGCCTACTTAACCGAACCCTACGTACAAAGTAGCGCCGGGAAAGAAAAAGGCGGCACCGGCCTTGGGCTTGCCATCACCAGCCGCTTACTAGAAAAGCTAGGCAGCCGCTTAGAAATAACCAGTCAATTAGGCACTGGTAGCGTATTTAGCTTTACCACCACCTTTACGCTAGGGGAGCTTAGTTTGGTAGAGCAGCGACATCAAAACAAAGACTACTTAACCGGCCTTGAAGTACTGCTAGTCGAAGATTTAGATTTAAATCAAAAAATTGCCATTGAATTTATGGCCGAAGATGAGCATAAAATAAAGCTCGCCAAAGATGGCAGAAGCGCTATTGAGCTGCTGCAAACGCATCACTTTGACGTTATTTTACTGGATATGAACCTGCCAGACTTTACCGGCCAAGAAGTATTAAAACGACTGCAGCGTTTGGAGCATAAAAACCAGCGCACGCCCGTACTGGCTTTTACAGCAAGCTTAAGCCCTGATGAGGTAAAAGAATACTTAGCTCTGGGAATAAAAGACATAGTAGGCAAACCAATTAAGCAGCAAAAGCTTCGCCAAGCACTGAGTGATTCACAATCCAATCAAACTACAAATATAGCTGTAGAGCTAGTAGACACCTTATACGACGAAACCGCAGCAGAAACGCTAACTAGCTCATTTAGTGAGGATGAAGTGTCGTCGATTTACAATGAATTTGTACTCTCAGCACGGACTAAACTAACCCGATGCCAAGAACTTATTGACCAGCAACCAGAGCAGTGCATTAAATTATTGCACCGCCAAGCAAGCACCGCGCTGCAATTAGGCTTTAACCGTTACGGTATTGAGCTTAAAAAAATAGAGCGCCGCCTGCTTGATAACAAACCCCATAACAACCTGCTAGATGAGGCGTTAGAGCTATGGCAACGAAGCCTAGAACAATACTTAAAGTACGTGCGCGGGCAGTTGGGGTGAAATTTAGTCAAAAAAACCAGCTACGGTCTTTGCTTTTCTTTAATTACTGAAAGTAATGGGGCTGATACGCGGAAATCTAACCTTGAAAGCAATCCATACATCAAATCATTTGTACCTTCATGATCGAAATAATATTGTTCGAATAAATATAAGTTCGTAAAGCTATTTATTAACTCCTTAGCCGCGCTCATATTATTAAATATATTTTTTGTATACATATACTCTCTTAATACTTCAGGCTCTGACTCGCTTGAATCATCAAAACGAGCATTAAAGAATGAATAGCTATCATGCTTTTTATCTAAGTTTAAGTTATCGAAAAGTAAGTCTATAGTAAGACTATTAAGTGCCCTTGATAAATGATTATAATGCATATTCTGCCAATGCATCCGTACCATTGCCTTATGTAAATCATCAGTTAGCTCATCATATAATGTTTTGAAGTCACAACCGAAGCTGGACATTATACTTATAAACTCATTCACCTCTCGATCGGTAAATTTTGTATTTGAAGCCAACTTATCCGACTCATGAGACATTCTATCTATCAGTAGTCTTGCCTCATTAGCAATAATAATTTGCCTCTCCTTTTCACCATTTTTTCGATATTGATAAACAGCAAAGAAAAATGCAAAAGCAGTCGCAACTTGAGCTATGGTATTAAATACATCGGTTATTTTAATTTTTTCGACTGTTAAACTTTGAATTGCTAATAATCCACAAGTTGTATAGGTAAGTGATAACAGCACTATGCATAAAATTATAAGAAACTGTAAAAAGTAAGATATTTTCTTCTTATACTTTTTTTCATATAGCATTTTTATTACTCTCCACTTTTAAATATAGAAATATCGGGCATAGCCAATGCCATTAGAGAAAAAGCACTTAGTTTTAATTGGTAATTTAAAACTACTTTCCACGTCCATACTTATCATCAAAACGCTCTATGTCACTTTCATCTAGTACGGCGCCAGTTTGTACTTCAATGACAATTAGCGGCTCTTTTTGATTGTTCGCTAAGCTGTGTATTTGTTTTGCTGCAATGTAGCACGATTGGTCGTGGCTAAGTGTTAATGCTTGCTTATCAATACGTACATCGGCAATACCCGATACCACCACCCAATGCTCTGCACGATGCTGATGGCGCTGCGTTGAAAGTTTAGCCCCGCTGTTTACGGTTATTTTTTTAACTTTAAACCCTGCCCCTGTTACTAAAGTGCGGTAATTGCCCCATGGCCGATACACAACCTGATGGTGATTGAGTTTATCACTTTGGCTAACCGCTAATTGCTTGAGCAATAAAGGCAGACCATCGAGCTTGTTTTTATTGGCAACGAGGGTGGCATCGTGGGTATGAATAATAGCTAAGTCGCTAACTCCAAGGGTAGCAACGCTGTGATCGTTTTCGCTTAAAACAAAATTATTAGTACTATTTTGCGCGGTATGGCTGTCGTTTTCATTATTGCCATGTGCATCTTTTTTAATAAGGCTAGCCAAGGCACTAAAGCTGCCTACATCACTCCAATTAAGAGCAACAGGCAGCACTGCTACATTATTACTGCGCTCTAAAATGGCGTAATCGATAGAGTCACTTGGGCAGGTTTTAAGTGGCTCACTTACCGGCCTTGTAAACCCTAAATCGTCAGAGAAATTAGCCGCCGCGCTTACACTGTGTGCAATTTTTGGGGCAAAGCGTTCTAGTTCATTTAAATAGGCTTGTGGTGTAAATAAAAACATCCCGCTATTCCAGCTATAACCGCCTTGAGTTAAATAATGCTCAGCGGTAGCCAAGCTTGGCTTCTCTTTAAATGCAGCCACTTTATAGCAATTTGAGCCTGCTATTTTACTACCTTGCTTAATGTAGCCAAACCCAGTGTGGGGCTGTGTTGGTGTAATTGAAAACGTGACCAGCATACCTTGCTGGGCTAATTCAATTGCATCGTTTAATTTAAGTGTGAGCTCAGTAAAGTTGGATATATGATGATCGGCAGGCATCACCAGTATTGGCCCTGTTATGCCTTGCTGTAAAGCGTAGTGTGCTGCCAGCGCAATGGCCGGCGCGGTATTTTTACCCTGCGGCTCTAACAAAAGTGCATGAGGAGTAGCCTGCGCACTTTGCTCAGCAGCAATAAAGCGGTGCTGCTCGTTACAAACAAGTATTGGCTTTGCAAACTCCTTGCCCGATACACGCGCTAACGTACTTTGTAATAGTGAGTGTTTGTTATCAAGCAGAGGTAAAAATTGCTTAGGCATAGCTTGGCGAGAAAGCGGCCATAACCGTGTGCCAATGCCGCCCGCTAAAATTACCGGTGTAATAAGGGTTGTATTCATAAAGCCGCCAATAAACATATCAGCGGCTATTTTAGCACTTTATTGGCTAGGCGCTAATGCTTAGCGATTTATACCAAGGTAAACGCGTCGGCATCTAAATAAGCAGGAAACGAGGCTTTAAAATCATCAAGCGGTGCTTTTTCAAGTGTTACGGTAAGTAACTCTTGTGTATTGTCTTTTGCTTTGGCGAGTGTATCGCCTTTAAAGTCGTACACGGCCGTGCCGCCATTGTGCGCAACACCATTGCCATCGTCGCCAACACGGTTAACGGCTACTACATAACATAGGTTTTCCATAGCGCGCGCCATTAATAGCGTATCCCAAATATGACGACGAACCGCAGGCCAGTTAGCAACGTTTATCATTACGTCGTAATCATTATTGTTGCGCTGAAAAACCGGAAAGCGCAAGTCGTAACATACTTGCGGCAGTAACTTAAAACCGTTAATTTCAAACGTTTTACGCGCTTGCCCTGCGACAACGTAATCGCCCTCACTGCCTAAGCGAAATAAATGACGTTTATCGTAATAATTCACTTCACCACTTGGGGTCACCCAATAAAAGCGATTCGCTTTTTTATCACCTTGAGCAACCAAAACCGAACCTGCAATAACGGCTTTATGTTTATGTGCTTGGGTTTTTAGCCAGCTCAACACTTTGCCATTTTCGGGCTCTGCGCAATCAAGATTAATAGCAAAGCCTGTGGCGAAGGTTTCGGGTAGTAAAATTAAATCAGGTTGAGCGCTCATCGCTGCTAATTTTTTATCAAACATGGCTAAATTGGCGTCTTTATCAAGCCAATGCAGCGCACTTTGAACGAGTGTAAGCGTTAAAGTTGACATAATATTTGCGCGGCCTCTATTAAGGTTTCATCGTTTTTAGCAAAACACAGTCGAATCACTTTATCATTTGAAGGTTGCTTATAAAACACACTTAAAGGAATAGCAGCAACCCCAGCTTGCTCTACTAACCAGTGGCAAAAATCCACATCATTAAGATCAGACACCTCACTGTAATCGAGCAATAAAAAGTACGTACCTTGGCTTGGTAAAATATTAAAACGGCTGTCACTTAAGTGCTGTGCCAGTAAGTCGCGCTTTTGCTGATAAAAATTACTCAGCTCATCGACATGCTCGCCTTGTTGTTCAAGCATGTCGGCCAATGCGTGTTGTGCAGGTGTAAAGCTTGAAAAAGTAACATACTGGTGTATTTTTCTAAATTCAATAGCAAGCGGTGCAGGCGCAATACAGTACCCCATTTTCCAGCCGGTACTGTGAAACGTTTTGCCAAAGCTTGATATAACAAAGCTTTTTTCACGTAGTTGCTCATCACAAAGCATGCTTAAGTGCTTATCGCCATCAAAGGTAATGTGTTCGTAAACTTCATCACTTATTACATATAAATCGTGGTCGCTTACTAACGATTTGAGCGCGTTTATATCATCGCTTTTAAGTATTTTTCCGCTTGGATTGTGTGGCGTATTAATAATTATAGCGCGCGTGTTTTTGCTCACTGCACTGCGAACCGTTTGCCAATCAATAGCATAATCGGGGGCATGGAATGCAATATGAACTGTTTTACCGCCAGCAAGCTCAATGGCGGGCTGGTAAGAGTCATAAGCGGGGTCAAACACAATGACTTCATCATCGGGGCGTACTATAGTTTGAATAGCCACAAATAATGCTTCGGTGGCGCCCGACGTTACCGTAACTTGCTCAGCTGCATCAATGTTAGCCGCGTATTTACGCGAAACTAAATTTGCTATTTGTTGCTGTAAACGGGGCACACCACTGGATGGCGAGTATTGATTAACCCCTTGCTGAACATAAAAATTTAGCTGGTTTTTCAGTAGTTCTGGCGCATCAAACTCAGGAAAACCCTGCGATAAATTTATTGCCGAATGCTGACTTGCCAAGCCACTCATTTGGCTAAATATACTAACACTTAAATTTGGTAATTTACTTTCAAACACGACAGGCCCTTAATGATGGTTTTGCGCTTAAAGCGATGCTATCATTGCTTAAAACAGAAGTATAGCCGTCTAAAATTAAATAGCTTTATATCAATTTGCTTAATTAACTGAGTTATTTTGAGGTAGCAAAAACGCAGCTCGCGTTTGGTTTAGCGCCTTAAACGCATTAAGTATTATTACGCATTGGTATTACACTCATTGGTGAGGAATGTATGCACAACAATACCGCTATTTCGCAACTTATTGAAGCCGGAAAATGGATCAGTCAAAAAGGCTGGGTTCCCGCCACCGGCGGAAATTTTTCGGCGCGCACCGCAACAGGGTATGTGGTTACCGCTAGCGGCTTTGATAAAGGTCAGCTCGGTACACACACATTCATTGAGCTTGATCATCAAGGTAATCGCACTAAAGGTGCTGGCAACCCATCGGCCGAAACGCAACTGCACCTAGGCATGTATAAGCTTATTCCGCACGCAAACGTGGTGCTGCATACTCACTCAGTAGCAGCCACCGTACTATCGCGTGTAATTAAAAGCCATGCATTAAATTTAAGCGGTTACGAAATGCAAAAGTCACTCAGTGGGGTAACCTCGCATTTAGATACGCTCAGCATTCCTATTTTTGAAAACGACCAAGACATAGACCGCTTAAGTTTGCTGCTTAGCGATCACCACTTACATACACCCATTGAACATGCAGTGTTAATTCGTGGGCATGGCGTTTATGTAGTAGGGCGTAATTACAAGCAAGCACTTCGCCACTTAGAAGGGTTAGAGTTTTTATTTAGTTGCGAGCTCGAACGGTTAAAAATAGAAGGTATTGGGGCACAGCTATAATGATAAAAGCAATTTTAACTGATATTGAAGGCACCATAACACGTATCTCATTTGTAAAAGAGGTGCTGTTTCCGTATGCAGCTAAACAACTAGCAACGTTTATGCGCTTAAACGAAAATAAAACCCATGTCGCTGAGCAAATAGCGGCTGTTAAAGCCATTATTAATGAGCCAGATGCCGATATAGAAAATGTCATTAGCGTGTTACTAAAGTGGATTGAAGAAGATAAAAAAATTACCCCTTTAAAGCAAATACAAGGGCTAATTTGGCAAACGGGCTACGAGCACGGTGATTTTAAAGGCCACCTATACGCAGATGCGTTTGAGTTTTTACAAGCTCAGCACGCTCAAGGCACCGCACTCTATGTGTATTCATCAGGCTCGGTGAGGGCGCAGCAGTTACTCTTTAAATACAGTGACTATGGCGATATACGCCCCCTGTTTAATGATTTTTTTGATACCAAAGTCGGCGCAAAGCAAGAGCAAGCCGCCTATAACACTATAGTTAACCAGCTCCCCTTTAGTGCTAACGAAATCTTGTTTTTAAGTGATGTGGCAGGTGAGCTTGATGCAGCCAAAGCCGCAGGGCTTAAAACCTTGCACTTAATACGTGATGGCCAAGCACATAGCGCGCACCCATACGTACATGACTTTAGCACAGTTAAATTGGAGCAATTTGCATGAGCCAATTAACAATTTATGCTAGCAACAATCCGAGTAATGCGCTGGTAAACACTTGTGATTTAAGCGAAATTACTCAGCAATTAGCAAAAGTAAATGTACGTTTTGAACAATGGCAAGCAACCGCACCCATTAATGAGCACACCACAAATGAGCAAATTATTGCAGCGTATAAAAATGATATAGCGCGCTTAAAAGCGCAAAATGGCTACCAAACGGTAGATGTTATTTCGCTTGCAAAAGGTAATCCTGCAGCGGCACAAATGCGAGAAAAGTTTTTATTTGAGCACACTCATAGTGAAGACGAAGTTCGCTTTTTTGTAAAAGGCCAAGGGTTATTTTGCCTACATATTGATGCCAAAATTTACCAAGTATTATGCCAGCAAGGTGACTTAATTTCGGTCCCAACTCTTACCCCACATTGGTTTGATATGGGGAGCGACCCAGAATTTACCGCCATTCGATTATTTAATAATACCGAGGGCTGGGTTGCAAAAAGCACCGAGTCTGAAATTGCGAAGCAGTTTCCGTTGCTCGCATAGCAAACGTAATACGCTCCACAAAGGGATAAGTGGAGCGATGTTTAAAAACTACTTAAGCGCTGTTAACGCCCCACTCTCTACATCACTTTTATTGTAAACACCGGTATCTAACACCCAAGCTGTTATTAGTTTTGCAGGTGTTACATCAAATGCGGGATTATACACATTGGCATTAGTGGGTGCCCACAGCGCCTCACCAAAACTGCCACTTACGCCGCGTACCTCTGCGCTATTTCGCTGCTCTATTGCTATATCGCTACCGCAAGCTGTTTGTGTATCAAGCGTAGTTAAAGGCGCGACAACATAAAAAGGAATATCATGAAAATGGGCCAATACAGCTAAATTATAAGTTCCCACTTTATTAGCAAAGTCGCCATTAGCAGCAATACGATCGGCGCCTACCACTATTTTATCTACCTTGCCTGCGGCCATTAAACTTGCTGCCATATTATCGCAAATAAGCGTATACGGTACTTGCCAGCGCTCAAGTTCGAACGCGGTTAAACGCCCGCCTTGCAACAAGGGCCGCGTTTCATCAACCCACACATGTATATTGCCGTGTTGTTGCTGCGCTTTGTAAATAACGCCTAATGCTGTACCAATACCAGCAGTCGCTAATGCGCCGGTATTACAATGGGTTAAAATATTGTCGCCGCTGTTTATAAGCTCAGCTCCGCGCGTTGCCATACGCTCACATAGGGCAATGTCTTCAATAAAAAGGCGCTCTGCGCTGCACACCACAGCAGCTACAAAACCATCGCTTTTAAGGGCCTCTCTTAATATAGCCATGCAATGCATTAAATTAACAGCGGTTGGCCTTGTGGCTTCAAGCTCATCAATTGCTTTTGCAAGCGCCGCTTGAGTTCCCCCCTGCCGCGCTAAATGAGCAACCAGCAAACTCGCACCTAAGCCTATTAATGGTGCGCCACGAATTTTTAAACTGATGATCAGCTCCTTCATCGTCTCAACACTATGGCATTCGTGCCATACCTGCTGATGAGGAAGTAAATACTGGTCAAGCACACTTAATGTGCCGTTTTCATATTTTAAACTGCTTGCGATTAGGTTTTGCATGGTGAGGCTGCTTAAATAAAATGCGTAAGGGTATTTTACATCAGTTTGAATAACTCTCAAGTTAGACTTGTAGACATCTAAACATTTAAAGGTATAGAATGCCCAAAAAGGTTATTTGAGAACTCACTATGGCTAACTATGTCGCGTTTGATGCGCAGCGCGCAATTGAATATGTAAACTCGCTAATTGACTCTAAGCAGTATGATTTTTTTAATGCTGGCGCACACTTAACTGCGTACGAATTTGGAGACGGTAACCTTAATTTAGTATTTAGAATTAGCGATGAGCACCATAACAGCATTATTTTAAAGCAAGCACTGCCTTATGCTCGTTGTGTAGGTGAATCATGGCCGCTCACGCTTGATAGAGCCCGTATAGAGGCGCAAGTGTTACTTAACCATGGCGCTATTTGCCCACAAAACACCGCTAAAGTACTGCACTATAACCAAGCTTACGCACTTACTATTTTAGAAGATTTAGGTCACTTAAAAATATTGCGCACTGCGCAAAATAACGCGGAGCAATTTCCTAAGTTAGCCGAGCACGTAGCTACGTATTTAAGCCATACCGGGTTTTATAATTCAGATTTTTACCTAACCGCCCAGCATAAAAAGGCCCTCGTACAGCAATTTACTAATCCTGAGCTTTGCCAAATTACAGAAGATTTATTTTTTAGCGATCCGTATACAGATCACGAACGCAATCACTTTGACGAGCAACTTACTACACATGTACACGCTTTGCGTGATAACACGGCACTTAAGTTAGAAGTTGCGAAATTAAAAGCTAATTTTTTATCTAACCCGCAAACATTGCTGCACGGCGATATGCACAGCGGCAGTATTTTTGTAGATACCAATACCACTAAAGTGATTGACCCCGAGTTTGGCTTTTTTGGCCCTGTTGGCTTTGATATAGGCTCTTTTATTGGCAATTTACTATTAAATTACTGCGCACAAGCAGGGCATATTGAAGAGTTTGTAGCACGGCGAAACTATCAAACGCATTTACTTAGCTGCATTGTTGAAAGCTATAATTTATTTGAGCAACAATGGTTAGCTTTAATTGCCAACCACAGCACAGATCGCACCCTTAATACCGAGGGCTACCCACAGTACTTTATGAAAACCGTATTACAAGACGCCATAGGCTATTGTGGAACAGAGCTAATTAGGCGCACCATAGGGCTCGCGCATGTGGTAGATATTGACAGCATTGAAGATGAAAATACGCGCCTTGCAGTACAAAAACAAACGCTGAGCTTAGGTGAGCAACTTATTTTAAATGCCAAAAGCTGCGACAACAAAGATGCCTTTTTTAGTTTATTAATAAGCCAGCTAAATTAAAAAAGGCGCCAAAGCGCCTTTTTTACTACCAATACCGTTATTGGTAGTTTTCGTAAATTTTATCGAGCGGCTCCGACAGCCCACTTTCTTGCACTATACGCACGTGTTTACGCCTTAATTCCCGCGCACTCGTTACACCACATGAGTGGGCAATTAAGCCAGCACCGTAATGAATATATTTATTATAATTGGCAACTCGCTGGGCTTTATCTGCAACATTTAACCCACGCTGTAGCCGCTCGTTATGGGTAGTTACACCGGTTGGGCAGGTGTCTTTATTACATTGCATAGCCTGTATACAGCCTAACGCAAACATATGACCACGAGCAGAAACAACAAAATCAGCACCCAAAGCAAGCGCCCATGCCACCTTAGAGGGCACAATTAACTTACCCGATACAATGACTTTAACCCGTCCTGTTAAGCCGTGTTTTTCAAGCATATTAACAACCAGCGGTAAGCTTTCGCGTAGCGGTAAACCTACCGAATCTAATAAGGGTTGTGGCGCTGCGCCCGTACCGCCATCGGCACTATCAATAGTGATAAAATCCGGTGCTGATTCAAGCCCGCGGTGGTTTATTTCTGCAAATAGCGTTTCTAGCCATGTGTAATCACCAATAACGGCTTTAAAGCCGGTAGGTTTGCCTGTGGCGTTTCGCACTGTGGCAATCATATCTAATATGTCGCTTGGCTTTTTGATCTCTGGGTGCCCATTTGGGCTAATTGAATCTTTACCCTCAGGGATGCCCCTTATTTTAGCAATTTCAGCATTAACCTTTTTACCAGGTAACATACCGCCTTTACCTGGTTTGGCACCTTGGCTTAATTTAAGCTCAAACATTTTTACGTTTTTATGCGCCGCAATTTCTTTAAGTTTATCAATACTTAAATTTCCAAGCTCGTCACGCACACCATATTTAGCCGTACCAATTTGAAACACCAAATCGGCTCCGCCCTCTAAGTGATAAGGGCTTAACCCGCCTTCACCAGTATTCATCCAGCAGCCGGCTAATTTTGCCCCTTTTGATAACGCTCTGACAGCCGGTTTTGAGAGCGCACCAAAGCTCATTCCCGATATATTAAACAAGGAGTTAGTGGTGTACGGCGTTTTACAATAAGGGCCTAAAGTTACATTACTTGGGTCCAGCGCCTCTTCATCTAAGGTAGGAAAAGCACAGTTCATAAACATCACTGTACCTGTTACCTCTAAGCTTTGCGTGGAGCCAAATGCAGCGGTACGATCGACATCTTTTGCAGCACGATACACCCAACTGCGCTCTGCTCGGTTAAACGGCATTTCTTCTCTATCGAGGGCAAAAAAGTACTGCCTAAAAAACTCGCCTTGGCGCTCAAAAAAGTACCTAAAGCGGCCAATAACCGGGTAATTTCGCCTAATTGCATGCTTTGTTTGAGTAATATCACGAAAATAAAAAACTATAACGGTAAGTACAATTAATCCTAATGCAACAATAAAAATACTCGCAAATACATCAATACTAAAAATAATAAAATCGCTCATCCAAGGCCCCTTGATGGCTGTTTTTAAAAATAAAAAAGGTGTTGCGTCAAAATGACACAACACCTTTCGTTGTTCAAGGTTTATACCTTTAGATAATTAGCTTTGTGCGTTTTCAAGCTCAGCTTTTATATACAAACGAACTTGCTCTTCAAGCACTGATAACGGCACTGAACCATGACGCAATACTTGATGATGAAACTCACGAATATCAAAACGTGGCCCAAGCGCTTGCTCGGCCTCTGTGCGTAAACGCTTAATAGTCAGCTCGCCAATTTTGTACGACAAAGCTTGCCCCGGCCACGAAATATAGCGGTCGGTTTCGGTTTTAACATTGTGTAATGAAAGCGCCGTGTTTTCGCTCATAAAGTTCATAGCGCGCTCGCGGCTCCAACCGTACATGTGCATACCTGTATCAACCACTAAACGAGCTGCACGCCACATTTCATAGGTTAAACGGCCAAACCGGCTGTATGGGTCTTGGTAAAAGCCTGCTTCTATACCTAAGTATTCAGAATAAAGCCCCCACCCTTCACCAAAAGCCGAAAGGTAGGCATCACGTCGGTAGCTTGGTAAGTTTTCAAGCTCTGCATTAAGCGATATTTGTAAATGATGCCCTGGTACGGCTTCGTGTAAGGTCAGCGCCTCTAATACATACAACGGGCGCTTATCTAGCGCATATGTATTAACCCAGTAATAACCTGCTTGATCGCTTCGGCTCGAGCCAACATAGCGACCTGTTGTATATTTAGGGGCTATATTTGCAGGTACAGGTGCAACGCCATAGGGCATACGTGGCAGTGTATGAAATAACTTAGGCAGCTGCGCGTCCATTTTTTTAGCTATATAAGCAGCTTCTTTTAATAGCTGCTCTGGAGTGGTGGCGTAAAATTGCGGATCGGTACGTAAAAAGTGGATAAAATCGGCAAACGTGCCTTCAAAGCCTACTTCTTTAATTATTGCCTGCATTTCACTGCGGATACGCGCCACTTCAGATAACCCCAGCTGATGTATTTCATCAATGCTCATATTTGTGGTGGTGTAATACTGTGCGCGGTTTTTATAAAACGCCTTGCCATTAGGGGTTTGCGAAATACCAATCGTAGTACGTGCACCCGGCTGATATTGCGTAGTAAAAAATGTTAAATACGCTTTGTAAGAGGCAATAACATCGTTTTTTATGATGCGTTTAGCTTTTTGCTGCAACGCTTTAAAGTCGTTTTCACTTAGCCCTGCTGTGTTCGTTTTAAACGGGGAGTAAAAGTCTGACTGTGTTACATCATCTACTATGTATGCGCTTATTGAGTCTTCATACCCAGCTAATACCGCTTGTGGCTGAGTAAGCCCCGTTTCGAGCCCCTTTTTCATCCAATGTATATTTTGCTCAAAAAAGCGCGGCACTTGTTCAAGGCGGGCTAAATACGTTTCTAACTGTTGTGGTTGCTTGTACTGCGAACTATTAATCATATAAGACAAGCTAGAATGGAACCCATACTCAGAAGTTAGCGGCATGTAGTGCGCATTAAATACATATTCATCAACACTGTTTTGTACTTGCGCACGAATAATACTGAGGTTAATACTGTTTTCACTTGAAAGCTGGTCGCTATCAATTGCATCTAAACGACTTAATAATGCTGTTTTTTCCTCATATTGCTGCTTTAAAAATTCAGCCGATAAATTAGGTAATAAATAGCCATCAACCCCTTCAGGCTGAGTGTAGGGATTAACACGTTTGCGGTAATCAACAATACTTTGCGCCACTTGTTCAAATTGTGTGTTTGCGTTGGGGCTTGTTAATGTACATGCGCTTAGCGTGCCAAAAAGTGATAGCACAAGCAGTGTGCGGCAAATTCGCGGGGGTAAGGAATAATTCATTTTAGTTTTACTTAACCATACAATAGATTTCACAAAACTATCGTAGGCTGAGTAAATAGCAAGACAAATGCGATTAATCTCAATAACACACGCTTAATTGGAGCGGGTAAAATAAGCTGAATCCGCCTAAATTAAGCTAAATACGTGCTCTTTGATGATAAAATCAGCTATTAGGCAGCAAAAGTAAAAAATTAAGTTCACTAATACTGGTTTTTACTTTTAAATAGCCTGCTTAACGATTATTGTAGTAAAAAAATAATAAAGCTTGGATGCATTGCCGCCTCATAGAAGAGTTATTTTAATGTGTAATTTAATGCGTACTTAGTTGGTAGTTAAAATGATGTTCCATGATTCCATGGCTGTAGCTCAAGAAAAAATGACGAATGTATGCCTGTTTTTAGAACGTCATACGCTGCCTCCCTCTCCGTTAAATTACCACGTTGCCTATACCTATATTAGTAAAGTAAATCCTCAGCTAAATAACGCCATAGACGAGGCCATTACTAATAAAGCCCAAATTGATAGTATTTTGATTGAGCAGCTCTACTTTGAGTTTTTAAACGAAGGGCATACCACGCAAGTGGCAATGATTAATAACGTAAATGGGGTTATTGATTCATTGTCGCGCAATGCGCAATCAACCGAAAAACAAATTGTTAGCTTTGCCGGCCAAGTAAGTGAGTGCATGCACACGCTTGATGAGAATAATATAGAGCAAAGCCGCCAAGCACTCGATACGTTAAACACCCAATCAGCCACGTTACTTGAGCAACACAAGCACTTTAAACACGAGCTATATAAAGCTAAAAAGTTACACGAAAAAACCCAAAAACAGCTGGCGCAATTACGTAAGCAGCACATTATTGACTCACAAACGGGGCTGTATAAACGTCATTATTTAACGCAGCAAACCCAACTATGGAGCAACCAAGACAAATCAATTTGCGCAATTGCTATTCAAATAGATAATTTAGATCATTTTGTAGATAATTACGGCGATATAATTGGCGAAGTTATTTTGAACAAAGTAGCTAAACAAGTAAAAAAATATGTTTTTCAAAGTGGTTTACCTGGGCGCACAGCAAAGGACCAATTTACCGTATTACTGCCAGATATAGACCCCGAAACCGCCAATGTTATTGCTGAAAAAGTGCGTAATGGCGTAGAAAAGCTTCGTTTTGTTAGCTCAAAAAGCGGCACTAAGCTGCCTGGCATTAACTTATCTTTAGGCATAGCGCAGCAACTCAAAAATGATGACTTTAACCAGTTAGCTAAAAAAGCCTCGCAAGCGGCATTTAAAGCACGCTCACTGGGGCAAAGTAGCTTTACAGCTGGCCACTAGGTTTTACGCTAAATTACCTGATAAATCATATTCAAATTGCACCTGCAGTATACAATCAAGTACACTAGTCTTTATTGCCACGATAGAGACTAACCATGAACGAAACAGAGCAAAAGACCACGCATTTTGGCTATAAAACCGTAGCCGAAAACGATAAAGCCTCAATGGTTGCAGACGTATTTCACTCGGTTGCAGCAAAGTACGATGTAATGAACGATTTAATGTCTTTTGGTGTACATCGATTATGGAAACGTCAAACTATAGCCAGCTCAGGTGTGCGCAAAGGCCACCACGTCCTTGATTTAGCAGGCGGCACTGGCGACCTAACAGCAAAATTTAGCCAACTAGTCGGTGACACCGGCCAAGTGGTTTTAGGCGATATTAACTCATCAATGTTAAAAGTGGGCCGCGAAAAACTGCACAACTTGGGTTTAGTCGGCAATATCGACTACGTGCAAATGAATGCCGAAATGCTGCCATTTCCAGATAACAGCTTTGATGTGATCACGATTGCCTTTGGCCTACGTAATGTAACCGATAAAGACAAAGCTCTTCGCTCTATGTACCGTATATTAAAGCCAGGTGGACGTTTATTAGTATTAGAGTTTTCCAAACCTGAGCATGAAATTTTAAGTAAAGCGTACGATTTTTACTCGTTCAATCTATTACCAACTATGGGTAAAGTAGTGGCGAACGATAGCGAGTCATACCAATACTTAGCTGAGTCGATTCGTATGCACCCAGACCAAGAAACCTTAAAAGCAATGATGGAAGAAGCAGGCTTTGAACAAACAACGTATCAAAACCTAACCGGTGGTATTGTTGCACTGCACCGTGGTTTTAAATATTAAGGCAGGCAGTTATGGCGTTTGAGCAAAAAAGCGAGCAAGTGGTCGCAGCAAAACCCGATTCGCAGTTTTTTATGTTACCTAATTTTGTACTTTCGCTTATAGAGCGAGTGCTTAATAAGGTACTGCAACTCGACGCCACCTTAATAGATAAGCTCAGTGCCGTTAAGCACAAACCATTAAAGGTCGAAATCCGCAATTGGCAGCAGCAAATAGTATTAACCTTTGATGGTAAACTATTACACCTTTACAGTGCCAGCGATGAAGATAGCGCAGAGTGTATGATCAGCGCAGATATAGATACACTTATGGCGCTTAAAGACCCAGCCATGCTTACACAGCTCATTCGTCAAGATAAGCTAGACCTGCAAGGCGACTTAAACGTCGCTCAGGCGTACAGCGCCGCATTTTCTGGGCTAGATATAGATTGGCCTGAGCAACTATCGCACTATATTGGCGATGCGCCCGCACAACAACTTTACATACAGCTAAACGCTTTACGCAGTAAAGAGCGTAAAGCGCGTCAGCAAATTAGCACCACATTAACCAGCCTATGCCAAGATGAGCTCGCTGTAACTATTCACCCTTTAGAGCTTGAACAATTTAAACAACAAAACCGAGTGTTAAAAGGGCAAGTGGCCGCTATTGAACAACGCATAAATGCATTAATCAACTCTTCTAACACCAACAGCCGCTAAGGATTTTTTGTGTCGACTGCTCGATTGTATTACATCACTAAAACATTACTTAGCTACGGATTAGATGAGTTAATACCAAAACAAAAAATACCTTGGTACGCTAAAATTGCGCGTGGTAGCTTGTTTTGGTTACGTAACCAGCACAAAAATAAGCCCGCGGGCTTGCGCCTGCGCTTAGCCTTGCAAGAGCTTGGCCCTGTGTGGATTAAGTTTGGCCAAATGCTTTCTACCCGCCGAGACTTACTTCCTCACGACATTGCGTTAGAGCTTGCTTTTTTGCAAGACCAAGTCGAGCCTTTTGAGGGCGAACTTGCCCAAAAAATAATTGAAAAAGCGCTCGAAATTAGCGATATAAGCCAGTTATTTAGTGAGTTTTCGCAAACCCCATTGGCCTCAGCGTCTATTGCACAAGTGCATACTGCTAAGCTAGTTGATGCCCATAACAATACCCAAGATGTTGTTATAAAAGTGATTAGGCCAAACATAAAAACACAAATTAATGCCGACTTAGCACTTATGGAAAAGCTCGCTAAAGTACTTGCCAATGTACACAGCGAAGCAAAAAGGTTACGCCCTGTCGAGGTGGTGAAAGAGTATAAAAAAACCTTGTTAGATGAGCTCGATTTAATGCGCGAAGGCGCAAATGGCATACAACTTAAGCGTAACTTTGAAGGCTCTGATTCGTTATATATCCCGGCTGTTTATAGCGATTATAGCCGCAGTAACGTTTTGGTTATGGAGCGTATTTACGGAATCCCGGTCTCAGATACTGAGTCGTTAATTGCGCAAAATACCAATATGAAATTACTCGCTGAGCGCGGTGTAGAAGTGTTTTTTACGCAAGTATTTAGAGACAGTTTTTTTCATGCTGATATGCACCCTGGCAATATATTTGTCTCTCGCGAGCACCCTGAAAACCCCATGTATATTGGTATCGACTGTGGCATTGTTGGCACATTAAACAAAGAAGATAAACGCTATCTCGCTGAAAACTTTATCGCCTTTTTTAATCGTGACTACCGCCAAGTTGCTCAGCTACATGTTGACTCGGGCTGGGTTCCACCTGATACCAGCATAGAAGAGTTTGAATTTGCAATTCGTACCGTGTGCGAACCTATATTTAATAAGCCGCTGGCTGAGATATCGTTTGGCCATGTACTCGTTAATTTATTTAACACCGCACGCCGCTTTAACATGCAAGTACAGCCGCAGTTAGTATTATTACAAAAAACGTTATTATACGTTGAGGGCTTAGGGCGTCAGCTTTATCCTCAGCTTGATTTGTGGAAAACCGCTAAGCCATTTTTAGAAGATTGGGTAAAACAACAAGTTGGACCGTTATCAGTAATGAAACAAATGTATGCTAACTTGCCATTTTGGGCTGAAAAAATGCCAGAACTACCTGATTTAATTTATCAAAATTTAAAACGTAGTCCGCAAATACAGCATTCTCAGCCAAGTAAAGTGTCACACAAAGCGCTAGTACTTAGCCTATTTGGCAGTGCTACACTGATTGTATCGGCACTGTGTTATCTGCAGCACGACCTCATAGCGGCAGGCGTAACATTAGCAGCGTCTGCAATTAGCTTTATTGTGGCGTGGCGTAACACATAAACTAAGTGCTATTTATGCCACAGGGCGTATAATTAGTACTTAAAATAAACATTTAAGCATTTATCAGTTGGAGATAACCATGGGGTTAGGTGGCATTAGTATTTGGCAATTATTGATTGTTTTAGCGATTATCGTACTTCTTTTTGGTACTAAAAAACTACGCGGCATGGGTGGTGATTTAGGCGGTGCAGTAAAAGGGTTTAAAAAAGCCATGTCTGATGATCAAACTAAAGAGACTGAAAGCGAAAAAGCAGAGCAAATCCAAGAGTCTCAAAAAGCAGCGCCAACACAGACACAAAGCACTGAAAAAACCAAAGACGATACTAAGGTTTAAGCAATATGGGAATGTGGGAGCTCGTTGTTGTTTTTATTGTTGGCCTAGTGGTACTTGGCCCTGAGCGGTTACCGGTTGCCATTCGCACCGTAATGCGCTGGGTAAAAACCGTTAAGTCGATGGCCAACTCAGTTAAAGCAGAAGTGAGTGAAGAGCTACGCATACACGAGCTTCACGAAAACCTAAAAAAAGCAGAGCAACAAGAGCTTAAAGATTTAAGCCCTGAGCTACAACAATCGGTTGATGAACTGCAAAAAGCAGCGCAGTCGGTTACTCATAGCTATAAAAACACTTCAAGCACGTCATCTAACGAACAACTCGATGAAAAAAAGTGAAATTAATTCCCCTATTTGTGGTCAACTTATTACGTGGTATAAAAAATAATGTCTGAACAAGCTAAATCAGGGTTCGTCGCTCACTTAATTGAGCTGCGCGATCGGCTTATTAAATCACTTTTTAGTATTTTAGTGATATTTATTGGCCTAGTGTATTTTGCCAATGATATATATGAGTTTGTAGCCGCCCCTTTAGTCGCACATTTACCAAGCACTGCCACTATGATAGCTACCGATGTTACGGCACCGTTTTTTGCACCGTTTAAGCTAACGCTATTTGTCGCCTTGTTTGGCTCTATTCCGTGGATATTGCATCAAATTTGGGGATTTATAGCACCTGGCTTATACCAACACGAAAAACGCATGCTAATGCCAATTTTGGCCTCGAGTATTTTGCTATTTTATGGCGGTATCGCTTTTTGCTACTTTATAGTGCTTCCTATTATATTAGGCTTTTTTACTAGTGTAGGGCCGCAAATGATGACCCTAGCACCGGATATTAGTAGCTATTTAGGATTTGTACTTAAGCTATTTTTTGCATTTGGTGTGGCGTTTGAAATACCCGTAGCCATAATGTTGCTATGTTGGAGTGGCGCTACAACCACGCAGAGTTTAAAGCAAAAACGCCCTTATATTGTGGTTGGTGTATTTGTTGTGGCGATGTTTTTAACACCGCCCGATGTGTTATCACAAACACTATTAGCACTTCCTATGCTGCTTTTATTTGAGCTAGGGTTAATTTTAGCGAAATTTTATAGCGCTAAAGAACAACAGGAATCTGAGGAATAAAATGAAAAAACAACTACTCTCACTACTGGTTTTACTAAGCGCACCGACGTTTGCAGCGCAAGAAATTAACGTGCAAGCTTTGCAAGCATGTAGCTTTATTGAAAACGACTTTAACCGTTTACTATGTTATGACAACACAGTGGCAGGTAAACCACTTACTAAGCCTAGTGAGAAAAAAACCCTTACCCCACCAAAAGCCGTAACCAATGTATCGCCAAACGTAAGTGCACCTGTTGCAGCTGTTTCTAAAGCAGCGCCTGCTGCTAAAGCAGATGATTTTGGCCTTGAGCATAAAGAGCTCACTAAAGATAAAGACGAAAATATCACAGCGTCAGTATCATCAGTTAGAAAAGCCCCTTATGGCGAGCTCATTATTACCCTTGATAACGATCAGCAATGGCGTCAAATTGGTTCTGACAGTCTTAAATTAAAAGAGTCAGACACAGTAGTTATTAGCCGCGGTGTATTTAATTCTTTTTTACTTCGTAAAGATGGTCAAAACCGCTCAATCCGTGTGAAGCGCACTCAGTAATGACCTACACGTTAGTTGATGCAGGCGTTAATTTAACCAATCACCAGTTTGAAGGTGAGCATCAGGCCATTATTGCCCGCGCAAATGCCGCGGGCGTGCAAGCTATGTTACTGATCGGCTGCGATGTGCCTAGTAGCGAACAATCGCTTACATTAGCAAAACAATATAATCAGTTTTCTACTGCTGGCGTGCATCCACATGACGCCAAAGACGCCACCGATGAACTTGAAACCACTTTAACGCAGCTTGCTAGTAACGATTGCGTTGTGGCCATTGGTGAGTGTGGGCTTGATTATAATCGCGATTTTTCTCCTCGCGATATTCAGCGCAGCGTATTAAAACGCCAGTTAGCGTTAGCTGAAAAACTAAACCTACCTGTTTATTTACACGAACGTGACGCAAGCGAAGATATGCTAAATATTTTGGCTAACTATAACGTACGTGGCGTGCTGCATTGCTTTACGGGCAATGCCCAAGCACTTAAAGATTATTTAGAATTAGGCCTTTATATTGGCATTACTGGGTGGGTGTGTGACGAGCGCCGCGGTAAAGCATTGCAACAATTGGTGCCAAGTATCCCGCTTGAGCGGTTATTAATAGAAACCGATGCGCCTTTTTTAATTCCACGCACAATAAGCCCTAAACCAAAATCACGTAAAAATGAGCCCGCTTATCTTAGCTATGTGTGTGAAACACTCGCTAAGCTTTATAACGTTGAACCAAGTACTATTGCCACCCATAGTACGGCTAACTTTTATAGCTTATTTGATATAGCAGGTCGCTAATGACAAGCCCAAAGGCGCTATTTAGCCTATTTATGCTCCTTTGTTCATTTTGCAGTGTTGCAAACCCCGTAATTTCTGAAAATTTTAAAGCAATAAAAATAGACACCCTGAGCTATTCGTTTACGCCCACCACAGCAAACAATGCCTACCATGAGGTTAACGACTGGCAAACCGTAAGTGATAAGCCATTAAATTTAGGGTTTGAACAACGCCCTGTATGGGTCAAGTTTACAGTTAAAAATACCTTAAATAACAATATAAGCCCTATTTTATCGCTCGATAACCCGCTGTTAAATGAAGCGCAAATTTTTCATTTTTATAATTCAGCACTGCTCTCACACATGCAAACTGGCGATAACTTTAAGCTCTCATCACGGCTAATAAAAAGTGAATCTTTATTAGCAACCTTGAGGCTGCCGGCAAATAGTATTAGCACCGTAATAATGAAGGTTAACAACAGTGCTGGGCTACGCATCCCGCTGACTTTATGGCAACCAGATGCCTACCTAGCGCATAAAGGTAAACTTAATTTAATTTATGGCTTACTCATTGGTTTTTTATTTTCATTGGCCATAAGTTGCTTGGTTTTGTATGGGTTTTCGCGCAAGTTGTATTTTGCTTATGCAGGCATTATTACGCTGACCTTAGGTGTGCTACTGGCTTATTTATGCGGTTTTGGCGCTCGTTATTTTCATCCAAATTCGCCTTCATTACAGCAAGTAATGATACCTGTTTTACTAATGCTCACTACGCTTGCTTTTGTGCCGCTACAAAAACAACTGTGCCAACCTAAAGCCTCTAAACTACTAAAATGGCAAACCATTGTTGCTAATATTTACGCAATTAGCCTGCTGTTTATGTGGGCTTTACCTAGCACAGTGTTTACCCCATTTAGCTTACTGGCGAGCCCGATTGTTATTATTTATTGCTTGGTAAGCGCCTACATCTGCCAGCAAAACGCGCCTTCAAAACCAATTCAAGCACTGCTAATTGCACTCATGCTATTTTTACTTGTTATGGTGTACCTTATTATTGCTGTATTTGGCTTATATCCTTTAGGTAGAAGTAGCTTAGCTTTTGTTTTTATGTGCTTTTTTGGTAGTACATTTTGCCTATGTTATGGCGTTATGAAGCGCTTTATTTTAGAACGTGATGAACAAGTTATTGCTCAACAAACCTTGATTGCTGAAAATGCAGCCCAAGATACACTATTAAATGAGCGGCTCGCGCTGCAAGCCCAAACACAAAAAGAATTAGAGTCGTTAGTTGATGAGCGCACCTTTGAGCTACAGGTCACTTTGCGTGAACTAGAAGATAAAAACCGCGAGCTTGAGCTACTTAATATGGAAGACGCGCTGAGTGGCGTTAAAAATCGTCGCTTTTTTGATAAAAAATTAGTGATGGAACTGCGTCGCTCTCGGCGTGAACAAACGCCTTTGAGTATGATTATGCTCGATATAGACCGGTTTAAACGCGTAAATGATAACTACGGGCACTTAACCGGCGACCAAGTAATACGCGCTGTAGCCGACATTATAAAACAGCATTTAAAACGCCCGTTGGATGAAGTGGCTCGCTACGGCGGCGAAGAGTTTGTTGTTTTGCTACCTAACACCCCAAAAGAGGGGGCTGTTGATATTGCTGAAAAAATTCGCCAAGCCGTAGAGAGTAATACCGTAAACGTAGCCGGAACATCCGTAAAAGTAACCATTAGTGCTGGCGTAAACAGCGCTGTAGTAAACGATATTAGTAACCCTGAGCTATTTACAGACGACGCAGATAAAGCGCTCTATTTCGCTAAACAACATGGCCGAAATCAAGTAATTAGTTTTCCAATTCCACAGTAGGAGCTTAGTAACATGGCCCAATCAGGACTCGACCTTTTCCCATATACCCGCATGCGTAGAATGCGCCGCAGTGATTTTTCTCGCCGTTTAATGGCCGAAAACCAACTATCGGTAAACGATTTAATTTTTCCGGTATTTGTACTTGAAGGTAAAAACCGCCGCGAAGCAATTGAATCAATGCCAGGAATTGAGCGTTTATCAATTGATTTATTGCTTGAAGAAGCTAAAGAGCTTGTAGATTTAGGTGTACCTGCCGTCGCTATTTTTCCGGTAACCCCTGCTGACAAAAAGTCTTTGATGGCCGAAGAAGCCTACAGTGAAGATGGCTTAGCACAACGCACAGTTCGTGCTTTAAAAGAAGCTTTTCCTGAGCTTGGGGTTATTACCGATGTAGCCCTTGACCCATTCACTACTCATGGCCAAGACGGCATTATTGATGATGAAGGTTATGTAATTAATGACATAACCACTGAAATTCTTGTTAAGCAGGCGCTTTCTCACGCCGAGGCAGGCGCAGATGTGGTTGCGCCCTCTGACATGATGGATGGCCGTATTGGTGCTATTCGCGAAGCACTTGAAGCAGATGGACATATTCACACACGCATAATGGCTTACTCAGCTAAATATGCCTCTAGCTATTACGGGCCGTTTAGAGACGCTGTTGGCTCTGCAGGTAACTTGAAAGGGGCCGACAAAAAAACGTATCAAATGGATCCTGCCAACTCTGATGAGGCTATTCGTGAAGTGGCACTTGATTTACAAGAAGGCGCCGACATGGTGATGGTGAAACCCGGTATGCCGTACCTTGATATTGTTCGTCGTGTTAAAGATGAGTTTGGTGTACCTACTTTCGCATATCAGGTCAGTGGCGAATATGCAATGCACAAAGCGGCAATCGATAACGGCTGGTTGAGTGAAGAGGCCACAATTATGGAATCATTACTGGCATTTAAACGCGCCGGAGCGGATGGTATTTTAACGTATTTTGCCAAGCAGGCCGCGCAATGGCTGCAAAATAAGTAAACATGTTATCAAAGGCGGTACGCCGCCTTAATTTTTTTACAACCATTAACATATTTGTATTCTTTTTGTCATTTAGATTGCCTAAACTGGTGTCCCATTTTGGGATTTAAATACACGGGAATAATAAAAAATGTTAAAAACGAAAATAACGCCACTGGCGCTTGTATTAGCAAGCCTCAGTGCACCAGCCTCCGCCGATCTAATCATTTCTGAATACATCGAAGGCAGCAGCAACAATAAAGCGATTGAGCTTTATAACAATGCTGATACAGAGCTTTCTCTTGAAGGTTATACTTTAGGACTTTATTCAAATGGTAGTAGTTCGGTAGGTAACTCAATTGATTTATCAGGCACATTGGCTGCCAATACCACCTATATAATTTCAAACCCTAGTGCTGACGCTGCCATTCTTGATATTGCAGATGAAACCAGCACAGTAACTTACTACAACGGTGACGATGCCCTTGTTTTAACTAAAGATGGTGTGGTGGTTGATAGCTTTGGCCAAGTGGGTGTTGATCCTGGCTCTTTTTGGTCTGATGATACCGTACAAACTCAAAATAAAACCTTACGAAGAAAAAATAGCATCACAACGGGTCGAACTGACTCAACTGCAACTTTTAATCCTAGCGATGAATGGGAACAGTTTGATATTGACACCTTTGACGGCTTAGGCTCGCATGCTGGCGATGGTGGTACGGCTCCTGCGCCAGACCCTGAGCCAGAACCATTAGAACCGCTTGTATGTGGCGCAGATAAAACGCTAATTAGCGCTGTGCAAGGTTCTGGTGAAGCAAGCCCGTTAGTAGATACCCTTGTTGAAATTGAAGGTATTGTCACTGCCGATTTTCAAGGTGAAGATGGCTTAGATGGTTTCTTTGTGACCTCGCTTGCTGCAGATGTAGATAACGACCCAATGACCTCTGAAGGTCTATTTGTATACTTTACTGATACCGATGTAAATGTAGGTGACCACGTGCGCGTACAGGGTACGGTTGATGAATACTATGATTCAACACAACTTGCAGATGTAACACAAATTGCAGTATGTGGTACTGACGAAGTGGCCTCTGCAACCTCAATAAGCTTACCTTTAGAGAGCCAAGCTGACCTAGAAGCTTATGAAGGTATGCTAGTAAGCCTAGATCAAACACTTGTAGTTACTAACAACTACGGCTTAGGTCGCTATGGTGAAGTAGAGCTAGCCACTGAGCGTTTATACCAAGGTACTCAAGTTGCATTGCCAGGTGATGCAGCCAATGCTGTTGAAGCGGCTAACTTGACTAAAAAAATCTTATTAGATGATGGCTCTACAGCTCAAAACTCAGATCCAACGGCTTACCCAGCGCCAGGCCTATCGGCAGAAAATACTCTACGTACCGGCGATACTGTAAATGCGGTAACAGGGGTAGTTACATACAGCTTTAGCACGTATCGCATTCACCCAACAGTTACACCACAGTTTATAGCGACTAATGCGCGTGAAGATGCGCCTGAGCAAAGTGAAGAAGCCGATTTACGAATCGCCAGCTTTAACGTACTTAACTACTTTAACGGTGATGGTCAAGGCGGTGGTTTCCCTACTAGCCGTGGTGCAGACTCAGAAGAAGAGTTTGTACGTCAAGAAGCAAAACTTGTAAGTGCTATTAGTGCAATGCAAGCTGATGTTGTTGGCTTAATGGAAATTGAAAATGATGGCTTTGGTGAGTTCAGTGCTATAGCAAGTTTAGTAAATGCATTAAACGATGCTGACAGCGCTAACAACTACGCGTTTGTAGATTTTAACGTAGCCCAAATTGGTAGCGACGAAATCACCACTGCCCTTATTTACCGCGCAGATAAAGTAGAAGAAGTAGGCACAGCCGCTATTACTACTGATTACCCGTTTGATTACAGCAACCGTGCCCCAATTGCACAAAGCTTTAAGTCACTTTCAACAGATGAAGTATTTACTGTTTCTGTAGCCCACCTTAAATCTAAAGGGAGCTGTGGTGATGATAACAACGACGACCTAGGTGATGGCCAAGGCTGTTGGAATGAAATTCGTACCGAAGCTGCTGATGCGTTTACTGATTGGTTAGACAACAAACCTACTGGCGTAGATGACGAAGATATCATTCTTGTTGGTGATATGAACGCTTATGCAATGGAAGATCCAATCCGTAAGTTTGATGAAAAAGGCTATAAAAACGTAGTCGCAGAGCTTGATGGCGATACACTAAGCTACTCTTATAGCTTCTCTGGTCGTGCAGGTAGCCTTGACCATGCTTTAGCAACCGAGTCTTTACTAAGCAAAGTTGTTGCAGCAAATGATTGGCATATCAATGCTGATGAGCCTATTGTGCTTGATTACAACCTAGAGTTTAAGAGCGAAGGTCATCAATCTACGCTATACGCAGAAGGGCCATACCGTGCATCTGATCACGACCCAGTTATTGTTGATATAAAATCTGAAGTAGTACTTACCCCTGAAGAGCAAACACCGGTAATTGCACCTGATCAAATATTCACAGTAGATGAAAACAGCGCTGTAGGCACTGTGATTGGCACACTTGATTTTAGTGACCCTAACGCTGATGTATCACCTGTAGTTAAATTTATCGTATCAGGTAACGATTCTGTATCAATTAACGAGCAAGGTCAGTTAATTGTTGCAAGCGAAGTAGACTACGAGTTTGAAAATCGTATTACCCTTACAGTACAAGCAGAGGATAGTGTAGGTAACGTATCTGAAGCACAAACGGTTGTAGTAAGAGTAAACAACCTACGTGGTGATGACGATAACGACTCAGGCTCATTGCTTTGGTTATCTCTTTTATTAGCACCACTTTCATTAGTGCGCAGATTTAAGAAAAAATAACGAGTGATTTGTTTTAAAGCCGCATTTTTGCGGCTTTTTTTATGCTTATAAAAATGTAATTCAGACAAGCTTCAGTAAACAACCCTTAATATCTTCCATACCGTTTATTAACTATTAATAGAATTAGCCGCGCAACAAATACATTAAATGAGTATTTTTTACACATGAGCCGTAGTTAAAACCCTTTTTAATAAATTTAACTGTTGAAATGTAAACACTTTATTTACGGATTAAAAGTTGCACTATAAGTTCGTCACCCTTGTGTAGTAGTTAAGTAACAAACCCTAAGCGTAAAAATAAGTCGTGTTTTTATAAAGGAATGGAAATGAAACAATTAACCCAAACACCTCCTACTTGGCAGAAAAAAGCAACGCCATTATTGGGTCTACTTTTTATTTTTTCTGGCTGGGGCTATAGCACGCAGGCAATAGCAGCAAGTGTTGATGCAGCAATTCCGCAAGGAAGCCTATTTGAAGTAATAAGCGCCCGCGCTAAAAAACTAGCCGAACAAGAATATGTACCTCCAAAAAATATAGAGCTAGAAGCATTAAATAACATTGATTATCAAGATTACCGCTCAATTCGATTTAAGCAGGACAAATCGGTGTGGAAAGATGAAGGCCTGTATGAGCTACAACTCTTTCACCCTGGTTTTTTATATAAAACACCGGTAACAATTAATACCGTAGAAGGCGACTCAAAACGTAACCGCCTACCTTTCAGTACTGATTTTTATCAATACGATGGCACAGCCGCCCCTCTAAAAGACGAAATAGCAAAAAGCGTAGCCGGCACGCAACTAGGCCATGCAGGCTTTCGCTTACATTACCCAATTAACACAAACGAATACAAAGATGAGGTAATGGTGTTTCAAGGGGCCTCTTATTTTAGAGTTGTTGGTCCTAATCAAGTATATGGTTTATCAGCACGCGGGTTAGCAATCGATACCGCCGAAACATCGGGTGAAGAGTTCCCTATGTTTAAAGAGTTTTGGCTTGTTAAGCCCCAGGCTGAGCAAACTAACATCACTATTTTTGCATTGCTTGATAGCCCTTCGGTATCAGGCGCTTACAAATTTGATATTGACCCAACAACCAGTATGTTAGTTGATGTTGATATGCAAATTTTTGCCCGTAAAGATATTAAAAAGCTAGGCGTAGCCCCTTTAACAAGTATGTTTTACCACGGTGAAAACAGCACTAAGTTTTTTGATGACTACCGCCCAGAAGTGCATGACTCAGACGGCTTGTTAACACAGTCAGCTGATAACAAATGGGTATGGCGCCCGCTTAACAACCCAGCACAGTTAAGCGTTACGTCGTTTTCATACACCAACCCTAAGGGGTTTGGTTTAGCACAGCGTGACCGTGACTTTAACAATTACCTAGATACTGAAGCGCACTACCACGACCGTCCAAGCCTGTGGATAGAGCCAAAAGGTGAATGGGGAAATGGCCGAGTTGAGCTAGTAGAAATACCAACAGACACAGAAACAAACGACAATATAGTGAGTTACTGGGTGCCTGAAAAGCCAATGAAAGCTGGTGATTCATTAAAGCTAAGCTACAAAATGAGCACCTTTAACGCCCATTTAACTCAACACCAAAAGGCGCGTGTAACACGCACACGTATTGGTAGCGCAGCGCTGCCAGGTGAAGATAACCCACCACCGCAAAGCCATCGCCAGTTTACCGTTGACTTTGCAGGCCCCGATTTAAACAACCTGTCTGAAAAGCTAACACTTGAAGCCGACATTCAGCTAACAACAGGTGAAGTAAGAGATGTAACAGTGCAAAAACTTCCTAAATCTCTTGGTTGGCGAGTAGCGTTTAAAATTGCACCACAGGACGATCAACCCGTAGATATGCGTTTATCGTTAAAACTTCGTGATAAAGAAATTAGTGAGGTATGGAGCTATGTTTGGTACCCAAATGACATCAAGTAATAAAGGAAAGGGCACATCAATGCCATTCAAAACACTGCGCGTATGGTTATTTGCTATTGCAGCACTCACTGTTTCAGGGTACGGCATCTCCATTATGTTTGAAATTTTAAGCTCAAACGGAATGACCTTGCTTGAATACGCGCTATTGGTTTTATTTTCAATAACCTTTGCATGGATTGTTACGGCATTTTGTAGCGGCACGATAGGATTTGTACTGCAATTATTTCGTATTGACCCGCTCACCCTAAGACGCATTAAACCTATTGAGTTTGATAATGCCGCGCTTGCACAGCAAAAAACCGCGGTAGTTATGCCTATTTATAACGAAGACACACACCGTGTTATTGCCGGCTTTGAAGTGAGCTTACAATCGCTAAAAGAGACAGGGCAACTTGCCAATTTTGACTTTTATTTACTTAGCGACACGCAAGACCCTGAAATAGCACAAAACGAGCTAAGCGCATGGCATGCTTTATGTGAGCGTTTAGGCGATACTGCAAAACAGGTTTTCTATCGTCGCCGCGAAGATAATAAACACCGTAAAGTAGGTAACTTAACCGACTTTTGCGAGCGCTGGGGCAGCCAATACGATCACATGATTGTACTTGATGCCGACAGCGTAATGACGGGTAAATGTATGCTAGAGCTGACCACAAGCATGATCAACAACCCGCAAGCTGGCTTAATTCAAACTATCCCTATTCCAGTTCGTCAAGACACCTACTTTGGTCGTTTTTTACAATTTGCCTCAGTGCTTTACAGCCCAATGCTGGCAACGGGGTCTGCTTTTTGGCAAACCGACAAAGCTAATTATTGGGGCCACAATGCCATTATTCGTGTTGAAGCATTTATTAACTATTGTGGTTTACCTACGCTTGAAGGCAATGCCCCCTTTGGTGGCGAAATTTTAAGTCATGACTTTGTAGAGGCTTCACTACTGCACAGTGCAGGCTGGGATGTTCTATTACTTAGCGATATTGAAGGTAGCTACGAAGAAGTACCAAGTAACATTTTAGATTATGCCATACGCGACAGACGTTGGGTGCAAGGTAACATTCAGCATCTTGGTTTATTAGGCTCGTCTAAATTAAAGTTAATGAGTAAGTTTCACTTTTTATTAGGCGCAACCGCTTATATTTCATCGCTTATTTGGTTATCTATGCTGGCACTAAGCACCATAGATGCGGTAACACGTGCATTAAATAGCGATGTGTACTTTAATCGGGTTTATCAGTTATTCCCAACGTGGCAAATAGCTAAAACAGACCTAATTGATTCACTACTTTATTTAACCATTATTATATTATTGGTGCCTAAATTAATGGGTGTAATTGTCACGCTAGTGCACAGAAATAAGCGCTTTGGCGGCTCGTTTAAATTAATACTAGGCTCAATAATAGAGACTGTATTTGCCATTATTGTGGCACCACTTATGATGGTGTTTCATGCTTACTTTGTAGTGTGTGTATTTTTAGGTAAAAAAGTTAAGTGGGATGCACAACCGCGCGAAGGCCGCATGGTACCGTGGAAAGAAGCGTTTAATTACACACTATTTTCTACCTTGGTTGCCATAGTATGGGGTGCTACAGCCTATTACTTTACGCCAGTGTTCTTTTGGTGGTTATCGCCTATATTACTTGGTCTATTACTTGGAGCGCCAATAATACGCTACACCAGTAGCATTAAGTTAGGTGTGCAGCTGCGTAAAATGGGAATATTTATTTGCCCTAGCGAAGTTGATAACGACCCTATGCTAAACAACCTTAAAGTGCATTTAAAAGAGATTTCGGTACCAGAGCCTGGGCAATACCCTAAAACGGTGCCAGCCCTGCCACAAGAGCATTTAGTGGTTATGCCAATACAAAGCTTTAATAAGCCTCGCTTGCCAAAGATGAAAGCGCTAAGAGCTAAAGCAATTAAGAAGTTTAATTAGCGCAATGGGCACGCACTAAATACAAAAAGGAGCATGATTGCTCCTTTTTTTATACCTAAAATAAGCCGCTATACAACTTCCCTTTCTTAACTAGCACCTCACTAACCCAAGTATAACCTACTGTATTAAGTGAGCGCGCTTATGCACTAAGCTGCCATTGCTCCTACGGCCCCCTCAGCTTTAAATACCATATATCACGCACCGCTTTAAGCAGCCTTTTATTTAGGCTGCCAATGTTGGTATTACTGTTTTTGAGAGACGCTAACTCAAAGAGTAATTAAATCGTAGGCAATAAAAAACCCGCAACATGTGCGGGTTTTTTTAAAGAGTTACAGAGCTAATTACTTAGCTGCTTTTTTCTCTTTTTCTGCAGCGATTACAGTGTCAGCTACGTTTTGTGGACATGCTGCGTAGTGTGAGAACTCCATAGAGAACTGACCACGACCTGATGTCATTGTACGTAGTGAACCGATGTAACCAAACATTTCTGATAACGGAACGTCTGCTTTAATGCGAACGCCAGTTAAACCAGCTTCTTGGTCGCTTAGCATACCACGACGACGGTTAAGGTCACCGATTACGTCACCAACGTGATCTTCTGGCGTGAACACGTCAACTTTCATGATTGGCTCAAGAAGTTGTGCGCCCGCTTTAGGGATCGATTGGCGGAAAGCGCCTTTAGCAGCGATTTCGAATGCGATTGCAGATGAATCCACGGCGTGGAAGCCACCGTCGAAAAGCTCTACTTCAACGTCAAGTACTGGGAAGCCAGCTAGAACACCTTCGTTCATCATTGACTTGAAGCCTTTCTCAACTGCAGGCCAGAATTCTTTCGGTACGTTACCACCAACAACTGATGAAGTGAACGTGAAGCCTGAATTCGCTTCGCCTGGCTTGATGCGGTAATCAATTTTACCGAACTGACCAGAACCACCAGATTGTTTCTTATGCGTGTAGCTATCTTCGATTTCACGAGTGATAGTTTCACGGTAAGCAACCTGTGGTTGACCAACAATAAGGTCTACGCCGTAAGTACGCTTAAGGATATCTACTTTGATATCTAAGTGAAGCTCACCCATACCTTTAAGGATAGTTTCGCCTGAATCTTCATCAGTCTCAACTTGGAAAGACGGATCTTCTGCAACCATTTTACCGATAGCAATACCCATTTTCTCATTACCGCCTTTATCTTTAGGCTGTACAGCAATCGAGATTACTGGAGTTGGGAATACCATTGGCTCAAGTGTTACTGGGTGCTTAGGATCACAAAGAGTGTGACCAGTTTGCACGTTCTTCATACCAACGATAGCGATGATATCGCCCGCTTGCGCTGAAGTAAGCTCTTTACGATCATCAGCTTGCATCTCAACCATACGGCCAACACGCTCAGTTTTACCAGTAAATGCATTAAGGATAGTGTCACCCTTGTTAAGCTTACCAGAGTAAATACGTACGAATGTTAACGCACCAAAACGGTCATCCATGATTTTGAATGCTAACGCTTTGAAAGGTTCGTCTGCAGATACAATTGCGTGCTCGCCGTTTTCGTTACCTTCTTCATCCATAAGAGGTTGAGGATCAACTTCTGTAGGAGCTGGTAAGTAATCAACAACAGCATCAAGGATTAATTGCATACCTTTGTTTTTGAATGCAGAACCACAGTATGTAGGGAAGAACGCAAGGTCACGAGTACCTTTACGGATACAACGCTTGATATCTTCAACTGAAGGCATTTCACCTTCCATGTACGCTTCCATTAGGTCATCGTCTTGCTCTACAGCAGTTTCAACTAGGAACTCATGGTATTCATCAGTTTTTTCTACCATGTCTGCAGGAACGTCAACAATTGAGTAGTTCTCAGGAAGACCGGTCTCATCCCAAACATATGCTTGTTTGTTTAAAACGTCTACAACACCTACGAATTCGTCTTCAATACCAATTGGTAAAGTCATAACTAATGGAACAGCACCAAGTACTTTTTGTACTTGCTCAGTTACACGGTAAAAATCAGCACCCATACGGTCTAATTTATTTACGAAAATAATACGTGCAACACCTGATTCGTTCGCGTAGCGCCAGTTAGTTTCTGATTGTGGCTCAACACCACCAGAACCACAGAATACACCCACACCGCCGTCTAATACTTTAAGTGAACGGTAAACTTCAACTGTGAAGTCAACGTGTCCAGGAGTATCGATAACGTTAAAACGGTGATCTTTCCAGAAACAGCTTACTGCCGCAGACTGGATAGTAATACCGCGCTCAGCTTCTTGCTCCATGAAATCGGTAGTAGACTCACCATCATGTGTCTCACCGCTTTTGTGGATTGTACCTGTAAGCTTTAGGATACGCTCAGTAGTTGTGGTTTTACCCGCATCAACGTGCGCGAAAATACCAATGTTTCTGTACTTCGATAAATCTGCCATTAATTTTACTCTTAATAAAGTCGATAAATTATTCGGCGGGATTATAGCATTACTTAAAGCGAACATCACCATACAAGTCGCTTAAAATGCAATCAATTCAATAAAATTTTTCTAGATTTACATCAAGCACTGGTTAAATAGCACTGATTATTATGTAACCCATTAAAAATATTATGTTTTATTCTTGTAATCTGAAGGACACTCAGTTACTTAATTATTTTGTAACAACGCTCTGGCCTGCCAATACTACCGTAGCTTTGATCAGCACTTAACTTTTCAGACTCTAATAAAAACTCTAAATAGCGACGAGCAGTTGAGCGGCTTACCCCCACTAAATCGCCCATTTGCTGAGCAGTAAATGCACTTGAATCATGCTGTACGAATGCATCATGGATTTTTTGCAATGTAAGCTGGTCAACGCCTTTGGGCAGCCTAATAGCACCCTGTTTTTTCTCTTTTGAGCCGAATAACACATCAACCATTGATTGGGTCACTTCGTTTGCATCAGAAAAACACTGTTGACGCGCCTCAAAGCGCGAAAGAGCTTGATCTAATCTATTTAACATTAACGGTTTAACTAAAAAATCACAGGCACCAAGTTGCATTGCTTTTTCAAGTGTTTCAACTTCTTTGGCAGCCGTTAGTAGCATCACTTCGCTCTTAATTTCACGACGCCGTAAATCTGATAATAAATCGAGTCCGTTACCATCAGGTAAATGTATATCGAGTAAAATAAGATCTGCCTCTATCGCTTGCAACAGAGCTGTTGCAGTACTTAAATTACCTGCAATTCCAACCACTTGGTACTGTCCTTGGCGTAAACTCTGTTTTGCAATTTGACTTCCCGCAGCGCCCCCCGGCAGTAATAAGTACTGGGCAATTAGCTGTGCAACTTCAACTTCGTCTTCAATTATAATTACAGAATAGGTCATTGCTTAATTACTCTTATTATTTTGGAATATAAACACTTAACCGCGCCCCTAATAAATCCGACTCACCAATTTCTAAACTACCACGGCAGGAGTCCAAATTGGTTTTTACTAAGTACAAACCAATACCGTGTTGCGCCCCAGACTTAGAACTAAATTGAGGCGTAAAAATGACTTCATGATCAGAGCCTAAACCAAACCCTGTATCTTCCACATCAAACAATAAAGTTTGACTGGTTTCGTCAACTGTTACCCTTACTTTAGCAGGGCGAGTATCAGATGCTCTAATAGCAGCTTCAATGGCGTTATCTATTAAATTGCCTAAAATAGAAACCACTCGTTCAAGCATATCCTTACGTTCTATAACACCAAGCAAACTATCTTGGTTAAGCTCAAGAGCAACATTAAGCTCTCGTGCTTTGTGGTATTTTCCCACCAATAAACCAGCTAATACGGGGTCTTGAATCCGCTCAAGTAAGTTGTGAATTTGTGCTTGAGAACCCTGACTTTCCTGCCCTATAAGTTCAATTGCTTGCTCGTTTTTGCCCATTTGTACTAAAGCACCAATTAGGTTTAATTTATTCGAGTAATCATGTGTTTGAACACGAAGTAACTCAGCAAATGCTTGTACTTTTGTTAGCTGCTGACTTAAATATTCCAGTTCATCAGACGGGCGCATACTGAGCAGAATACCATCATCCTGACCTTGAACTTGTAAAGAAAACCGCGACAAAATAATTCGTTTATCTGCAGCAAATAACTCAAACCCAACAATTTTGCGGCTTTGATTGCGCAGTAAAAACTCAGCATGCTCAGGCAATAGGTCTTCTAGAGTAAGGTTTTTATGGATTGTAGATGTAGGCTTATCAAGAATTTCACAGGCACGTTGATTTAGTTTACGCACGGTTCCATCAGGCTCCAGTGCAATAATGCCGCTACGAACAGTATTTAAAATAGCATCCTGCTCTGAAAATAATCTTGCTATCTCATCTGGTTGCAAACCAAATATAGCATTACGTACTCGTTGACCAATATAAACCGCGGCAATAATACTTAAACCAACAAGCATCAGCCCCCAAATAAGTATTTCAGCACTACGAGATAAAATAAGCGGATCAATTGATTGCACCAAAAAACCAACAGACACTAGGCCTATAATTTCATTGTTAGCATTATATACAGGTACTTTACCGCGAATTGACTCCCCCATGCTGCCATGAGCTACCGATATATAGCGCTCGCCTTGAAGGGCCTCCTGACTATCACCTCCAACCATAGGTTTGCCAACTTTGTGCTCATCAGGATGTATAATACGCAGTGCATTAATATCGCCAACCACTATAAAATCAGCGCTTGTTAGCTCCGTAAGGCTTTCTATTTGCAAATTAAATGCTGTTAAATCACCTTTTCCCTCTAACGCATTTATTACATCAGTTCGTGTTGCGACACTACTTGCTACAGCGAGTGCTTTATCACCTATGTGATTATGTAAACTTTGCGCCGTAAGCTGATACACCAACGCCCCAAACAATATTGCTTGTAAAACACATAGCCCAGTTACCCAAATAATTAAACGTGTTTCTAATCTTTTAGGTTTTTTTACCATGCTCTGCAATGGGCTTGGTTTGTTGGTGTTTGTCATTAACGTCCTTATTAAGCTTGCTCTTGCTGTAACCTAGAGGCTGTTTTATCCGCACGGCGCTGCTTCAAATAATCTTTTAATGGGAACAACAACACTAAAATAGAAAGTATAAAAATACTTAATGTGAGCGGCCTATCCCATAAAAAGCTTAAAGAGCCATCCGAAATCATCATTGAGCGACGAAAGTTTCGCTCAATCATATCGCCTAAAATAAAGCCAAGTAACAAAGGAGCCATTGGAAAGGCCAATAGGCGTAATATTAACGCAACCAAGGCAACACCAACCATCATAAATAAGTCGAATGTGTTAAACGACACCAAGTACACGCCAATTAAACTAAAGAACAAAATCATAATGGTTAATACCGACTTTGGCATTGCCAATACTTTTGCAAAATAAGGAATAAGAGGTAGGTTTAAAATCAATAAAACAATGTTGCCAAAATACATGCTTACAATGACAGACCAAAATACACTTGGGTTTTCTTGCATGAGCATAGGGCCTGGCTGAATACCATACGCTATTAATGCTCCTAGCATTATGGCCGTCGTGCCAGAGCCTGGAATCCCCAATGTTAATAAAGGTACAAATGAGCCTGTGCATGCTGCATTATTTGCAGACTCAGGAGCGGCAAGACCACGTAAAGAGCCTTTTCCAAATTTTTCTTTTAGGCCTTTAGGTGCCAAATTTCGCTCAGTGGCATAGGCCATAAAGCTTGCAATAGTGGCTCCTGCGCCAGGTAAAACACCAACAATAAATCCTAAAAATGACGAACGGCCAACAACCGGCGCCATATCTTTAACTTCGTCTTTTGTTAATTTAGTTGAACCTATTTGCGGCGTATCTGAATCATTAAGACTTTTAGCGTCTTTCTTCTCTGGCTTAACAACATTAATTAATGCCTCAGCAAGTGCAAACGTTGCCATTGCAATTAATAAAAAGCTAATACCATCGAGTAAGTCGGCTTGTCCAAAGGTAAATCGCTCGGTGCCCGAGGATGGATCTATACCTACCGTTGCCAGCATTAAACCAAATACTGTCATCATCATTGCTTTTAAAAATTGGCCTTTATTTGAAAATGCAGCAATAGCTGTTAAACCTAAAAACATTAGCACAACATAATCAGGAGATTGAAAACTCAATGACACCTTTGCTAGTAGAGGTGCGGCAACCATAAGTAGTATGGCGCCTATAGTTCCACCTATAAATGAGGAGTAAGCGGCAATAGCCAAGGCTTTACCAGCATGCCCTTGCTTTGCTAACGGATAGCCATCAAAAGATGAAGCCACCGTACCCGCCACCCCTGGCGCATTTATTAAAATGGATGATGTAGAGCCACCAAAAATAGCGCCATAATAAACCCCAGCCATTAAAATCATCCCTGAATCAGCACCTATGCTGTAAGTAATAGGGATCATCAATGCAATAGCAGTTATTGGTCCAAGCCCAGGTAACATACCAATAAAAGTACCCACCAAACAGCCTGCTATCACGTACATTAAATTATTAAAGTCGAGCACGGTCGACAAACCAAGCATAATTCCATCAAACATAACTTAACTCCATAAATCGCCCGGAACCAAGTAAATACCTAATACTTGAGTCATCAAAAACCAAAACACCACGGCAACAGGAATAGAGGCAAACAATAGAATCTTCTTGCGCCTTTCACCCATTACAAAAAAACCCGCTAATAAAAAGGCGCTGGTCGAGATTAAAAAACCAACAGGCTCCAACATTGCACTATAAATCACCATTAAAACTAATAAGCCTAAAGTTCGTACGACATGCGACTTTTCTAGAGGCTGGTTTTCTGCCGCTTTTTCGTTTGGCTTAAGCAAAGTAGAACCGATAGAAAGCAAGCACACCACAATGCCAAAAGCTGCGTATACTTTTGGTAATGTAGCAGAAGTAACCGTTTCGTATTCTTCAAATGGTAATAGTGGAATTTGCCACGCCACAATGGCGTAGAGTGTAAATAGCGTCAAGAATAAACTTGGCCCTAGTAGTTCGCGATTCATCATAAAAACCTCGATTAATCCGCTTTACGAATAAAGCCAAGCTCTTGCATTACCACTTTAAGCTGCGCTTCTTGTTTTTCGAGTGACTGGATAAATTCATCTTTTTCTTGAAAGAGATTTAACCAGCCATTTCGCGCGCGAACAGTTTCCCACTCAGGAGTTAATTGTAATTTACGAAGTTTCTCGGTGTATTGAGCAAGTTTATCGGCAGGTAAATTAGGAGCAGCAAAAAAGCCACGCCAATTAACAAACTCCATATCGTAACCCATCGACTTTAACGTAGGTATTTTAGGGTAATCCGCTAAAGCTTCTGGCGATGTAACTGCTAACACCCTCGCCTGCCCGCCATTTACAACTTCTAACGCCTCGCTTAAACCGGTAGAAAGTAAGTTTACTTCACCAGAGAGTAAACCAGCTTTTGCTTTACCACCGCCATCGTAAGGAATGTAACGAATTCTGCGGCCATCAACCCCGCCTGCTTTAGCCGCTTGTGCAGCAACTAAGTGATCCATACTGCCACGGGCAGAACCACCCGCTACTTTAATTGAGCTTGGGTCTTCTTTAAGCGCTTTAATAACATCCTGCCAGGTTTTATAGGGCGAATCGTTACGAACAACAAAGGCACCAAAATCAGCAATCATATTGGCTACGGGAGTTAAATCTCGGTAGCTATAGGGAATTTTCCCCGTTAAGGCGCGCAATACAATAGGCGTTGAATTAACCATTAATATATCGCCTTTTTTAGTACCTGATTCTATTAAGTAGGCAATGGCGCGCCCGCCGCCACCGCCCGACATATTCTGAAAAGACGCATTATTATCAATGCCAGCCTTTACTAAACCTTCACCTACACCGCGCGCAGTTGTATCCCATCCGCCACCTGGGCCTGCTGGTACTAAAAAGTGAATATCGGCCAATGCCATAGGGCTGCTTAGTACTAATGATGCCGCTAATAATGTTGTTTTAACTGACTTAAATAATTTCATTGTGTGTCCCCTTAAAATAAATACTGCATACGTACACTAAATCCCATACCAGAGTCTTCATCACCTACAAGCGCAGCGGTACCTGGGCCATCTACATCGCTATAGATAAGATTGCCCATAAATTTAATGTCACTACTAACGTAATAGCTTGTACCAAGTGTGTAGGTAGTTACTTCGCTACCTTGGTTTTTACTCGTTGCATCCATTTGCGAAACTCGAGCAACTAACTCCCATGCATTTTTAATATTTTTAGGTTGTACAAATAGTGCAGAGCCAGCTTTATACTGTCGTTGCTCAACCCCTAAAAAGTAACTTGCTGAGATATGAAAGCCGTCAAAGCGCTCGCCATCTAGATCATCGCTGCTATTGAGCGCATCTAAAGCACGGCTTGCGTATTCTGCCTCTAATGTTAAAGAGTCAGCCTGAAAAGCAAATTCAAGCCCAGACTGCAATAAGCTATCCAGTGCTACCGCTGTGCCGCCTGTAGCATAATTAACAAGGCGTACATTAGTTTCGCGCACTTCACCACGCGCAAAACGCTCGCCTAGTTCATTGCCACCCATATCACGGTATGAATGCCATGCACCTAAATGAATCACGTCACCAGGTGCTGCACTTGACCACGTAGCACGCCCTGTAATAGCAAGCGTTAGACGGTCGTTTTCATCGTTACCCGTTGCACCAAAGGCATCATTTTTATAAACCCCAACGGCATATCGAAAGCCTGAGTCTTTAAAGTATTGATAAGCAGATACGCCCCAACGGAAAAAAGGCGAGAAAGTATTAGCAAGCGTACTACGCTCAATAGTATTAATGTGCTTTGAGCTAGTAAGTGCGTTTAGCGACATGTCTTCACGGATTTTACCCGCTTTAATTTTAAGACCGTTTTCAAAGGCGTAACGCACGCGGGCAAGTACAATTTCGGCATCCCCTTCGCCAAATTCTAAAAGTAATTTGTGATCCCAGTTTCCATGCTCGCTCTCTACGTAGGTACGAATACGACGAGGGAAGAAGTCGCTTCCACCTGAGCCATCATTGCCTGCGTTATAGGCACCTTCAAAATAGTTGTAATCAAGCTGTACTCGTCCTCCAAACTCCAAATTAAAGCCACTTGATGTTTTTAAAGAGTTAACTTCTTTTTGCAATGCATCTAATTGTGCTTGTAGTTTTTGAGTATCGTTATCGGCTAAAGCTGATGTGCTAGCCAACGCTGCTGTAATTGCTAAAGCGAGCTGTGTGTTACTTGCTTTCATTATTTTCTCCACGCTGTGTTTGTATCTTTATTGTCAGGTAGATAAGCGACGACAAACTGCTATCTAAAGCGCAGCTTATTGTTAACGTGAAATTAACGAAATATTTTGAGGGAAAGGTGCATTGATGACGGTAAAGTACATTTTGTTCATAAAAACCATGAACAAAATAGACATAAACAAAAATTAATAAGAAGGGTAGTGAAGTACACCTATGCGATGACTAAAAAACGCACTTAATAAAATAAGAATTATTTGCATTTAGGTGTTGACAGTTTATTAGATCTAACTGATAATCAATATCAACAAGACGGGAATGCATACCCACTTGTGACGGAATGAACTAATTTGTTTCTCGACCCTGAAACAACGTGTGGCGCACGTAAACAGCTATGGTTACTTGTTATGAACCGCAACGCCCCTTGATGTTGATGATAAGTAACCGCCCTACTATTTTACTTGCTACATTGCTCATATCGGTGACGGTAGATATGAAACTAAAAAAGCCCTTACGGGCTTTTTTTATGTCTGTAATTTAGTAAGTAATATACTCACATAAACTCACATATTAACGGCGGTTTTTACGTGCACGTGCACGGCGCTGTTTTTTCTCTTCTTCTTTAGCGGCTTTTTTGGCCTCTGCAGCGGCGCGTAAGCCAGCTACCATAATTTCTTCTTCTTCACGCATGGCTGGGGTTTCCATGGTAATACGGCCGATAATCCCATCACGTAATTCGTTAATCAGTATTTCAGACATTTTATAGGTGTCTATTTGGTTACCGCCACGAATACAACCACGCTTTTTACCGGCCATTTCTACAAACTCCCAGTCACTTTCTGGCAATTCATCTATTTTATAGCGTGCTTTTAAAAGCTCTGGGTAGGCTTTTAATAAATACTCTGCGGTATAACTTGCCACATCTTCGTATTCAAGCGCTGTATCACGTATTGCACCGGTGGCACCTAAACGATAACCCGAGTTCTCGTTTTCTACTTTAGGCCACAGCATACCTGGCGTGTCGTAAAGCATAATGCCGTCTTCAAGCTTAATACGTTGCTGCGCTTTTGTTACCGCAGGCTCGTTACCCGTTTTTGCAACTATGCGCCCAGCTAATACGTTAATTAACGTTGATTTGCCCACATTTGGAATACCCATGATCATGGCTTTAATTTGCTTATCGGCGCCCACTTTATGTGGCACTAATTTTTTACAAAGCTCATTAATGCGGTGCACCTCAGCGGCTTTATCATGGCCAAACGCGATGGCTTTAACGCCACTTTCTTGCTCAAAATAGTCTTTCCACGCTTGGGTCATTTTAGGGTCGGCTAAATCCGCCTTATTTAAAATTTTGATGACCGGCTTGCCTTCACGAAGCGTAGTTACCATAGGGTTTTCACTACTGTAAGGAATGCGTGCATCAAGCACTTCAATGATCACATCCATTTGCGGCATTATTTCTTTAATCTCATTACGGGCTTTATTCATGTGCCCAGGGAACCACTGGATAGCCATTTTTAACTCCTAACATATAATTTGACGCTATTTTAACTGGCAATTCATTTAATTGCGCTATACTGGCGCAAATTTTTTTAGATTAGATATTATGGCTCTTAAATCTACCATTATTAAAGCGCAATTATCGTTAAGCGATATGGACCGCCACGTGTACCAAGATTTTAATTTAACGTTGGCACAGCATCCCTCTGAAACCGAGCAACGCTTGATGATTCGCTTATTAGCCTATGCGCTAAATAGTTGTGATGGCTTAGAGTTTACCAAAGGCTTAAGTGCCGACGATGAACCTGAGCTTTGGCATGTAAACTACAGTGAAGAGATAGAGCTGTGGATTGAGCTGGGCCTGCCAGATGAAAAGCGTCTTAAAAAAGCCTGCAATAAAGCTAAAAAAGTGGTGCTTTATACCTATGGCGAAAACAACCAAGCTATTTGGTGGCAAAAACATCAACCTAAATTGTACGATTTTAAAAACTTAAGTATTTTTAGCCTTGATTACGCCGCTACTCAGGCACTTGCAGATTTAGCCGACCGCAATATAAAACTTACCATTACCGTTCAAGATGGTGAAGTGTGGGTCAGTTCTGATACGGCTAATATCGAAATAAAACCGCAACAGTTAATGTAAATTGTAGGTAAGGGCGTATGAAAATAAACCACGTTATTGTATTACACGGCCTTTATATGTCGGGCTTTGTTATGCGCCCGCTCTGCTCTCGTCTTGAACAGTCTGGAGTTAAAGTACTGAATCTCACTTACAATACGCTCGACCCTAACTTAAGCACCATATTTAAACAAATTGATGAGTTTATTGGTGATGAGCCCTCTGCATTAGTATGTCACTCTATGGGCGGATTAATTGCCCGCGCCTACTTAGAGGCAGGCACGCCAGCGAGTCACCATGTCACTAAAGTGATTACGCTTGGCACACCCCATCAAGGCAGCCACATAGCGCAAAAGATGAAGCAAAAAGGGTTTGAAACCTTTTTAAAAAACAGCGTCGAGTTTTTACTCACTAAAAATGGTAACTGGCCGTTTAAGGCCAAGCTTTACAGTATTGCTGGCGATTTGCCCATTGGGTTAATGCCGTTAATTGTCAAAGGCAGTCAGTCCGATGGCACCGTTTTACTAGACGAAACCAAGCTTAAAGGCATGGCTGAGCATAAAGTGTTTCATTTAAGCCATACCAGTATGATTTATTCTCGCCAAGTGCTTGAATACATTATTAAGTGCCTTAACGAAGCAGCCTAGTCTTCCCCCGCCTCTGCTATTTTATAACTGATTAAAAATATCACCCCCAAAATAAGTGGCATGGGTGCGGCAATGTAGCCAAACGTGTCGGCATTGGCAAAACTTGCGCCTGCTAAATGCGCCACCAGCCCCAATACAAATGCTATAACGGCTATACCTACCACTATTAACTCTGCTTTATTTTGTTTTACTGTTTTTGCATCCATAATCGCTCTCCAATAAATTTAAGATATTTATTTTGCTTGAGTGAATTATGCGCTACAGCCATAAGCATTTACTGATTTAGATCAATACATCAAATAGCCAATATTCAACCTTGTAGAAAACTTGTTTTGGATCATAATTTATCCATGTTTTGTCTTTATTTTATTGTTAAGGGGTAGAATTTTAATAAATTCAACCCATCTATATTGTATGAGTGATTTATTGCGCTGCACGTTATTAATAGTTAAAACCTATTGCATTGACTGGTTTAAACAATTTTACTAATTAATAGCACTGAGCAATAATGATCATCAGTTCATAAATAAACGGTTCATCAAGGAGCAAGGTATGTCACAGGTAAATGCAATTGGTTTAAACAGCGCAAAAAGCGAAGACATTGTTAAGTCACTCAATACATTATTGAGCAGCTACCAAATTCAATACATGAATGCGCGCGGTTTTCATTGGAATATTAAAGGCCGTAACTTTTTTGAATTACACATTAAATTTGAAGAGATTTATAATTTACTACTTGAAAAAGTAGATGAAATTGCTGAACGTATTTTAACGTTAGATGGCGCGCCACTACATGCGTTTTCTGATTACTTAGAAGTAAGTGAAATTAAAGAAGCTAAAAACATTAGCGATGGTACCGCAGCCGTAGAAAACCTATTAGCTGGCTACAGCACACTAATTAAAATGCAACGTGAAGTACTTACTCAAGCAGGCGATGCAGATGATGAAGGTACAGCGTCATTAATGGGTGATTATATTTCAGAGCAAGAAAAACTAGTATGGATGTTAAAAGCGTACTTAGACTAAGCTAAAAAATAAGCCCTCAAAAGGGGAGGGCTACAAATAGGGAGAATCGTAAATTTCTTTGCGATTCGGATACTATATTAGCGCCCCCTATCGACTAAACAACGCCACTGTTACCAGTGGCGTTGTTTTTGGTTTAAGCGGAGCATAAATAATTTTAAAGCAAACTAGCCCACCCTTTTCGCGCTTGCATTAAAAAGCCCCAGCAACGGCTGGGGCTTTTGTTAATACCAGCTCCTTAATTAAGTGAAGCTGGAAAAACTACAATTGTGCAGTATTAACTGCTTAAAATTTACTTCTAAAACCAATATAGAAGGTTTGCCCGATTGGGTCATACGTACCTGCGTCGGTTTCAGTACCTGTGCTTGAGCCACTTACACCTGAAAGTATACGCGGAGGCTCTTTATCAAATAAATTGTTAGCGCCGGCGTATAGCTCTACCGCGTCACTTATATGATAGCTTGCTTGTACATCGTGGTAGATTACTGAGCCAATACCCACGCCGCCAGCAGGTATACCAAAGCCACTTAAGAATTGATCATCAAAGTCAGCAGCCCCTATGTAGGTCATGCTCCAGTTAAAATCAAAGTCATCAAGCTTATAGCCTAAGTTCCAGTTAGCTTTGTGTTCAGATGCGCCAATTTCACCAGCAAACTCATCTTTATCCGCACCCGGTAACGGAATAGTGTAACCGTCAATCAAGTAAGTGTATGCAAGGCGAGTTCTAAATGCGCCTGGGCCAATATCGGCAGAGTAAGTTAGTGTTAAATCAACACCTTCAGTTCCTAAACCACCACTATTTGATACACCACTGTCAATAAACTCAAGTGAACCTGCGCTATTATTACCAGAAGGGCCGCTACGACGAGTTATAAAGCTACAGAAGCTATCGTCACCACCGCCATAACATTGGTCTAAAATAAATTGGCGCGGTGTAGATACAATCGCATCTGTGATTTCTATATCAAAGTAATCAAGGGTAACGTCAAGGCCCGAAATTAGCTCCTCTGGGGTAAATACCACACCCACAGTCACAGAGTCGCCCACTTCTTCTTTTAAGTCTGGGTTACCACGGTTAAAACCACTAATACCCTGTAAATCAGACTGGTTAAGGGTAAACTCACCGTTTGATGCAATATTATTTGCAACACCCGCATCGGCACGACACGCATCACCTACAGCGCCACCGCCACTGTTTGTAACACCTATACATGGATCGTTTAAACCACTTGGGAATGTTTGCGAAGGCGGTGAAAATAACTCATCAATATTAGGCGCACGTGTAGAACGAGCACGAGTAGCACGAAGGCGTAAGCTATCCATCACTTCCCAATCAACACCTACGTTCCAGCTTTCTGTATTACCTACTGTTGAGTAGTCAGATAAACGGACTGCGGCGTTCATTGTTACCGCATCCAGCACTGGAATGTTAGCCTCAACATAGTATTCAGTTACATCAAAAGAACCTTCGGTTGCAGGAATTGCATTACCGGCATTTAAGCCTGCTTGCTGTAGGGCATCAAATTCACTGCGAGAAAACTCTTCGCGGTATTCAAAACCAGCCGCAATACCTACCATACCCGCAGGCAGCTCAAATAAATCACCTGAGACATTACCGCCAATAATTTCTTGCTCTACCGACGTAGAAAGCGTACTTGGCGCACTTACAAAATCAATTGCACCTTGCGATAGTGAATTAAATCCGTAAATGTTTACTGGCGCACAATTAAAGCCACGCGCTGTTGCATCAATACAAATCGCTTCATCGGTAATGCCATCCGCATCTAAATCTTGGCTATCAATTACCGCCTCTAAACCTTGGCGAAAGCTTTGTACATTTACTAAGCCACCTGATACTTGCGACTCTTTCGTTTTACCGTACACATAGTAGGTATCGTAAAACCAGCTGTCGTTAATCTCACCCTGAAAGCCCACAGCTAAGCGGAATGTATCACGCTCTGCACGGGCACCACGGTTACCTACGTCACTTAAACGTTTTGCAAAAAAGATATCTCTAGCACCATCACCGTCGGTGTCTGTTGCTGCATTGTAAATATCATCTGGCACAAAGGCATTTCTGAGCATTTCGCCATTTACGTCAAACTCAATTGGCACGCGGCCATTGGCATAAATGTCATCTGAGGCAAACGGAAAAGGCTCTAACTCTGAAATAGTGGTACTAGATGCGTACGTCCCTTCAAAAAAGAAGCTGTGTTTATCTGTTAACTCGTAACTACCATTTGAGGCGAATAAGTAGCGCTCTGTTGGTATAGCAATGGTACGTACACCGCTTCGGTTAAAGCCGTTGGCATCTATACCGTCACCGCCATTGGTGCTAAACGAGTCTTGTAAGTTGTTGTTTGGATCGTAAGTAAAGCGTGTATCGCCTGCATCAAAACGCCCTTGTGGCGGAAATGATGAGAAAAACGGGTTAACGGCTTCAAAAATAGAGCCCGGATTTGCCGCCGGATCGTCTTCAAAATAAATACCTGAAAATTGGTCTACTGCAGAGCGCTCACGATCGCGCGAAAACACAGCACCTTGGTCTGAGTAGCCTAAGTGGAACATGGCTTGACCTTTGCCATCACCCGTAGTTAAACCCGAGGTAAAAGAAAACTGGCGCGATTCATCATCGCCTTCGCTTGATTCGCCGTATTGGCCTTCAAACTCTACGCCTTCAAAGTCATCTTTTAGTACAAAGTTAACTACACCTGCAACCGCATCAGAGCCATATACTGATGATGCGCCACCGGTCATAATTTCCACGCGCTCAATAAATTGGCTAGGAATGGTATTTAAATCAACTGCCGAGCTACCAGGTACACCCGATACATAACGGCGCCCATTCACAAGTACTAAAGTACGGTTTGAACCTAAGTTACGCAAATCAACAGTAGCTACACCCGCGCTTGCCGTTGAAAAGTTAGAGTTAGTACGGCTAATAGCTGGAGAGCCAAATGCTGGGTTTTCTAGCAGTAGGTTTTGGATGTTTAAAGAACCCGATGCATCAATTGCCTCGCCACTTACAACCTGTATAGGTGCAGACGACATCGCCTCGGCTGAACGAATACGAGAACCCGTTACTTGCACGCGTTCTATTTTTTCTAGTTCGTCTTCTTCTGCGGCTATACCTTGAAAAGAAAAGCCAGCAAGCACTGTCGCACTAAGTGCTAAAGACAATGAAGATTTTTTAAATGTACGACTATCTAAGTTATTTATTTTTTTCATACTATAATGTCCCTGAAATGTTATTTTTGTAACTGGTTGGTTACAAACATTTCAACATTAAGTGGAATAATTTTAAGACACTATGCGCATTATTTAATAGGCATTTAGTCAGGTACAAACAGCAGGATATATGGGATGAAGGTACTTATCCCAGATTGTTATAAATTAGATTAAATTTTTTTAACATTTTTTATTAAATACACGGTCTTTATAACTACACACTCTAGAGATGGATTTTTTTATGATTACTTACTTTCATGCACTAATTAGAGTTAGCACGAGCAAATTTGCAACATTCTTAACTCAGCAGGTGCAAGCTCACCGTCACTTTGATTCGCAAATGCAACTGCCCGAGCAGCGTTTAGATCAAATAGATACCTCTCGTTTTAATGTGCTTTTTTACGAATTATCTAATTTAAATGATCCTACTCAAATAGTGCACCTAACTGAATTGGCTAAAACAATGAAAGTGGTGGTGATTGCTAGGTCGGCTGAATTTGCTAATTTTGCGTTTGAAGTCGGCGCAGTCGATTTTTTAACCGTCGATGCAACCGCTTCAAGGCTTGAAAAATGCTTCGATAAGCTTATTCATTTATGCCCATTAGCCACACAAGCCGAGCGCTTGTTTAAAGCCGCATCTGAAAACGAGCAACCCATTGCTGCACATATTGTTGTTAAAGATGTAGGAAAGGTACGTTTAATAGATATTAACGATATTGTATGGATAAACGGTGCGGGTAATTATGTAGAGCTACACTTTAATGGTAACAGCGCCCCCGTTTTACACCGTGAAACCATGAAAAACATTGAGCAACAGCTAGAGCCTGAAGGTTTTATACGTATTCACCGCTCCACGCTAGTTAGAAAACATGCCATAAAAGAGCTTATGCCAACAGACAGCGGCGACTATAAAGTGAAGCTTAAAAACAATATCTCGTTAAATTTATCAAGAAGGTACAAAAACTGCTTAGAAAGCATTATAAGCCCCGTAGCATAGGGGCTTGTAATTCTATTTACCAGTAGGTTTTAATGTATTCATCGTCTGGGTGATGATGTAGGTAGCTTTCTGAGTCTTTATAAAAGTTAACTTCAATATCGCTGTTGCTCCAGACCTTCTCGAACATATTTTTAGCAATAATGTTTGCATATAAGTAATCTACGCGTTCGTAGCCACGCTCTTTTACGCTGGCAAAGTACGCCTCTAACGAGTCCATGCTATCTACAGTTATTAACTCAAATTCTTCTAAATTAACCACAACACACTTTACCGCGCCTTTGGGGTGCATACTTAGTTCGTTCACCACGCCATTCGTTAGTAAAGTAATTCCTTCATTATTAAAACTACCCATTAGCTTTAAATACATGGTGGGTGGCTGAGAGCAAATATAAAACTCTCCATGTGCTCCAAACATAAATAACCTTTTATATATCAGTGCTTCATTAAAGCTTAATACATTTTGCGTATTTTGCAGTTAATTTATAAGCGCGATAAAAAAGGCCATTTCGAGGGCTTTTTCTTCAAGGCTTTTAAAACGCCCAGATGCGCCGCCATGCCCAGCATCCATATCGGTTTTAAATACCAGTATATTGTTATCGGTTTTGAGTTCTCGCATTTTTGCTACCCACTTCATAGGCTCCCAATATTGTACTTGAGAGTCGTGCAGGCCTGTGGTGACTAAAATATGCGGGTAGTCTTGGGCGCTAATATTATCGTACGGTGAGTACGCGGCTATTACATCATAAAAGTGTTCATCGTTTGGGTTGCCCCATTCATCATACTCGTTAGTGGTAAGTGGAATACTTTCATCTAGCATGGTGGTTAACACATCTAAAAATGGCACATGACACCCTACACCTAAGTAAAGCTCTGGCGCTTGGTTTAATACAGCGCCCATCAACAAACCACCTGCACTGCCGCCAGAGGCAAATACTTTGTTTTTATCACCGTAGCCTTGCTCTACAAGAGCCTTTGTAATATCAATAAAGTCGCTAAAGCTATTTTGTTTATGCTCTTTTTTACCTTGCTCGTACCAATGGCGTCCTAGCATTTCGGAGCCTCTTACATGTGCAATCGCATACACAAAACCGCGGTCTAGCAAACTCAATGAGGTACTCGAAAAGCTCGGATCTATCGTGTAACCATATGCACCATAGCCATATTGAAACAGTGGGTTAGTGCCATCTTTGGTAAAGGTGTCTTTTCTATAAACTAACGAAACAGGTACTTGCACGCCATCGCGTGCTGTCACGAATAAGCGCTCAGAGGCATAAAGTGCACTATCAAACCCGCCCAGTACTTGCTGCTGTTTTAACAATGTTTTTTTGCCCGTGGCTAAATCAACATCGTACAACGTTCCAGGCGTGGTTAGACTTGAATAATAAATACGTACCGAACGCGCCTGTGGCTCGGGGTTCATCGCCACAGCGGCATAGTAGCATGGGTCGCTAAATTCAAGCGCCATGCGCTCTTGAGCTTGGTTAATAACAACAAAGCGAGCTTGACCTTGCTCGCGCTCAGTTAATACTAAAAAGTCGTCAAATATCTCTACGCCTTCAAGCAACACATGCTCACGGTGCGCGGTGTGCTCTTGCCACTGCGTTTTATCTGCAATCGTTTCGCTTGTTGCCGTCATCAGTCTGAAATTTTTAGCTTGCCAGTTGGTTACTATGTAATAAGTATCGTCGTGTTTATCTATATCAAACTCATGCCCTTCTTCGCGCGGTAGTAATGCGTTAAATTCACCTTGCGGGTTATTGGCATCAAGCACCCAGGTATCGTTTGTTTCGGTGGTGGCCAAATCTATAATAATAAGGCTCTCGTCACGGCTTTTACCCAAGCCCATAAAAAAGCTTTTATCGTGCTCTTCATACACCATAATATCTTGGCTTTGCGCTGTGCCTAGTTCATGCCTAAACACCTGAAAACCCAGTAACGTTTGTAAGTCTTTTTTAACGTAAAATACGGTTTTATTGTCGTTAGCCCAAACAATTTGCCCTTCAGTGTTTTCTAAAACATCGCTGAGCATTTCACCTGTTTGCAGGTTTTTAAAATGTACGCTGTAAATTCTGCGCCCTTCGGTATCTTCGCTGTATGCCATTAATTGCTCGCATGGGCTTAGCGCGACTTCACCTAGTTCGTAAAATTCATGGTTTTGAGCTAAAGCATTTACATCAAGTAGTAACTGCTTGTTATCGGTGTTAATACTTGTGCTTCTGTAATGGCGCGAATACTCATCGTCACCACGTACCTCTGAGTGATACCAGTACTTGCCATCTTTAACCGGCACCGTGTTGTCATCTTTTACGATGCGCCCTTTAAGTTCTTCAAAAATACTGTTTTGAAGTGGTTTTATTGCGGCTAGTTGCTCATCGCAGTATGTATTTTCGGCTGCTAAATGGGCGAGTATTTCTGGGTTTTCGCGCTCATCATCGCGCATCCAGTAGTAGTTATCGGTGCGCGTTTTATTGTGCATAGTTAATTGATGAGGTTGCTTTTTAGTAACTGGAAAACGAGCTAATGATTGAGAAGAAAATTCACTTAAAGACACAACAAAACCGTATAAAAAATAACAATGCAGGCAGTTTATCATAAAAATAAAAAAGCCCACTCATAGAGAGTGGGCTTGAGGTATAAGTCCAAATTTTAAAATTACTGCAATTTTATTCTTGTCATTACACCCATGGGAAGATGGTTTTTATTTTAAAAGCGTTAAGAGAGCTTAATCCAGGCCATTGCCCAGCTTTTTCCGATACCAGGTTCAAAGCTTGGGTCTTTATCATTATTGGTTCTGCAAAATTGGCTAAATGGCCATGCCTTACATTGGTATATATAACCTGTTTTAGGCTGCAGTACGCGAGTACCCGCGTTGTATTGCTCGCCCCCATTAGGGTATACAAAATCATATGCTTGGTTGGTGCACTTAGCGGGGGTATCGCACTTTGCAATGCAATGAAAATCAACCTTTGCCTTATTAATACCGCTACTTTCTAGGGCAAATATTTCGTTATCTCTATAGCCAACAACCAACCCTTGCTTGGTCATTCTACCTGCACTTACCAGGGGCACATGCACGTTTATATACTCAGCAACTAAGCGTGGCCAAGCATGAGGCTCACCTTGTTCTAAAGAGGTAATTTTATAATCAAACGATAAATCAACAAGCACTCCTTGCATGTCTGAAAAGGTTACACTAACCACATCCCCAATGAACAATTGAGTATGATGGTTTAAACAACCTATAGTTGACCATTTTCCACAGGCCAACGACGTATGCATAAACACAGTAACACCTTAAGAGTCACAAAATTTTATCCATATCATATGGATACACAAAAACGACACTGAGGGCAAGCAATACCGTATAAAAATTATGCAGCAGCCCTGCTATCGTAGGTTACACCTTAGACCGGAAACTTTGCGTCTTAGCCTTTCGACTAATTTGCCAACAGAAAAAAGTGATTATAAAACGTGCGCAAAGCTTATTCAAACAAAAGAATGTAACCGAGATTTTTATGTAACCCTAAATAACTAAAAAGCCAACTTGTTAAAGTTGGCTTTTAATAGTTTAAGAGGTTTGGTTTATAGGGGCTTTTCGCCTAAATACTTTTCGAAAAGCCATTTTAAACACGCCGCCAATATCGCCTAAAATAATGTACAAGCACGGCACCAATATAAGGGTGATTAGTGTTGCAAACATTACCGCAAAGCCTAGCGCTACTGCCATAGGGATTACAAACTTAGCTTGTAAGCTGGTTTCAAACATTATGGGCAGAACCCCTGCAAAGGTTGTAATAGAGGTTAATAATATTGCCCTAAAGCGTGCACAACCGGCTTCTATTACCGCGTTTTTAACGCTTACACCCTCTCGGCGTACTTGGTTTACGTAGTCGGTCATTACCAGCGAGTCGTTTATTACAACGCCAGCCGCGGCTATTAAACCAAAGCCCGACATTAAGCTAATGTCTAAATCAAACCAAAAGTGTCCCCAAATAGCCCCCGTTAAACTAAACGGAATAACCGACATAACAATAAGCGGCTGGGCATAACTTTTAAGTGGTACAGCAAGCAATATATAAACTAAAATCATGCCGCCTACAAAAAACAGCAGCTGCTCATTAGCTTGCGCTTGTTGCTCTTCTATTGCGCCACCTAGCTCTGATTTTACACTTGGGTATTCTTCTTTAAGTTGCGGCAGTAAGTTTTCTTTTACTTGCGAAACTACTTCGCCTGGCTCTATAACTTCTTCATCAATGCTGCCGTACACATAAACAGTACGATAACCGCCCTCACGGCGAATATAGCTTATACCCGGCGTTTCGGTTAATTCAACCACATCGCCTAAAAGTACTTCACGCCCCTGCGGTGTAGTAACTACTGTGTGTTTTAGCGATGAAAACGCTTCGCGAGTCAGTTTAGGGTAACGTACCATTACTCTTACTTCTTCGCCGTTACGTATTACACGCTGTGCTTCACCACCATAAAAACTAGCGCCTACTTGGTTTGCAATGTTAGCAAGGTCGAGTCCTAAATCGTAAGCTACAGGTTTTAAGCTCATTTGCACTTCTTTGCTAGCAGGGTCAATGGTTGAGCTTATATCAAACAAGCCTTTTTGTTGCTGCAATAGCTGAATAAAACGACGGCCTGCCGCATTAAGCGTTTCTATATCAGAGCCAAACAGTAAATAACCAAATTCGCCTTCGCCAGTGCCGCCACCGCCGCCAACATCATCTTCAATAGTGAGTGATTTAATACCGGCAATGGTTGGCATAGCTTCTCGCCAGCGGCGCGAAAGTTCAAACGCGTTATAAGGGCGTAAGTCTTCATCAACCAACGGCGCAAGTAACTGAGACTCTGTTCTGCCTTGGTTAAATACCAGTACATCACGAATTATTTTTTGGCCAAATTCACGCTCTGTTTCTTCATCAACTCTTAACACCATGGCTTCTACTTCACGAATAGCTGCAATAGTTTGTAAATCAGACACATTGTCATTCATTTCTATATGAATTTGCGGAAAATCATGCGGCACTTTTGGAGTGGGTACAGTGCGTACTTTATTTGATGTGATCAGCGCAATGCTTATAAAAAACATAGCAATAAAGCCAAACAATACTGTCCAACGCCAATCTACACAACGCGATATAAAACGCTTATAAGGGCCATTTACAAAGCCAAAAAAGCGGGTATTAAACCTATCGCGCCAGCCCCCTTTTTTAATAGGTGAAAAGTGCGTGTGGGCAATGTGCGCCGGTAAAATAAGTTTTGATTCAACTAAGCTAAATACTAAACACAGCATGACTACTACGGCAATACCGTAAAAGAAGGCGCTTTCTGGCCCGCTTGAAAGTGTAAACGGGGCAAACACTGCAATGGTTGTTAGTACACCAAATGTAGCAGGGGTTGCTACACGGTTAGCACCACGGACGACGTTTTCAACTCCGCCTCCGCTTTTTTCAACCTCAGTATAGGCGGCCTCACCTATTACTATGGCGTCATCTACCACAATCCCGAGCACCATAATAAAAGCAAACAACGAAATAATATTAATGCTTATACCAAATAAAGGCATTAGCATCATGGCGCCTAAAAAGCACACTGGTAAGCCAATCATTACCCAAAGCGCTAATTTAAAGCGCAAGAATAACGAAAGCATAATAGCGACTAATATTGCTCCTTGAAACAAGTTAGCTTTCATCATATCAAGGCGCGCATTTAGGTAGTACGTCATGTCCATTAATGGCTCTAACCTAACGCCCGGTGGCAGCTGGGTATTTTTTTGTTCAATAAATGCTTTAACCGAATCGGCAACGGGGATCATGTTTTGATCTTGCGTTGCCTTTACCGACATATACACTGCGTTTTCGCCATTAAATTTAAAGTAGCGCTCGCCTTCGGTAAATTGGTCTTTAATAACAGCAATGTCTTGAAGCAATACCTTAGCGCCGTATTCGCCTATTTTTACCGGAATTTGTCTAAACTCATCGCCAGAGTAATACTGGTTTTCAACCCTAACAGAAATAATCCCCGCATCTGTTGTTAGTTGCCCCGCCGAAAAATTAGCAGAGTAATTACGCACAGCGGTCATTACATCGCTTAGGGTTAAGTTGTATTGGCGCAAAGTGTCTGGGTCGATTTCAATGGCAATTTCATCAAGCGGCACATCGTTTTCTACCAACGACACGTTTGATAGCTGTAATAGCTCATCTTCAATTTGATTGGCAATTGGTTTGAGTTCTGTCAGCGGCAAATCGGCAACTAAGGTCATCCCTATAACATCTTGCCTAAACTCAATCTGACTTATGGTGACCGGTTCCATACCCGCAGGAAAGGTTGCAATACCATCAACACGCAGCTTTACCTTATCAAGTACATCGGTAAGCTCTGCATCGGTGTTAATTTCAAGGCTTGCTCTACCGCCATTTCTAAAGGCGCGGTACACGCCCTTTTTAATTTCGGTCACATCCTTTAGTGATTCTTCAATTTTTATAAGAATGCTTTCTTCAATTTCTTGTGGTGAGGCACCGGGGTAATTTGCCTCAACATTAATGTAGTTAATTTCTACATTAGGAAACATTTGGCGCTGAATGGTTAAGTAGCTAATAATCCCCATGATGATAATAAAAACCATCATTAGGTTGGCTGCAACAGAGTTTTTAGCAAAATAAGCTATTAACCCTGTTTGTTTTTTTTCAATTGATTCGCTCATTAATTTACACCTTACAACTGTTGCGCATCAGCGCTACTTTCGGTGTTTGTATTAGCGTTACTTGGCTCGCCCATGCCAGCCACTTTAACCTGCATGCCTTTTTGTGGGTACTCAGGTAACGTGGTAACCAATTTATCATCGGCGTTAAGTCCGCTGCTAATATAAAAGTACTCGCCTTCTTCTCTTACTACGGTTACTTTGCGCGGTTCAAGTTCTTGGTTTTCGTTAACTATCCACACCGTTTGGTTATTAACTAATGATTGCGGCAAACGGTAAATATTATTAAGCATGGCGCCTGCAAAATTAACCTGCACGTAGCTGCCAAATTTAATAGCCGGTTGCTGTGTTTTTAAGCCGTATGGGTCTTCAATACGTACCACTAAGCTGCTCATGCGCGTCGCGTTATCTACAATACCTAGGTCGCGGTCAATCACGCCTTCACGTGTAAAACTGTTTAAGCCTTTTTGAATAATAGTGGCCTTAATGCCCTTAATTCGCTCCGGTAAAAATACGCTATCAAAACCAGCAATAGGAATAATAACCTCTGCTGTTTCTATATTATTTAAATCGGCCACTTGTGCGCCCATAGCCACAAACTGGCCTACCCCCACATTACGACTTATAACAAGCGCATCGTAAGGTGCTTTTATATCGCAGTTTTCTAAATCGCGTTGCGCTCTTTTTAATGCGGCTTGCGCCGATTTAACCGCTGCTTGGGCGCTTAGCACCTGCGGTTTACGTAAAAACAAGTCGGTACGTGCCTTACTCGGAAAACGCTTTGCTTCGTCTTCGGCTACTTTTGCCTGCGCTTGCTCTTCAATTAAGGCCGCTTTGGCACGCGCTAAATCGGCTTCGGCTACCAATACGGCTGCTTCGTAGTTGTCTTTTTCAATGCTAATAAGTGTATCGCCACGAGAAACCACGCCACCCGCTACAAAGTTAGGGTGCCAGCTAATTACTTCGCCCGACACCTGCGCCGCCAACTGCGTATTTTCTAATGGTTTTATTTCGCCATAGCTGTTTATTATTACTTGATGATTATTAGCTTCTACAGGCTCAACTTGCACGGTGGGGCGTGTATCTACTGCTGTTTTACTTTGATCTTCTTGTGCAATAGCGTTTATTCCCATAAAGCCCACTACACCAATGGCTAATGCTACAAATGGGAACACCCATCTCAGTGAATTTGATTGCATATCCTAATTACCTCATATTTCTACTAACACTATAATAACAGAGCGCAATAAAACATTAACCTGACATTTGTAAGCAACTGTTACAAATCAAATTGAGAACTAAATATAGCTGTGTACCCGTTAACAAACACCTGCTATTCATCGCATTTATTATATTTTGTTACAAACTTTTACTATTTAAAATCAACAAATTACAGCTTTAGGCTATTATTTCATCGAGAAGATGTGCGAACAAATTTTAATTTACGTACAGTCACACTAAATAAATAACAGCGAAAAAGATTATTACAATGAAATTAACAACCCTTGCGCTAACACTTGGTGTAGCGCTTAGCGGCCACGCATTGGCTAGCGATAAAAAAGAAGACAAAAAACCACAAACCCTAAGCGAAATGGTCGAAGGACAAACCGAATTTTCAGGTATTTTTAATTTATACCAAGACCCAAAAACCGGTGAGCACTTAATGGTGCTCACCGAATCGCAGCTTAACACCCCTTTTGTATACTTTGCTCATACAGTGGACGGTGTCACTGATGCTGGGCATTATCGCGGTGCCTATAGAGAAACCAAGCTTATTGAGTTTAGAAAATACTTTGACCGCATAGATATAGTTAGCAAAACCCCTCGCTATAAATTTGATCAAAACAGTGCCATTGCCAAAGCAAGCAATGCCAATATTAGCGAAGCCGTTTTAGCCAGCATTAAAATAGAAAAAGAAGAGCAAGGAAAAATAGCCTTTAAGGTCAACAAGCTATTTTTAAGTGAGGCGCTACACAAGGTATCGCCAACGCCAAACCCAGCCGATAAAAAAGCTAAAAAACGCTTTAAAGTAGGTAAATTAAACAGTAAAAAGTCGCGTATTGTTAAGCAGCGTCCTTACCCAAATAACTTAGATGTGGTTGTAGATTACGTATTTAGTAATGCCAGCCCCACCGTGCGTGGTACAAGCGCAGTAAGCGACCCGCGCAATGTCTCTGTAAAGGTGCAGCACTCTTTTGTTGCATTACCAAAAAACGACTATAAACCACGTAAAGATGACGCGCGCATAGGCTATTTTACCAATCAATTTGATCTAATGACCTCGACCGATTGGGCACCATATGAAGATGTTATTAAACGCTGGGACCTACAAAAGAAAAACCCTAGTGCTGAGCTTTCTGAGCCAGTAAAGCCAATTACCTGGTGGATAGAAAATACCACCCCAGTAGAGTGGCGCGACACAATACGCGATGCCGTACTTACCTGGAATAGCGCTTTTGAAAAAGCCGGTTTTAAAAACGCACTAGAAGTTAAAGTACAACCCGATGACGCAACCTGGGATGCTGGTGATATTAACTACAACGTATTACGTTGGACATCATCACCTAAACCGCCATTTGGTGGCTACGGGCCAGCTCTTGCCAACCCGCTAACCGGTGAAATACTTGGCTCAGACATTATGCTTGAGTTTGTGTTTATGAAAAACCGCTGGATTTACGACACGCTTTACACACAAGGCACAATGAGCCACGGCGAAAACCTGCACACAAGTGGCGATTTAAATTGCTCACTAGGCCATGAAATTCAACAAAACCTATTACTTGCTAAAGGCTTAGCAACAGGTGCCTCCATTGATGACAATGAAATGATTCGCCAAGGTTTAACTCAGTTAATTCTTCATGAAGTAGGCCATACACTAGGCTTAAACCACAATATGAAATCGTCTATTTTGTGGGATGAAAAAGAGATTCATGATAAAACCAAAACCCAAGGCATAGTTACAGGCTCAGTGATGGATTATGCGCCGGCCAACATAGCCCCCATTGGTGTGCAGCAAGGCGATATTTTTCAAACCAAGCCAGGCCCTTATGACGACTGGGCTATAAACTATGGCTACAGCACAGCCCTTGAAGATGAAGCCGCAGAGCGCGCACGCCTAAATACAATATTAGCGCGCTCTAGCGAGCATGCGCTTGCCTTTGGTAACGATGCCGACGACATGCGCGCACCGGGTCGCCATATAGACCCACGCGTAATGATAGGCGACCTTTCATCAAACCCTGCAGCCTATGGCGCCGACCGTATGGCGCTAATTAATAAGTTATTTACTGAGCTAAAAGAAAAAGCCACAGTAAAAGGTGAGTCTTACCAACAACTGGTTACCTCAGCTAATAGTTTATTTGGCCAATACCGCTCGCAAGCGGGCATTGTTTCTCGCCAAATAGGTGGCGTATATGTTGAACGTGCAGTTGTGGGCGACCAGCATGCTGATAAACCCTTTACCCCAGTACCGCTTGAGCGCCAAACACAAGCAATGAACATACTTGCTAAATATGTATTTGCGCCAGGTGTACTCACTAGCATGCAACCACTGTATAACTATTTACAGCAACAACGTCGCGGCTTTAGCCATTATGGTAAAAATGAAGACCCTAAAGCACACAAAATGATTTTAGGCATGCAAAAAACAGTACTTGCGCAATTGCTGCATCCTGCTGTTATGCTGCGTATTTCAGACACCGCGCTGTACGGTAACGAATATAGCCTAACGCAATTTATGGACGACCTAACTGCCAGTATTTTTGTTGATAGCAAAGAGAGCACGTCTGTTAGCCGCAATCTACAAATAGAGTATGTAAATCAGCTTATTGCTATTGCGGGCCTAGGCAAAGCCAGTAAACACGACAATTTGGCAAAAACTGCCGCGCTCTATCAGTTAACACAAATAGCTGATACAAGCGTAGGGTGGGGAGCCGATACAGCAACTAAAGCGCATAAAAAGTATATTGATCACTTAATTGCTAAAGCGTTAGAAGCTTAATTAACTAAATCAAACAGGCCACGTAATACGTGGCCTGTTTATTTATAAATAAATTGTGCCTTTTAAATACCGCACAGCGTTACCGGTTAAGGTCACTGTATTTTCGCCTACTTCACATTGTATAAAACCACCTCGGCTTGAAGCCTGATACGCGTTTAATTTATTTTTACCTAATTGCTGCGCCCAGTAAGGGGCAAGGCCGGTGTGAATAGAGCCCGTAACAAAGTCTTCTTCGCCACCACTTGCTGGCCAAAAATAACGAGACACAATATCGTACTCAGCAGAACTCGCTGTGGCGACCACATCAAGTGGATATAAGGTTTTTAACAAATCAGACTCAGTGGTTAAATCATGAATTTGTTGAGCATTTTCGTATATAGCAAAATATGCTTGGCGGTTTTTAAGCACCTTAATAGGTTGTATAGACAACCCTTTCAACAACGCATCGGGTATAGTTTGCACTTCATCTGGCGCTTGTTTAGGAAAGGTCATAGCAAAACTGCCATCGCTATTTTTATTAACAATAAGCTCCCCTACAGCCGCGGCGTTAAAGCGCACTTGGCTAAGGTTGTGCTGCTCGCATAAAACATACGCAGCAGCGAGCGTAGCGTGGCCGCAAAAATCTATTTCCATTAATGGCGAAAACCACCGTATTGCAAAACTGCCATCTGCCAAAGGGCACGTAAACGCAGTTTCAGAAACATTATTTTCAGCGCCAATATTAAGCATTAACTCATCACTAAGCCACGACTCAAGCGGGATCACAGCCGCGTAATTGCCTTTGAATAACTCGCTTGTAAATGCATCAATTTGATGGATGGTGAGTTGCATAGGCTAACCTCCTAAATTAGTTATAAACAAGCCGAAGGTAATACATCTTTAGGTACTGTCGTTTTATTTTCACCCACAGCTTGCATCCCTACAACAGGTTCATCAAAACCACATAACCATGCAATAGGACTTGTGGGGTTATTAGTAACGACTGCGGGTCTAAAAGTTAAAACTGTATTTTGCAAAGGCTGCGAGGCTTTATTCCCCAAGCTAATGTTAATTGCACCGTTTTCTATGGAAATACTTGTCACTCGATTTCCTATTAAATATTTACTTTCAGGCACATTTGCTTGTTTATTATTTTTAGGAAACTCTCTGTTTTCAATGTAATACGTAGTTACGTCTTCTCTTATTACTGCGGCCATAGCAAGCGGATCAACAAGTTCAGCTTTTTGCATATATTTACTGTATTGAGGTAAAGCAACAGCCGCCAAAATACCAATAATAGAAATTACGACCATCAATTCAATTAGCGTAAATCCTTTTGACTTCATAACACTTCTCCTAGCATAAAAATTGGTTGATAAGCCGCTTTCACAAATAAGTAAATTGACACAACAATGACTAATCCATACAGAATAACCAGCTTATTTATAAAGCCTTTAGCCTGCAAATTAAATTGTTCCAGCTGCTGCTCAAGTAACACTTTAAACTCTTCATGAGTTTCGTAGCCTAACGAATCACACTTAGCCAAATGTTTAGTTTCGACTATTGCGGCGTTTTCATCCTCTTTGAAATTTACCGCAAAGTTAAGCGTTGTCATTAGGCGATCGTATTTCTTAATTAAACTGCGGGGAAGTAAAGCTTTTGATAAACCAATAAAAGGCTGCGAGTCGGTTAAAGCGCATGCATTTTTAATTTTAAAAATTACTATAAAAATAATGCTTTGCAGTAAAACCAATAGAATAATTGGCACATACCAATAAGAAAAGTAATCACCTAAGGTGTGCGCGGAAGAAGCCATATGATTGCTATATATCTCTACAAATGTAGGAACAACAAAAGACTGATATAAAAGCGAAGAAAAAACATAAATAAAAAAAACAGCAGTTAAATAGCTAAAAATGCCTTTGTGCTCAAATTTATACCCGCTAACTAGCTGCGGTACACATTGATAATGCAGGGCTTGTTTTTGCAAAATATCTGCATCTTGCAGGGCAAATTTTGCTGCAAGGCAATTGGCTAATTTACTGTCTGTATATTTATTAGCATAAACGGCTAAATACGATTGTGTGGTTAGCTCTTCTTTTTGTGCGGCACTTAATGTTTTAGAACTATAGACACGGCAAATGTAGCCAAACTGATTCCAATTCATACTTTATCCTTTTATTTGATAAAGTAACTTGCCACATATTTAGCACAATATAAATAGAAGACGATTGTTTTTTAAGCCATTGCGGGGCGCATTTTATAATATTGCATACATGCAAATTGCACGGCATTTGTAAGTAGTAGCATAACAAACATTAAAATATGCGAGGTGCTGGGCATAGCACTGCTTAGCTCTACAAATAAGCCACAGGTACCTGCTACAAATTGCAAGCTAAAGTAGCGGGCGCTTAAATTGCTAATATTGCCACTGCGTAAGGTTTTATACGTTTGCGGCATAACCCGCACTGAGCTCATTACCAGCCCTACGTATGTAAGGGCGTTGAGCACCGATGATGTTTCTAGGCTTTTATTTAAAAGCAATAAAAAAGGTAATAACGAAAAGCCAAGCATAGCCACAAGCTGTATACGTTCAGCTTTTGCGGCGTTATAGCGTGCAAAGTAATATAAAATTAAACCACTTAGCGCCCCAGTTACAAAAAATGGTAAAGCAATAAAGTAGCGTTCAAAATAAATATTGTAAGTAATAAAGTAGAGGCTTTGCGCTAAACCAAAGGTCATCATTAATAGTGATAACCCCGACACACTGCGATTCTTTCTAATTTTGCTCAATAGCGGTAAAAAGCTAAAAACTAAAATAAAAGCCGACAAAATAGGTAGATAGTGCGCCAAAACAACCTCGCTCGTTACTTAAATGTTAATATAAAACCCGCCTGAAACAATAAATAAACATATGTTTTTAAAAGGGTTTTAAAGTGAGCGCGCATTGTAATGATGAATACATTTTACTCAACAAATTAGCGTAAACCTATATTAGGCACTGGCAAGATAGCTGTACAAAAAGCGTTACTTTAAGTGAACACCAGAGCCCCTTTACATCTAAAAGTTACCAACCTTACACCTCAGCTTAAACGCATTTTACTCTAGAGATCGGCTCGCTCTAAAACAATTATTGTGTATTCATCGCACAACTATGAAATAGAACTGATAATTGTTATCATACGCAGGTCCGTGGCAATTACACAAAAAATAAACTATGAGAAAAACACTTTTTAAAATTCACAGCTGGGTAGCCCTTATAGCGCTTATTCCGCTGCTTGTTATCAGTATAACTGGTAGCGTTTTGGTATTTAAAAGCGAGATTGACGGCTTACTAATGCCAGACAGTCACTTTGTTGTACAACAACAAGCCAACCGCTTACCTATTGATACACTTATAACAAAAACTCAAAAAACCTACCCTGAGTATGTTGTTGGTAGCTGGGAAATATTTAACGATGATACTGCTGATCGGGTTTATTTAATTAAACGCGGTACAGAGGACTGGTATAAATTTCATTTAGATCAATACACGGGCAATATTTTATCGGAGCCAGTAGGCACTAGCCATTACTTTACCGACTGGTTTTTAGACTTACATTACACCTTTTTACTTAACGATTTAAAAAGCTTACCAGGGCAAACTGGCACTGTTTTAGGGTTCTTTTTTGCGGTGTTTTTTTTAGTACTGGGTATTACAGGTCTTATTATTTATCGTAAGTTTTGGCAGCGGTTATTTAGTGTACGCTGGCGCGCCACACTGCAAATAGTGCTTAGCGACATTCATAAAATGACCGGCGTAATTGGCTCGCCAATTATTATAATTTTAGCCATCACCGGCGGCTACTTTAACGGCGCGGTGTGGTATCACGAAGTAATTGAACACGCAGAAGAAGAGCACTTTGTATTAACTAAAAATTTATATAATGAAGAGATTTCTTTTCAGCACGTACTTGATGACAGCCAAAAGCAAATACCCACCTTTAATGGTACGTTTTTAGTAATGCCGCTTGAGCCAGACGAAAACATAACGTTATTTGGTGAGGTTGATACCAGCAACCCGCTTGCCAGTGAATATGCAAATACCGTGACTTACAATAAGCTAACGGGCGAGCATATGGCTAACTGGGACATTCGCGAAGTGGGTGTAGGTTGGCAAGTAATTGATAGCTTTAGAAAACTACACTTTGGTTATTTTGCAGGGCTCATTAGTAAAATAATTTGGTGTGTTATTGGTTTAAGCCCTGTTTGGCTTGGCGGTACTGGCTTTTATTTATGGTTTACTCGCCGTAAGCGTAAAAAACAGTCTCAAAAAAACCGCTTAAGTAAACACCGCACTGTAAGTGCTTGATTAAAAAATCACCTCACTGTAATGTTAAAAATCACAGTGAGGTGATATATGAAATATTTAGTTTTTACACTTAGTTTATTGCTAACTGCTTGCAGTAGCACCCCGCCCGAAGCGCCAATTAAAAAAGTACAACTTACCCATATAATAAATCACTCGCTTTTCGAGCAGGTTAAAACACCTAGCGAGCACAGTATTTTTGAGCTGTCGGAGCCTGAAAAAAGCGCATTTTTAACCTACGCACACTCGCGTTTAAACAATGTACGCGCTGATGAAATTATTTTTAATTACCTGCAAAACCAGCTCACCAACTTTAAGTATGATGGCGCCACCCTCACAGCCCAACAAGCGATTGAACGCTCAGAAGGTAACTGCATTAGTTTAGCCATACTTACGCAAAGCTATGCGCAGCTTTTAAACCTCGAAACCAGCTTTCAAGAAATGACGAGCGAACCTGTGTATGCCAAAGAGGGCAATGTAATTTATGTTGCTAACCACTTTAGAACGAAAATTTACGCCCCAAAAAAAGAAACAGATGAAGATATTATTGTAATAATTCGCGCAGGCACGTTAATTGATTACTTCCCCACTCGCGGCAGCTTTTATTCAGGCAGCGCTACGTATAACGATTTACTCTCTAATTTTTATAGCAACTTAGCCGCTACGGCACTAGCCGAAAACAACCTTAATAAGGCTTACTCTTTAATTATGCAAGCCAACCGCTTTACCCCAAACGATGCAGAACTGTTTAATATAGCCGGCGTGCTGCACCGCCGTGCAGGCGATTTAAAAAGCGCTCACATGATTTACCAAACCGCGCTTGATAGAAACGATATAAGTATAAATTTAATTAATAACTATCGAATATTAGCAAAAGAGCTGGGAGATAAAACACTAGAAAAACGCCTAACAAGCCAGCTTGTTGATAAAGAAAAAGATCCCTACGAGCTACTCGTTATTGCTAAAAATAACTTACATCAGGGCAAGGTCACTCAAGCTAAAAAACAACTCGAACTTGCCATTGCAAAAGCCCCTTATATATCGGAGCTCTATTTAGAGCTGGCTAAAATTCGCTACCAACAAGGTAACACAGCGCAAACACAAAGCTTGCTTGAAAAAGCCATCCAATATGAGCGCAATAAAGAAAGGCTAAACGTATATCAAGCTAAGCTTGCGTCGCTAAACAAGCACAATTAATCATCTTTATTTTAAATTAGTTTAAACGCGGCTTTTGCTAATGCACTTATTACACAAGTGCATTAGCGTGTTATCGCAATTTATTTAAAGCGAGTAGTAAAAGCTAAACCAGCCGCGCATTTCATCCTCAAAGCTATCGCCCTCTACGCGCGATAATCCCATATTAAAAGTTAAATCGTTCACACCGACGGGGCCTAATCCAAAGCTAAAATTGCCTTGATACTTTAAACCATAACTTTGTGCGTATACCGCATCATCTACCTGATGCTGTTTGTAATAAAGCCACGGCATGCCTTCTTTAAAGCTAAAACCACCGCCATAACCCATGTAGCGCTCAGCAGTTGTGCTATAAAATGGCAGCTCTGGTGAAAGCACAAACTCACTATTTTGGTGCTCGCTAATTAGGTTTGAGCTAAATCCGCCTAGCGCTAAGCTGCTATCATCGCGCTGCTTTTGAGTAAAATTAATATAAAGCGGCACATCAAACGCTTTACCAAATACTTTGGCCGCTAAATCGTAGCCATCCCAATTATTGTTTTTACTGCTGCCATCGTAATACTGGGCATTAACACTTTGCCCTATAGCAAATGCTTGGCGGTCGTACTGCCAGCTTTGTGTAATGCCTATGCGTGCCCATTTATTATAGTCTTGTTTATAATCGGTATAGTTATAAGCCAGCTCTGGCGTTATGCTAAACGCCGCGTATTTAATCGGGTAACTTAAGGCTGCAAAACCACCTCGTGCAGATACATCTGCATTTTCGCTCACTTGGTATTGTTTTGCAGTATTTAAATCATAATCAAATACACTCAATTTAAGCTTAACTGGCAGTGCATTATATTTTGCTTGGGCGTACCCACCGTGCAAAGCATCATCATTTAAATCAACACTATAGCCCGCTTGAAGGTCTAACTGTTTAAGTAAGTCACTACTTTTAATATTTATATTTAAAGCACTTGAAGCGGCCGAGTAATACTGTGCGCCAAGCGCTAGGCTCGCATGCTGATCAAGCACATCGTAGCTGCTTTGTTTACCTACATTGTCGCTATATATTTTTGCTTTAGGCAAAGTGTACTGATCAACTAAAAGCAGTGGCGCGCTATTATCAAGTGCTAAATCGGTGATTACTTCACCCTCTAGCGTACTCGGTAATTGCTTTACATTAGGCCCATCAGCAGTAATAGATAAATAAAGTAATGCCCCTTCGTTTGTTTCTAGTGGGTGGGCAACGGCTTCTTGGCCCTGGGTAAGTTTAGTTAATGTGCTACTTGCAATATGGTAGCTATAAATATCAGTTGAGCCTTTTAATCCGGCTACAAAGTAAATTTTTTCTCCGTTTTTACTAAAGCTGGGTTGGCTTAGGTATTGATACCCGTTTGGCATAGGCACGGCTTGGCGAGTATTATTGGCAACATCTTGTATATACAATTGCCAATTCTCATTTAAATTGGCTGATACATAAGCTAATTGGGTTTCATCAGGGCTAAAAATTGGGTAGTCGTAAGCTGTTTTTAAGCTTTTAGTAAATAAAGGGGTAATGGTTTGCGTTGCTAAGTCTACTTTTACTAATTCTGAGTAGCCACCACGTACTTGCTCGGCGTAAAGGGTTTCTCCATTGTTTGTAACACTAAAGCGGCGTAAGCCAGAAAGTTTAGTTAACTGCTCAACTTTTCCGGTTTCGGTGTTATAACTAAAAATATCAGACACTTTGTTATAAATACCCGTCTCTTCACGTGTATAAGCATTAAAGTAGAGTGTGCTGTTATTTACCCATTGTGGATTAGCAATTCCCGCTCTGTTTATTTGATTTAATATGTGCTTTTTCTCACGTTTAAATACACTCGGGGCGTTATCGGGTATATCCAATGCATCGTTTTCTAATAGCGATTTTTGTGCTTTTGTAAATTCATCTTCAGCTTTAGTATTATCCTGCGTGCTATAAATAATAAGCTTGGTTTTTTTATCTTTATCGCGCTCAACAATCGCAAGTTTACTGCCATCTTTTGAAAGCGCAGGGTTGCTTGCATATAAGTTAAGCTTTAACCACAGCTCGCTGTTAAGCGCAGGCTCTGACTGCTCTTTTGCCATAGCTTTATAGGTATATTGTGCAATAAAGCGGCCATATAACTTAGCCGCACTTTGGCCAAATATCCCAGTAAAGGCCTCGTTAAAATCGCGCTTTTTAACTGCCTGCATACGTGTCCAAACGGCATCGAGCATTTGCGCTGAATAAGTTTGCTCTAGCCAATTTAAAAACCGGCTGCCCATTAAGTACGCCATAGAGCCAGCCATAAAACCGCCCTCTGTATCGCTTAGCTGGCTATAGCTAGGCAATGCCCCCTGCTGAGCAAACTCAATGAGCATTGACTCAGTGTAGTTATCAAATAGTCGTCCTCGGCCCGTCATTTTTGACTCAAGTAAGGTTGCATAACCTTCGGCTACCCAGCGCGGCATATCACTGTAAGTTAAGTCGTAAATATCCCACACACCCCGTATTTTTTGCTGCCACGTGTTGCGTGTGGGCTGCGCTAAATGCACTAAGTGAATATATTCGTGCAATATCAGTAATTGCTGCCAGCCACTAATGTTAGAAACCACCGTATCTGATTGTGGGGGCGTGGTAAAAAGGGCCATTAAAGGATTATTAGAAGTAGGTAAAGCAAAGCCGTTGGGCGCATTTAGGGGATCAAACACCACCACATCAACTACTTTATCAAGCGCTCGGTTTTGCTGCTCAAGCACTTTACTGCGTACTATTTCAAGTTCGACCGCTGTCGATTTAGCATAATCGGCGTTTTCGGTGCTGTAATGCACATTAAAGTGCTCGGTATGAATAGTTTGCCAATCAGCAGCTAAGGTAGGTGTGGCTAATAACAAAGAGGCAGCGATGAATGATTTTTTCATAATAATCCTTTAAATGATTGATACCACTTAGAGTATTATTAAACCAACTAATGTTGCAGTAAAAAAATGTAACAAAGCTTATGAAAGTGTATAATTTATAAGCTTTTAAATTAAGCAATGCCTTGTTTTACATGAAAAATCAATAACGCCGTTAACGCTTTATTTGGCAACCTAAAAAGGCTAAATATGTAAGTCGATTGGTATAATTACATCCAGTTGCGCTGCGTTGACTCTGCCTGATAAAGAGTAAAATCAATTATATAATCAGCATCTTGCTGCTTTATATAGGGCATAAAGGCAAACCCTGATGCAAGTTGTATATACAGGCTTTTAAGCCCTGCGCGGCGCATAAAGTAGGTACTAATACTGCGTGCACTTTGCGCTTTATACAGTTCAAACACACGGTAATGCACACCTATCATACCTTTGCGTACCACCATGTAAAAACGGCCGTTGTCTTCATGCAAATAATAGCCATAACGCTGATAAGCAAGCGTTACCAACCCCGCTAAAATAAGTAACACTCCCAAGCTAAGCCAGGCATTAAAGTCACCTAAGTAACAGCCTAACAGTACAATAGCGCTTGGAATTAAGGCATAAAAGCTCAAGTTTTTATAAAGTAAGGCCGGTTCTGCGCCGTTAAACTGCAATTTTTTGCTATTAAACCACGGGTAAATCCATTGGCAAACGCTATCTACTTGCTCGTTATTTAAAACGGGTAACACTAAGGTTTGTTTATTTTTTTTAGCAGCAACACCCGCCGCTATACCGCCGCTGCTTGCTTGTAAACACTCAACGGTAAAACGCTTTAGTAACCGCCCCATTAGGTTTTGTTTTATAACTATAGATTGCACTTTATCCATGCTCATAGACAACTGATGGCGCTCTAATAAGCCGGCAATACGTTTAAATTTTTGGCCTTTAAAGTAAAGCTCAAAGTTATAAAAACGAATAAGCGACATACCTACCGACAACATCACAGCCGTTAAAACAAGCAAAGCAATAAGCGTTATCATGGCAAAGGTTGCAGCACTTGCCAGTAAACCAAGCTCTTGCTGATAAAACCCTTCTACCTTAGCAATAATTTGCTGCTCTAAAAAATCTACCAACACATTTATAAAAGGCGCAATAGCGGCCATTGCTAATATAGCCATATTAGACATTAAGCCAAATTTAGCGATTTCTTTATTACTGATACGTAAGCTATTTTCTGCTTCAAAATGCTCGCTGGAGGGTGTTTGCTCGTCGGGTTGCTGCTGCGCTTTAAAGGCAAAAATTTGTTTACGCATTTGCTGTGCATAGGCTTTGGTAACACCTGGCAATACCGCCTCTTGGGTTACGCTGCCTGCGGCATCAAAAATACAATTAACCAAATTAACGGGCGTAAAATAAAAGGGCTCAGCAATATTAACGTTTTGCACGCGCGAAAACTTTAGCGTTAGGCGCTCTTTTTTAAACACCCCTTTGTTAAGCAAAATTTCGTGATCGTCGCTAATGCAAAACTTAAAATTTATGTAATATAAAATTGAATATATTAGTAGTGTCACTAACGCAATAGCACCTGCAACTTGAGCCCAAAACAGCTTGTTTTCTACTTGTGTTACAAACACCACAAGCATAGGCAGCAGGTTTAAAAGCCCGTCTTTTACAAAGCGCACACTAAAATACACCACAAAATACAACACCGCCCAAGGCGATACTTTTTGCCAATGTAGTGAGCTACTTTGCTCCTCGCTAATGGTATTACTCATTTGCTAATTCAACCTGCGCGGGTGTGCCGTCTTGGCGATAATTTTGTACAAATTTGCGTATGTTTTTGCACTGCTCGTGGGTTAAACCACTTATTTGTAAATCAGCACTGACCCCGCCGGCACTAAATAACTTTAAACTGGCTAACTTTAGTTTTCGCTCAATGGGGCCTTGGTGAATTTCCATATGCTGTACGCGCGCGAGGGGCAAAATCGTTATTTGCTGCCAAATAACCCCTTTTTTAAACGCAATATCGTGATTGCGCAGCGCAAAGCCCTGCAGCTTAATACTCAGGGCGTTATAAAGCATTGAAAGCAATATTAAAATAGGCACGCCTATCAGCAAGTAGGTTTGTGCTTTGTTAGCAAACGCTTCGTTAAAGTAACAAACAGCAAACAGTACCGCGCAAAAAGGAATGTAAAACGCCAGCCAATTAAGTTGCACGTGTAGTAACGCTTTATCGGCCAAGGGGTTGAGCTGTATTTCGCTATGCTTTGGTAAATCCATTACTTGCTGATTATCAAACACGATTTTAAGTACCTTTCCTATTTACTGACTGTTAGCCCAGCTGATTGTAGTAACTAACGTATGGCTTTGTTTAGGCTCAAGTGTCACGTTATCTTCTAACACATTAGCGGCTTCTAAACACACCATGCTCAGGTATTCATCGTCAGCAAAATTAGATAAACGCTTAGATTTTTCTATCCATGGGTTCCACAGCACGCACGAGCTTGAGTTCTCGCGGCTTACATTAATAATCCCATCTGGGGTGTGAATGTGTTGCTGCTTAGCGGCCTGGGTATAAACCATATCGGTTTCGCGGGTAAACTTCACTGGCGCATTTTGCGCAAACGGCCCTTCGCCAAATTCAATATATTGCGCGCCTTGTAAACCTTCTACATGGGTGTGTTTTATATCTGAGGTAGGAAAATAGCTATGCAAAGCCTGCGTATAACTAAAAGGGCTATTACTTAAATTAGTGGTTGTTAAACGCACCTGTAATTGCTCGCTCAATACAAACTCAACCTTTAACGCCGAGTGGTGCGGCCAATACGTTGGGTTAACTAACTTCATGGGTAAGTTTAAGCTAATTGTAATGTGCTCATCATCTTCATGCACAGCATCAGCTTGCCATAAACTGGTACGTGCAAAGCCATGCGCTGGCCAATCTTGGTTTTCATGGTTACCAAACCAAGGCCAACAAATAGGAATACCACCGCGAATGCTCACCCCTTCTTGAAACGTCTCATTTTTAGAGACCCAAATAAGTGGCTTGTTATTTTTTGGAATGAACTCGGTAATTTGCCCGCCTTGCAAAAATATTTTTGCATCACACTTCGAGCTCGCAACTTTTATAAACTCTAGGCCGGTTTCGCTTTGTTCAATGCTAACTGATGGCGATAATTTCATGTTTTTCCCTACAATGCTGATATTAAAGATTTTTAACATGTGCATATAAACAATAATGCATGTGCAAAGTATACGCTATACTCACTAAACATTGCGTGCATAATTTGTTCATTGGCGATTAATACATACACAGCTAACTTACAAACAATTACCAATTAATAACAGCTGTTATAAATAACACTAATGCGTATAAATAATGGCCATGCTTTAAGGCAGTAAAACCGCGGCTAAGCTTAGGCAAACGCATGTTAAATTTATTAAGGTATTAATGCAGGTGGGTATAATACTAAAGTCTAAACCATAAGACTTGCCAATTATTCACAACATACGTAGTGTGCGCACCACAATGCAAACAATATGCTAATAACATTTAATAAGTTTTAAACAAAATTATACTATTTTAGTTTCTGCTCAAACTAATAAAAACCAATAAACATGGGCTCAAGCTTAATTTATTATTTGAATTCAATTTATTTGATGTGTAACATTTCGCGATTACGGCACACCTTTGGCCCATCGACGAGATAAGCAAATGCAAAAATATGACGAATTATTAGTTTCTTTACGTAAAGTAATCCGCGCGATTGACTTACATTCTAAGCAGCTAAATAAAACATCAGGTTTAACAGGCCCACAATTGCTTATAATGCAAGAAGTAGCGCACACCGATGGAATAACAGCAAGCCGTATCGCTCAGAATGTTAACTTAAGCCCGGCTACTGTAACTAATATTCTTGATAGAATAGAAAGCAGAAACCTTGTAACACGCGTTCGTAGTCAAATGGATAAACGCCGAGTGAGCTTATACCTCACCGAGCAAGGGAAAGAGTTACTAGAAAAAGCACCTCAGCCACTGCAAGAACACTTTATTGAAAAGTTTTCTGCACTTGCAGAGTGGGAGCAAAGTTTATTGCTTTCATCTATGCAACGCGTTGCAGCAATGATGGATGCTGATAAGTTAGACGCATCACCTCTGTTAGAGGTAGGCGCGTTAACTCAAACACCAAATAAATAAAAAAAATAAAAAATAAATTTAAATTAGTTCTTACATCATTCGTAAGGGGCTTTTGGGCACCTTGAATTTTTTTATTTTTTAATCAAAACCTGAGCATCAACAATGACTAAACTCTCAAAATTAACGCTAGCACTAATGCTTGGCGGTGCAGCAAGCACTGCTCATGCAGCCGATCTCGACACACTGCAAAGCCAATTAAAGCAGCTTAAGCAACAAATGCAGTTGCTTGAACAGCAGCTTGCTGATGAAAAATCAAAGCAAAGCCAAATCAACAAGCAACACGAACAACAAGTTGCCGAGATCAGTAAAAAGGCCGACAACAAAGAAGTTGTTGTTGCCGCCGCTGCGCCTGAACAAGAAGATGAAGGCATTAAAATTGGCGGTGCCGTACGTTTTAACTACAGCACAAACACCTACGATGAAGACACGCAAGACCGTGGCGGCGATTTAGACTTTGAAGTATTTCGCCTTAACTTATCGGGTGAAATTAGCGATATTTCTGTAAATGGTGATTTTCGTTTTTACGATTACATGACCATTGTTAAGTATGCATACTTAGGTTACGAATTTACAGATGGCTGGGAAGCGCAAGCTGGTATTGCACCTGTACCGTTTGGTAACGGCCCATACAACTCACACAGCTACTTTTTTAGCACCAACTACTACGTTGGCCTAGAAGATGACTTTGATTTAGGTGTAACAGTAAACCGTAAACTTAAAGACAACTGGAAACTAGACCTCGGCTTTTTCAAAAATGATGAAGTAGGCGGCGTTGATGGCAGCTCAGAAGTTAACGAACGTTACTCTTACGATATTGTTGGTAGCCGTGCAACAACCGAAGGCACCTACGACGCACCAGGTTCACGCCTTGGTGAGTACAATACCTTTGCTGGTCGTACAGTGTATCAAATTGAGCACAGTGAAAACGCTAAAACCGATATTGGCGTATCACTACTAAGCGGTGGTTTGCACGACGGTAACGACCGTGCAGGTAACTACGGCGCATGGGCGTTTCATGTAAATAGCCAAATTAATAACTGGAATATTCAATTTCAGCACGGCGAGTACGACTACGACCTAGACGACAACAGCAACCGCTTTGTAGTTGGCGCGTTTGATTACTACGATACCGTATCAAGCGAAGCAACCATGACCAACTTTAACGTAGCTTACGACCTATCGCTTGATTGGGGCCCAGTAACAGGCGTTCAATTTTACAACGATTACGGCATTATTTACGACAAGTCTGACGACAGCCCAGATACGTGGATGAACGTTACAGGCATGAGCGTATCGGCCGGTGCATTATTTACTTACTTTGACTTTATTCAAGCACGTAACCAGCCATTTATTGGTGGCTCTGTTGCAGGTGATGGCGACACAGAACGTCGCTTTAACATCAACGTAGGTTACTACTTCTAAATAAGTAAAACATATTTAGTATTTTAAAAGGGCAGACTTAGTTTGCCCTTTTTTGCGTTTATAGGGTTCGATTTTATAACTATTTGGCCTACAATCCTAACTAACAGCCATTACTTAAAAGAGCCTAAGTGAATATAAAAGCAGTATTTATTTGTTATAAAAACTTATGGCTTAAAGCACTTGGGTTATTGTTAGTGGCTCTTGGCATTATTGGTATTGTGCTGCCGGTTATGCCTACCACCATTTTTTTTATTCTTGCGCTTACCTGCTTTACTCGCTCATCACCGGCGCTTGAACACTGGCTACTTAACCACCCTCGCTACGGCGTTACCTTACAACAATGGCAAGCGCATAAAGTAGTGCCTGTAAAAGCAAAATGCTACGCCGCGATTGGTATGCTTATTGGTTTTGTATTTTTGCTTTACTCAAACGCCCCTGTTTGGGTTATTTACCTTGTTGGCGTAATTGAAATAGCCGTTATGATTTACCTAATTTTAAGGCCCTCGCACCCACCAAGTGCTAAATAACCGCCCTTTTTTGCATGCACACACCGTTTTGCCAAAAATTTAATGTAAAGTTAAGTAAGTAAATTTGTAATAGTTAATGCAAATGATTATCATGTTCTAAATTTAATTTAATTACTGTTTTTATGGCGTTTATTAATAAGCGGGCTTTGTACAGCACAAGCCGTGCGCTCCATATTTATATTTCTACAGCTTTGTTTTTTTTGCTTATTTTATTTTGCGTTAGCGGCATTGTACTTAACCATGTTGATTGGCTTAAAAACGACAAAAACAACGGCCAAGTAAGTACCGCTATTCCTCAGGCGTTAATGGCTAAAGCGAATACTCAACTAGATACATTACCCACCCTCTACCCAGACATAGAAGCGTTTTTTGCCGAGCAATACGCGCTCACTAAAGTTAAAAGCATTGAGTGGGAAAAAGAAGACGCGCTGGTTATGCTCGACTACCCACTACCGGCAGGTTTTGCTTACGCAGAGCTTGATTTTACAACCGGTGAGCTAAACCTAGATTACCAAACCGGTGGCTTTTTAAGCCTGATTGGCGATTTACACAAAGGCCGCCACAGTGGCGCCGTGTGGAGCTGGGTTATTGATATTTCAGCGGTATTGATGATTATTTTTTCAATCACCGGGATGATTATTTTATTTCAAAACAGAAAAAAACGCTTAGCAGGAATATGGATAACCGTTTTAGGCATAGCAACGCCTTTGGTTATTTATTTATATTGGGTGCCACAAATTAAAGGAGTGTCTTAATGTTAAAAGTAAGTACGGTACTAAGTGCAGCACTATTAATGGTTGCCGCATTATTTCAAACAACTGCGCAGGCACAAACGCCACAGCTAGAGATTGAATTAACCCTACCCGATCTTGATGTACAACCTTACCACCGCCCATACGTAGCTGTTTGGCTAGAAACGCCAAAGCGTAAACACGTAACGACGCTTGCGCTATGGGTTCAAAAAGCAGAATGGTTTAAAGATTTGCGCCAATGGTGGCGTAAAGCGGGTAAAACCGACATTAACTTTGACGGCATAAGTGGTGCAACTAAGCGTGCAGGTACTTACACCATTAACTGGCAAGGTAAAGATTTAGACGGCAATGCCGTAAAGCCTGGCAAATACCTTTTAAACATTGAGGTTGTGCGCGAAGAAGGCGGCCGTGATTACAGCCGCGTAGAGCTTGATTTATCGCAAGCTGGCAAAGTGACCATTGAAGGTAAAAAAGAATTTTCGACAAGTTTTGTAACCGTAAGCACTAAGTAGCTGCTACTTAATCATTTGAATTTAAGGAAATACAATGAAAATTAATTTATTAAAAACGGCTTTAATTGGCGCACTTAGCTTATCGGCGCTGGTATCTACATCGGCAAGTGCACATGGGCGCTGGTTATTACCTTCGCACACGTCATTATCTGGCGACAAAGCGCACTACGTAATGATTGACGCGAGTATTTCTAACGAAATATTTGCCCCCGACAAAGCCTTTAAACCAAAAGAAAAAGGCGCAGAGTACGACGACACACTACTTATGGCCCTTGCACCAAACGGTGAAGAAGTGTCTGAGACCATTCGTGCTTATTACCTAAAGCGTAAAAGCTCAGCGGCAGTAAGCCTAAAAGAAGAAGGTACTTACCACATTGCCATGACGCAAAAGCCAATGTACATGACCTTCTACAAAAACGAAGAAGGTAAGCGCAAGCGCGTATTTGGTAAAAAGTCAGAAGCTAAATTACCAAGCAATGCAAAAGATGTAACCACAACTAAAGTTATATCTACAGTAGATACATTTGTAAGCCGTAACGGTACTTCTAAGCCTGCACAACTTGGCTTAGGCCTTGAGCTTAGCGGCCCAACGCATCCAAACGATTTATTTGTTGGCGAGCAAGCGCGTTTTCAGTTACTACAAGATGGCAAGCCAGCGGGCGAAGGCATTGAAGTAAGCATTTTAAAAGGCGATACACGCTACCGTAACGAACGTGGCGAAATAAAAGTAACAACCGACAAAAACGGCATGTTTAGCACAACCTGGAAAGAGCCAGGCCTATACCTAATCGAAACCTCTAACAAAGTTAAAGTAAACGAAGAAGGCGTAGATGCCGGTCGTTATGCTCTATTCACGACGTTAGAAGTAGCACCTGAATAATTTTTTTCACGCAATTTACACAATAAATTAAGGCCAAGTTTTCAGGGCGTGTTGAGCTTTGATGGTTGAACTTGCAGCAGTGTGTTTGGTTTTTAGGCAAGGCAGAGTCTATGGAGTGTGGTTATCCCCCATAAATAGGCGATAACGCAGCATAAATGCCAAACATGTGCTGCCCTTCGGGTTCT
>BJUT01000012.1 GCA_007988745.1 Pseudoalteromonas atlantica
AACCAAACACGCTGCTGCAAATTCAAACATCAAAGATCAACACGCCCTACTAATACGCGATTTAGAAAGCTGACTATTCGGAATAATAATCATATTATTTGGCAGCATTTTAACCCATGTAGAGCGCCAACCAATTTTCTCTACAAAGCCTTGCTCCTTAGACTCAAGCTCAATAAAATCCCCTACCCGTATGGGTTTATCTATAACAAGCTGTACGCCCGAAAAAAAGTTTTCAAGGGTGGGTTGCAGAGCAAGCGCCACCGCTAATGACGTAATACCTAACGAGGCAATAATAGGCGTAATAGAAATACCCAAGGTGCCTAACAGCACTAAAGCCCCGACCGATAAAACGCTTACCCTAATAATGCCTTTAATAATACTTTGCGAATTAAAAATTACCGCCGACTCTTTGCTGTAGTAATTAATGGTGCCCACAAAAAAGCGGTCAAAAAATAAAATAATAGCTACTAAGCCCAAAATAATATTAATGGTCGAAAACGACATATAGCTCGCAACCGGCTCGCCTTGTATTAACAACCCTTGCTCTATAATGGTGAGTAGCACAATAATTGTGCAAAGGGTGAGCGGTTTAGAGATAGAGGCGATAAGTAAGCTATCGAATATAAATTTTGTATGAGAGGTCCACTTTTTAAGCCAGTACATTATAAAAAAGCGGATACAAAACAAAGCTATAGTTATAGAAACTAAACAAATAGCAATAACCATCCAAGGTTGCTCTGTTAGGTTGTAAAAAGTAGTAGCAAACATTACTTACCTCTCTTTTATAAACTTAAAAGAGTAAGCAGCAAGTTATGTACCTATATGAATAGTTAGCCAAGGCAAGGAAAGAGAGGCTATTTAAATAGGGTTAAACTGGCAAGCTAATACCTGCCAGTTTTAATGAAGGACTAAGGCCGTATATCTTTCGAGGTTAAATTTATACTTTTTTAGCTATCCACATACCGCCAAGTACGGCTGCAAAAAATAACCAAAATTCCATTTTAAGTGAAGTAAGTTGCACAAGGCCAGGGCCTGGGCATATGCCGCTTAATCCCCATCCTAAACCAAACAGTACAGAGCCAGTGATTAGCCGAGGGCTAATGTTTTTAACATCACTTAAAGTAAACGTATCACCAAGCAGTGGTTTATCTTTTTTGGCAACCCAAAACCATGCCAGCATCATTATTCCCATAGCCACAGCCATTACAATAATTAAACTGCCATCCCATTGGTTTTGAAAATTTAAAAAGTTAAGTACTTTGTCGGGATTTGTCATACCACTAATGATAAGCCCTAAACCAAATATAAATCCTAAAATAACATGAATTACTGCTGTCATTTTTTTACCCTACTAGGTTTGCTGTAATTATAGCCACGGCCATAAATGTACATGTTGAAACCCACGAACGGGTAGAAAAACGCGACATGCCACATACGCCATGGCCACTTGTACAGCCATTAGCTAATGAGGTGCCCATACCGACAAGTAGCCCAGCTACAACTATAAGCACAGGCGATAAGCTCAGCTCACCTTCTAATAAAGACGGCGCAAATATACGCACCGCAATACCGGCTAATAATAGCCCTGCAATAAAGTATAATTTCCAACGCGACTCAGCCGTTTGCTTATTAAAAACAGATTTAACAATGCCTGATATACCGGCTATTTTTCCGTATAAAACCAGTAATAGTGCGCACGCTATTCCTATTAAAGCACCCCCTATAGCTGCCGCTATTGGCGTAAACTCTGTAACCATTTTATATTCCCCAAACAACCGACACACCTAGGCCTGATTGCTCCATTTCAATTGATACTTGTTGGTTTGGCGCTAAGTAGTTAGCACCCGATACTTTTTTAGCTGGCGAGTAAAAAGCCATTGCATTTAATTGTACCGTGTTACTAATAGAATGGCTAAACCCCGTAGTAAAATGCCATTCTTGCACACCTGGCGCTAAAATATTAAGTAAAACGTTTGATGAAGGAATAGGTTGCTCTGTATACGAAATACCAAAGCGAATTTTTTGTTTTGCTGTACGCTGCCACTGATAGCCAAGTTTATAAATGGTCATATCGTCCCAACCAAAGCCTGCGCCTGCATCGGCACCTAGTGGAGCCGACATTAAATTATCAATCGGGTTAGCAATGCTGTTTACTTCACTGTAATTTATTTTTTGCCAATCAAATACAAGCTGGTTGTTTGGCGTAATTTTATAAGCTGCGCCAATTTGAAGCGAACTAGGTAAATCAAATCCACCTTGCTCTGCAAACAAACCTTTATAGCTATCAAACTCTTGCATAGATACTGATGAGCGGTAACTTGCTCCCAAGCTTAATGACGAGTTTATATCTTGGCTAATACCTAATTGAATACCTAAGCCTGTGCTGGTGTCAGTGCCATTATTAGTAAGGGCTTGGGGCGATTGCGAAAAAGGCGCAAAGTTTCCAAGGCCTGTAGCTTTAAACTGCTGCACTGCATAAATTGGTGATACACCAAGGCGTATTTGCTCGTTAAGTTTGTAGCTTATTGTTGGGCTAATAAACATTTGCTTTAAATCAACACCAGTAGTGCCAGCATAAAATGTGCCTTCAGGCTCTGAATCGGCGCTGTAGTCGGTGTTCATACCGCCATTACCATAAACTAATAAGCCAATACTTACTTTGTCATTAAGCTGGTGGCCAATAGCAAACTCAGGAATAGCAAATAAAGTGTTATCACTTTTTTGGGTTTTTGCTTGCAGGTAAAATGCGTCAGGGTAAAAGGTATCTACATCGGATGCTGAGTATTTTCGATCAGGCGAAAAAAGCTCCAAGCCCACAGATAATTGCGTACCATTAGCTAAAAAGGTAGCAGGGTTATTAGCGCCAGACATTAACTCTTCAGATAGCGCAACACCCGCACCCGCCATGCCTTTGTGGGTCATGCCATAACCATGAGTAAAATACCCATTGGTAGCAAATGCGTTAAACGAACCTAAAGTAAGGGTTAGGGCCAAACCAGATACTAACTTATTTTTCATTTTGATAGACATACGTAGTGGGAAAACGCGGACAATAGCTAATTTTCTATATTCAAAAAAGGAATTTAAATCGATTACTTATAGTAAAAAGGAATACTGAACGAGAGGGGTAAGCCACTGTTTAGCGCAGTAATTATTAGATGGTTTAATACTGCTATTGAATCAATCATTTACCTAAAAAGCACAAAGCGGTGAAAAGGGTTCACCGCTTTCAGGGCTAATTACATAGACTCAAGTGTTTTACCACGGGTTTCTGTAATGTATTTGGCCACAAAAAATATGCTAATAAGTGCCGATAAAGCATAAAATCCGTACGCTCCGGCAAGGCCTATGTTAGCCAGCATAATAGGGAAGGTCATGGTAATGGCAAAGTTAGCAATCCACTGCGCGCTTGCAGCAACAGCAAGCGCTGCCCCACGAATACGGTTATTAAACATTTCGCCTAATAACACCCACACAACGGGGCCCCAACTTAAACCAAAAAATACCACAAATAAGTTAGCCATAATAAGCGCGAACGTACCCATGTTATCGCTAAGTACAAGCTTGCCTGCTTCATCAAGGCCTGCGCTGCCAAATATATAAGTAAGCGCGCTTAAGCTGATAAACATACCAATACTGCCTACTAATAGCAGTGGCTTACGGCCAATTTTGTCAACAAGGGCAATAGCAATAAAGGTCGATACAATATTAGTCGTACCCGCTAATACATTTATAAATAACGATTGCGACTCATCAAACCCAGCAGCTTGCCAAAGCTCAGAGCCGTAATAAAACACCACGTTAATACCTACAAATTGCTGAAACACACTCAGCGCAACACCCGCCCATACAATCGGGTGTACTTTTTTACTGCCATCAATAAATAAGTCGCGAATACTTGGCTTTTTATCGCTGCGTAAGGAGCTTTTAACATCGCTTATTTGCTCAGCAACGTTGTCGTTCGAAATTTTACTAAATACTGTTTTTGCATCGTCTACTTTACCTTGCGCCACTAAATAACGAGGCGACTCAGGAATAAACAACACACCCACTAAAAACAGTATTGCAGGCACAAGCTCAGCCCAAAACATCCAACGCCAAGCGGCTATATCAAGCATTAAAATATTTTGCGCACTACCTGCTGCATCAGCAATTAAATAGTTACTTAAAAATGCAGCAAATAAACCCAATACAATAGCGAGTTGTTGTAATGTAGCTAAACGACCACGAAGGGCTGGTGGTGCAACCTCTGCAATATAAGCCGGCGCTAATACCGATGCAGCACCAATACCTAAGCCACCAAATAAGCGGTAAAAAATAAACTCGGCCGAGCTTTCGCTAATGCCCGAACCAAACGCACTAATGGCAAAAATAATCGCGGTGATGATCATAATTGCACGCCGGCCAAACTTATCAGCCAGCGGCCCCGCAGCAAGTGCACCTAAGGCACAGCCAAGTAATACAGACGCTACGTTAAAGCCCGTAGCTACACTGCTTGAATTAAACGCATTACCGAGTGCCGACACCGTGCCGTTAATAACACCCGAGTCAAAACCAAATAAAAAGCCACCAATAGCAGCCACGGCAGAGATAAAAATTACGTAAAAAAGAGAGCATGTGCCCAATGTGTGCGCCGAGCTATTACTGCTCGGCGAGAGAGGTGATGTCATAATTGTGTGTCCTGGTTTTTTATTATTGTGTACTTTACTATATTGAGACGTGTGGTGCTGCGTATTTTAAACGAATTTTATCTGGGCTAACTCTTTCATAATCAATATTAAAATTATTGTTTAATACTTCTAGCAGTCCTTTAATATCGCCCGTTTTGAACATGCCAGCTACTTGTACTTTTTTGAGACGGTCATCCTCTGAAAGCTCGAAATCTATATTTGTATAGCGGCTGATTTCAGCCATGGCTTCAGCAAGTGATTCACCTCTAAATATTAAGCTACCTTTACGCCACGATAATCTAGCGGCTACATCCATAGGATCAACTTTTTCGGCCGCTTTAGCAATTTTGCCTTTGAAGCTTAAATCAAGTTTTTCTCCCTTTGACACCGAAGTTGAACTATTTGATAAATACTGACCTTGTTTATTAGTCCCTTGGGAAAGATTTGGTAACGGTTTGGTACTTTGCTCTGCAACAAGGACTTTGCCATCTGTCACAATCAGTTCTATTTGCTTTTGACCTACTTCTACATTAAATGCAGTACCAACAGCCTGAATAACTTTATCACCAGCGATAACACTTAAAGGGCGCATTTTATCGTGAGCTACGTCTATATGAATTTCGCCACGCAGTAAATTTATTACGCGAGCGTGTTGGGTATACCTCACTTGAACAAAGCTATTTGTGTTTAAGGTGATTTTACTTTTATCAGAAAGCAGTATGTCCTTACTTTCACCTACGTCGGTTTGAAAATTAAGCTGTTTAGCAACCACAGCTGATTGATTAACCGGGTAAAAAAATGAAAAGTTAAACGCTTCTTGAAAAAAGCTAAGTGCAACAGCTAATAAAATAGATGCAGCTGTTGCACCTAACCACACAGGGAGGCGTTTTTGTTTTACTGGTGTTTGTGGAAACAGATCTGACAAGCGGCTGAGGTCGTCCATTTTGTCCCACAGCTGTGCTACTTCAAGTAACACCTCTACATTTTTATAAGATTGTGACAACCATTGCTTTAATGCTTGTTCTTCGAGCTTAGACAGTCCACGATCAAGTTTAGCCAGCCACTCACTTGCTTTATCAAGGCGCGCATCGTCGCTAGTGTTTCGTTCGTTTATATGATGAACATTACTCATTCCTCCCTCCTGCATTTAGCTGCGAAGAAGTATTTGGTTGCCCATAAACACTTTTTGTAGATTGACGCATAAATTGCGTACAACGTTTCATGCCTGTTGCTATATGTTTTTCCACGGTACTTTCACTAAGGTTTAATTGAGCAGCAATTTCTCGCTGCGAATAACCATACACTTTTTTTAATACAAACACTTTACGGCACTGCACAGGTAAAAGCCGTATGGCTTCACAAAAATTAGAAAATTCACTATCGGTGAGTGCTTTTTCGTACATTTCGTCTTGCTGGTGTTCCGATAAGAGTTGCTCTAACGCTTCCATGTTGTCGATCCCATCGACTAGGCGTATATTGGCTTGCTTTTGGTAATCGAGCGCTAAATTTCGCGCCGTTTTATAAATAAAAGATTTTGGTGAGCTTATGTTTTCAGTGTTTTTAATCTGACAAATTCGCACATAAGTTTCTTGCACTATATCTTCAATTTCATGTGGCGGCACTATACGTGCAACTACATTTGAGAGACTTTTGCGCGAGGCCAAATAGACCTTATAAAAAAGTGTGTCTTTCGTCATTTAGTGTGTGTCTCGTGTGTGTGTTTACGGCAATTATTGTTATTGTTTTGCCAATACAAACTAAGACGAATGGTAAGAAAAAATCCGCCATTAAATTTAAAAAATAAATAAGTTTTTTTATTTTTAAATTTAATGTTCACTAACCGCAAAGGGCATAAAGCTTGTAATGTAAAGGCGAAGTGTACTACAGTTTTTGCCATTATAAATACCTTACTAAGTACTGGCTCTGTACTTTAGAAACTTTAACTTTTTAATTAATAAGTAAAAAATTGCAATGTGGACTGTATTTTTAATTGTTTAAAAATACAGTTAAAAGCGCAAACAATAAAAATAATAAAGGCATAAAAAAAATTAGCATGGCTAGTCAAAAAAATAATTTATTAAAAAAAAATAAAAAAAATTTATGGAGGAAAATAAAAAGTCACTCGTCTTTGTTCTGTGTGTGGCCAAAAACTATACACAAGGAATATTTACATTTGCCGCTTTGTTTACCGCTTTATGCGCTGGTTTTTAGCTTACTCACCACCGAGGTAAAAGCGAGCGCTGTAAACGATAAAGCTGTGTTTAATATTCCAAGACAAAGGGCCGATTTATCGCTAATAAATTTTGCCGAGCAAGCCGATATTACTTTGCTTTTTCCGCTGGATAAAATTCAGCAGTTACAAACAAATACTATTGCTGGCGAGTATTCAATAATAAACGCATTACAGATTTTACTCGATGGCACAGGGTTGCAACCGCATGTTAGCGAAGATGGGCAAATATCTATTTTAATAGACCCAAGTTTCGAGAGAACTGACAACATGGCTAACTATAAAAAAAATGGCGTGTCCAGTGCTGTACTAGCTGTACTAAGCACAATGGCAACGCTCCCTGCAGTGGCAGAGACAGCAGCACAAGAACCAGAAATAATTGAAGTACGCGGGATCAGGGGCTCGCTTGGCCGAGCTATGGATGCCAAAAGAGAAGCGGGCGGCGTGGTCGACTCCATTTCAGCAGAAGATATTGGTAAATTTCCTGACACAAATTTAGCTGAGTCTTTACAGCGAATTACGGGGGTTTCAATAGACCGTTCAGGCGGTGAAGGGCAGCTTATTACGGTGCGTGGTTTTGGCCCGCAGTTTAATACTGTGCTTGTAAATGGTCGCCAAATGGCCTCTGAAAATCAAAGCCGTGCGTTTAGCTTTGATACTATTGCATCAGAGCTAGTTAAAAGCTTAGATGTATTTAAAACCTCAACAGCCACTATGCAATCTGGTGGTATTGGCTCAACAGTAAATGTAAATACTGCGCGACCATTTGCGATTAGCGGTTTTAAAGTGGCAGGTAGCGTTAAGGGTATTTACGATGAAAATAGCGAAGAAACTACACCTGAAATTTCTGGATTAATTAGTAATACATTTAATGATGACACATTGGGGGTTTTGTTCGCTGTTTCTCGCCAAGAGCGCGAAACACGCTTAAACCAGGCGCAGGTAGACGGCTGGTTAGAAAACGTGGGCGTCCCAAACCCGCAAACTCAAAGCGGGCAAGCATACACCGGTAATATTTTTTCGCCGCGTAATTACGATCATAAAGTAACAACAGAAACACGTACACGTACCAATGCAAACTTAGTAATACAGTACGCACCTTCAGATGATTTAGTTATCACTGCTGATGCGCTCTATTCTGATTTTGATGTAGAAGCAGACACAACGTCTTATGGGCATTGGTTTACAGCGCCAAACTTAGAAGGCTTTGGCGGCGCTGCAGGGCCAACTGTTGATGAAAATGGCACTGTGGTTGATTTATATCAAGAGGTAGGCCTTGCCACCGATATGCACGCTAAAAAGTTTGATCGTTTAACCAACTCTAGCGCATTAGGTTTAAACTTTGATTGGCATGTAAACGATAACTTAAATATGAAGTTTGATTTAAGCCACTCAAAAGCTGAGCGTGAGGCTAATAATGGTGGCGGGGATCAGTTATCGTTGATTGGCTATGCTAACCGAGTTCGATTTGAAGTGGATGGCGGTATTTTACCTTATGCGAGTGAGTTTGCCTCTGCTAACCCTAACATTTATAGCGGCCAGCAAGAGCTGGACGGTGTTGCTTATAACCCTGCAGTTACACCAGATGGCGTATCAAACCATTTAGATACAGCCAATAGCCGAGCACATGTAATGCTACGCCGTGGTTGGGCTGTAGAAGATACCGTGGATCAGTTTCGTTGGGATAGCATTTGGCATAACGATGGTACATCAGGCCTAGTCTCGGTCAAATTTGGTGCTATGTATTCAACTGAAACAAAAAATCTCGATCGTTGGGATAACGAAGGTGTTGGTATTCACTGTACTTTTTGTGGTTACCCAGATGACCCAAGTATGGATGGCTTAGCGCAATTTGTATTTGACGCAGGGGATGACTTTTTATCTGATGTGAGCGGCAGCGGTCGTATGCCAACGTCATGGCTTGCACATGATGGTGAGGCAAACTTTGCGTACCTTGAGCAAATAGCTGCAGCGAATGGTCAGCCTATTAGTTTTGATGCAGTTAAGCGTAATAAGTCGTTTGAGATAACTGAAGATACTTTCTCGTTTTATACAGAATTTGATTTTGAAGCTGAACTTGCAGGCATGCCTTTATACGCAACAGCCGGCTTTAGATACGAAAGCACCGATGTAGAAGTAAAAGGCACAGACGAGCCAGTTAGTGCATTAACGATCTTAGATAAAACGGAAATGCTCGCAAACTTTGGCGCCGTAGAAAATATTTCAGCAAGTTCAGATTACGAAGCGATTTTACCTAACTTTAGTGTAAAGCTTGAAATAAGCGATGAGCTAATAGCACGTGCTGCTGTATCACAAACAATTACACGACCAACACTCGATAGTATGTCGCCTGTAACTGTAATCGAAACAACTCGGCAGGGGGGCAATTTAACATCAAGCTCTGGTAACCCTGAACTTGAACCGTTTACCTCTGATAACTTAGATTTATCATTAGAGTGGTATTACGCTGATGCCAGTTATTTATCCGCTGGTTACTTTAGAAAGAATGTTGCTAACTTCATTATCAATACCACTGAAGATTTAACCTTTGAATTGTCTGGTGGCGGATTGTTGACTGACCCTTCAACAGGTAACGATGTAGATAACCCTGATGCAGCCGACTCAACGGCTGTATTTACAAACACCTTACCAAATAATAGCGAATCGGCGATTGTTGATGGCTGGGAAATAGCCTTACAGCATAGTTTTGACAGTGGCTTTGGCTTTATGGTTAATGCAACATTTGTAGACAGTGATGCAGAGCTAGACCCTGCAGATATAACTCAAGTATTTGCATTAACAGGCTTAAGCGACTCTTATAATGTGGTTGGCTTTTATGAGAATGGACCATTTCAAGCGCGTTTAGCCTATAACTGGCGCGATAGCTTCGTACAGTCACTTACACAGCTAAATGGTGATGGTGTGACAATTGTGGAAGATTACGCACAACTTGATGCTAGCGGCAGCTATGACATTACCGAAAATGTATCGGTATTTTTTGAAGGTATTAACTTAACCGAAGAGTATGTGCACAAGCGTGGTCGTTTTTCTAATCAATTATTATTGGTTGAAGATAGCGGACGACGTTTTGCGTTAGGTATTCGCGGTAGTTTTTAACTTTAATTAATAAAGTGGCTTTTACATTTAGTAATAGCCACTTTTTAAATATGCCTTTATAGGTAACAAGTATGAACCAGCAAAATAAAAAAATAAAAACAGTGGTTGTCGTTGGTGGTGGTATAGCGGGCTGGCTAACAGCAGGACGATTAGCGGCGCACCATAAAAGTAATACCCCCGATGGCCTTAATGTTGTGCTAGTTGAATCTCCAAATGTACCAATTATAGGTGTTGGTGAAGGCACTTGGCCTACCATGCGTAGTACATTAATAGCACTTGGTATTAGCGAAACCGACTTTATACGTGAGTGCGAAGCAAGCTTTAAGCAAGGTGCAAAATTTGCCAAATGGGTAGATGGCAGCAATGATGATTTTTATTATCACCCATTAGTTTTGCCACAGGGCTTTTCAAAAACAGATATGGCAGGGCATTGGTTAAATAACACCGCTGAGTCAACGTCTTTTTCAAATGCAGTGTGTTACCAAGAAGCTATTTGTGAGCAAGGGCTTGCTCCTAAAACAATTCGCACCCCAGAATATGCTGCCTTAGCCAATTATGCCTACCACTTAGACTCGGCAAAATTTGCCGTTTTTTTACAAAAACATTGTACGCAGGAGCTTGGCGTTAAACATTTTTTAGCTGATGTAACACAGGTCAATAGTGCTAAAAATGGCGATATTGCAAGTGTTACCACAAAGCAACAAGGTGAAATTAGCGGTGATTTATTTGTCGATTGTACCGGTTTTTCATCATTGTTATTAGGCGAGCATTATAAGGTTCCTTTTATGCCTTGCGATGATGTGCTGTTTATCGATACCGCCTTAGCAGTGCAAGTCCCCTATGAGAATGAAGATGAGAGCATTGCGTCTCACACAATTTCAACAGCGCAAGAAGCAGGCTGGATATGGGATATAGGGTTACAACACCGCCGTGGGGTAGGTTATGTGTATTCGAGTAAATACAGTAGCGAAGCACAAGCACGAGAAAAGCTTAAAGAGTATGTTGGCGATAAAATAGAGTCGTTAACAATTAGAAAAATCCCTATTAAAAGTGGCCATCGCTCACACTTTTGGCAGAACAACTGTGTTGCGGTAGGGCTTTCGGCTGGCTTTTTGGAACCGCTTGAAGCTTCTGCATTGGTATTAGTAGAAATGTCAGCGCAAATGATAAGCGAACAACTCCCCCACACCCGCGATATTATGGATATTACCGCCAAGCGCTTTAATGAGACGTTTAGCTACAGGTGGGAAAAAATAATCGACTTTTTAAAGTTACACTATATTTTATCAACCCGTGACGATAACGCATTTTGGCGTGATAACAGAGACCCAAAAACGATTCCTCAAAGCCTACAAGATCTAATGAAATTATGGCAATACCGCGCCCCTGCTGACCACGACTTTACAAGTAACAATGAGGTGTTTCCAGCGGCGAGTTATCAATATGTTTTATATGGTATGGGCTTTAAAAGTGACTACAGCACAATTTCCTATATGCTTAAAGACACTGATTTTGCTAAAAGTCAGTTTGATAAAAATAAAAGCATGATAAACCAAGCAGTCACTAACTTACCTAGTAACCGAGAATTGTTAAATAAAATTAAGAGTCATGGCTTTAGCACTATTTAGCTTAAAAATTTACACATAAAAACAATAAAGAGACACGCATGGAAAATTTAGTCGCATTAGAGCAAAGTGCTCATCAGCATATAAAAATAGACACACAAAAAGCACAATCACACGCTGAAAACATTAATATGATCCCTGTTGTTATGGCAGAACTTAATCAAATTGCCGTTCAGCAGCCTATAGTTTTTGCAAAAAACTCAGAAACAGGGGAGTTTACACTCAATGCTTTATTAGGCTTTGAGCAACATGAGAACTTGTTTTATCAGCACTCGCAGTGGCAGGGAGTATATTTACCGCTTCAGTTACAGCGTCAGCCATTTTTTGTTGGTGATACTCATGCAAAGCAAACTCAATACCCTGTGTGTATTAATTTAAATAGCCCAGCAGTCATTAATAACCAAGCGCAAAGCCAGAATGATTTAGAACCAATTTATACCCAAAACGCAGAAGAAAGTGGTTATTTTAAAAAAATAAAGCAGTGTTTAGGGCATTTACTACAAGGCGAAATAGACAATAAAAAGTTAATAGATACCTTGTTACAGCATGAGCTACTGCAGCCATTATCGCTTGAGGTAACGTTTCAGAACAGTCAAAAAACAAAGTTAAACGGCTTATACACTATTAATCAAGAAAGACTCGCACAACTTAATAGTGATCAAATTACGCTTTTACATCAACGCGCTTTATTACCCGCTATTTATACTGTTATAACCTCACTTGGCCAAATATACCCATTGATTGAGCGTAAAAATGCGGTGCTTAATTTAGCCGATGATTGATTTTACACTTAACAAAAATATGGTGTTACAGATACACACTGTTGGGGAGGAGCAAACCCCAATTATTGTTATTGATGATTTTGTAAATAATGTAGATGAACTTATTAATTTTGCTGTGTTTTCTCAAAACGCCAGAGAAACATTTTGCGCACAAGAAAGTGATTTTTATCCAGGAGTAAGAAAAGCAGCACCGCTTAGTTATATCGAGCGGTTAAAAGACCTTGCGCCAATTATTAATTCACACTTTGATATGACAGATAAAAGCGAGTTTGATGTAATACTTTCTGCTTTTTCAATTGCATGCACTGAACCTGATGAGCTAAGGCCAATACAAATGCTCCCTCATTTTGATACACCTAATATGAATCAACTTGCTATGGTGCACTTTTTATGTGATGAAACGCATGGTGGCACTTCATTTTATAAGCATAGAGCCCTAGGGTATGAACGCATAACAAAAGAGCGACTTATGCCATATAGGCAAACTATTAAGCAGCAAGCCATGGCGCAAAAGCTTCACAAAAACCCACATTATATAAATGGCAGTACAGCTTTGTTTGAGCAAGTTTACAGTGTAGAGGCAAAGTTAAATCGGGTTGTTATATACCCAAGCAACTTATTGCACTCTGGTAATATAAATGCGGCTAACGATTATGTATGCGATCCAATTAATGGGCGTTTAACTATTAGTAGCTTTGCTGTTTTACGTTAGCTTTTTATTACCTGCTAAAACTTGCAAAGTACTCTTTTTGCAATGCTATAGTCAGTGCTTTAGGGCGAATACCTTGTACTAAGCTGTATACCTCATCTTTTGTGTAACCTGCCGAATTTAAAATAAGCGCAGCGACCAACGCTGTGCGGTCATATTGATATTACCTTTTTTCTTTTACATTAAAAGTTGAATATATCCCCTGAAAGCTGGTTAAAACTAATTAACCAATTAGCACGCGTAATTTATAGCGCAGTTTAGCTTATTCAATTAAAGTGGCTAATTAGTTTATTGAGTATTAATTCTTTTTTGAGGCTAGATGGATGCTAGAGATTGTTGCTACTGAAGACTTAAAGGCTGCCGCGCACTTTACGTTTAACAATATGAAACCCTATTACGAAATGTATGCGGTAGATTGGGATGTAGAAAACATTTACCAAGCAACCAAAGGCCTCAAAAATTTTGATATTTTGTGTAAGGATCAACACATAGGTGTCGTGCGCTTATCTTTTGATGAAGGGCGTTGCCAACTTCGCGACATTCAGATTGCAGCTATTTTTCAAAACAAAGGTTATGGTGCTCTTGTTATTGCTAAAGTAGTTGATATAGCTCGACAACACAGCGTCAAATTCATAGACCTCAAAGTATTTCAGCGTAGCCCAGCATTTAAGTTATATAGCCGTATTGGATTTGCAGTCGATAGAAAAGATGATCGTTTCTACTACATGAGCTTGCGAGTCTAATAGCAACAGTATTAAGAGGCGTAAAGTACTTGGTTTCACTACTCTTTAGCTAACTTTAGTCCAGTCCGACTGTATTACCCTATGCAGGCATTAGTTTTTAGGAGAGTTAGGTGTATTTAATTGCTGTGTGGTCAGCTCAAAAATTTAAAAGTACATTTAGGCCTGCAGGTTTTGGCTCATTCCTATTTGGAGGTTTTTTGGTTTACATAATTACGATTAGTTACCGTTAATAAGTGGCTAAGCTTACCAAGGGTAACTAAGAATGAGCTTTAACATATTCCCCTGTTTTCCCTCACACCTCAAAGTTATTAAAGTATTCTTTTTGCAGCTCTATAGTCAGTGCTTTAGGGCGAATACCTTGTACTAAGCTATATACCTCATCTTTTGTGTAACCTGCCGAATTTAAAATAAGCGCAGCAACCAACCCTGTGCGGCCAGTGCCGCCTTTGCAATGTATGGCAATGGTTTGTTTTTGCTGTATGGCTTGTAGTATGTCTGTTTTGTGGGTGTTCCAGCTTGATGTAAAAGGCTGTTTGGGTGCTTCGTCGTCATTTATAGGTAAATGAAACCAGGTTATATCGTGCTTATTGCACTCAGTATTAATTGTTTGTACGTTGTTTTTTTCAAGCTCCTTTTGCGGCATAAGCGATAACAGCATGTGAGTGCCAGCGGCTTTTAATGTAGCGATTGAATCCGCTAGGTTTTGCGTTTTTGTACCAGGGCAAGGCGTAAAAATAATATTTGCGCCGTTATTAAGTGATAAAACATCGTATGGGTGCGCGCTCATGGTAAGTCCTTTATTTTTAATAAATTTACTTTTATACGCTCACTATAGCGTGTTTTAGTTACAAGTTTAAGATTGAATAATAAGCACAAATGCTAGATACTGTTTTTATATACAGTTATGGCGATGTTATGAAAAAAGAATTACCAGCAAAATACTATTTAGCGCATTTTAGAGAGCTTATTGAGTTTGTAACAAGTAAATGTATGCATTTACTTGAGCCTAAACATAGTGAATTTATTAGTAAAATTAACCAACTAGATGAGCAAAGCCAATGCATGTTGGCGCGTGTGTATTCGCGCAAGCCTTATTTAGTGCAGGCGCAATCGCTCAATTATGAAGAAATAACTTCGCCGCATCAGGCTATTTATACGCTAAAAACAGCGGGTATTTTATATGAGCCAAACGCACAGCATTACAAGCAGCTTATAGCGCATTTAACTAAGCCCATGCTGGTGGAGTTACTCAGTAATTACAGTGAGCAAATAAGCTTTAAAAAAAGCGCAGCTAAAGGAGAGTTGGTCACTATTACGTGCCAATTTTTTAGTGAGCGCGCAGATGATTTAGCCCCTTTATATAGCCAATATGTGATAAATAACCGTGAAGATTATTACGAGTATTTTGAGTTTTTATTTGCAGGGCGCTTAAGTAGTGGCGATGTAAACCACCAAAACCGCTTTGTTATGCGCGATTTAGGGTTAACCGCTACCCGCGAAGGGCACAGCGAGAGCTTGTCACGCTTTAATACACTCGCTGAGGCGCAATCTAATTACGTTTTAAATCGTTACCGTTTAGCGTTTAAAAACATCGGCAAAACAGCCGGTAATACAAAAGATGAAACCTTTGATGACAAAACCCCTTACACCGAGCTTGCGCATTTAGTATTAGTGCAACCGGCGCATGGCGCACAAGCGCACGATATTAAAAATAAACTGCTGGTTAGGCTGTACAAACAACTTAAAAATACCGATAGCGAACTTGCTTTTAGCTTACTTGAAGGCTGCACCGATTACGCCGAAGCACAAGAAATTCAAATAAGAGAGCAATACCGCCTAGGTAATAAAGCGTGGGTAAAAGCGCAGCTAGAGCAAATTATAGAAAACCCGCTCACCGACGATTTACTGTACTTTGCTGATGACTTTTTGATGCGCAAGTTTAATAAACAAACGCGTTCGCGCTTAAGCACTATGCTGGCAGACACCCAGTGTGTGCTTGAAATTGACGAAATTTACCGAGGCGATGTAGAGCAAGGCGTAAATGAGCATTACAGTGCAAAAGGGTTAACGGTTTTTAATACCGAAAATACCTTATGGCAAAGCTTGTTTGGCTTGGTATTTTGGCACGAGTTATTTATTGAGTCGCCTTACCCACCGTGTAATGAATTTGATATTTACCCGCAAGTTTTACAGCTTGGTAATTTTTATGAAGCGCAAAGCACGCAAATTGACGCACGTTTAAAAAGCTGTAGCACTAATCAGGCGCTGCTTAATTTGGTATGTAAACATGCCGCGCAATATTTTGAGCAGCCTAATGGTTTATTTAGATGGCGCAGCAATTTATTAGAGCCACTAGAGGCACTTATTTTAAACAGCCCGCTTGAAGCGTTAATTGCGCACTTAACGGCTATGAGCAAACACTATTTACAGCTAAAAGACGGCTACCCCGACTTAATGGTTATTAATAATGGCCAAGTACATTTTGAAGAGGTAAAAGCCCCAGGCGATAAGCTAAGGCGCAACCAATTAACCACCATTGATAATTTAAAAAATATAGGCTTTACAGTACATATTGCTGCAGTTAAGTGGTTTGTAGACCCTAACCGTATTTACAGCGTGGTTGATATAGAAACCACGGGTGGCTTAAAAGGCGGTAACCGGATTACCGAAATTGGCATTGTTAAAGTGCAGCACGGTAAAGTAATTGATACCTGGACGAGACTTATTAATCCGCAGCGCCATATCCCAAGCTTTATTACTAAATTGACCGGCATAAGCGATGGCATGGTTTACAACGCGCCTGTATTTGCCGATATAGCACAGCCACTACTAGATAAACTCGCAGGCAGTATTTTTGTAGCCCATAACGTAAACTTTGATTACGGTTTTATTAAAAAAGAATGCGAGATTGCAGGGCACTTTTTTAAAATGCCAAAAATGTGCACCGTGGTTGAATCGCGCAGAGCGTTTAAAGGGTTAAAGTCGTATTCGCTTGGTAACCTTAGCGCGCATTTTAATTTAAATTTAACCAGCCATCACCGCGCATTGGCCGATGCTACCGCCACTGCTGAGCTGTTATTGCTGATACAAAAAAGTGAAACGCTAACGCAGTAGCTTATTATCTTATTTTTAAGTGTTTGAAATTTAAATAATAAGTAGCTTTATTATAAATTTTTAATTTATTTTGGAATAAAGTGTTTTTGTAAATCGTCTTCTTTATGTCAATCCGACAAACTAGAGGACAAAACAATGACTAAATTAAATAAAATTGTAAGCGTAATGATGTTAAGCGGTGTGTGTACTTTTACAGGTGCAGTGCACGCCGCTGATATTGAACTATCTCAGTCAACGTCGGCGCAGCAACAAACATCTACATCTATTGCGCTTTCACAAAATGGTTTAACAGCCAGTGGTAGCAACGAGTCAAACGTATCTAACGATACACAAGTAACGGCTGATGATTCGCAAAACACAGATTCAACGGCGAATAACACACAAACTCCAGCGCAAGAAAGCAGTGAGGCCGCAGAGCCTGCAAATACATTAGTTGCATCTGCAAGCGGATCTTTAAATAATTCATTAAATGCATCGGCCTCGTCTTTGAATGCCACAGGCAATACCACAGCCAATACAGCGCTTGATGCAACAACGCAGTTAACCTCATCGGCGGGTAATTTAACAACCGCTGTGAGCCAGTCGTTATTACTTTCTGTTGCCTCTGAGCAAGGCACTCAGCCAGACTCTACCGATACACCAGCCGATGCCTCTTTACTTTCAAATGTGGGCAGCGCTACCGATTCAGTTACACAAGCTGATGCAACTAATGCAACTAATACGCTTAATGCGGGTGAGCTTACAAACCAATTAGCAATTACTAATACGGCTGCAAACTCAGTGAGTTCTGCACTGCAAATGGGTGATGCAATTAATACCAGTAATGAAGTAGTAAGCAATGTTCAGCAATCTTTAATTGCCAGTGTGCAAGACAGTACGGTTAGTAGTTTACAAAGCACGGTACAGCAAAGTGTTAGCGGGCAGGTGAGTGCGGCGGTTACTGATCAAATTAGTAACGATGTAGCACTTAGCACCGCAAGTGAAGTAGTAACCAACATTACTAACGATTTAGACCTAGGCCTTTAATACGCCAAGTGCTTGCACAAATGCCGAATGGGGAAACCTATTCGGCCTGTTGGAGAATAAATATGAAAGCAGTTATAACCGCCACTTTGTGTGTTTTTAGTGCCCAAGCGGTGCTTGCACAAACCAACCACGTTAAAACAGCTGAGCAAAATAAGCCCTTTAAAAGTAGCTTTGAGCTAAATGCAGATGCTGAAGTTGGGATATTAAGTAACTCGGCGCTCTCTGTTCAAGAGCTTGACGATATTTCGTCGCAAAGCGACAGCGGCATAAAAACCGCAGCCGGTGTTAATGCAAAATGGCAAGTAACCAAAAGCGCTGAATTAACCTCAAGCTATAAGTTTGAACAACAAGACTACGATGAGTTTGATCAATACGATTTAGACCTGCATCAATACGGTTTAGATGGCAGTTATAGCTTTAATAGCCATGAGCTAGGGGTTCGTTACGATGGCGCAAAAGCAAATGTAGATGGCGAAACATTTTTACATTTTAATCAAGCCAGCGCCTACTATGGCCATTTTTTAAACCCGCATACGTACTTGCGTATGAGTGTAAAAACCAAAGCTAAACGTTTTGTTACTGCAAAAGCACGTAATGCCGACGGCGTAGGCGGCGATGTAGCGCTTTATCATTTTATAAATAATGGCCAAACCATGCTAATGGCAGCGCTAAGTGCTGATAAAGAAAATGCCGACGACAACCAATACGACTTTAACGGCTACGGTTTTACTACTAAAGTTACGCACAAATTTGCGGCCTTTAATTTAGCGAATAAAGTGGGCGCAGGTTGGCGCTATCAAAATAAAGATTACGATGAGCAAACAACGGATGATTTTTTTGAGCAAATACCGTCGCGAGATGAGCACAGAAATGTCGTTAATGCGTTTTATAACCTAGCTTTATTTGAGCACGTAACACTCATAGCCGAGGCTGAATATGGCGATTATCAATCAAAGCTTAGTAGCAATACCTATACGCAATCGGTTTTATCGGCGTCAGTTAAAGTGCATTTTTAGGTGGGTAAATGGCACCATAACCAAAGGTGGTGTCTTTGCCATGCTCGCCTAAATCGACGGCAAGCGATGTAAGCTCGTTAAGAGCTTTGGTTTTATTATTACCATGCTTTAACAATAAACAACTTAATGCCGCGCTTACATGCGGCGCCGCCATTGACGTACCCGACTCCCTTCCAAATTTTCCATTGCCTTGACTTGTAACAACATTTACACCAAGGGCTGCAAAGTCTATGTAATCGCCTTTATTTGACCATCTATAAATTTGGTTATTTGCATCAATAGCACTTACCGCTATCACGCTTTTATACGCAGCTGGGTATAACGGCTGCGACGCCGGCCCTTGGTTACCTGCAGCAGCTACAATTAATACCTTTTGTTTTATTGCTGCAGTAATACTTGCTTCTAAAATTGCGTTATTTGGCCCCGTTAGGCTCATATTAATTACGGGTATTTTATTACTGACTAACCAGTTAAGTGCTTCTACTATGGCAAATAATGTAGCCCCTTGAGCATATTCAGATTGTCTATAAAACACCTCGGCACTGTAAAGCTTGGCATTGCCTAAAAGCGGGCTAAGTTTTGCGCCTTTACCTGTAATTAGCCCTGCAATGGCGGTGCCGTGTAAATTTGGCGAGCTTAACCCTTGTGGTAAAAAGCTTTGCGTAGTGATATTTGCACCTTCAAAAGCACTGTGTTTGGTATTAATGGCGCTGTCGATTATGCCAATTTTTACGCTTTGTGTGCAGTAGGGGGCAATAGAGTTATTTGGTGTTACTTTTTCGGTAGGCTCGCCTGTTTGCGCTTGGTATATGTGGTTTCGGTCAAGTATTGCAGACTCATCTAAGTTAAGCGCTTTTAATAACTCACTTTTAGAATTAACACCTTGTGGGGCGTTAAAGCGTACTAAGCTCATGTTAAGTGCGTTGTAATTTTTTACCGATACAATGGTTACATTTTGCTGTTTTAGGGTATTAAGTTGTTGGCTATTTGCCATTAATAACCATTGGCGCTCTATTGCTCTAAAGCCGTTTTCTAGCTCTACTTCAACAAATGCGGTGTTTTGGCTATTTATATTAATGTTAAGCACATTGGGTAAGCTGCTAATTGGCTCATTAATTTTCGCTTTTAGTTCATCAATCGATACTTGTGGTACAGGCACCGGAAGTGGTAGGCGTTGTGCCCGCTCTATTGTTTGCTCAATACGCTGCTCTATTGGGTTTAACTGCCCAAGCACTTGATCGACTCTCACTATATTGGCAGAGCTCGTTGCGCTAAATATGCAAAGCGAAGTGGCTATTATGTGTTTAACGCGTGTGTTTTTAATATTCATAGTGGGTTACTTCTATTAAATTTATCATGCTGGTTAGTTAACGTTTAACACATAGAAATATTTCATTATTCAAATTATTTTGATTCTTTGGGAATAAATGTTTTTTTGAATCGTCTTCTTTATAAAAGGGGTAAAAATCAATGAACGAAACTCTAAAAACCTTATTGCCCATGCTTAGGCGCTTTGCCTATTCGCTAACGGGTAGTAAAGCAGATGCAGACGATGTAGTGCAAATAACAATTGAAAAACTATTAGTAAAAGGCATTCCGGATGACGTTGAGCCTGCTAAATGGGCGTTTAAAATTTGCCGCAATGTGTGGATAGACGAATACCGCTCGCGCAAGGTAAGACAAAATACGGCTCAGGCCGATGTTTTACCAGAGCCAATTACAAGTAATGAGCACCAAACACTCGAAAACAATCAAATGCTTAAAAATGTAAATATTGCACTTGGGCAATTACCCGAAGAGCAACGCGCCATTGTATCGCTGGTGGCAGTGCAGGGCATGGCCTATAAAGAAGTAGCACATACACTCGATATACCTATAGGCAGTGTAATGAGTAAATTATCGCGAGCACGCAGTACACTTTATAATTTAATAAAACCCGACTTTAAAAAGGAGCAAGTATGAACATTAACGACGAAACACTTAGCGCCTTTTTAGACTCAGAGCTAAGCGAGCACGAAATGGAGCAAGTGCGCAAAGCCCTTGAAACCGATGATGAACTAGTAATGCGACTTGCAGAGCTAAGCGAAGTAGACATGCGAGTAAAAGAGCACGCAACAAGTATTGATGATGCACCCCTTAGTGAATCATTAGCTAAAACGGTTGCAAAGCTTGATACAGCAACGACAAAAAACACGTTAAATAGCAATGTAGTAACGTTAACGCCTTGGCAAAGGGTTAAGCAGTCGGCTAATAAAAGCTTAGCAATCGCTGCAAGCGTTGCCGTGGTATTTGGTATTGCAATGACGAGTTATTTACAACCCAATGAGTCGCAAAATTTAGTAGCTAGTAACATAGCATCAGCACTTGATACACAGCTAAGTAGTGGTGAGTATGAGCAAAGTGATGGCTCAGTATTTAGCGCGCAGCTTAGCTTTAAAAATCAGCAAGGTGAGCTTTGTAGGCAGTATGCGCTAAGCTCAAACAATACCACGCAAACAAGCATTGCTTGTAAAACGCAAAGCGGCTGGCAAATAAAAGCGCAAACAGCCGCGCGGCAAAGTGATAATGGCGCGCAATATCAAACGGCGTCTAATAACAGTGAGTTAGATGCTGTTATAGATAGCATGATCAGCGGCGCACCACTAGATAGAGCGCAAGAGCAGCAAGCAATTAGTGCAAAGTGGCAGTTAAACCAATAATAGTTTTTATAAAACGAGGTGAATAATGAAAACATCTATTTTAATTATCAGTATTTTACTTATGGCGGGTTGCGCATCTAAACCCGACTACCGCCCAGCTAATAATGGCTCACAAGGTTATAGCGAGCAAAAAATTAGTGACGATCAATACCGCGTCGAGTTTAAAAGTGTGTCAAACAACGTAGCCGATGCCGGTGACTATGCATTGTTACGCGCGGCTGAGCTTACCCAAGCGCAAGGCTACGACTGGTTTGTTGTAACAAATAAAGAAACCTTTGTTGAGTCTAAATCGCAAGCGCCCGCGTCATCTATTAGTGCATCACACAGCCAGCAATATGAGCGAAACTGCGGTTTATTAACCTGCGAAACACGCGTACGCCCGAGCAATAGCGTAGGCGTACAAGTGAGCAACAATGATAAACGAAAAGAAGTACACACCCTGATTGACATTAAAATGGGCAAAGGTATTAAACCCAGCGACAACAGCTATAGCGCACAAGACTTAATTGAAAACTTAAGCAAAAAGACACAAAACTAATTATGAGAATAGTTATTAGCTGTTGTTATTCTACATGTGATTATATTTCAGCTACACACTTACGGTCTAACCTTTAGAGACAGTGGGCACTTAATTATTAGTCGGTTAGGTGCCTACTTTAAATGTGATTACACACCCCTTGGACTTCGGAGTCTTTTAATCTGTATTTTCTCTACCATACTTCTTTCTTTGGTTGTTATTGTTAAATTAAACAGATTAAACCAGTGCTTTAAAGAATAAACTTGTAAATTAACTTTATAATTTTAAAGGGATTATTTTTATTTAAATACGCTGCTTCGTTTTTAGTGTTATGAACATGTAAAACTTTTACATAATCTTTATTGCATTCGAATGCAAAAAGCGATAGTTTTTATAAGTCGAAAAAATAGGCATTTAAATCGCGCTTTAAATCATTATAAATACTTAAAATTCGGTTGCGGGTTATTTAGCCCTTAAATGCTTAATAAAATAACTTATATCAACAGGTGGAGAATTAATCTCATGGCCGCACATATTTTACGTAAAACACTTATTTTTGCTGCAGTAAACACGGCGATATTGGGCTCAGCCTCGGTATACTCGCAAGAGGCAAAGTTAAACCCTAACAAAGAGTTGGAGGTTATTTCGGTTACCTCTACTAAGCGTGTTAAAAGTATTCAATCAGTGCCGTTGGCTGTGACCGCTGTATCTGCTAAAGATTTACTAGAAAATGGCGTTACTGATATCTTAAACCTTGATAGCTTAGCGCCAGGGTTAAAGTCGGGTGTGTCGGGCAGTGATGCTCGCCCAGCTATGCGCGGTGCTAGAACAGAGCAAGTAGAGGCTAACGATGTTGCCATCGCGTTTTATTCTAACGGTGTTTATCGTTCTCGTCACGGGCAGGCGCTTGCTGGGTTTGTTGATTTAGAGCGTGTTGAAGTATTGCGCGGGCCACAAGGTACATTGTTTGGTCGTAACTCATTTGGTGGTGCGATTGATGTTATAGCTAAAAAACCAGAGCTAGATATTACCGAAGGCGGTATGGCCGTTACATTTGGTAATTATGGTCATTTACGTGGTGAGGGCTTTTTTAATGCAGCGCTTACTGATGATACCGCGGTGCGATTTACTGGCGTTCGAGAAATAAGAGATCCCTACGTTGAAAATACATTTAATGAAGATGCAGGCTTAAAAGATGCTGATATGTATTTTTTACGTGGCCAAGTTTTTACTGAAATTAACGACGATATAAATTTAAATGTAAAAGTAGAAACGTGGCAGGATGAATCAAATGGCGGCGGTGCTTTTGGCTACCATATTTTAGGCGTTCCTATAAATCCTGCAACGGGTAAAACAAGTTTGTCGGCACCATTAACTGAGCGAATTGGTCGTGACGATGTGTGTGGCAGTAATTGTGGCCGCTTTGGCGCAGGTTTAGATAACGCTGCAACACCTGGTCTTAATACCGCACAGGCGGTATCGTCAGACCCATTTACTCAGCAGTTTGACTATAAACCATCGCGTGATGTAAGTGATGTAAGCATTAGTGCAGAGCTTAACTGGTCATTAGAGTCGGTAGATTTGAAAGTGATTGCAGCCTCAATGGATTACGAAGAAACGCGTCTTACTGATGGTGATTTTTCGACTTATGCAACCACGGTTGATGGCAATGCGGTTGAATCAAAAACAAACTCGTTAGAAGTGCAGGTTAGCTCAACGTATGAAAGCGACTTTGAATGGGTAGCGGGTATTTATTTGCTCTCAGAAGATTTAGACAACGCATTTTTAAATGGCAGCTATGGCGCTGTGGTTGATAATGCGCCAGATACAACGCAACCCCAAGAATTTCAGTACGCGTCGTGGTTAAATCAAATTCAGTTAGAAACAAGATCAGCTGCGGCCTACTTTCAAGGTAATTACACATTTAATGATGATACACGCGGTATAGCCGGCATTAGGTATACAAATGACAGCCGTGAGTGGGATATTTACGGCCAAAACCCAGATAACTTAAGCACGCTCGATTTTTCTGTACTTGAGGTTGATAACGCAGACGATGATTGGAGTAAAGTAACCTGGAAGCTAGGTCTTGAGCACGATTTAGCAAGTTCTCAACTGCTTTATGCTACAGTTTCTACAGGCTTTTTAGCGGGTAACGCACAGGGCGCTTTTAATGGTGAAGATAGCTACGATGAGCAAACAGTAACGGCTTACGAGCTTGGCTTTAAAAGCATGCTGCTTGATAATTCATTAAGATTTAACGCTTCTTTATATTACAACCAGTACGAGGACCTACTTTCTACTCGTTTTCAAAACGTGGGTGGTACGGCGGTGTCGTTTTTTGGTAATGCCGGGGAAATTGATGCTGCAGGTCTTGAGTTAGAAATTGATTGGCAGGCAAGTGATGCATTGCGCCTAGGGGCACGCGCCGCGTTTACAGACTCAACGTATGGCGACTTTGTTACGCCAAATGTATTTGAAGAGGGTGGAGAGACCATTAATGGCGTGGATAACTTACTGCAACTAGATGGTAATGACGTGCAGCTAAGCCCTAAATACAATATTACACTATTGGCCAGTTATGAGTTTGATTTAGGTGATAAAGGCCGCGTTGTGCCTGCTACCAGTATTCAATTATCGGATTCGTATACAACCAACGATTTGTCTTTTTCATTTGGTACTCAAGAAAGTTACCAAAAGTACGATGCTAGCCTTGCATGGTATTCGGCAGATAATGAGTGGTCTGTACGTGCGTATGTTCAAAACGCAGGAGATGAGCTTATATTACTTAGGACAGTCCGCTTTGGTGGTAATGTGGCTGCGGCCGATTATGCTAATCCTCGCACTTATGGTGTAAGGGTAGGCTATAACTTTTAGGCATTTTTCAATAATGTATTTTAAGGTTTAAGTAAAAGTGTAAGTTTGTGCATTTTGCTAAAATATAGCATTGAAATTTTAAATTAAACAATCGCTTACATAGAGCCAGTAATAAATTATTACTGGCTTTTTTTGTGTTTCGAAATCACTTTATTTTAATTTTAATATATTGTTTTATTTAGGTTAATTTCGATAAGGTTATTATTCGAGCAGAAAGTTGTTGATCTTTTTGACTTCGAAGTCTATTTTAGATCCATGCATTTTCAATTGATACAACTTGTTTACTGTAATAATTGAAAATGTAGGTTTGGGGAGAACTAAATACGTTTTATACTGGGGAGAATAACTATAATGAAAGCTAAATTTACACGGACTCTCGTTCACTTTGCTGTAACCACCGCTATTGCAGCAACCACAATGAACGCACACGCTGCGCAAGAGCCAGAACAAGCACAAACGCAAGAACAAACCGCAGAGCCCGCGATAGAGCGTATAGCGGTAACGGCAAACCGTCGCTCACAAGACCTACAGGAAGTATCATCATCAATAACAGCATTAGGGGAAGGGGACATTGCCCGTGCTGGTATTATTGATGTTACGGGTCTTGAACAAGTGGTACCAGGCTTACGTATGGGTTCGTCGGGTGGTGAAGTTAGACCCGCTATGCGTGGCGCTCGCACCAACGAAGTAGGTGTAGCAGGCACCGGTATTGCTGAGCAAATTGTAGGTATATTTCAAGATGGTATTTATGTGCCGACTACCTCATCGGGCTTAGGCGCGCTGGTGGATGTTCAACGCATTGAGGTATTACGCGGGCCGCAAGGTACGTTATATGGCCGAAACACGTTTGCGGGCAGTATTAATATTATTACTAATCAACCTGTTTTTGACGATTTACTGGGGAGTATAAAAGTTGAAACAGGCAGTTATAACCGCAGCGCTTACGAAGGAATTATAAATATTCCAGTAAGCGACACCGTGGCAACCCGTTTTGTAGTGGCCTCTGATCGTCACGATGGTTATATCAATAATTTAGTTGTTCCAGGCCCTTCAGATGACTTGCGCGAGAAAAACCAGTTTTATATGCGTAACGTTACTAAGTGGGAGCCAAACGAAAAGTTTAATGCCACAGTGCGCTTTGATTACTCTCGTAAAGATTCAAACTCAGAAGCTATTTGGGGTTACCAACAAATAGCTGGCTACCAAATTGAAGAAACCTCGCCGGGGTCGGGTGTATTTAACACCACGCCTACAATAACCGAGGGGCATATTTATCAGCCAAGTGATGCACAGCACGAAGACCTTGGCCCGTATGATGTATACCGCAATGGTTTTTCACTTGATAAGCAAGAAAGCTTTTCGACCACATTAGCACTTGAATGGTATACCGACTTTGCTGATATTAAATGGACCACCAACTACTCAACGCTTAGTGGTAAGCAATATTACGATAACGACTACAGCGACGGTGGCATTGATTTTGTAGGTGGTTTTGGTCGTGAGGATGACCAAAAAACACTTTCATCTGAGCTACAATTTTCATCTAACGATGAGGGTGATTTTTCGTGGATTGGTGGTCTTTACTACTTTGACCAAGAAGCAGATTGGAGCTGGTTATCGCATGCAGATACCACAGGCGATGGTGTATCAGACTCTGTTGTAGTGCCTTCGTGGGGGAACCCAGATTACGACCCGCATACGGCTAAATCTATTGCGGCGTATGGGCAATTACGCTACCAAGTAACAGAAGATTTGCGCGTGGTAGGTGGATTGCGTGTAAACCAAGACGACAAAACATTTACCGGCGATACAATACCAGATTGGGATGACTCAGCACTGCTTTATAAAGCGGCTGCCGAGTACGACATTAATAACGATATTATGGTGTATGCAAGTGTAGCGACAGGCTACAGAACCGGTGGCGCAAACGATTCGCGCGTTGTAGCTCGCGGTGCTGACCCACTTTACGATAACGAAGATGTTATCTCTTACGAAATGGGTATGAAAAGCTATTTGCTTGATGGCGCAATGCGTTTAAATCTTTCGGTATTTATGAACGAATACGAAGATGTAAAAGCACAGTTATTTGCAACCTCATGTAACGATACGACCACTGGCGATACTGTTTTAGAGTGTGTTGCAGCAGGTACTGCTACCACCTTTGAATACTACGAAAACGGCGGCGATGTAGAAACTGTGGGCCTAGAAGCTGATATTCAATGGGTGCCAATTGATAACCTAACACTAACCGGTACTTTATCTCTGCTTGATAGCGAATTTGCTGATGGCTATGCAGTAGGTAATGAGCAACTACGCCCATTATTAGCATTAGGTAACTTAGAAGGTCGCCAAGATATAAACGACAGCTCTAGTCAGTTTAGTTTTGAAGGCTGGAGCCCAGCTATGGCACCCGAATACAGCGTTGGTTTTTCAGCTCGTTATGAGTTTAGCTTAGGGGGGGATTCGTACTTAGTACCGTACATTCAACTAAATTACTTAGACGATTACTACGCGTTTGATACGAACATCCCAGAGGTGCAAGTAGATGCACACTTAATGGCTGATGCACGTTTAACTTGGTACATTAACGACAGTGTGCAAGTAGAAGCGTACGTTAAAAACATTGGTGATAAAGCGATTTTAACCCGTGGTGTAGTGCACTCACAAATCGTTGATGGCTTACCTGCAAACTCAGTACAAGCTAACTGGAACAACCCACGTACGTGGGGCGCAAGCTTAAAATATCAGTTTTAGAATTTCCTAAAATGGCCGCTACGGTCATTACTTTCAGCCAGCTATTTATTAGCTGGCTTTTTTATTTTAAGCTTGTTAGTTAGCTACTATTTAACTTTACTATTGTATTTCCCCCACCTTAGCTGGCATTTATTAAGTGCGCTTTTATTGGCTTTAGATTGTAAGCTTAACCCCTCTTACCTGACCTTAATTTAAGTTTGCTAAATGCATACGTGTATTTAAGCCATAAGTGCGTAACTTACAATGGGGGGGCTTGGCTGTTGGTTGGATACTCGGGCTTTAGTAAGGCGAGGCTGATACTTTATTTACTGCCTTTAACTATTTTAAAGCGTTATTTTTTAAATAAGTAATACCCAATCGCTTAATTAAGTGAGCTATTTTGAGTTATAAAAGCGAGTCATTAACAAGGTAAAAATTGCTTAAGTATGATTACAGGTTGCTACAAAGGCCATCTATAAAAAAAGCGCTCAGTGAGCGCTCGAAGGGAAGTGGAAAAGGTGACCTTATAATGCAAACTGCTGGTTAAGTGCCAGCGTGTCGAATTGCATTACTTCGTGGGTTATTTGATTATCGCTGATGCTAATAACGCTAATTATTTGCTGACGTACACGTACGTTTTTAGCATTAAAGCTGCCATCGAGAGTCCAGCATAGGGTGGCTTGGTTTTGCGTACTGTCATACTCAACGGTTTCTAGCTGGGCATAGCGTCTGCTTAGCGATTGCGTAAAATCTAAGTGGCAATCAAGCAGCGCGCTAATAGGTTGTGGCTGTGTGTTACCTGCAAGTACAGCCGTAGCGCTTGGAGTATAAAGGGTTTCAAACTGAGCCAGGTTGTTAGTTTGCCAAATTTGCCACCAGTTATCTAAAGTACGAGCAGTGTGAGAGGGCAGCTCGCAAATAGCGCTGGGGGTTGCATGAAAAGTAGTAGGGTGCAGCTGGTTATCTAAATCGCTAACAATAATCGGGTCACTTTTTGGTAGTTTAGGAATAACCGAGCTGTTATTTACCGTTGTATTTACATACTCGTTATTGGCTAGAGACAACGTATCAACCACACATTTTACTGACTTAATAAAAGTCCCGTTGTGTTTTATTACAAACGTTAAACGCACTGGGTTTTTAAGCTTTTTAGGCTGTAAAACCAGCTGTAGGGTTTCACGTTCTGCGCCTACACTATGAGTGTGCGATACACACTCAGACACACCATATTGAGCTAAAAAGCTAAGCCACAAAGGCTGCGCCTGCAAAGCACCCATGGCAGTAAAGTGGTGCTGCTGCCAACGGCTACTGCGAAGCAACTTGCTGCTTAGGCCTTCAATGTCGGCTTTAGTGTATAAATCGATAATAGCGTTGATCATGCATTTTCCTCCCACTGTGATTTGTTGACTAATGCATGTGCTTTAAATAAGTTTGCATAAAGTGCTACTTCATCAAAAACGGTGATCTCTTCGATGATTTTTTTGTTTTTAATACGCAAATGCGATGCGCCTAAAATAAAGTAAGGCTGCTGTTTAAGCTCACTTAGCTCGCTATTTTGCGGATTAAAGTGGCCGGCTAGCGACCAGCGTATCGCTACATCTGTTGTGGTTTCGTCAAATGGGGTAATAGCTATATGATCAATCGTTAATTTGGCGTTGGGGCAGGTTGCAAAAAATTGTATAAATACGCCGTTAATTTGTGCAAGTCCGGTGGCCATTCTGCCGCTAGGCCATTGCTGTGTGGCCGTTAAACTGTAAAATTCGTGCACTTTAGCAAACTGTTTTTGATTAAATAGCGTGTCTAACCAAGTGTGGGCAAATGCCGCAAGCTCACCCTCTACAATGGGCGTACTTGCAACGCGGTGATCTATGGCAATTACACGGTTAAATTCATCGTTTAGCCACTGCGTGTGTTTTTCTTTACTCGGAATGTTTGCCATGTGTTTGGCTACATTGATAATGTTTAAGCCAAGCTGCTTAACTAAAAAACCGTTGTCGCGCACTAGCCACTCTTTAACTATTTTGTTTTCAAAGCATACGCAGTCGGCAATGGTTGTAACACGCCCTGTTTTATGTGTTGCTGGGCCAAACTCAGAGTTACCTGTGTTAGTCATTACACTGCTAATTAAATGTGATGAGTAATAGTGCTCGTTGGCTTCTTCTGAAAACACCACGTTTTCGCCAATTAGGCTTCTGTCGGGGAAGGCGGCAATAGTTTTAAGGGTGCCTTGAATAACATCTTCTATGTTTTCGCCATAGGCGCCAAGGGTAAAAACAGGGCATACATCGGCGTAATAGCGATAGCATAAGCCAATGTTTTTTTGCTCCCAAATACGGTGCGTTATGCGTAAAATGTAATCAACGATATCAACAAATTCGTCATCAAAACCGATTAAAGGCTGTTGTTTGTTACCTTGCGGGTTTAACACGCTCGATAACGGCAACCAGTAAGGTTGGGTCATATTATTGTGTTTGTTCATGCTCACCTCTTAATTAGCTGCGGCTATTTTGCGTTGCATTTGCTCAAAAATATCAATGCCCATTCCATCTAATAAATGAGGGATATCAATAGCGACCCAGTTTTCTTTTAATATGCCGTTTTCGCAGCGCCAAAAGTCCATTACACGCGGGAACAGCTTATTGCCAGAAGGCGGTAGACCTAACCAGTCTTCACCGGTATGGGTGCCATACATGTGAGGCCAGCCGCCGGTAGCAACAAAGTTATCGTGACTTACTAAACACAGTGTTTTATTAATACCGCGATCAGGAAAGCCTTTTAAAAACGGCCCTTGATGGTGCTCTCTAAAGCCGCTAATTCCGCGGGTTGTACCAATGCCTGCTGGGCCATACCAAATAAAGTCTGGGTGCCAGTATTTTTCTAAATTAATGCTGTATAGGTCTTTACCGTCATAGCGGCCAAGCTCTGTGAGCATATCAACTACAAGTTGCTCGTTGGTTTTGCTAAGCGTTTCGTTTTTATCACCTGTTGGTACGCCATCAAGTGTGGTGGGGGGCATAACTAAACCTGGGTAACCTAAGCTTGGGCGTAATGGGTTTACGCCTACTTGGTTCATTACATCAATTAAATCTAAAAATGTATAAACACTAACCACTTGGTTGTTTTCTATTTGCGCCATTTCGCTGTAGCGAATAAACACACTTTTGCCACTGGCAGGAATACCCAATAAAGGCTGTGTAAATGTGCCGGTAAAATACCCTGTTGCACACACCCATTGCTCACCTTTGTAGTCGCCCTGGATAGAGATAAACGGTTTGCGCTCTATGTCAGGTAACGAATGTTTAAGTACGCCAAAGTAGTCATTAATCACATTTTGCTTTGTGCTAATAGGCTCAAAAGGGTGGCTTACCTGCCATTGAACGGAGTCTGCAAGCAATGCTTGATTTGGCAATTCTGCAGCGCTGAAGTTTTCGAAAAGCTGTTCTAAAATATTCATTTATTTCACCTTACACAAAATATTCAAATAACATGAGAGAGGCAAAGCTCAGTACAAAAAAGCCAAGTAACCAGTAATTGATTGAGTCAAACTTACCCGGAATTAAGTACCAGCCGTTTTCTTTTTCTGGACGTTTTTCATCTTTAAATGCTTTTAACTGACCTTTAATGGTGTATTCGTTGTAATCCTCTTGATAGCCATCAAATGCAATACTTAACGCAATGCTAAATACAAGGCAGGTTATTGCCCCTATGGCGCAGTACCATGGCCATGCAATGTCGGTAAACAGTGCGCACACAGCAACGGTAATAAACGACACTAAGGTGCCTATTAATAAGCCTTTTTCGGTGGTGTGCTTAGAGAAAAACCCAAGGGCAAACATGCCAAGCTGAGCACCTACAAAGTACGAGCCTACTTTAGTGAGTATTTCTAAAATTGAGCCTTCGCTGTATAGGTGATACATAATGGCCGGAATAATAATGATCACCGCCCAACCTAGCGTAAATAAGCGAGTAACATTTAAATAGTGAGCATCGTTTTTTTCAGGCGCAAAGTACTTTTTATAAAAATCGATAGTACTTATGGTTGAAAGTGAGTTAAGTGCTGAGTCGAGGCTCGACATAGATGCTGCCATTACCGCAGCGGCAATAATGCCCATTAACCCTGGTAAGCCATAATCAGCTGCAAACTGTAAAATAATTAAGTTGTCGTTTTCAAAAGTGCGCCCGCCGTAGTAGCTATAAAACAGCACGCCCATAAATATAAAAAACAAGTAAATAAAGAACGCGATAAAGCCCATTAGTAAGTAGGATTTTTTAGCATCGCCAATATTTTTAGCGGCAAGGGTGCGTTGCACCATCATTTGGTTAGTGCCATACACCGTAATGTGATACAGCGACATAGCCAGCACGCCAGACCACACGGTAGTTACTTGGGTAAAGTCGAGCGAGAAATTAAGTGGGTCTAATTTACCTTGGCTTTTTAGCTCGCTCAGAGTTGAGCTAAATGAACCATCCATTGAGGTGATAAGGGCATACATAATAATACCAGCCCCTATAAATAAGATGGCTGACTGAATTACATCGGTCCATATAACGGCGGTTATGCCACCTAGCATGGTATAAATAAGGGCGATTATGGTAACTAAAAATATCGCAGTTATAACATTTATATCGATAATAAAGGCCAACACTAAGGAGGTTGCATACAGCACTGCGGCTGAACCCATAGTTTGCGATATTAACCAAATAGTAGAGATAAGTAAGCGGGCCTTTTTACCAAAGCGGCGCTCTTGGTATTCGTAAATAGAGGCCACACCCGCGTTGTAAAAAAACGGAAAAAACAAACACACCACCGCCACAATAACCAGTGGGTAGTTAAGGTGTATGGCAATAACCGAGAGTCCCTCTTTGTAAGACCACGCTGGCGCACCTAAAAAGGTGAGCGCACTTACGTAAGTAGCAACAACCGATATACCAATAGCCCACCAAGGTGTTGTTTTTCGACCTATGTAAAAGTCGTTAGCACTACTGATCTTTTTACTAATTACAAACCCAAGTATTAGGTTGGCAATTATGTACCCGATGAGAATGCTCCAATTCAACAATCCAAAATCATTCATAATTAATCCTGTTAGATTAGGTTTTACGGGCTTGAGAGCCTATTTGTATTTTTATTTTGAATCATCATGAATCACTTTGACTTCGAAGTCAATTCTCATTAGTATTATTTTAAAGCAATTTATAACTTACTATTCACAGGCTTTTAATTACTCTTTAAATGCAATACATTTTGTTAAAGTGTGTTTAACGGCGGTTTGAAGACATTAATTTGACTGCGCAAACAATGAGGAATAATCATGGCAGATATACTTAAAGATAAACAACTAGTTCGTCAATTCCATACTGCACTAGAAAAAGCACAAGGCAATGATTTACAAGCCGTATTTAATGAGTTTATGGCCAGTGAATACAGCTTTAAAGGGGTGCATCCGTTTAATGAGCTTGAGTGTGCTAATGATGTAATTGCCCAAGTTTGGCAGCCATTATTTAGCTCGTTTAGTGCGCTGCAGCGCCGTGAGGATATTTTTATTGCAGGGCAAAGCGAAGCCGACGGCGGCCAGTGGGTGATGAGCATGGGCCATTTTATGGGCTTATTTGATAAAGATTGGCTAGGTATTGCGCCAACCCATAAGCTTGCCACTTTGCGCTATGCCGAATTTAACTGCGTTAAAGACGGAAAAATAATTCAGACGGGCTTTTTCGTCGATATTATTGGTCTTATGATGCAAGTAGGTTTAAACCCGCTGCCGCTCTCAACCGGGCAATATTTTACGTATCCTGGGCCACGTACGCACGATGGTATTCGTTTAGGTAAAAGTATCGATGAGCAAAGCGAAAAAACAATGGCGCTGGTAAATCAAATGATTGATAACCTAACCGCGCTTAATAAAAGTGGCGTTGATACGTGCCCGCCCGAAGTGCTTGGTAAAACCTGGGATGAAAACATGGTGTGGTATGGCCCAGCAGGCATTGGCGCAACTTACACAATTAAGCGTTATCAGCAGCAGCACATGTATCCGTTTAGAGAAGGGTTAACGGGTAAAGTATTTAACGGCCATATTTGCCGGTTTGCTGAAGATGAGTTTGCCTGCTTTTTTGGCTGGCCTAACTTAACTAACACCGCCATTGGGGGCTTTTTAGGCCTACCGGGTGCTAATACCCCAGCAGATATGCGCGTGGTGGATGTGTATCACCGCGAGGGCGATAAACTGGTAGAAAACTGGGTCATTATTGATATTCCTTATTGGTTAAAACAACAAGGCCTAGATATTTTAAAGCGCACGCAAAGTATTGCGAACCCAGGCGCATAGTCTATTTAAGTAATAAAAAAGCTCTGTTTTACAGAGCTTTTTTTGTTTATACGTCCTAGGGTGCAAAATTTAAATAGCGCGCTTTGGTAAGCTCTTTCATGCGTGCGAACACATCTACCCCAATTTGATGGTACACATCGAGTATATCTATTAATACCCAGTTTTCGCGAATTAAGTTATTCTCGGCACGCCAAAAGTCGAGACTACGCATGGTTATTTGCTGGTTTGCAGGCGCAATACCTAACCAACCATCATTACTAATAGTCATGCTCATACCCGGCCATGCGGTAAAGCCAACATAGTTTTCATCGGCAAATAAATAGCCTTTACTTGCATCACCTACTCGGTTTGGGAGGGCATTTAAAAACGGAATTTGATGCCAGTTTCTAAACCCTTTTATACCTCGTGCAGTGCCTATGGTGCTTGGTCCATACCAGCTACAGTGCGGGTGCCAAAATTGCTCAAGCTTCATGGCCTCTATACCGCCTTTGGCATAAAAACCAAGGTGCTCACACATGTCGCCCACAAGTTTTAAGCTTTGTGCTGCGTGCTCTTCATTGTATTCGTTTGTGATTAATCCATCTTGCGTTGCAGGGCCTGGTACATGCCACTCTTTACCTAAGCTCACCGAAAGCGGCCATACTTTAGCTTGCATCATTACTTCGGGAATATCCCAAATAGCTTGTACTTCTACCACTTTGTTATTTTTAATACGGTAAAATTCATGAAAACGCATGCTAACTTGATGCCCAGTAGGGGGGATATCAAGCCATGGCTTTTCAAACGAACCGGTATAATAACCGCAACAACCTACCCAGTCTGAGTCGTTAATTGAGCTACCTGCCATAACGATTGTATCGCGGCGCTCTAAGCCTACAAATGCCTCGCTAAGCGGTAAATAAACTTGCTCAATAAGTGCATTAGGGTTGGTAAGTGTTTCAAACGGGTAACACAGCTGAATGAGCGCGTCATCGCTAAACACGGTATTAATTTGTGTATGTAAGGCGTTTATATCAAAGTTATACAGGGCCTGTCTAAAGTCGTGTATTAACGCTTTATTTTTATTATGAATGTTCATTGCTTTGGGCTCCTGTTGCTGTTTCAAATTGGTCTCGCAATTGCTTAGCGCCACTTAATAAAAAGCTGTGATCTGAGCCTAATAAATAAAAGCTCACGCCTAATGATTGCCAATGGCTCAGCTCGCTCAAATTACCTACAAACATGCCACAGCATTTATTATATTTAGCCGCTGCCTTGGCTATTTTAGTGACAGCCTCAAGTACAATAGGGGCGCTTGGGTTGGTTTCGCCAAGGGAAATGGTTAAATCCATACGGCCTATAAAAATGCAGTCTATTTCATCTATTTGGCACAGTTGCTCGATATTATCCAGTGCATCGGCATCTTCTATTTGAGCAATAATACAGGTTGATGACTTATTGCTTGCTAGGTTATCGGTTAGGGCATGGGTTGTGTAACCAGCAAAGCGGCTTGAACCGGCATAGCCTCGGCCGTTATTGCCATAAAAGCAGTTTTTAATAATTGCTTTTGCTTGTTCGGGGGTTTTTATATGCGGCAGTACAAGGCCATCTGCGCCTATATCTAAGCTACTTAATAAAGAGGCGTGGTCTGTATTACTAACACGTATAAGCGTGGGCATATTTTTAGTACGTGCTGCCATTATGCAGCTATCTAAATCGCCTCTATCAAAGGGCGCATGCTCTGCATCAAGGCACAGAACATCAAGGTTAGTGTGAGCCAATACTTCTGTATTATGATAATGCGTGCTTTTAATAAAAGTACCTAGCAGTAGTTGTTTTGCATTTAACTTTTGCTTTAAATTCATGATAAAGACTCCAACCAGTCTAATAAAATTGTGTTTACCGTATTACTTCGCTCAAGCGGGGCAAAGTGAGCGCAATGACCAAGCAGTACAAGGTCACTATTAGGCGCTGCTTCATGCATACTTTGCTGAACACTTGCCGGGCATAACGGGTCATGCTCGCCCCCAATAATGAGTAGTTTTTTTGTACTTTGCTTTATTACGCTTAACGTATCTTCGCGGGTGGCAAGTGCACTCAGCTGGGCGCTAAAGGCGTTAATACCCAGATCGTTTGCCATGCTAAGTACGGTCTCTTCATGGGCTTTACTTGGTTGGTAAAAGTAGTGCGGTAAAAAGTCACGTTTAAGCAGGGCTTCTAAACTGCTGCTTTTGGCGTGTTCAATTTGTTTGAGCCTAATTGCAGGGCGCTCAGGTTTATCGGCTAAATAATTGCTCGACATTAAACACAAGGAGGTAACAAGCTCAGGGTTTGATTTTAACAGGGCAAGCGCAACAATTCCGCCCATGGAAAAACCTATAAATGGGCCCGGCTCTTGTACAATTTTTTTGCAAAGTTCTACCATTTGCAAAATGCTAGATTGCTCGGTGAAGGGTATTACGCTCGGTGTATAACCTGCATTTTGCAGTGCGTTAATTTGCGCTGCAAACATGCGGTGATTACACAGTGTACCAGGTAAAATATAAACAGGATTTTTGGCCACAAAAATTCCTTAATTTAACGTTTTTTAATAGAGTTCCCTTCAATTAATGAACCAGTAAATACCCGAACTTCTGCAGCCGCTTGAGGGTTTTCAATGCGCTCCATTAATATATCAACAGCGGCTTTAGTAAGCTGTTTCATTGGCTGTTGTATTGTGGTTATTTGATAGTTGTACCACGAAGAGGCATTAATACCATCAAATCCTACAACCGACATGTCGTCGGGCACTTTAATGCAAAAGTTTTCTTTTAGTTCATCAATTACGCCAATTGCCATAGCATCATTACTGCATATTATGGCATCGGGCTTGGGGTGTTTTTTTAACCATTTTTTAAGTGCGTCGCGTGCCGATTTATACCCATAATCACCATAAATAACCGGCGTGTCTTTAACGCCTAGGGTTTGTAAATAATTTTCGGCTATTTCTCTGCGCTCGTTTGCAACATCTGAGTCGGTAGGGCCGGAGATAATTAAATACGATTTATGGTTAGCTTCGTGTAATAAATCAATTAACTGTTTAATGCCTTTGTCGTGATTACAGCAAACGGTGTTTGCATTCGACTCAGGCACATGGCGGTTATAAAGCACAATAGGCGTACTGTGTTTAGCAAATAAGTTTAAGCTTTTACTATCAAAGTGAGCAGCTAGGGCAATTACACCATCAACCTGAAAGGTCCATATGTTTTCGAGTAATTCATCTAGCTCTTCTGCGTTATCAAGTGTAAAGAGCAGCACACGTTTATTGTGCAGTGCCAGCTCTCTGTTTAGCTCAGAAAGCACCTCTGGGTAATTCAGGTTTGCTTGCGATGACAATATAACCGCAACCATCCCCGATTGTTTGGTGATCAACATACGGGCAATAGCATTCGGGCGATAGCCCATTTCATTGGCCGTTGCGATTACTTTTTCACGGGTTTTTTTAGACACACTAAAACCGGGTCTAAAAACACGTGATACCGCCGATTGCGATACGCCCGCTACACGGGCAACATCGTATGAGGTGACTCTTTTTTGCTTCAAGATTTACTTCCTATATCGTCTTACACGAATGTCTGCTTGTTCTTTGTGGCCTGCGAACCCTTCTGCAGCACATAATCGTGAACAATACTCACCAACAACCACCGAGGCTTGCTCTGTTACTTGCTGAAAAGTACATGTTTTTATGAATTTACCTACCCATAGTCCGCCAGTATAGCGCGCAGCTTTACCTGTGGGTAGTGTATGATTTGTACCAATACATTTATCACCATACGAAACATTAGTTTGCGGACCTAAAAATAAAGCGCCAAAGTTTTGCATGTTCTCTTTAAAGTAATCGGTATTGCTGGTCATCACTTGCACGTGTTCAAACGCTAAGTCGTTGGCAACTTGCAGCATTTCTTCGTAGGTGTCACATACAATTACCTCACCGTGATCTTCCCATGCTACGCCTGCAATATCGGCGGTGGGTAAAATAGTAAGCTGCCTTTGCACCTCAGCGATTGTATCTTTAGCTAGTTGCTCTGAGTTGGTGAGTAAAATAGCCGGTGAAGTAGGGCCGTGCTCAGCTTGGCCGAGTAAATCTGCCGCACATAGCTCGCCATCTACACTGTCATCGGCAATAACGAGGGTTTCGGTAGGCCCGGCAAATAAATCAATACCAACACGGCCAAATAGCTGACGCTTTGCTTCGGCTACAAACGCGTTACCTGGTCCAACTATCATATCTACCGGCGCAATAGTTTGTGTACCAATTGCCATTGCAGCTACTGCTTGCACGCCGCCTAAACAATAAATTTCATCTGCTCCGGCCATATCCATCGCGACTACAATTTCAGGTGATGGCTTGCCATTAAACGGTGGAGCCATGGCTATTACGCGTTTAACACCCGCTACTTTAGCGGTTAATACGCTCATGTGCGCAGAGGCTAATAGCGGGTATTTACCACCTGGCACATAACAGCCTACGCTATCCATAGCGATATGTTTATGACCAAGGGTTACGCCCGGAAGAGTTTCTACTTCTACGTCTTTCATTGAGTCACGTTGTATTTGTGCAAAATTACGTACTTGGCTTTGCGCCCACTTAATATCGTTAATTAATTGCTCATCAAGTTGTGTATAGCAGGCTTTAATTTCGTCTTCTGAAAGTTTGAAAGACTCCGGAGTCCAGTTGTCGAACTTTTCAGAGTACTCACGAATGGCTGCGTCACCTTCGGTTTCAACATGCGCTAAAATATTCTCTACAATATCTCTTACCGATTGATTTTGTTTTTGTTTTGAGTCAATTGGTTGACCCTTTTTTAAATGCTTTATCATTGCTAGTGTCCTTAGTGAGTCGTTGTTATATACACATTTGATGAGACGTATTGGTTAAATAATGTCTTGCATCTAACTGCACTCTAATTAATAATGACTTCGAATGCAATACAGAATTTAGGTGAACAAATGGGATTTGATAAAACGCTTTTAGTGGGTAAAACCATTTTAGTGACAGGTGCAGGCAAAGGTATTGGTAAAGCATGCGTAGAAAAATGCGTAGATGCAGGGGCTCAAGTTATTGCAGTAGCACGTACCCTCAGTGACTTACAAACATTACAGAAATACGCGCCTGAGCAAATAGAAATTTGGCCGCTAGATATAAATAGCGATGCTTTTTTTGAGCGTTTAAAGGCGCTAAAAACACTCGATGGGCTGTTAAATAACGCCGGTATAAATCGGGTTGCGCCAATGCTTGAGCAAACAGATGAAAATATTGATGACGTAATTGCGATGAATATACGCAGCGTTTACAAAATTAGCCAAGCGGCACTGCCAGCGCTAATAAATTCTGGCGCTGGGGCGGTGGTTAATATGTCGTCGCAAATGGGGTTTGTAGGTTCACCTAAACGTACTTTGTATTGCATGAGCAAACATGCGGTAGAGGGGTTGAGCAAAGCAATGGCGGTTGAACTTGCCGATAAAAATGTGCGCGTGAACACCGTAGCCCCCACCTTTGTAGAAACCCCAATGACCAAACCCATGCTAGAAGATGCGACGTTTAAGCAGTTTGTTTACGACATGATCCCACTGAAAAAAATTGCCCAAACCGATGATATTGCCAATGCTTGTGTGTTTTTACTAAGCGGGCTTTCAGCAATGATCACCGGTACAAGTATTAAAATTGATGGCGGTTGGACCGCACAGTAACCAATTTAGGAGAGAGTAATGAGTGTATTTGCAGATAGGTTAGTACGATACGATGATTTAATTGCGTGTAAAAATGCCTTTATTGATACACGCTCGCCGGGGAGCGATCAAAAAGAAAACTTTACAATTATTGGCCCAGGCGTTGCCGAAAACCCAAATCAACATGTACATATTTCTATTCCTCATGGGTTTAATATTGGTGGTGCGCGCCAACCTGCAGGGTGTTTAAATTCGCAGCATAGCCATTTAACTGAAGAAATTTTTGTAGTACACAGTGGTACGTGGGCTTTTTACACTGGTGTTGACGGTAAAGATGCCAAGGTAATTTTAAATGAAGGCGATATTATTTCGATCCCGATGGATATATTTAGAGGGTTTGAAAATGTTGGCGACGGCGTAGGCTATTTATATGCGGTACTTGGAAGTGATAACCCAGGTAGAGTACTTTGGGCTCCGCAAGTATTTGACATGGCAAAAGAATACGGACTAATTTTGCTAGAAAATGGCAGCTTAGTAGATACCACGTTAAATGAAACCATTCCCGATGGCGTAAAGCCAATGGCAGTCACCAGCCAAGAGCAAATAGCGCAGCACAGAGTAATAACCGATGAAGAGCTGGCACAAACTGTGGTTAAAGCCAGCAACTTTAACTGGAATAAACGCTCGTACCTTAGCCAGTTTGATGGCGTATATGAAGCGCCATTAGTCGGTAATTTAAACGCCAAAACATGTATTCAAACACAGCTAAATTGGCCTCATGGCTTTAATATTTCTGCGTTAAAGTTACAACCAGATGCACAGGTTGCGCCTCATATTCGTTTTGAAGAAGAGGTTATATTTGTTCATCAAGGAAGCGTAACAATAGACTTAGGTGATGAAGTATTAACGCTTAACCAAGGTGATACTTTTTCAGTGCCTATTGAGCACGTAAGAGCCTATAGCAATAATAGCCAAGCCGACTGTGTGCTTTATATAACGCGCCGCCACGACGCGCCAAAAGACCCACAATTTGTTTAAACTTTAATGCTATATAAAATTTAAGGCACTTAGCTTGTTTTAGCTAAGTGCTTTTTTCGTGGTAAAAAACCAGTAACCAACATAGTACCCACAATAACAAATAATGCGCCGAGTAACGTGTTTGGCCCTATTTGCTCATCTAAAATTAAATGCCCCCAAAAAATGCCAAATAGCGGAATTAAAAACGTGACCGTTAAAGCTGAGGTTGGGCCTATATCGTCAATAAGTTTAAAAAATAAAATATAAGCAAGTGCGGTACACACCACGCCAAGTGCTAATACGCCGAGCATAACGTTTGTATTAGGTACTTCGCGCATTGGCATAAAAAGTATAAGGGGCAGTACTATAAAACTGGCTGCCCACATAGAGCCGTGTGCGTTATCGAACGGGGCAAGCTTTGGGGCATTTTTTGTATAATGGGATGCAATGGCATAACACAGGGAGGCGCTTAGCGCTGCTACAATCGCAATAAGTGACTGACTATTTAATACAAAATGATTTTGCCCAACTAAAATTGCCACGCCTATTAAACCCAACAGCAAACCTAACACCATGCTTTTAGTCGGTTTGGTTTTGCTCCAAATTATACCCACCACCGCGCCCCATATGGGCGTTGTAGAATTTAAAATAGATAAAGTAGAGGCGCTAATCGTTTGCGCGGCATAAGCAAACAGTAAAAAGGGTAGGGCGGAGTTAAGTGCGCCAATTATAAAAAAGTGCTTTGTGTGCTTAGTAAACGCCAAGCGGCGTTTTAAGTACAGCGCCACAATAAAGAGGGTGAGTGCGGCAAAGCCAACTCTAAACTCTATTAACACCGCTGGGCCTAAGCTGTTTGCTGCCATTCGCATAAATAAAAATGACGCGCCCCAAATTGCAGCCAGAAAAAATAACCGAAGTAAACTTGCTAAGCTCATGATAGTATTTTAATTATACAAATTAATTTACAGAGTAACAGGCTTTGCATTAACTGTAAGCCAGATTCGGTACTCGCATATAAAAATAATAAAAAAGGAATAGTCATGAGCCGATATTTACTGATCACAGCAATTATGGGAGTGGGTTTATTAAGTGGTTGTGGGTCTACGCCTATTAATTTATACGATGACATAACCATGAAAAAACATGAGTACAATGGCATAAAAGCGTATAAAAAAGGAGATTATAAACAAGCCTTTATGTACCTAAAAGACCCTGCAGCACTTGGCTATAAAAGCGCGCAATACACATTGTCGTTTATGTTTTTAAAAGGGCAGTACTTAACACAATCCACTAACATGGGTATGGGGTGGCTAGGCGTTGCAAAAGAGGCTGGAGTTGAAAGTTGGCAGGCGCAATACAATACCTTTTATAACGCAGCCACTTCGGCGCAACAGCTTAAAATAGACGAAACCGTTGCGTTGTACATAAGCCAATATGGTAGTAAAGCACAAAAAATGACGTGCCGTCGCTCAACAACCCCAAGACGCACGTTTGGCGAGATTAAAATTGATTGTAACAAACACGATGGCACTGTGACTAAATACGAAGTGCAAACAAAAGAGTAATGCTAAGCGGTGGCTTGTTTTTGTTCAAAGTCACTTTTTACAATTTCGAGCGCTTTTAATACATCCTCTGGAGCAACCTCGTGCTGCTCCAAAAGCATAATTAAATCCACTGCCAGTTTTACATGTGTAGGGGCGTTATCAAGTGGGCTGGTCATCTAAATCTTTCTTTTTTGAAATTTGGCTAATAGCAACATCAATAGCGGTTTGTACGCGCTCTTCCATGTGAATACGTTCACTTTGTGGTAAATAAAAGGCCATATCTACATCGTATCTAATATAACGTGGCGGCAACTGATTAAGTACCGTGCAACAAAAATCGGCCATTACATCTTCACTGTAAACTTTATCTAGTTTACGTTTAATGATTTCTTCAACCACAATTTTTTCGTAAAAGTTATGTATGTCGTCGTGCAGTCGCATCGTGCTAGCGCCTTTTATAGAGTCCGTTTATTTGAGTGTATACTAAGCACTAAAATAAATCGATAGCAGCTTTAAATAGTTGTTTATGAACATTAATTAACGCATTTAAATTACGCTGATAACCGCCACCTAAAGCGCACATAAGTGGGATGTTATGGGCTTTGCAGTAGTTAACAATAAAATAATCGCGCGCATAAACCCCTTCAAGCGATACATTAAATAACCCTAGCTCGTCTTTTTCGTAAATATCAGCCCCTGCGTTATATAAAATAATATCGGGTTTATGAATACGCACGCAAAATTCGAGGGCTTGTTTTAGCGTTGTTAAGTACTCGGTATCTGATGTGTTGGCAGGTAGGGCGAAGTCGTAATCGGAGTGTTGCTTTAAGCGCGGAAAATTTTGCTCGCAATGAATAGAGCAAGTAACTATAGCGTTATTATGTTGCGTAATTTGTGCTGTGCCATCGCCTTGGTGTACATCACAATCAAATATTAATACGGTATCGGCTTGGTCTGTATTGATTAAATGCGCGCCAGCCACAGCCAAATCGTTAAAAATACAAAAGCCACTTCCGTAATCGCTATATGCATGATGATAGCCACCACTTAAATTAGCGCAAAAACCATGTTTTAGTGCGTATTCGCTGCCTTGAATACTGGCGCCAACTGAAAGTAGCGTACGCTCTACTAATTTGCGTGAATACGGGAAACCCATTTTTTTAATTGCTTTATTACTGAGTGTGGCGTTTAAAAAATCATTTATGTAGCCTGGGCTATGGCACAGTGCAAGCTGCTCGGGCGTAGCTTTGGTTGGTGTATTAAACTGTGTAGCCCCAAAGCCTAAGCGTTCTATTTCTGCTTTTAGCATTTGGTATTTTTGAATAGGAAAACGGTGGCGCTCAGGAAGCGTTAAAGCACTGTAAAGCGGGTGGTAAAAAAGCTGCATTAGCGTAATTGTTGTTTTTCGACTTGTTGAATTTTATCTTCGGTGGCCGAAATAGCTTTACGGCAGCGGCCTAAACGCGCATGCGTGGTTAAAATTTCCATATTAAGTTTTTGTGCTTGCGCTGGGCTGGCTTTTTCCATTTGTAGTTTACGCTCTTCAATCATTAACACTAAGCGTCGTTCAAACTCATGGTTTTGTTTAAGCTCGTCGTATAGCTCGTGCGACGATTGCATTATTTTTTTTACGGCTTGCTTATAAACCGTATTTTTGGGCCTAGGTTTGTACTGGCTTTTGTTTTCTTTTGCCCAGATGGGGGTCGATTTAATAACACTAAATACAGCTTGTACTTGATTACCTATGCGCTCGAGTGCATAAGCATAAGCATGGCGGTGATCACTTGGTGGTAAGCTGGTAATTTCGTCTTCAATTTCTGCTACGTAGTCAGTTAAGTTCATGCTTTTAGTACTAAATACGCCGCGGTCAAATAAACTAGGCTGCGCCTGCATATAGCGGTTTTTAGAAAACAACTTTGCGCTATCAAATTGCTCAGCTTGTTGTTTAAGCGTAGCAACTTGTTGGCGTAATTTATCTAACGCGTGTGTTTGCATTTACAAATAAGCCTCGTAAATCAGTTTTAATGCTAGCAGTATAACCATAGTGTTAAAAACAGGGCGAATAAACTTACCGCCAAAGCGAATGGCTGAGTGAGCGCCAATCCAAGCACCTAACATAATAAAAAAGCCCATGATAAGGCCTAATAAAAAGTTTACATGACCAAGTGCCACAAAGGTAATAAGCGATATAAAATTAGATACAAAGTTCATTGAGCGGGCTAAACCACAGTTAAGCAGTAAGCTCATTTTATAAAATAAACTATTAGATGCGGTCCAAAATGTACCGGCGCCTGGGCCTGCTACGCCATCAAAAAAACCTAATGCTAAGCCCTGCAACCACTGCTTTAGTTTAAGTATTGGTGTTACTTTTGGTAAATCATCGCCCTGTGTGGTGCTTAAACTACCAAACAAGCTATAACAGGCCACCATAATAATAATGATAGGCAAAAGCTTATTTAAAAATTCAATACTTAAGTGATCGACTATTAACGTACCAATCACAGCGCCTATGGCTGTAGCAAAAATGGAATTTGCCCAAAATTTAGGACTAAATAGATTTTTTTTATAATACGTGTAGCTGGCCGTTAATGAGCCAAAGCTTGCCGCAAGCTTGTTGGTGCCAAGCGTTACATGCGGTGGCAAGCCAGCGGTGAGTAGTGCAGGGACTGTTAATAAGCCACCGCCGCCGGCAATTGCATCAATAAAGCCAGCAGCAAGGGCCGCGGCACATAAAACTGCCAGTGTTGTGGGATCTAAAGCAAGTTCAAACATTAATAATCTATTTGTCTTTTAAAAGGTGGTAAGGTGTCGAGCATGGCTTTGCCGTAGCGCTTGGTAATTAAGCGTCTATCGAGAATGGTTATACGGCCTTCATCGCTCTCTTTTCGCAGCAGTCTACCACAGCTTTGTACCAATTTCTTTGCTGCATCGGGCACCGTAATAGACAAAAATGGATTACCGCCTTTACTTTGTACAAATTCGGCTTGGGCTTCTTCTATTGGTGATGTAGGTACTGCAAACGGTATTTTTGTAATTATTAAGTTTTCTAAATATTTACCAGGTAAATCAAGCCCTTCTGAGAGGCTTTGCGTACCAAATAAAATACTACCTTTACCGATATCAATATTTTGGGTGTGTTTTTTTAATAATGCCTCGCGCGACATTTCGCCTTGCACTAATAAGTTAAAACCTTTTGTTCTAAGAAACTTAGCCACATGGTCCATTTGCCAGTACGAGGCAAACAACACCAAATTAGCTTTTTTTGTGTTTAAGTACTCTGGCAAGGTTTGCGCTATATGGTCACTAAATGCTTTGTCGGTTGGCTCAATTTTACTTACCGGGATACGCAAAGTGGCTTGTTTTGGGTAATCAAACGGAGAGGGCACTTTAATAAACTTAACGCCTTCTTCTTTTGCTAACCCGCTTTCATAGGCAAAGTGGTCAAACGAACCAAGAGCACTTAAAGTTGCCGAGCATAGTACCGCCCCTGCGCATTCATTCCATAGCTTGTCTTTTAAGTAGTAGCCAACTTCGATAGGGCAATCACTTAATAGGTGATCGTGATGGTTTTTATATTCTAAACGTTTGATCCACCTTGCGTGAGGTGTGCCTTCGCCTTTATTTGCATAGCTATACCACAGCTTATTTAATTGCTCTAAGCGGTTTATATAGTGCCCGCTTTCGGCCAAAACAGGGTCGGCAACGTAGGGTTTTATATCGCCATCGCTTACATCTTGAGTGAGGGTATCGTGCATTTTATTTAAACAACGCAGTGCATCTAGTGTGGCGTCACTTATATCTTTAGCTTTGTTGTGCAATGATTTTGGTATTTCGCCATGCTCAAAACGATATGTATCGTCTTTTGAGTATTCAAAGTCGGCATTATCAAGAATATCACGCACCACTTTTAAGTCTTTATTAGCATCGTTAATGCTATCGCACAATTTGAAATTTTGACCAATGGCCTTTTGACCTACTAATACTTTAGACATTTTACCACTAAATTTAGTGAGCTTATCGAGCCAATCAATGGTGCCTTTAATAGTGGCCGCTGCCGATGAAAAGTCGCGGGTAATATGCGCAAGGTGGTGAGCTTCATCTATGACATAAATGGTGTTATCGGGCTCGGGTAAAATTTTACCGCCCCCTAAATCCAAATCTGCCAGTAGCAGTGAGTGGTTAATAACAAGCACATCCATTTGCATAAGCTGATTACGAGCAAGCTGAAACGGGCAGGTTTGATGGGCTTTCATTTGGCGTTGGCAAGCGTGTTTATCGCATGCGATTAAGTTCCACACTCTATCGGGTATGGTGTCGGCCCAACTATCTCTGTCGCCTTGCCATTTTTTATTTACATAGGCATCGTAAAGGCCTTTTAAACATTTCGTTTCCATATCACTTAGCGGCGAGGTAAGTGTGGGCATAAACTCCATTTGCGTTTGGCTATCGCCATTAACAGCGTTATGTAATTTATGGGCACATATATAGCGTTGCCTACCTTTTACTAGGTCAAACTTAAAGTCGAGCCCTGAGTGTTTTTTAAAAAAAGGCAGCTCTTTTGCTATTAATTGCTCTTGCAGGGCCACGGTTGCAGTAGAAATAACCAGCTTCTTTTTTTGAGCAAGGGCAAGCGGTAACGCGCCTAAACAATAAGCAAGCGATTTACCAGTCCCTGTGCCAGCCTCAATAACACATATTCGCTGCTTTTTATGGTATTCGCCAGCCAGTGTTTTTGCTATTTCGGCAACAAGGTAGTTTTGGCTACTGCGGGGGCGGTAATCAGTAAGGTTACTAGCCACATGCTGGTGTACTTGCCTAATTGTTTTTTTTAGTTGGTCAGAAAGCATGGGGAGATAAACCTAAAATATGTATATAATTACAGTGTATGGATTTTAGAGTTATAACCGTGTAACTACAAGCAAGGATGAAATTAATTTAGTAAATTAATGCGGCGATTTTTTAAGTTTATAAATTACTCCCTATTATGGCCTGTTTATATTTTGAGGTTGAACAATTTTCAATCCTTAACGTTCATGGCCTTAAAGTAGAAAAACAAAATATAAGTAAGGTTTATTGATAGTGTATTTAACATCTGGTTTTGTACTTTCTGCACAAGCGCACGATAGCGCTCAGGGTTTACAATATGAAATTTGGTTTGCTACCGATAATGGACCAATAAAGACAATTTCTGAGAATGAAACCGCACTATTTTTTATAAAAAACGCAGATGAAAAAGCAGCTCAAGCTATTTTATCTGCCGAATCACTAAACTTTTTAATTAAACCTCTTTCACTTAAAAATTTTCAGCAGCAAGATATGTGTGGCTGTTACTTTTACTCACTCAAACACTTTTATAGCGCGAGCAAAGCGTTAAAAAGTCGCGGTATTACACTTTATGAAGATGATATAAGGCCCATTGAGCGCTATTTAATGGAGCGATTTATTAAAGGCGGGGCGTGGATCACGGGTAAACGAGTGGATCATGCACATTACACTGAAATTTTAGATGCTAAATTAAAAACCAATGGCGATTATACGCCCGTGCTTACTAAGTTATCACTTGATATAGAGTGCAATGAAAGTGGGGTGTTGTTTTCTATTGGCTTGGTAGGCTGTGGTTTAGATTGCGTAATCATGATCGGAGAGCCTGAGCATCACGACCCAGTGATTGGTTATACTATTATATGGTGCGCAGACGAGGTTGCACTATTACAGCAACTTGTAACACTTATTAAGCAGTGCGACCCAGATATTATTATTGGGTGGAATGTTATTGAGTTTGATTTTGCAGTTATTTATGAGCGCTCTGCGGCACTTGGGGTAAAACTATTACTAGGAAGAGGAAACCTTCCTTTATATGTTCGAAAAGGCCATTTTACAAGGGTTTCTATTCCCGGGCGCTGTGTAATTGATGGCATTGATACTCTAAAAAATGCCACTTATAGTTTTGAAACTTTTTCACTTGCTAATGTAGCTAAAGAAATTTTAGGCGAGTCTAAATTAATTGAATCTAGTAATAGCTTACAAGAAATTATTCGTCAATTTAATGAAGATAAACTCTCGCTCGCTAACTACAATCGCCAAGACTGCATTCTCGTTAATAAAATATTCGATAAGCTAAAACTTCTCGATTTTGCTGTTATTCGCACACAATTAACAGGCCTTGAGCTGGAAAAGCGCGGCGGCTCAGTGGCGGCTTTTGTAAACATGTATTTGCCTTTATTACATCGCAGCGGTTATGTAGCACCTAATATGGGCGACCATGGGCTGACGTTTGAAAGCCCAGGTGGTTATGTTATGGAGTCGGTACCAGGGCTGTATAAAAATGTCATCGTGCTTGATTTTAAAAGCCTGTACCCCAGTATTATGCAAACTTTTCATATAGACCCGCTTGGCCTGATAGAAGGGATTGAAAACCCTGAAAATAGTATTGAAGGTTTTAATAGCGCACAGTTTTCTCGAGATCAGCACCACTTACCCAAGCTTATAAAAAGCCTAGCACTCCAGCGTCAACGAGCTAAAGATAATCACGATTTAATGCTATCTCAAGCCATTAAAATAATAATGAACAGCTTATATGGTGTATTAGGCTCACAAGGCTGTCGTTTTTATGACCCTAGACTCTCAAGCTCTATTACTTTACGTGGCCATGAAATAATGCAGCAAACTAAAAAGTGGATTGAAGAGCAAGGTTATAGTGTTATTTACGGCGATACCGATTCGACCTTTGTAAAGTTAACGGATGATTTAAGTGTTGAAGTGTGTAATAAAATAGGTAAACAGTTAGCTAAACACATAAACACGTTGTGGCAGCAACACATACACGCTAAATATAATTTAACTAGCCATTTAGAAATAGAGTTTGAATCGCTTTACAGCCCGTTCTTTTTACCCACCATAAGAGGTAAAAGTGTGGGGTCTAAAAAGCGCTATGTAGGTCAGTTAATAAAGCCGGATGAATCAAAACTGGTTTTTAAAGGCTTAGAAACCGTAAGAAGTGACTGGACTAAACTGGCTCAACAGTTCCAATTTGACTTATTTACCCTCCTTTTTAATCAACCTGAGCAAATTAGTGACCTTGTAAACGATTACATTAGTAAACTTTTACGTGGCGAATTTGATCATTTGCTGGTTTTTAAAAAACGTTTAGGTCAAAACTTAACCGACTATCAAAAAAATATCCCTCCACATGTGCAAGCAGTAAAAAAGTTTCAGAAACAAAATAGTGAATTTACGCTAAAAAGAGGTGAATTTGTTACATTTGTTTACACAACCCACGGTGTTGAGCTGTATCAAGGGCTGCATAGCTACGACTACCCATTGTATATAGGCAAACAAATTGTACCTCTATTAGAAATGGTTACGCAATTTATTAACGTTAACGTAAACAGTTTCGAGCTAAAACAGTTCGAACTATTCTAACTTGTACCTATTAATACAATTTTTGATTACATAATCCACGCTTTAGCTTTATTTTTGTACAGTTATTCCTCATCTAAGCTAAAAAACAATAAATAACCCTTTTTTAATTAATATTTGGTTAACAGTAGTTGGCTTTTAGATATTTTTTGTTTAGTATTTGGTTTAGTCGCTGTTAATAAACTGTGACAACAAAAAATAATTAAATAATAGTCGCTTCTAACAAGTGGTGACCCAGGGAGAATCAAATGTTAAATAATAAAGTTTCAAAGGCAGTTCGCTTAGCGATTGCATTTGGTGCAGTATCAACAGCTGCATTTTCGTCAAGTTCATTTGCTGCAGAAGAAGACGAACTTGAAAAAATAGAACGCGTGCAAGTAACGGGTTCTCGTATTCGTTCAGCAGAGGCAATGTCATCAGCACCTATACAGGTTGTAAGTGGTGAGGCAATTGATGCATCAGGCTCTTTGAATATTCAAAACCTATTGCTAGAAAACCCGGCATTTGGCTCTCCGGCTATTAGCCGTACTAACTCTAACTTTTCAACGGCAAGCGCGGGTGTAGCTACTGTTGATTTGCGTAACTTAGGTTCAAATCGTACTTTAGTACTTGTTAATGGTCGCCGTTATGTATCGGGTGTGCCAGGTAGCTCGGCAGTTGATTTAAATACTATACCTAGCCAATTTATTGAACGTGTGGAAATTATGACTGGTGGTGCCTCATCAGTATATGGCTCTGATGCGGTTGCGGGTGTAGTTAACTTTGTACTCAAAGATGACTTTGAAGGCGTAGAGTTTGAAGGCCAGTACGGCGAATCAAGCGAGGGCGATGATGAATCGCGCCAGTTTTCTTTTACTTCGGGTTTAACTACAGGTGATGGCAAAGGTCAAGCCATGTTCCACTTAGGCTACTCAGACCAAGGCGCTGTGTTTTCACGCGACCGTGAGCGCTCTGCAGTAGACCAATTTTCAGGTATTTATTTTGAAGACGATCCGGCGGCAAATCCAGGTTCTATTTTTGAAGCTGTAAATCCGTTTTTCTCATCATTTCCTCCGCAAGGGCGTTTTGATGCAGGCGATACACGCTTTACTTATGACCCAAACAACAACTTGCAAGACTCGTTTAGCACCAATGGCGGTGACGGTATAGATGCTAACGGCTTTAACCGAAGTGGTGTACGTACTATCGCTATACCTACAGAGCGCTACCTGTTCGCCTCAAATGGTAGTTATGAGCTTACTGATAAACACAGTTTCTTTTTTGAAGGGACGTACGCTTCTAGTACCACTATTTCAGAATTAGAGCCTTTCCCGTTTGCCTCAGATGACATTTATGCTAATGGTCGTGTGCCTATTGAATTTGATGTAAATGGTGAAATGCTCAGAAACGCTTTTGTACCAGATGATATCTACAATGCAGCAACAGACACTGATGGTGATGGTGCGCGTGATATCTTCTTTGCAAAACGTTTAAGTGATGTAGGTAACCGTGGTGCTCGTGCAGAGCGTGATACATTCCGCTTAGCGGTGGGCTTTCAGGGTGAAATTAACGACAACTGGTTTTACGATACCTATTATGTGTACGGTAAAACGAAAGAGTCGCAAGTCTCTGGTGGCTTAGTAAATGTACAAAGCTTTCGCCAAGGTTTAGAGGCCGTCATTGATAGCCAAGACTTAGATGGTGACGGCATTACCGACGAAGCGATTTGTATTGATGCAACAGCGCGTGGCTTTAATTGTGCGCCAGTGAACATTTACGGATTTAATTCACTATCGCAAGGTGCAATTGATTTTGTAAGTGCACCAAGCACGCTTTCTACATCGGTAGAGCAAGAAATTATTGGCGGTAACGTTTCAGGTGATTTATTTGAGCTGCCTGCAGGTATGGTAGGTATAGCAGCTGGTTTTGAGTACCGCGAAGAGTTTTCTCGCAGTGAATTTGATGCTCTACAGCAGGCAGGCTTAAATGCCGGTAATGCAATCCCTGCAACCGAAGGCTCTTTTGATGTAACTGAATACTATGTTGAGGCGAATATCCCAGTGTTGGATGCCGTAACGATGAACGCAGCAGTGCGTTTATCAGACTACTCAACAGTGGGTAATACAGAAAGCTGGAACGTAGGTGTTGATTGGGAAGTAATGGATAGCTTACGCCTTCGTGCTACCCGCGCCCGCTCTACACGTGCGCCTAATATTGATGAGTTATTTTCACCGCCTTCGCAAACCTTTCCAAGTGGTTTAAATGATCCATGTATAGGTGTTACAAACAGCGGCGGTGGCGCTGTTGGTGATGCATGTCGTGCCGATGTGGGTGTTGCAAATAATATTGCATCAAACGGGGAGTTTACCCTTAATCAATCTGATTTACAGGGCATTAGTGGTTTTAACCGTGGTAACCCAGACTTAAAAGAAGAGGTTGGTGACTCAGTGACTGTGGGTGTGGTATTTACTCCAGAGGAGTTAATTTCAGGCCTTGACGTTACCCTGGATTATTTTGACATAGAAATAACGGATGCGATTGTATCTACACCACGTCAGTTTATTTTAGACCAGTGTTACGGTGGTGGCGATGATAGTTTCTGTAGCTTTATAACCCGTCGAAGCGGTCCATCAGGTAATAACAGTGCAGGCTCGCTTGAGTTTATCGATAGCGGTGTATCAAATAGTGGTGGTTTAGGTACAGAGGGTGTGGATTTAACACTAACTTACTCTGCCGATATTGGCCCAGGCGCATTTAGAACTCGCCTTGCATACACTTACTTGATTGATGGTTACACCATTCCGTTACCTGGTGCAGATAAAGATGAATTTGCTGGTGAAATTGGCGCATCTGAACACAAAGCTAACTGGAACCTAGGCTATAAGCTTGATGACTTTGACTTTAACTGGAGCATGACTTACATAGGGGCAGCTGACTTTGATGATCAATTCTTAAGTGGCTTTGGTATTCCTGCTGGTGGTGTGGGTATTGGCTCAGTAACCTACCACGATGTACAAGCAAGCTACCATATAAGTGACGCGGTAGAGCTATACGCCGGTGCTAACAATTTATTTGATAAAGAGCCTCCACGTATACTGTCAGGTGTAAGTGGATCAAGCACAGGTACTGAAACCGATGCAGGTACGTACGACCCTATTGGTCAAACGTTTTATGTAGGCTTTAGAAGCAAGTTCTAACCAATAGTGTCGTAACACGGCATGTAAAATAGCAATAAGCCCCAGCAACTACTGGGGCTTCAGAGTGTTGAAAAAGGGCTAGACACAGCTCAAGCCCTTTGATCTAATAAGCAGAGTGAAGTTGGAGAGTTCATTATGCTTAAAGACAAATCCCCGCAACAACATGAATTAGAAATGGTCGCGATTGACCAGCTTGTTCTACAAGACCATTTAGTTCGACTCGTAGACTTAGCGATTGATTTTGAATTCATACGCGATGAAGTCGCCCACTTGTATTGCAAAAATAATGGCCGGCCAGCCGTAGACCCTGTCCGCTTTTTTAAATACCTCTTCTTAGGTTACTTGTTTGGTATTCAAAGCGAGCGCCGCCTTATTAAAGAAGTGCAAGTGAATGTCGCATACCGTTGGTTTCTTGGTTTAGGGCTTACCGATGATGTTATTCATCACTCGACACTGAGCCAAAATCGTATAAAACGCTTTAAAGATAGCAATAATTATCAATCCATTTTCGACAATATTGTTCGCCAAGCGATGAAGCAAAAGCTCATTGGTGGGCACAGTTTATTTGCAGATAGCACCCATTTAAAAGCCAATGCCAATAAGCGTCATTATGATATTGAAGACTTAAAGGTCAGCCCCTCAGTGTATGTTGAGCAGCTTAATGAGGCCGTCACAAAAGACAGAGAAGCAGAAGGAAAAAAGCCCCTGAAATATGAGGAAAAGGAGCCTTGTACAAAACCCACCAAAGTAAGTCGAACCGACCCAGACAGTGGGTTTATGGTCCGTGATGAGAAGCCAAAAGGGTTCTTCTATTTAGATCACAGGGTAGTTGATGGCATGCACGGTATTATCGTTGATACACATACCACAGCAGGTAATGTGCATGACAGTCAACCAATCATACAACGCTTAGACCGCGTACTTGAGACATTTGAACTCAACCCTATTGCGGTTGGATTAGATGCTGGTTATTTTACAGCCGCAGTATGCCATAACCTAGAAGAACGACAACTGGTCGGCGTCTTGGGTTATCGACGACCAAACAAAAAGAAAGGGTACTTCGCAAAGCGAGAATATAGCTACGACGTAGACACCGATACCTACACATGTCCAGAGGGAGAAATACTGATTTATAACACCACAAACCGACTAGATTATCGACAATACCACTCAACCCTAGCCAAGTGTAAGGAATGCCCTGTTCGACAGCGGTGCACAAATAGTAAGAACCATACCAAAGTGATTACACGGCATGTGTGGCAAGCGAGTGTAGAAGCAGCCAATGAAATTCGCTTAAGTGAGTGGGGTAAAAAACGTTATAAACAACGAGGTGAAACAGTAGAAAGAAGTTTCGCAGATGCAAAACAACATCACGGCCACCGTTATTGTAGATACAGAGGAATTAAAAAGGTCAATGCGCAGTGTTTGTTGGCAGCAGCTTGTCAAAATATGAAGAAAATAGCCTTAATGAAGGCAGCCTAGCCGAGATTAAGCGTTAAAAGCCTCAAAAAGTCCCCCAAAAAGCCGCTTCTCAGCAGTAGAACTCCGAAAAATGACAGCCACACTAAAAAATGAAAAATAATGATAACAGCAGAAAAATCGCGATCACAGCCTGGGGCGGCCCAAAAATAATAAACTCTGCAAAAAAACAGGGTTTATCGTCAATCTGAAGCCCCAGCAACTACTGGGGCTTTTTATTTGGGCTCAGTTTTATGTTAACCCTAGCTTTTAGTTGGGGTAACTCCAACGCTTTCATAGTATTGAAATGAGTACTTTAAGATATTCTTAGGGCTATAGTAGTCAACAAATATTTTAACACCATTCTTTATTTATGTTTGGCATTTTTATGTCTAAAAGTACAGTGCTTGTCAACTCACTCAGATTTTTTCTTAAATATTTTTCAGTCTCTACTGGCGATTGAACGTCTCTATCTGATTGTAGCCGTTTCTAGGTTGCTATACTTCATATATTTAATTATGCCAGTATTTGCTCGTTGGTGTAGCTATTTGTTTGCATACCAAACTACTTTAATAGGTTTCGTATCGCTCACTTTTACATTGAGGCCACCTCTGTAAATGAAAAACTTTACCAGTGGACGGTTTTTTACGTAACATACTTTTATTATGGCTTTTAGCAATAAATCAATCCTCATATATTTATCGTTATGGAAGCTAATAGTTTGGCAAAATGTATACTCATAAAAACAGTTAAGTACATTTTAGCCTTTATCTAAATATGGTTACGTCTAAGGCTTAAATCTGATTTGCTGTTACTAAGTTAAACTTCGGGTTCAAAAAATTAACTGTAGGTGTATTTAAGTGTTTACGCTTCGTGCTATATGTCGTTTAATAATTAAATTTAATTACGCCATTAACTTTCTATTTTATGACACATTATCTCAAATTTTTTTACATAAATACTCGTGCTATTAACTCTAGCCTCAACTTTCTTTGCTACGTTTGGATAGCTCTTTAATTTAGCTAGCTCAGATTTACAGAGTGAATTGCGAGGCTGTACTATTTAAGTTTTGCGTCTCTTTTATAAATAATTTCGGGTGTGAGTTTTTTAGACTGTGCCACTTGAAACTGATTAGACCACTGCGTTAGCTTAAATTCAGTTGTGAATGATATATTTTAGGCATTATCTTTTACATCTCAGTATTAGGGCTTTGCCCATTCTTAAAGTCTTCTGGTCAATAAAACCTATTTAATTCAAGAATAATTAAGTTGATTAAGTGAAGTTATTGTTTTGTTTATTTAAATAATGGATTGGTGATTTATTTGCAACGTGTTGCATGGATGTAAGTCACAAGATGTTGTAAATAAAAGGTATTTTTGGTTATCGCTATGTTGACCTTGTACTCAAAATGGTATTAGTATTTGCGAGCCGGTTAATTTTAAGTATTAGCTAGGCGTATAAAAATAAACTATTAAAAGTATTCAGGGAGAATCACATGTTAAATAACAAAGTTTCAAAGGCAGTGCGTTTAGCGATTGCTTTTGGTGCAGCATCAACAGCTGCGTTTTCAGCAAATTCATTTGCTGCTGAAGAGGGAGTTGAAAAAGTAGAACGTATTCAAGTTACGGGCTCACGAATTCGTTCTACAGACCTTGAAACTGCACAGCCGATTCAGACTATTAGTCGTGAAGATATTGCTAACCAAGGTTTCACTTCGGTTATTGATCTTCTTGAGAATATGTCAGCGGCGGGATCTCCGCCAATAAGTCGCTCGGAGCCCCTCGTTTCAGGCGAAAATGTTGGCGGAAATTATGTGAACTTACGTAACTTAGGTACAGGTCGAACCCTTGTTCTTATTAATGGCAAGCGCCTAGGTATTACAACTTCTGGCTATCAAGATTTATCTGCTGTACCGATGGGTATGGTTGAACGTATTGATGTATTAAAAGATGGTGCATCTGCTATGTATGGCTCAGATGCCATGGCTGGTGTTGTGAACATAATTACCCGCAAGAATTTCGAAGGGTTAGAATTTACAGTTTATGGCGGGGAGTATGACGAAGGCGACGGTGAAAAGAAAAATGTAAGCATGGTCACAGGTATTACAGGTGATCGTGGCTCAATAACATTAGGTGCTGAATGGCGCGATGAAGGTGATGTATGGGCTAAAGACCGTGAATTTTCTGAGGTTTCTTACCCAGGGTACGATATTCCGAATAACCGTACTTTGGTAGGGCAGTATGGTCGATTCAACTATAATGATCAGTGGTATGTTGCTAAGCGCCCTGGCAATGCTGCTTCTTTCGATGATTTCGAACCACAAACATATGAAAATGGCTCAAGTATTTCACAGCAGCAAATGCATTTAGAAACGCCTCTCAGTGCTCGTTCGCTTTATGTTAGCGCTAACTATGCTCTTACAGACGATATAAACTTTAGTAGCGATATTGGTTATAGTGAGCGAAAAGCGACACGACAAGTTGCAGGTTACCCCTATCAGTCAGCTTCTGATGATATTGTTCTTAGTGCCGATAGTTATTTTAACCCAGTTGATGAGGACGTATATTTTACTCGCCGTGGTTGGGAGGTTCCTCGTACAACAGAAAGTAATCAAGATACCCTTCGTTTCACAGCAGCACTTGAAGGCTCATTTGAATTAGCTGATCGATATTTTGATTGGGATATTGGAGGGGTTTACAGTAAAAGCTCTACGATTCAAGTCGACAATGGTAACTTTTATAAGCCAGCAATTAAAGCTGCGACAGGTCCTTCATTTTTAAATTCATCAGGTCAAGTGCAATGTGGTACAGAAGATAATCCTATTTCTTCAGCAGAGTGTACAGCTTGGAATCCACTAGCTGGCTTTGGCGCTGGCTCAGTAGAATATTCCCTAGCGGATCCTAGTGTACAAGACTTTTTATATCCGACTCTGCATTATCGTGGAGAGACGCAAACTACAATGTACTTTGCAAATATTAGTGGTTTGATTACTGAGTTGCCAGCTGGTGGATTAACTTTTGCTCTTGGGGGCGAGTACCGCAAAGAAACAGGTCAGTATAACCCTGATGCCCTTGCTCAGTTAGGAGAAAGTACAACACTTGCTTCCGGTGCAACTGGCGGTAAATACGATGTAACTGAAGCGTATGCAGAATTAAACATACCAATCATATCGGATATGGTTGGCGCCAAGTCTTTAAGTGTGAACTTAGCTACAAGATACTCAGATTATAGTACATTCGGGGATACAACAAATAGTAAAGTAGGTATTGAGTGGAGGCCTATCGATGATTTATTAGTTCGTGGTACATGGTCTGAAGGTTTCCGTGCACCTACTATTAGCGATTTATATGGTGGAAGCTCTCAAACCTTCACGACAGGATTTATAGATCCATGTGATTCTGTATACGGTACTGCGGCAGGTTCAGCACGCTGCTTGCAAGACGTTCCTAGTGACTATCGACAATTACAACAAGGTTTTGTTCCTACTACTGGACCTGCAGCACAAACACCGGTTCCATTTAATAGTGGTTCTAATGAGTTTTTACAACCTGAAGAGTCAACTAGTAAAACAATTGGTTTTGTATATAACCCAAGCTATGTAGAAAACTTAGATATAATTCTCGATTGGTGGAGCATCAAAATTACTGACACAGTTGTCTCTGATACACCTAATGATATCTTAAAAGATTGTTATATTGGAGGGGATGAATCTCGTTGTGCTATGTTCTCACGAGATACAAACAACCATATCGTGAATGATTTAACATACGGTACCCGAAATGCAGGCTTTACTGAAACTTCAGGTATTGATCTAGCTTTAGCTTATGCATTTGAAACAGATTTTGGTAACTTCCGTGCAACTATGGATAGTACTTATCTAATTAAGTATGATTCAAAACCATCTAATGAAGAAAATGTAAAAGTGGAGTCATATGTAGGGCACGAAGATACATTTAGGCTTCGTTCTAGTTTAGGACTGAATTGGTCATATGGAGATTTCAGTGCAAATTGGGGTATACGTTACTTCTCATCAATGAGAGAAGATTGTTACTTTGAAGATAGATGTAGTAACCCTAATTTTGAACGTGATTGGACGAATGGCACTATCACACCTAAAAATAAAGTGGGTTCTACTGCGTTTAATGATGTACAGCTAACTTACAATACCCCATGGGAATCAAAGCTATCAATTGGCGCAAATAACGTCTTTGATAAACGTGGTCCTCTTATGTATTCTGGGCCTAGCTCGACTTATTCTTATTATGGTGGTTTTGATATTGGGCGTTTAGTTTACTTCCGTTATACACAAAACTTTTAATTTAAATAAAATTTATAATTTTTCAGTGATACCACTTGTGTAAAGCAAGTGGTATTTTCATTTTAAAACCAGATACTATAAAATGGATGTGTAAGTCACGCTAAATACATCTAGCATAAAGCATGATTTAACACCAAACGGATTAAATTTATGTTCTAATATCAAAATCTAACTTCCATAGATGTGATAATAACCAAGCATCGCTTTGAGCTCGCGAGAGGCTAATTGGTTAGATTGTACTGTGAATGCAGGAGCGCCTTTTATGGTCACTATATAAAGTAGATTAATTAGCCTTTAAATAGAAAATATAATATTTGCTATTTTAGAAACGACTCCTTACTAAACCATTTCATGTTGATTTCTCATGCTAAAGTATTTGCTTTTATACCTTTTACTATGGAGTAAAATTGCTCATGGTAAAAATATATTGTTGGGTTTATACTTGCTTTGAAATTAAAAAGTTAACTCCAACAGGCAAGAGAGATATAAATGAAAGAAGTTCGATCTTTTATTAAAACAGCATCATTAACTGAGCTAGAAAAAGCACAACAATTAATCACTGATGCGATTGCAAAATATACTGAGCAGCTACAAGCTAAACAGGAAGTGTTGGATCTTTTAAAAGAAAAAGGACTTACGTTAGAAGATTTACAAGATGGTACTGCAGATAAGCGAACCAAAGTAAAAGCTAAGTATCGCATTGAAGTAGATGGCGAGGTGGTTGAATGGACCGGTCGTGGACGTCGTCCTAAAGCGTTTGAAGGTGTTGATTTACAAAAGCACCTAGCTTAATAAAATAACAGAGAAGCTACGGCTTCTCTTTTTTAATGGTGTATAACTTAATAACTAAACCTTGGGCTTACGCCTTGCAAGTCAGGTTTAATTGGCGAAAACTTACCTTAAACTCCCCGCAGTCGCTTAGTATTTGTTAAACTGCATTTCTGGTTATTCTATTTACTATTTTCATGAGCTATAAATTAAGGCCGTATCAGCAAGAGGCCGTAGAGCGCACCGTTTTACATTTTAGAAAAACAAATGACCCTGCCGTAATTGTACTGCCTACCGGTGCCGGTAAAAGCCTTGTTATTGCAGAGCTTGCGCGAATAGCAAAACAAAAAATACTGGTGCTTGCACATGTTAAAGAGTTGGTAGAGCAAAACGCACAAAAATATAAAAACTTTGGTTTAAAAGCGAGTATATTTTCAGCAGGGTTAAAAGAAAAATCACTTAGCCACCAAGTTACCTTTGCCAGTGTTCAGTCTTTATCGCGTAATTTAAATAAATTAAATGAGCATTATTCTTTGCTTATTATTGATGAGTGCCACAGAGTAAATGGTGATAAAAAAAGCCAATACGGAAAGGTTATAAATACGCTCAAACAATATAACCCTCAGTTAAAAGTATTAGGTTTAACGGCCACACCTTATAGATTAGAAATGGGGTGGATATACCATCATCATTACCATGGTTTTGTAAAAGGTAATAAAGAAAGCCCGTTTAAAAACTGTATATTTGAATTACCGCTCAGGTATATGATCAAACATAATTACTTAACGCCGCCAAATGAAGTGGACGCGGCAATTAGTCATTATGATTTTTCGTCCTTGGCTACGAATGCATTTGGTCAATATACGACTGATGACATGAATGCGCTTTTAAAAAATAGCGAGCGCGCAACGCAAGCTATACTGAAGCAGGTAATACAATACAGTGAAACCCGCCAAGGCGTGATGATATTTGCGGCAACGGCGATGCACGCGCAAGAAATTTTAACTTATTTACCCGCAGAGCAAAGTGCCCTTATAACTGGCGATACCCCAAATGTAGAGCGCGATAAATTAATAAATCAATTTAAACAAAAAAACATAAAATACCTCGTTAATATTTCTGTTTTAACCACCGGATTTGATGCGCCGCATGTCGATTTTATCGCTATTTTACGTCCCACCGAATCGGTTAGCTTATACCAACAAATTGTTGGCCGTGGGCTTAGGCTAAATGAAGGAAAAACAGACTGCTTAGTTATAGATTACGCAGGCAACGGCTTTGATTTATTTCACCCTGAGGTGGGCGATAAAAAAGGTGATAGCGATAATGAGCCCGTTCAAGTGCTTTGCCCTGGGTGTGGGTTCGCAAATATTTTTTGGGGAAAAACCGATGCTGATGGCAAAGTCGTTGAGCATTTTGGCAGGCGCTGCCAAGGTTTATTAGAAGATGACGAAGGCCATAAAGAGCAATGCGATTATCGGTTTAGGTTTAAAGAGTGCGAACAATGTGGCGCTCAAAACGATATAGCAGCTCGTAAATGCCATGATTGTGGCGCAGTAATGGCCGACCCCGACGACAAGCTACGTAACGCCCTTAATTTGAAAGATGCGTTAGTACTGCGCTGTAGTGGGTTATCAGTGGTAAAACTTAAAGATGATTTAATTAAAATAACCTACTTTGATGAAGATGGTGCAAGTTGCGATGAGGTATATAACCTTGCCAGTAAAGGCGGGCAGTATATTTTTAATAAACAGTTTGGTAAACGTCTAGGGCAGGGGCAAGCGCCTGTCGAATTTAAAAGTGCTGAGCAGGTAATTAAGGCACAGTTCGATTTAGTGCACCCCGATTTTGTTATAGCGCGTAAAAGTAAAAAGTATGGCTGGAAGGTATCTGATAAATTATTTGATTACACTGGCAACTTTAGAAAAGCTAATCAGTTAAGCGGTTAAGCTTAACTGATTTTTGTTAAGCGGCGTCTTCGTCCATTAAACCCCAGCCATCGCCATAGCCATTGTAACTGTTAGCAATACTTTCAAGGTATTGCTCTGCTTGGCCAAGCAATGTGTGCTCTGGCACCATTTGTACATGAGTAATCACTTCCCACACGCCAGTGTCTTTACATTTTTCAACGTTTGCGCTTTGTACTAATGCATCAGAGATTATTTCTTTGGCAAATTTTTCAGCATCAGCTTGTTGTTCAAATAAAATGAAAAAATCGATTTGGTGCATTTTGCTTAAATCAACGCCAGCAGCGGCTATTTCGGCTAAAAGTTGGCCGTTATCATCATCAGGGAATTGCATTAAAAACTCATTTAAAATTAATTTTGTATTCGTAGCCACTATTGTAACCAAAATATTGCTTTAAAGCGTATTAATTTTGACTTTATAGGCATTAAAGGGGAGTGAAATTTGGTGCAAGATTACCATTAAGTTAATGTGTTGCTCATTATGGCTATGGTAGTATGTAACTCATTGGTGGTTAAATTTTAAAGAATAAAAAGTAAGGATATTTACTTGTTCAAACAGTTATTACGTTTTGTGTTTTTTTTAGCTTTTTTTATAAGCACTCAAGCCAGCGCTGAGCAAAGGGTAATTGAAGATTACGAAATTAAAGGGATTAGTGGCGAGTTAGAAAGTAACGTTGAGCTCTATTTAAAACAACTGGTTGGCGAAAAACCCACCAGAACCTTGCGCCGCTATGTTAAAAAGCAAGTGCAAAGCAGTATTAAAGCGCTGGGGTATTACAACCCAACGGTAGACATTGAGTTTGATAAAGACGACAAAGAGCTTATCGTTAAAGTAGAGCGCGGCCCTGCAACGCGCATAGAGGCTATCAATATAACGCTTAATGGTGAGGGTAAAAACGACTCGCAATTACAAAACGTTATTAAAAACTTAAATTTAACCCAGGGCGATGTTCTTAATCATGGCAGGTACGACTCAGCTCATAAAAAAATAGAGTCAATGCTATTAGATCTAGGCTATTTTGATGCTAAATGGCCAGCCCGAAAGCTTGCGGTATCAGTGCAAAAAAACAGTGCCGTTATTACATTTAATATAGATACCGGCGTGCGCTACACGTATGGCAATATAATCATTGCCAGCGAAACCCCCGCAGAAAAATACATTCGTTCACTTGCACCTTTTACCCAAGGGCAAGCTTATAAAGCCACACAAATTGCCGATTATAACCTTGAGCTCTCAAGCACACCGTATTTTGCAAGCGTGCGTATTTATGCCGATATACCAGCAAGAGCTAACGGACAAGTGCCTATAAATATTGATGTGCTACACAAACCTGCTAATAGCTACGAAGTAGGCGGTGGCTTTAATACCGAGCTGGGCCCGAAAGTGCGTTTTAAATGGAGTAAACCCTGGATCACAGAAGATGGGCATTATCTGGAAAGCAATTTAAATGTAGCTGAGAAACAGCAAGATATTTCTATGGCGTACACCATTCCGGTAGATGACCCTAACGACGATCTATGGCGTTTATCAGTGGGTTACAAGTTAGAAGATGAACTTGCCGATGACATATACAGTGAAATACTGACCGGCCAACTGCAACGCCAATGGTTAACTGAAGATAAATGGGTACGCACGGCCTTTTTACGTCGTGACCAAGAAACATACCGCATTGGTGATGAACCAGAAGAAAGCACCGAAATGCTTATGCCCGGTATTAGCTATGCCCGCAAAAAGTCAAAAGGAGGCACAACGCCTTATTGGGGTGAGCAGTGGCTAATTTCGGCCGAGTTTGGTTTAGATGATGTACTTTCAACCACAAACTTAGTGCGGGTGCAGCTGCAGCATGCGTGGCTGCGAACCTATTTAGATAAACACTTAGTTTTTTTAAAAGCAAACGTGGGCGCCATGCTGGTCGATAATATTGAAAACGTCCCTTACTCGCTGCGCTTTTATGCCGGTGGTGACCAAAGTGTACGTGGCTTTGCTTATCAGTCTATTTCACCTGAAGATGAAGACGGTGATTTAATTGGTGGTAAATACTTACTAACCAGTACTATTGAATACAATTACCAATTTGCACAAAATTGGCGCGCCGCTTTATTTGTTGATGGCGGTACCGCCACAAATGATTTTTCGGACGACTTTGAAGTGGGCGCAGGCTTTGGCTTTCGTTATTTAACACCCATTGGCCCCGTAAAAGTAGACCATGCATGGGGACTTACTAAAGAAAGTAAAAGCACACGTTTAAGCATTACCATAGGGCCAGAAATTTAATGTCAGTATTTAAAAAAATATCCGCCGCCGTCATCGGCGTTTTAATCACGCTTGCCGTTATTATATTTTGCTTGTTATTTACTGCGCCCGGTAATCAATTTATTGCTTATAGTGCCAATAAAATGGTGGACGGCTTACATATTGAGATTAAAAAAGGGCGCTTTTTATATAACAACCCGTTTAATGTGAGTTTTAAAAACCAAAGTACAGATTTTAAAGCGCAGCAGCTTAAAATAGATTTATTTTGGTGGCAGTGCGATGGCCTATGTATTGAAAATGTAAGCGCGCGGTCAATCAAACTAGCCCTTGGCAATGCACCCGAAGCCACACAACAGAGCACCTCAGATCCATTAGCTAAAATTACGTTTCCCTTTAATATTGCCGTTAAAAATGTAGCAATAAACGAATTTGTATTAAATCATCCAAGTGCTGATGTAACCGTAAATAACTTTACCCTTGCAGCGAAAGCTGAAGATGCAACCTTAGCACTAAAAAGCCTAACTATTAGTGATGTATTGGTAAAGCTTAAAGAGCAACCCGCCTCATCTAATCAAGCAACGGCTAATCAAGGCCAAGCGCTAACAGCGCTACCTGCGTTACCAGATATAGAATTTACATCGCCCCTTAATTTACGGGTAGAGCAGTTTGACGTTAAAAAGGTGGATATTGAGCAAGGTGAGCAAACTCACACAATCGAAAATATAGCGCTTGTATTAAATGTAGAAGATGAAAAAGTTAACTTACAAACGCTTAGCGCGCAGTATCAACAATGGCAATTAAATACAGAGTTAACTAGTGAGCTTGCAGGTAACTTACCATTAAACGCTAAAGTAGCGTTAAACAGCGACTTGCACCAAGCGAATTTAGCGTTAAGTGGTGATCTATCTGATTTAAATATAAATTTACAAACGACTGGTCAGTACCCATTAAATTTAACGGCGACGGCTAATTTAAAACAAAAAAATTATCCGTTTGAACTTACTGGTAAAGTTGAGCAATGGTTGATTGACGCTCAAAGTAACGAGCTAAAAGTAAATAATGTTGATTTATCAGCTTCGGGTAATGCGGATGATTACACACTAAGTTTAAAAGCGCATAGCCAATTAGGTGCCTATCCAGCTGTAGTATTAAACACGCAATTAAACGGCTCGCTTAGCCAAGCGCAGTTAAGTACCTTAAGCCTAAAAGCAAACGACAGTAGTGCAATATTTAAAGGTAATGTTAATTGGCAAAAGGGCATACAAGCCGATTTCACCGGTTCGTTAAATAGCTTAAAAGCACAATACTTAACAGATGCGCTTACAAGTAATATTTCTGGCCAGCTAGAAGGGCGCTTTAACAGCGAAGGGCAAAACTGGCACTTGCAAATGGATAATACACAACTTGCAGGTACACTGAACCAAACACCGCTTGAATTTGCCTCAAACTTTACACTTAACAATACGCTAAAAGCCAACATAGACAGCCTGTATTTAAGTAGCGGGGCCAATAAATTAACCTTGAGCGGGCAAGTTGACGACACCTGGCAGGTTGACGGAAAAGTAACACTGACAGGAAATGAGCAAACTAATCTGCCATTCGTTGCAAACGGTAAGGCCGATTTAAAAGTTAGAGGGCCCCGTTTAACCCCCGCCGTTGATTTATCGTTATTACTCGATAACTTTATGTATAACGACATAAACGTTAACAAACTCGCCCTTAAAGGTCAGCTCGATACAGCCGCAGATTGGCAAACCGATGTGAGCTTAAACGTAGGCTCAGCAATGGTTGCTGATCAGGTAATTAATAGTGTTGAGCTAACTGCCACTGGCGATAAAACTGACCATCAGCTGGTGGCCGCCATAGATGCAGAGCAAGGCGCTGCTGAGCTTGAAGTAACCGGTAAGCTCAATAATGACGTGTGGAATGGCTCGCTCAGTAATATAACGCTAAGTGACAAAAAGCTCAGCTTTAGTAATAGTAAAAAAATTGCGGTGATGTTTAATACCCAAACCAGCGATTTTGATGTGAGTGCACATTGCTGGCGCTCAAACAAAAGTGAGCTATGTATTAACACCCTTGCGCAAACTAAAAACTTGGGCCAATTTAATGCTACGTTGAGCAATTTAGCGCTTGAAGAGCTTAAACACTTTTTACCAGACAACATGCGTACGCGTGGTGATATAAGCGGCGACTTTGCTGCAAATTGGAACGAGGGCGCATTAAAAACACTTCGCGCTAATTTAAATGCGGATGACCTTGTTGCTGTTCTTACCTCAGAGGAAGACCGGTTTAAATTGCCCATCGAGACGCTAAAAGTTAGTGCCTACACTGACTCTCAAACGGGTAAGCTAGAGGCCGATTTACGCTCAAGTGTGCTTGGTAAAATAGCCACCGAAATTAATATTGATGATATTCAAAATCAGCAAACATTAAACGGTCACCTTAATATAGATAAAATATTGCTATCAGACTTACATCCATTTCTCGAAACCCTTGAGCAATTAAAAGGCGATATAACAGGTAACGTGGCAGTTGCCGGCACTTTGCAAGACCCACTATTAAATGGTGAGGTAAATGTCAGTGATATCAATTTAGAAGGTGAGCAGTTGCCGGTGGTGTTGCAAAAATCTAATGTAAACATTTTATTTGATAAAACCACCGCCACAATTAAAGGTAATTTAAACGACACCCAAGGCGGTAAAATCAACCTAACCGGCGACGTAGATTGGCAAGGTGCACAGCCTGAGGTAAATGTAAGCGTTAACGGCGAGCAGTTTTTTGTTCGCGCGCAGCAAGGCGTGACGTTTAAAGTATCGCCTGATTTAACTATTGGACTTGCAAATAATGCATTAAAGCTGTCTGGCGAAGTGATTGTGCCTTATGGCAGGGTAATGATTGAAGAGCTGCCAGAGGGCGCCGTTCAAGTGAGTGACGATGAGATTATTGTTGATCAACAAACTGAAACGGCAGAAAACGTGCCGTTTGATTACGATGTAAATTTAAAAGTGATTGTTAAAAACGATGTAAAAATAGAATCGTTTGGTCTTGAGTCGAAAATAGCGGGCGATTTAGCCATCAAAATGAGCCAGGGCGCCCCTATAATTGCCACCGGCGAGCTAAATTTAATCGATGGTACGTATTTAGCTTTTGGCCAAGATTTAATTATTAGTACTGGGCAAATAGGGTTTAGTGGCTCGATTGAGCAACCGTTTTTAAATATTAAAGCCATACGTAATCCAGACACCACAGCAAACGGTGTTGTGGCAGGTGTTACGCTTACTGGTAACGTTGAGCAACCTACCTTAAAAGTATTTTCTGAGCCGGCAATGGATCAAGCACAAGCGCTGGCCTATTTACTCAATGGGCAGCCGCTAGGCGAGGGCGACAGTTCAAGCGATGCCATGCTTACTCAGTTATTGCTCTCACAAGGGGTGAGCCGCAGTGAAGGCGTTGTATCTAAAGTTGGCGAAACCATTGGTTTATCTGATGTAAGCTTAAGTTCAACGGGCTCTGGCGATAGCACTAAGCTTGAAATATCGGGATATGTAGCGCCTAGCTTACAAGTTAAATACAGCGTAGGGGTATTTGACTCGCTCAGTGAGGTCGCTATTCGCTATCAGCTGCTTTCGCAATTTTATGTAGAGATCACCAGTGGTTTAAATCAAAATGTTGATTTACTCTATAAGTTTGATTGGGACTAAATAGGCAGTATAAGGGTTATATGAAAGGATTATATTTAGCAGCACTAATAACAGGATTAACTGGGTGCGCCCAATACACAGAGCAACACGCGGGCACTCAACAAACTCCAACCCGTAGCGCAAGCGAGGTAATAAAGCAGGCTAAAGCGCACGAATGGCGAAATGTAGACAAGCAAAATGTTTTAAAAATTACGCTACCTACAGGGGCGGCTTATGTTGAGCTTAACCCGCAGCTTGCAGCTAAGCATACTGCGCACGTAAAACAACTTGCACGAGAAGGCTTTTATAAAAATACCCGTGTTTATCGTTTTGTTGAAGGGTTTGTAGCCCAAGGAGGCGACAGCTCAGGCAATAAAGTAATTAAAACGGCTAATAAAACTGTGCCTGCAGAGTTTTACCATAGCACCACACAGCCGCTTAAAATTACAGAGCTACAAGGCGATGGTTACGCGCCTGTAACGGGGTTTTTAAACGGTTTTGCTGTCGCACAAAACGCCTCTAATACACAAACTTGGCAGGTACATTGCCACGGTGTGTTTGCCATGGCGCGTGGCAATGAGATCAACAGTGCAAGCACTGAATTTTTTGTCACCATTGGCCAAGGTCCGCGCTACCTTGATAAAAATATTACCGTATTTGGAAGAGTGCTTGAAGGTATGGAGCACTTTAATCGTTTACAGCGTAAGCCTGTTCCTAACACGCCATTTAACCCAATTAAAAACATTGAGGTGTTAGCCGATATTAAGCGTGATAAAAGCACCTTTAATGTTATGAAAACAGACTCGCAATCATTTAGAGAATTGATTGAGGCGCGAAAAAATCGTACCGAACCTTGGTTTGTATACGCCCATAATTATATTGATGTGTGCGCAATGCCTATTCCGACTAAGCGCATTGATTAGCTTATAACGGGTATAAAAAAGGAGCTTAAGCTCCTTTTTTATGGTGATATTTAAGTCGATTGGTATTACTGGCGATTAATTTTTACCGCAAAAGGCGTATCGTTATAGTGCGTTGAACGATACGGATTTATATCCAGCCCACCGCGGCGTGTATAACGCGCATAAACTTCAAGCTCTTTAATGTTTAGCTGCGTGGTTAAATCACTATAAATACGCTCTACACATTGCTCATGAAACTCATTGTGCGTTCTAAATGAAATTAAATAACGCAAGAGTGCCTCATGGCATATTTGCTCACCAGTGTAACGAATAATTATACTGGCCCAATCTGGCTGCGAGGTAATTAAGCAGTTAGATTTAAGCAAATGGCTGTGCAGAGTCTCAGTAACTAGGGTGTCACTTTTTGATTTAAGTGAGTAGGCGTCAATATCGTAGTTATCTATTTCAATATCTAAATCGTCAATACATTGCCCAGGTAATGGCGTGCAAGGTAAGCAGTTATAGTCATCAGGTGCGTATAACGTTACCGCTACATCGCTATTTACCGCATTTGATAAGTCTTCAATTAAATGCTGTCTTACCACCTCAATACTTTCAAAGCGGGTTTGATTAAAGCTATTTAAGTAAAGTTTAAACGACTTAGACTCAATAATATGGCTGCTTTGGCACGCAAAAGTAAACAGCGCCACGGCAACCTGCGGTTTACCTTTAGCGTTTAACCACGAAAGCTCATAACCTGTCCAAATATCTTGGCCTTTAAAGGGCAACTCGGCTTCGTCAATATTTAAAGCATCACGATTTAACTTGCGGGCAATAGGAAAAAGCAAGCTAGGCGAATATACATCTACATATTCAGTAGATTGTCCTAACACACTACCTTTAAGGTCTGGAGAATTGCTGTAATCTGTCATGTTTGCTCTTAAATAGTTACAATAGGGACATTATATCTAATTTAAATGAGTTTCGCAGTATGTCTGTTGCAATGCAAATGGCCCAACTTCACACGCAATTTTGTGAAAAAACCGTTAAAAACACCGCTAAATATCCGCTTATGGCACACGATGAACAATGGCCTAGCCCTTGCGAGTTTGGCGAGGTAGACGCACAAGGCAATATTCAATGGAAAAGTGCTTTGCAAACCCCCGCAGGTTCGTTATCAGATTTAGCTAACGCGCTTGAGCTGAGCTTCCCAGCAGGGGTTGGTGAGTTTTATGGGCACATGTATGGCGGTAGCATTTTAGCCAACATAGATGGTCACCGTGTGGAGTTATTACAAGCTTGGAATAAAGATGATTTTGACCTGCTGCAACAAAATATTACCGGTCATGTATTAATGAAACGAAAATTAAAGCAGCCAGAAACCCTATTCATTGGTTTAACTGAGCAAGATGACTTACTGGTTACCGTGCAGGTAAAAACCGGTGAGGTATGTTTAGAGTACGTAGGTAAAAAGCCGCATCATGTACTTGCACCCAATATAGAATCTTTTTTAAAAGCGCTTGAGGTTTAGATTAATTAAACCAATGTGCAGTAATCGTTAATTATTGTGCAGGATAAGCCCTTTGCAAGATGCGTTAAAGGTTGCTTAGTTATTACAGCGAAAAGAGCGATATTGTAGCCTTACTTGCCGCTTTTACTTAATTTAATTGAGCATTAAAAAATCAGCTTAGTGCAATGCATTAAGCTGATTTTTTATAAGGTGTGTAACTTTATTTTGCAAAGTGCAGGCTTTTAGTTACTGAAAATCCCACGAAACATTAGATACTAACCCACATGGCTCACACCTAAAATCAAATAACCCAAACCACGGCTCTGGCAATTTCCACTCACTATTGCAGCTAGGGCATTTACGCTCAAGTTCTGAGGCTTTATCTACACCACCTACACGGTATAAATAATAATAAACCGGTTTTTGAGTTAAAAAGCGGATACGTTTAGCAATGTCTTTACCGCGGCGATATAAGTCACTTTGTGTGCTTGATATTTCTTCAAGCGCTGGAAATTCACACCGAGTAGCGCCGTTAATTTGTATTTGATCGCAGGCTTGCCAATCTTCTTGCCATTTTATGAGTGTTTTATAATCACCATTTGCAATGGCCGGAATAGTAAATAATGGCACGGGTAAAAAGTCATCACCACAATACAGTGGGCTACAGGTATGCACATAGGTTGTGTATAAAATATAGCTTGAAGGCGATTTACAGGTATCGGCACCGTTTGAGTGAATGTCTTGGCCAATAACTTTTATTTTAGGAGCAAGTAAACCTGCACTGTGCAGCTTCTCAATACTGTGTTTTACAAAAGGGCTATTATTTAATGGGTGCATGGCGTCTTCGGTTGGGCACATTACACGGGTAATAAAATAGCCATCTTTTAGTACAGTTGGGAATTCTTCACCCATAATTTGGCCGTTAAAACGCAGTGCATTAACTAATCGGTTAATGGCTTGCTCAGCGTGCTCTAGGGTGGTGTCTTGGTAGCAGTCAAACGTTAAATCAACAACGAACATTTATAGTCTCAAATTATTTTTGCTCTAACAGGGCTAGCAACCTATCGAGTTTTTTCTCAATGCGATCGAGTTGAGATGTTTTAGGCTCAACGATGCTCTGCTCAGGGTTTTTCATTAAATTATGAATTGAATCAGGGTTATTTTTATATTGGCTTACTGCGGCAATAATAACCGGCATAGGCACAGGTTGTGCTAAACGGCTTTTAGTTAGGGCAACAGTAGGGGTTTTGCCTTCATCAAGAAGGACTTTAATTGCATCAAATACAACTGCATTCATTAGATTTGTAACTCTTTAATATATAAGCGCAGCAAGTGTTTGCTGCGCGGGTGCTATAGTAGCAACAATACCAAGGCGCATAAAGCCTTGGTATAAGCAGAGGGGGGATTATACCAATTCGCAATAATACTTAATCATTTTGCGGGGCTAAACGGGTCGCTACCTGTGTTAAAAAATTTTTCATTTAGAACAAGCAAATAGTTAATTTTTGCTTAGCTATAAACACGTTTATCGAGCCTCAAAATAGGTCGCATAATTAAGCAAATTAGTATTACTTACCTTCTTGGCGAAGCCTCACATCAAGTTCATCAATTACTTCGCTCCACGCGCCATCTTCTGCTAGCGATTCTGCTAAAAAATGCTGCTGTGATTCATCCCAAAAAGGAGCTTGTTGTAAAAGCGTTGTGTCTTCTAGTGAGTGAGAAGCAATAAAATCGTCAATCTGTTGTTCTGAGCTAGGTAAACCCAATTGTGCAAACAACGTTTTCATATCGTGTTTTGTCGTATCCATATTATTACTCCATCTGATTAAATTAAACCAAGCTTAGAGCCAGACTATAGGCTTTGCTAGTTAAACTCTCGCTGAATTGACGGTATTTTTGCTTTAGGTATATAGTTAACTTGCAGTATAGATAAACATTTTCGCCATACAATTACCAATTACTTTATATACGGTAAATAGTTTGGCAACGTTGAGGGTAGTAAAGCAAAAAGGATACACAATGACAGTCACCTCTAATGAGCACACATTAAGCGTACAATACCTTGCCCCTGAAGATATAAGCACTGCAGGGAGTTTAATCTATCAGGCCTATCATGATGATCCGCTACTTCAAAATTTATTAGGTTATGATCAACATAATATGGCTGCCTACGAGAAAAAATTACGCTCAGTGATACGCGAAGAGCTCAGTGCTTTTTGGCAAGAAAAACTGCCATTAATAGGCTTGTACCGCGATGATAAATTAAAAGCGGTGGCGTGTGTATTTGAGTCAAGCAGCCAATTACAACCAGAGCGTTATTGGCATTGGCGCTTAAAGTTAATGCTGAGCGCAGGGTATTTGCAAACCAACCAACTAATAGAAAAAGAGCAAACAATACGCACTGCGCTTAATGAGATTGGCGATTACTACTATTTAGCGTTTATTGCGGTAGACCCGCACGTGCAAGGCCACGGGCTTGGGCGCTACCTGTTACGAGGCTTAGATGATTTAGCAACTAAAAACACAGGGGCTAAAGGGCTTGCCGTTTTTGTTACACGCCAAGAGCATAATACGTTTTTTAAATCAGAAGGATTTAGCACTTATAAAGCACTTGCCTTTAATAAAGTATCCGGAGAGCTTCTTTTTAAACCATATGCAAAGTAAGTCTGTAAGCGATAAGCGCCATTACGGACATATGCCCGTGAGACATATCTTACATTGGCGTGCGCATTATCAGTTACGGTCGTTCATAAATGCAGCTTTAAAAGGGTAAGCTTTTGTTTAGTATTGGGTTTTATATTTTTTCATATATATTACGAAAAATTAATTTTGTTTACCTAGTAGGATGAAACCCAAACTCGCGTAGTATTTAACTTGTCAAGACGACATAGCTTAATGACTAAGCTACTGCCAAGGATACGGAATAGGCAACATAGCAGATGCTAGCAGGAAGCATAAAGGACAAGTTAAAAAGGACGCAAGGACGAACTAGGAAGTGCATGAGGCGCTTAGTAGTTGGAACTACTTAAGGATATTTACGGATGAGGCTACAGGAAGTAGCAGGAGCGTTAGTTTACGCAGGATGGCCAAGGCGGCAAGTGGAAAATGCAGGATGCATTTAAAGTGGCAGGAGCTACTTAAAAGGATGACCAAGGATGATGCTACAGTAAGTAGCCAAGCGTTAGTTTACGTGGGTTAGCCAGGATGGTTATGGATTTTGCAGGATGCAATGTTGAGGGTAAATAGGGTTGTTTACTCGTTCAGGGGATGATAATACGGATTTTGGGTCAAGGATAACAAGCAGGATGCTGTAAGAGTGGGGCGTAACTTTTGTTACGCCTTAGTTTTATGTATTAACTTATTTTAGTGGTTCACTTTAACCCCACCGGTTTTAACGATTAGAGTTAAATTTTGTGTGGCGGCACAACAACGCTTTTTAGCATTTCATTTTCCATAATTAAAATACCTTGATAGGCATTTTCGCCATCACTTGAAAACTCAAACATAAATTCGCTTTTGATCCCCGGTTTGCCATTTTTTAAAATGCCAAAGCGGCGTTTTGTGCACGCTACGCTCATTAACTGAACCTGTAATTGCTCAGCTTGGCGCGCGGCATGACTGTTAGCAGCTTCTGCCACTTTTCGATTTAGCCAAAATAAGTAAATTACAGCGCCAATGGCGATAAACGTCCACAAAGTAGCCATTAAGAGAACAACCTTCCAATTGCGCGAGCGAGCGTTTCGCTGCGATTTTCTTTACGTAATAAGCCTAGTAAGTGTGGGCGTATAGTGGGTATTGCAACTAAATCAGCAAAGATACTCGGGAATAGCTCGGCAATTTGTTGGTGGTGCGCACAATTATCCATAAAAATATGTAAGCGCTCAGGCTCTTCTAGTTGAGAAAAGCATCGCCCTGCAATCGTTAAAAGTACATCTGAATCAGTGCCAACAGATGAGCTTAATGCAGCATCTACTAGTTGTGTACACAGCCCTTGCGCTTGACCTTTTGAAAGCGAGCGCAGTGCGGCAGTTAGTGCAATTGTATCGTTATTTTCAATGGCAGTGTGGCCATAGGCAACTAAAAGCTCACTGAGTGATGGCGGTATTTCTACATGTTCAAGCATGGCGCTCAAAGGCTGCAATACCTCTAGTGGTAAATGCGGCCAAGCTTTTTGCAAGTTTGCTAAGTTGTTGTCGTTATTTAGGCGCAGTGCAAAATCGGCAATACCTTGTAGCGCAACGCTTTGCCAATCATCAAAACCTAAAGTGCCACTAAAGTACAGCTGCGTGTGCTCGTAATATTTAGAGGCTGGTTGCTTTAACAATACTTTAAGTTGGGCGTTAAAAGCCGCTAATTTATTTGCATTAGGGGTAAACACATAAGGGTTATTATCTAGCTTACCATCGGCTTGCTCGCCGGTAATTTCGCTGCCTAGGGCTTCAATTACCATATTAGCGAAATGATCGCGGCTCGCGCTCACTAATTTACTTTGCTCATCAAGTGGAAACTTTAAAAACCATACATAAGGTTCTTTACTTGCTTTGCTATCCCAAAATTGAATAGCCAGCCATGCATGCCCCGCAAGCGGATAAGGATAAGGAACTTGTGCTTGCTCAATAGCTAAAAACTGTTTTTTATCAAGCTTAGTAATATGCCTGCCAATATCAAAAGCACGCCATTGTGTACCGGCGCCATCTAAGAGTTGGCCAAGTGTCGCTATGTGTTCGCTCATCGTTATCTCAATTGTTTTTACTGCAAAATTGCCTCAATTATACGCCATAGCAGGCATTGAGGGAACAGGGTATAATTGCCCTATAACGTAAAAAGAAGAGTGGTTATGTATCAGCAAACGCAGGCTTATTTAAACCAATTAAGCACACTTTTAAAAAAACATAAACTGTGGCAAAGCACGCTAATAGAGGCGCATAAATTACAATCTCAAGTGCCTTTTTGTCACGATACCATGGCATTTGAGCAATGGTTACAGCTTGTATTTATTGAAAAAATGCAGCAATTAATAACGCTTAACCAACCATTGCCACAAAATTTTGCCATTGCGCCTATGGCAGAAATGGCGTTAGTGGGTAAAACCGGCAGCGGCGAAATTATAACGCTACTTAGTGAACTTGATGCTTTTTTGGGTAAACCCCATGACTGAAAAGGGAGAACCTGTAGAGTACGGCGAGCTTAATATTCTTTACCAAGACGAATACTTTGTTGCCATAGATAAGCCCGCAGGCTTATTGGTTCATCGCTCTTTTTTAGATAAACACGAAACCCAGTTTGCAATGCAAATGCTGCGCGACCAATTAGGGCAACATGTATTTCCGGTGCACAGGCTAGATAGACCAACATCAGGTGTGCTGCTATTTGCTTTAAGTTCAGAATCTGCCCGAGACATGAACAAACTATTTATTGAAGGCACTATAACAAAACGTTATTTAGCGCTTGTACGTGGTTTTGCGCCTGAATCGGTGTTTTTAGATAAACCGTTAAAAGAAGAGCTTGATAAAATAGCTGACAAATTTGCCACGCAAAATAAAGCGCCACAAGCGGCGCAAACACAATTTAATTGTCTGCATCAAGCCACGCTACCAATTCCTATTGGTAAATACCCCACGGTGCGTTACTCGCTCGTAGAGTGTTTTCCAAAAACAGGGCGAAAGCATCAAATTAGGCGCCACCTTAATCATTTATCAATACCTATTATTGGTGATGTAAATCATGGTGATAACCAGCATAATCAATTTTTTAGGGAGCATTTTGCACTGCGGCGGTTAATGCTATTTGCAACGCAGCTTAGTTTTGTGCACCCTTACACGCATAAACCCATCGTAATTAAAGCGCCACTAGGTGAAGACATGCTTAGTATATGTAAGCAACTAGGTTGGCCACAGCAAGAAAAGGATTATTAATGGCACATATTAGTATTTTTGTAGGCAGCGTTAACGGCGGCGCAGAACGTTTAAGCTACGACGTTGCAAATACAATTGAAAAAGCGGGGCACACTGCGAGCGTTATTAGTGAGGCCTCACTTGATGATATAAAAAACGCCTCACATATATTAGTTGTTACCTCTACCACAGGGCAAGGCGATGTACCTAGCAATTTAGCAGGGCTCTACTTTGCTATGAATAGCACATTTCCGATGCTAACTGATAAGCCATTTGGTGTTATAGCCATGGGCGATAGATGCTACGGCGATACGTTTTGCGGTGCAGGGCGCAGCTTTGATGAGCTACTACGTGACTTGCAAGCTAAGCCGGTAGGAAACCGTTTAGAAATAGATGCCTGCGAAGACTTTGAGCCATGGCCTGTAGCAGAGCCGTGGTTAAAAGCATGGCTTGAAAAATTACCAGCTTAGTAACACCAATGCGCAATAATGCTTAATCATTTTGCGGGGTTAAACGTGTCGCTAGCTGCGTTAAAAAATGCTCATTTACGACCGCATGGATGCAGAAGGCAGAACCATGCAGGAGCAATTGCCGAGAACAACTAAATAGCGAATTTATTGCCTAGCTATTAACACGTTTTTCCGGCCTCAAAATAGAGCATTTAATTAAGCGAATTGGTATTAACTGCTTATATGTACAAAAAAGGAGCGCATGCGCTCCTTTTTTAATTATTAAACCGTTGGTTAACTACTTCTTACATCAACCTTAAGCTTTAACTTTTGGCCAGGCTGTAAATACTTTTGGCCGGCTAAGTTATTCCACTTAATAATTTCGTTTACGGTTAAATTAAATTTAGACGCAATACGTGCAAGCGAGTCACCACGGCGTACTTTGTACGTAATGGTGCGATTAGTACTTGCAGTTGCTTGTGGTTTACTCGCTGATTTATAAACAGTGAGCTTTTGATTTAAGCGCAATACTGAATTTTTCTTCAGTTTATTCCACGAAGCCAGCTCATCCATCGTGACATCGTATTCGCGACTAATGTCCCACAGGGTGTCGCCACTTTTAACCGTGTGCGACAGCTTAGTACGGGTGGCTTTATTAGCAGCTAAACGCATTTGCTTAGGTAAATGTTCGCTATTAATTGCCCCATCGGTTAAGGGTACTAATAACTGTTGGCCAATACGTATGGTGTTTGACTTTAATTTATTAAGCGAGCGAATAGCACTAGTGCTAGTGGTAAACTTTTTAGCAATAACCGATAGGCTATCTCCGCTCGCCACAGTGTATTGCTGCCAGCGTAAGCGGTCTTTAACATCGGTTTGCGCCAGCTTTTGGCTGAATTGTTCCGCTTTATCGGTGGGTAATAGTAAAAAATGCGGACCGTTAGGGTCGGTCGCCCAGCGGTTAAAGCCTGGGTTTAACCTGTATAGCTCAGTAAGAGTCATATCGGCCATATCTGCGGCCAGTGCAAGGTCAATCTGCGTGCCTACATCAACTACTTCTACAACTTGCGCGTTGATAACCGGTTTCCACTTTACATTAAACTCATCAGCGCGTTTTAATAAATCGGCAAGGGCTAAAAGCTTTGGTACATACGCGGTGGTTTCGCTTGGTAAGTCGAGAGACCAAAAGTCTGTTGGTAAATGCTTTTTACGATTTTTCTTAATCGCACGCATTAAACGCCCTTCGCCTGAATTATAAGCGGCAATGGCGTTTAACCAATCGCCTTCAAGGGTTTTGTGTAAATACGATAAGTAATCAAGGGCAGCACGCGTAGATTGCACTATGTCGCGTCGTCCGTCGTACCACCAGTTTTGTTTTAAATCAAAACGCTCGCCAGTGGCTGGCATAAATTGCCAAATACCCGAAGCACTGCGATTAGAGTAGCCAAATGGGTCAAACGCGCTTTCTACAATAGGTAAAAGGGCAATTTCGATAGGCATTTCGCGCTTTTCTACTTCTTCAACAATAAAGTGTAAGTAAGGTTCTGCGCGTTTTGAAATGCGGTCTAAATAAGCTTGATGACGCGCATAGTAATTACGCTCGGTAACAACAGGGCGGTTTTGCGGTACATCAATAGACAGTTGGTAACGAATGCGCTCCCACACATCATCAAAAACGGGGGCGTCTTCGCTCTGCTCAACGTGTTGATATTGGGCGTTTACTATCAATGCATTGTTAATATCGTTAGGGCTTGCGCCTTCTAAGCGCTTATTTGCTTGGGTCGCAGCTTGTGCGTCTGAATCTACGGTTGTTAATGTTTGACAACCACTTAGCGCAAGCGCCAAGGCAATTAATAGAGGAGATTTATTCATATATACCAATACATCAGGTAAAAAACTCGGCGAATACTACCCGTTATGAGTCAACATTGCCACTTAACGACCAACTTTAACATGTTGATAAAACCATTCGCTATTTTTTAAACCAATGGTTTTACCTAGGATATTCCTAACCACGATGCTGCAAAATTAATTACAACAGGTCAACATATCTTAACTAAAAGTTGTCTTTGAATCGTCTCAGACTTGCAAAGTTTTCCCATGGTTCATTGTTTTTTGTAACCAACACAAATTCTTTTGGAATTAACTCTGTAATAGTAGGTAGATCGCTGCGCATAAATGGATTAACTCTAAGCTCTTGGCCTATTGTACTTGGCAGTGTAATTTCGCCCTTAGCATGCTGTGCATCTACTTTATCGCTGTATTGGAGTAGCTCAGGGTTACGCGGCTCTACGGCTTTTGCAAATGCTAAATTGGCTTGCGTATATTCATGCGTGCAATATACTTTGCAGGTTTTAGGTAGCTCACGCAGCTTATTAAACGACTCCCACATTTGCTCAGGCGTCCCTTCAAATAATCGCCCACAGCCCCCACTAAAAAGCGTATCGCCTGTAAAAGCCAACTCTTCATGAATATAACAAATGTGATCAAGCGTATGGCCAGGGGTGGTAATAATGTTAAAACGCGTACCCAATACCTCAATGCTATCGCCATCAACCAGTGTATTGGTGATCCCCGCAAACGGACTGTTTATAGGACCGTACACTGCAATGTTTGAAAACTGTTCTACAAGCTCGGCTACGCCACCGGTATGATCGCTATGATGATGGGTAATTAAAATGCCACCAAGCTGTAAGTGATGCTCTGCTAAATGCCCCATAACGGGCTGAGCGTCGCCCGGGTCAACCACCCACGCTAGGTCGCTATTATGGGTAGTTAAACACCAAATATAATTGTCAGAAAATGCTTTAATTGCTTTAACTTGCACCATATTAATTTGCTCTATAAAGTGACGGGTAACACCTAGTATAACGAGCTATAAAAATGAAACCAACCCTTAGTTTTCAAGAAGGACCCAAACCGCTGTCATGGCAGCAGTTCCCTCATGGGGATTATTTACGTGCTGACATTGAACAAAAAATGGATCAATGGCTGCCGCGTATGTTTGGTTACCATATGCTTAAATTAGGTAATTTAAGTGGCGAGCTTAATACCAGCGTAAGCACTATAAAACACCAAGTATGTGTTGCCGAAGAGGGGCCTTACACAGGTGTAATAGCCGATATAGACGAACTGCCTTTTTATGAGCACAGTGTTGATGCGTGTATTTTAAGCCACTGCTTAGAGTATCACTCAGACCCACATCACATATTACGCGAGGCGCATCGCACACTTATACCCGGTGGTTACATTGTTATTACCGGATTTAATCCGTTTAGTTTATGTGGATTGGCGCAAATGTTGCCTTTTAGCGGCCAAAAGCTGCCGTGGACGGGGCGTTTTTTTACGCCTGCGCGGGTAAAAGATTGGCTTAATTTATTGGGGTTTGAAATTATTAGCGATGAGCGCTTTATTTACTCATCTCTTGCGCGGGGTAACAGGCTTTCACGGTTTGCATTTTGGCGCAGCTTTGCCAAACAGTATTTAAAACCTATGGGGAGTGTGTATATGCTGGTGGCGCGAAAACGCGTGGCTCCGCTTACGCCTATAAAACCTAAGTGGCATGCAAGGCCGCAGTTTTCACCTGTAAAAGGGGCAGGGCTTAGACAAACCTCAAAGCAGCACTTTAAACAGTGTGAGCAAAAAAATAATAATAGTTAAAAAATGTAAGTAGGCACTTTTTAACCCAGCCATGAGCCTTACACTCATGGCATTAAAAAGTGCGAAAGCTTTAACGGGTTAAGGCTGATACCCTTCATCATCAAGTAGGTTGCTACTGCCTGCAGCGTCACGTGCTAAATCGTCAACTATTTCGTTATATTTATGCCCGCTATGTCCCTTTACCCATTTCCATGTAACCGTGTGCTCGCTACAAGCGCTATCAAGTCGCTTCCATAAATCAACATTTTTAACCGGCTTTTTTGCTGATGTTTGCCAGCCCCGTTTTTTCCAATTTGCAATCCACGACTCAATACCCTGCTTAACATATTGGCTATCTGTGGTGAGGTTAACGGTGCAAGGGCGGGTGAGTGATTCAAGGGCAACAATGGCAGCGAGCATTTCCATACGGTTGTTTGTGGTGAGCTTATACCCTTGGCTTAATTTTTTTTCGTGGCCGTTATAAATCATAAAAATACCATAACCACCAGGGCCCGGATTACCTAAACATGAGCCATCGGTGTAAATCTCTACGGTTTTTTGCACTGTTTTACCTTGATATTATGTACAATAAAGTGATTATAGAAAGATACCAGAGTCAGGCTAAATTCGATATGGCACGTAGACAAATAGTTTTAGATACAGAAACCACCGGCATCGACCCCAAACAGGGGCACCGGATTATAGAAATTGGGTGTGTAGAATTAATAAACCGACGTTTAACCGGTAATAATTTTCATGTTTACATTAACCCACAACGCAGCATTGAAGAAGAAGCAATAGATGTTCACGGTATTACCAACGAGTTTTTACGTGATAAACCACTTTATCGCGATATAGCGCAAGAGTTTTTTGACTACATTAAAGGTGCAGAGCTTGTAATACATAACGCCCCGTTCGATGTGGGCCATATGGATAACGAGTTTGCGCTGCTTAACCAAGGCTACCCAAATACGCACGAGTACTGCCAAGTTCTCGACACCCTTAAAATGGCGCGTGACTTGCATCCTGGTCAAAAGAACAACCTAGATGCTTTGTGCCGCCGTTACGATATAGACAACGCAAAACGAACATTACACGGCGCATTACTGGATTCTGAAATTTTAGCCGATGTTTACCTTGCCATGACGGGCGGGCAAACCAAGCTAAACTTAAACCAAAATAAAGATGACGGCAGTGAGCATCAGACTGGTGGCATAAGACGCTTAAGTAGTGACCGAGCACCTTTAGTTGTATTGCGGGCAAACGACGCTGAGCAAAGCGCACACGAAGCACGACTCGATCTTGTAGACAAAGAAGGCGGCCACTGTTTATGGCGCGCTGAATAAGGCCAACTATGAAAACGATGTATTTTATAACTGTACTGTGCGCCACCTCGCTGTTTAGCGCCAGTGCGTTTGCCGTTAAGCAAGTAGAGCTACTTAAACGCGACGGCGAACAAAATGAAATACCGCTGCTAGATAACCGTTTTCGTATAGACAGCCAATTAGATGAAATAACCTTACTATTTTTTAGAAAGCCAGGTTCGCCCGCGGTCATTTTAGTCAGGCCCGATGGCAGCAAGTACTTTGCCACTAACGCAGTTAAAGATCCCAACCTCGATTGGTTTGATGAGCTTAGTTACGACTTAATCACCATAAAAAAACCGATGGCTGGCCCATGGCAAGTTATTGGCCGCATTTTGCCCGACAGCCGCATTGTGGTGTTAGGGGAAGTGTCTTTAAAAGCACAGCCATTACCTCCTATGTTATTTCGAGGCGAGACAATAAAAATAACGGGCGAAATTTTAAATGATGATGAGCCTATCGATGCTAACTTATTCACAGATGTAGTTAGCCTAAACGTTGACTTTGTAAGTACCAACGATGAAAGCTATGCAAACTTTGGTGCAGGCACTCAAGAAGTTGCCGAATTTAAAGACGATGGCCGCGGCTTTGATGAACGCCCTAACGATGGAGTGTTTACTGGCGAATTTAAATTAGACTTTCCTGCAGGGCAGTGGACACCAGAACTCTATATAGCGACCCCCTTATTACAGCGACGCATTGTGCAAGACCCTATCATTGTGCATGAACCGCCATTTAAATCTGAGGTCGCACTGGCAGAGCTTGATACTGACGATCACCAGCTAACTATTAATATAGATAGCAACATAGTTAAACCCGAAACCGTTATTGTGCAGGGAAAAATTTATTACCCTAACAATGAAGAGCAAATGTTTACAATTGACGCGCAAGCGGGTGATACACGCCAACTAGCAATTAAAAACTATGATTGGGGAAGATACAGCGTTGAACTGTCTGTTTTTGGCACTAATATAAACGGTCGTGAGTTTATGGCCACAATACCAACATACAAATTTGAGATAGAAAGGCCAATAGAAGCAGTACCCGAAATAGACCCTGCTACGCTTATTGATCAAAATCTGGCCTTGGAAGCTGAACCCGTTGAAGAAAAAATGGCCACTTCTACATTAGTGACTTTAATCGTGGGCTGTAATTTGCTCATTTTATTGTTAGGGTGGTTAGCAATTCGTATTTTTGTACAGAAAAAGCCAATCAAATTTAACTTTAAACTGCCTTTTTTAAACAAAAAGAAAGTAAACGATGAGAGCAACGCCGATGCAGAAAAAAATCAAGTCGGCAAAAATGGCTCAAAAAGTGACAAATCAGGTGAAATTTTAAACCTTTCGATGTCAGATGACTAAAAAACCTGTAAAAAAACAAAAAAGCCCTTGACGAAGTAGGGGCTGATTCGTATTATTCACGCCGCTGCAAAGGGAGACCTAAGCAGAAACGAAAATGCGGAGTGGTAGTTCAGTTGGTTAGAATACCGGCCTGTCACGCCGGGGGTCGCGGGTTCGAGTCCCGTCCACTCCGCCAATTTTCGACAATTTGTAAGTAGACGCT
>BJUT01000013.1 GCA_007988745.1 Pseudoalteromonas atlantica
TTATCTAGAACTAAAACTATTCCAAATTTAGCGTTGGGATATCGCCAAGCGGTAAGGCACCAGGTTTTGATCCTGGCATTCCCAGGTTCAAATCCTGGTATCCCAGCCAATTTCTATATTATCCTGTACTCTTCCTCATTAGTATATTTGTGTATAAACTCATTAATGTTTACTGGCTTGCTAAAATAATACCCTTGCAAATAATCACAATCCATTAGCGTTAATGTTTGTTTAAGATCGTTATCTTCTATTCCCTCTGCCACCACTTTACAATTAAGTCGCGTCGCTAAAAACAATGTCGATTCAACAATCGCGTAATCTGCTATTTGAGTCAGCATGTCTTTTGTAAATGACTGATCTATTTTTATTTGGCTTATAGGTAATTCTCGCAGTAATACCAAAGAAGAAAAACCCGTACCAAAATCATCTACACTAAATTCAAACCCTCTGCTATTTAGTTTTTGCATCATAGTGCGGGCGGCTTCTAGGTTTGTCATCATGGCGCATTCGGTTATTTCAAAAATAATTGCGTCGCTTAACGTTGGGTCATGCTTTACTAGTTCTTCAACAAACTCATAAAATTCCGGGCTTTCTAAATCTTTAGTAGAAAGGTTTACATGCAACGAACCTATAAACCCAGCTGCTTTTAACACCTTTAAATGCTTTATTGTTTCTAGTAGCACCCATTTAGAAATATTTAATATCAACCCACTTTGCTCGGCAATGCCAATAAATACCTCAGGGCTAATAAAAGAGCCATCACTTTGCGGCCAGCGTATTAACGCCTCTGCTCCATGTACTTCATCGGCTCTGGCATCAAAAATAGGCTGTAAATAAAGCTCAAATTCGTGGTTTTTAATGGCGTGCTTAATACGTGAGGTCATATTTGAAAGCTCATTTGCTCGGGTGCTCAGCGCCTCAAAGTAATGTACATACAGTTGCTGTGTGTCTTTAGCCTCATGCAGTGCTAAGTCTGCTTGCTTTAATAGCTCATTAGCGTGCGACGAGTGATTCGCAAAGGTTGTTATTCCCACAGTCACGTGTACACGTAAGCTATGCTCGTAAATATGAAATGGGTGTTTGGTTGATTTTTTTATTGCTGCAATACATAAATTAATTGCCTCATTGGCTGAGTTATCAACAATAAGTGCAAATTCATCGCCGCCTAAACGGTACAGCTTGGCTATTCCCACAATATTATGGCTGAGAGTTTTTGAAAAAATGCTTAACAGCATATCCCCTACTTTATTGCCGTATGAGTCATTAATCGATTTAAAGCGGTTTAAATCTATAAGCATTAAATAAAACGAAGGCTCGTACTTAACTTGTTTGTTAAGCACCTGAAAAAACTTTTTTCGATTAGGGAGGCCAGTTAAGCTGTCGTTTTCGGCAAGGGTTCGTTGACGTTTTGCAAAGCGGTCTATTTTTAAAATACTTTTATAACTAAGCTGAATAACTAAATAAACAAAAGCGCCCCCGCCAAATAAAATTAGCGATACGCTCATAGCAATAAATCCGGCAATATCGTTATTTACAAAATAATAAAGTACATACCAATAACCCACTATAAAGCTAAAAATAAGCGCCAGTAGCAAAATCCACGAAACACGGTTAGTTTTTTTACAAATTTTTATTGTTGGCACAATGCTCAGCGTTAGTAGCAAAGCGCCAACAATGAGTATAAAAATAAAAAAATTATCCACAAACACACAACTTTTAATTGGTTAGTAGTTTGAGTATGGCAAAAAAACGCAATAACGGAATAAATTAATAGTGACAACTATGCAGTTGCCCAAGTGGCATAAGAAAGGGAGTGACTGGCTGTGCATTTATTAATTTAGCCAATCACTTAAGTAGATTTAATTAAGCTCCCCACTAATGGCGTATTTTAATACCCAGTTTTTTAAAGGACCGGTATTGTTAGCCATTTTTAAAAACTGGCTGCGTGCCCATTTTAGTGGCGTAATTTGATTAGAAAAACCAAAGTAACACGCATCCATCATGCTCATCATTAATAGGTTGGCTTTACGGCGGCTTCGCTCGTATTCTTTTAGTTTTAGCGGACAACCAATATCATCAGCGTCTTCAAGCACCTGTGCGAGTGCTACCACATCTTGAAAACCTAAATTAACGCCCTGCCCAGCCAGTGGGTTAATTGTGTGCGCCGCATCGCCCACTAACACCAAACGCCCATTAGAGTAATTATTTGCATGCTGACGAGTAAGCGGAAATACCGCATGGCTTTGCACATCAAAATCCCCTGCAAGAAGCGGAAACTTATTTAAAACATGCGCTTTAATTTGCTCAGCCGTTAACCCTTTAAAGTTTTGTAAGATATTGGCACTGTCGTACCAAATTAAATTAGCATATGGCGCCTGCATAGGTAAAAAGGCTAACGGGCCTGTAGGGGTAAATTGTTGCCACGTTTTTACTTGCTGCGGCGCATCTAGCTTTATTAGTACGCCCATGCAGTGCTGCTGATACTGCCACCCTGTTACACCAATATTTGCCCTGGCACGTAGCTGCGATTGCCCGCCGTCGGCAGCAATAACTAAATCAGCAGTGTAACGGGTATCACCATAAATGAGGGTGATTGACGTTATGTCTTGCTCAATAGCGCTTAAAGGTGCTGATTGTTCAATAACCTCAATATTATAATGTGCAAACTGCTGCCAAAGGCTTGCTTGTATTAAATTGTTTTCAATTAAATGACCTAAATGCGAAGTATTAATATCGGCGCAATCAAATAATAGGTTGTCGCCACCGCGCTCAAATGCTTCTAACTGCGTGTAAGGTGCTAATCGATTTTGCCTTAAAATAGGCATAGCCCCTAGCTCGTCCAGCAGGTTTTCTGAAAAACGGTTAATAGCCGATACCCGTATATCTACCTGATCACTTGCTAAAATGGCGTCGGCGTTAATCAGTTTTTTTTCTATTATTTGTACTGATTTTCCTTGCTGTGCAAGCTTTATGGCCATGGCCGCACCGACCATCCCTGCGCCTACAACAATCACTTTGTTTTGAGTCATGTTTTTCATCATTTGGTTAATACGTGAAACTGTTTTGATTGTACCGTAACTCGCCGCATTAGTGCGAGAGTATATAACTATCACGCTATTAAACTGCCTGTGTATTGATTTGAGATCACAAACATGAAAACTATACTTGGATCTGGGCGGGTATCCAGCTAAAATACGCGTCCTTTAAGTGAGCAACCTTGCTCCTTAATCCCGTTTTAAGCACATTTTTGTGCCACTACCGAATTGAACACGAGGCTATATTTCAATGAGCAAAAAGCTGCATATCAAAACTTGGGGTTGTCAGATGAACGAGTACGACTCTCAGAAGATGGCTGATCTTTTAGATGCAACCAACGGCTACCAGCTAACGGAAGAAGCAGCAGACGCCGACGTTATTTTACTTAACACCTGTTCAATTCGTGAAAAAGCGCAAGAAAAAGTATTTCACCAATTAGGTCGCTGGAAGTTATTAAAAGACGACAAGCCAGATTTAATTATTGGTGTAGGTGGTTGTGTTGCCTCACAAGAAGGTGACTCTATTCGCCAGCGCGCACCGTTTGTTGATGTTATTTTTGGCCCACAAACATTGCACCGTTTACCAGAAATGATTAAACAAGTGCAAGGCGACAAAGGCTCATCGGTGGTTGATATTTCGTTCCCAGAAATTGAAAAGTTTGACCGATTACCAGAGCCAAAAGCAGAAGGCCCGTCTGCATTTGTATCAATAATGGAAGGTTGTTCTAAGTACTGTACTTTTTGTGTTGTACCTTACACCCGTGGTGAAGAAGTTAGCCGCCCATTAGATGACGTATTATTAGAAGTTGCGCAACTTGCTGAGCAAGGCGTACGTGAAGTAAACCTGCTGGGTCAAAACGTAAACGCATACCGCGGTGAAACACACGATGGCGAAATTTGTTACTTCTCAGATTTAATCCGTTATGTAGCAGCGATTGATGGCATTGACCGTATTCGTTACACCACCTCGCACCCGGTAGAGTTTACGCCAGATATTATTGATGCGTACGCTGATGTACCAGAACTTGTTGATCACTTACACCTACCAGTGCAAAGTGGTTCAGACCGTATTCTTAATTTAATGAAACGCGGCCATACAGCGCTTGAGTACAAATCAACAATACGTAAGCTGCGTAAAATTCGCCCTAACTTAAGCATGTCGTCAGACTTCATTATTGGTTTCCCAGGTGAAAGCAAAACAGACTTTGAAGCCACGATGAACCTGATTAACGACATTGGCTTTGATATGAGCTTTAGCTTTATTTACAGTGCGCGTCCAGGTACGCCTGCCGCCGACTTACCTGATGACGTATCAGAGCAAGAGAAAAAAGAGCGCTTATACCTACTACAAAACCGTATTACACAAATGGCACAACAAATTAGCCGCCAAATGTTTGATACAGAGCAACGTATTTTAGTTGAGGGGCCTTCTAAAAAGAACCCAATGGAATTACGTGGCCGCACCGAAAACAACCGTGTAGTTAACTTTGTTGGCCCACACACAGTGATCGGCCAGTTTGTTGACGTACGTATTACCGAAGCGTTACCAAACTCTTTACGTGGCGATTTAATTCGTACAGAATCAGAAATGAACTTACGTCGTGATATTGCTCCTTCAGCTATTTTAACAAAAGCTGCAAGCGTTGAGCCAAAAATCGATACAACCAACGAAATTGGCGTAGCTACTTTCGTACCGTAGTTGTATAAATTCATTGCGCCAGTAACCCTTACTGGCGCACCCGAATAGGAAGTAATTTTGAGTAATCAGTTAAAAACATTAGAGATTTATTTAGAACCTGCCGACAACAAACGCCTTTCTTCTTTATGTGGCCCGTTTGACGAAAACATCAAACAAATTGAACGCCGCCTAGGTGTTGAAATAATCCACCGCGACAACTTTTTTAAAGTAACAGGTAAACTGCACTCAAGTGCCGCGGCCGTAGAAATTTTAAAAAACCTTTATGTTGATACTCAACCTGTTCGTGGCGAAATTGGTGAAATAGAGCCCGACAACGTACATTTAGCCATTACCGAATCAAAAGCCCTAGAACAAGAAGTGCCGCAAAGTGCGTACGGCAAAGACATGTTTATTAAAACCCGCCGTGGCGTAATTAAACCGCGTAACGACAACCAAGGTTTGTATGTTGCTAATATTTTGCATCACGACATTACCTTTGGGATTGGCCCTGCCGGTACAGGTAAAACCTACCTAGCAGTTGCAGCCGCAGTAGATGCTCTAGAGCGCCAAGAAATACGTCGTATATTACTTACCCGCCCAGCGGTAGAAGCCGGCGAAAAACTGGGTTTTTTACCAGGCGATTTAAGCCAAAAGGTAGACCCATACCTGCGCCCTCTTTACGATGCGCTATTTGAAATGCTTGGCTTTGAAAAAGTAGAAAAACTTATTGAAAAACACATTATTGAAATTGCCCCACTTGCTTACATGCGTGGCCGTACACTAAATGATGCGTTTATTATTTTAGATGAAAGCCAAAATACCACCGCCGAGCAAATGAAAATGTTTTTAACCCGTATAGGCTTTAACTCTAAAGCAGTAATAACGGGCGATATAACACAAGTTGATTTACCACGCGGTGCGCGCTCAGGCCTTCGTCATGCAATAGAAGTACTTAGCGATGTTGAAGAAATTAGCTTTAACTTTTTCCAATCGCACGACATTGTTCGCCACCCTGTTGTTGGCCGTATTGTCGAAGCCTACGAGCGCAATGACGAAAGCGAGCGACTAAAGCGGATAGAAAAACAAAAAGCCAAAGAGCAACTTGCCGCTCAACAGCCGCCTTCTACTAAAGAGTAATACCGTGAGCACCGAATTAGATTTACAAATAGCGTGTGAGTTTGACAACCTCCCAAGCGAAGAACAATTTGCACTGTGGGCCGATAAAGCCCTGAGCAAGTTTCGTGATGAGTCTGAGCTGAGCATCGTTATCAGCGATGAAGCCCAATCACAACAATTAAACAACGACTACCGTGGTAAAAATAAACCAACCAACGTGTTGTCATTCGAATTTGAAGCACCGCCAGGCATTGATTTGCCATTAGTAGGTGATTTAATAATTTGCCCAGCCATTGTACTGGCCGAAGCAATCGAGCAAGAAAAGTCATTTCATGACCACTTTGCCCATATGGTTATTCATGGATGCTTGCATTTACTTGGATTTGACCATATAAAGAGTGAAGACGCTTTTGAGATGGAAAGCATAGAAAAGCAATTACTTGCAGAGCTAAACATAGCTGACCCATACCGGGACGAAATTTAATTTAACGGAGCATTTAGACGCAATGAGCGACGATAACTCGCAATCTAGCCAGGGTTCTTCTGGCAAAACGTGGATGGGCCGCATAGCCCAAATGTTGCAAGGGGAACCCCAGAATAGAGAAGAGCTGGTTGAAGTAATTGCCGACGCGCAAGAGCGTGACGTAATCGACCCAGAAACCAAAGAAATGATCGAAGGTGTGCTTGGTGTATCCAAGCTTAAAGTGCGCGATATAATGATCCCGCGCTCACAAATGGTCACACTTGAGGTCGACAGCCCCCTTGAAGATTTGATCCCCATGATGGTCGACTCCACCCACTCGCGTTTTCCGGTGGTGTGTGAAGACAAAGACCACGTTGAAGGTATTTTGCTCGCAAAAGACTTGCTGCCGCTTATTTTAAATAAAGATGAGCACCTACCCTCACTGCGCGAATATTTACGCCCAGCCATGGTAGTGCCAGAAAGCAAGCGCGTAGACACCCTACTAAATGAATTTCGTCAGCAACGCTACCACATGGCTATTGTCATTGACGAATACGGCGGTGTATCGGGCCTTGTCACCATTGAAGATATTCTTGAAATAATTGTCGGCGAAATCGAAGATGAACACGACGAAGAAGAAGATCAACAAGATATTCGCCAACTTGCTAAGCATGTATACGTAGTACAAGCGCTCACCCCTGTAGATGACTTTAACGAGTACTTTAAAACAGGTTACAGCACCGATGAAGCCGATACCATTGGCGGCACGGTACTACACGCATTTGGCCATATGCCAAGTCGCGGCGAAACAATTGAAATAGACGACTATCAGTTTAAAGTAACTAATTCTGATAACCGTCGTATTTTACAACTGCAAGTCACCGTTCCTAAGGTTGATGAAAACGACAGTGAAGAAACTACTAACTAAACTCACCCTGTTAGTAAAAGATAAAAAAGCATGGCTCGCACTGGTTGCGGGCCTTATTTTAACTTTTGGCTACGCCCCTTACCAAATTTGGCCCATCGCATTTTTTAGCATTGCCGCCATTATTTTTTGTATTAACCCAAACAACACAGGTAAAACGCACGCAAAAAGCGCTGCTAAATATGGCTTTATATTTGGCTTAGGTTGGTTTGGCGCGGGTATTAGCTGGGTGCATGTATCTATTGCCACCTTTGGCGGCATGCCGCTTATAGCATCGCTCTCGTTAATGGCTTTACTGTGCTCATATTTAGCCCTGTTTCCGGCGCTGGCGTTTTGGGCTGCAACTCGCTTTGCAAGTGGCCCTAAAAGCATGGGGGCACTTCTAATTGCCACCATAGCCATTAGTGAATACTTACGTGGACACTTACTGACCGGCTTTCCGTGGCTAAGTTTTGGCTATACACAAACAGATGGCCCGCTTAGGCTGCTTGCCCCTTATATTGGCGAATTTGGCTTAACGCTTACCTGTATTGCCATTGGTTTTGCCCTTTACAGGCTCACCCAAAAAGATTTTAAAACCCCATTAATAAGCGCAGCCGCTTTAGCGTTACTTGTTATTGGCGCATTAAATACCGGTAATAATCACTACTCAGGTAAAGAAATGTCGACCTTATTGGTACAAGGTAATATTAAACAACACCTGCGCTTTGAACCCAGTGAGTTTTGGACCACCATGAGCAAGTACCAAGACCTAACACGCCCACATTGGGATGCCGACCTAGTGGTATGGCCCGAAGCCGCAGTGCCCGAAATAGAAGCCCTTGCCGACACGTACTTAGCCAATTTAGACAGCGCGGCCTCGTTTAATAAAACCGCATTAGTCACCGGTATTGTTGACTACCAGCTCGACACCAAAACCATTTACAACACCCTTATTGTGGTAGGTAATAAAGAGCACAACGACGAGCACGGCCATTATCGCTACCTAGACAAAAACCGCTACCGTAAGCACCAGTTGTTACCTATCGGCGAATTTGTACCATTTCAGGATATACTGCGCCCTATAGCGCCATTGTTTGATTTACCTATGTCATCGTTTACGCGTGGCGATAGAGTGCAAAACAACTTACGCGCCAATGGATTTAATCTGCTACCTGCGATTTGCTACGAAATAGTATTTGCCGATTTAGTGCGCGGTAATTACCAAAGCAACTCTGACTTGCTGTTTACCGTAAGTAACGATGCCTGGTTTGGCGATTCCATTGGGCCATTGCAACACATGCAAATAGCCCGTATGCGCGCATTAGAGTTACAACGCCCACTGGTACGCGTTACCAACAATGGCGTAAGCGCCGTATACGACCCAATAAGCCACACACAACAAACCATGCCACAGTTTGAAGCTGCGACTATGAAAGCCGATATAAAACTTATACAAGGCGACAGCGTGTACAGCCAATACGGCAATGTGTTTGTATGGGGATTTGTGTTGTTGCTGGGAGTTGGTGGATTTGGGGTTAGGTTTAGAAAGTGAATGGAAGTTGATAGCTGTGTAAAAACAGCTATTAAAAAGAAAGGTGTTTTTTGTTGGGTTTCGCTTCGCTCCACCCAACCTACAATAATTACTTTTTGATCCAACCTATGCTTAAAATATAGCGAGTACCTTGCTCTATTTTTAATACTTGATGCCGCTCAATATCGGGTCTGAAAAGTTTAATTCGACTGTAATTTATAATCGGGTTTTCACACATAAACTCACCACCCCTAGCGGCATGCTTCAATACAACATTAAGCCTAAAGTGCCTGCCAGTTTTAACTTCATCGGTATGCGGCTTTATTTCACTGCCCTGCGGGAATTTAATTAAGTATGCATCCAATTTAAAAGGGAAAAGCATGTAGCACAATAACATTTTATCGTAACCCGACTTTTGTCGCCCACGTTGCCAACTAAATAATTTATTTGCCATACACTACACTTTCACTTGTTCTGAAAATCCCTTAGAAAGAATATCAAAACCACTTAAATTTCAGTTTGGCAGAGTGTACTCTGCTCGCCTGCGGTCTTAGTAGATTACAGTGAATATCAATATAGCTACTCTTATTTGGTTCTATAAATGTGTCATCGCTTTTACCTAAACAATTACCAACAAACTTGCCGTTCTTATCAAATGTAGAAGCAATAACTCCACCAGCATATATACTTTCGTTGGTTATATTTTTTAGCTCTGCAGTTATTCTTACGCGCCCATTTTCTTTAAAAATATCAGAAAGGGTAAGTTTGTAATCATTACTTAAATCAGACGTGCTATCTAATGTTTTATTAGAAACCTGCTCTTTAAATCCACTCTCCACCTCAGCAGCTATTGTGAGCGCGTATACACTGATGCCACCTAGAGTTGCTATTACAAACCCTGCTCCCCAAAAAAAACCCTTTATAACCTCATTAAAACTATTACTCATTTAATTCCCTTTTAATTTTCCCACTGAATTTAGTAAATAATATACCCAAAGCAACTCTTTTTTCTTACCAAGTTTATAAGTTAAGGTTTACCTTTTTAATAAGCTTTTTAACCCATAATACCAACTAAGCGCAGCGACTGTGCCATGAGTTTCATCTTTAAAGTAACGTTGATTAATAATTAAATTATTGCTTGGGTGCGCTTTTAACTTATTAGCAAACGCTACACCCCATTGATAATTTGCTTTACCAATTTCGCCAAACGCTTCGTCATTATTTGCAAAGGTAAAATATACATTGCCATTAAGCGGCTTATTTATAAGTTGTTTCTCATCAAAATAATGGTTTAGGTAGTTATTATCCCACAGGTAGGTTGCATCAATTATTAAGTAATCTGTAAATAGCGCATGGTTGCTAAGTAATACATAACTGGCAAACAAGCCACCGAAGGACTCACCTATTAATACGCGTTTAGTTGATGTTCGGTAATTTTTATTAATGAGAGGAATAAGTTCTTTTTCAAAAAAGGCACTGTAATTTGCGGCGTTGCCAATATTTTCAAACTTTTCAAGAAGCTCACCGTTAAATGTCCAATCAACATTGGTTGGGGTAAAATCCCGCTCTCTTATCGCATTTTGACTATTAGGAATGGCTACTATAATTGCTTGTTGTATTTGCTGCTCAAGCCGCTGAGTACTAAGTGCCTCGACTAGCCCAGCGACAGCTTTTAGATGTGTTTGGTCACCATCGAGCAAATAAATAACTGGGTATGACTGATTGGGGTTTTCATTGTAGCTTGGCGGTAAATAAACGCTAAAACTGCGTTGTTCATTTAAAATAACAGACTTAAGCTGATAGGTTTTGGCTAAAGTAATAGGCTCTGAGGCATTTACATTTATTGTAAAAAATAAAGATAAAAATATTATTGATAAGACTTTCATACATATCCTTGTATTAAATTAATAGCAAACCAAGAAGAAACACCCTTCTTTCAACAATCAAAACACCGCTTTTATTGATAAGCTATTCCTTAGCTCTTGAGGCTAACTTTTTATATATTGCATCTTTATCGCGTTTACCAATTGCGAGTACATACACCACAACTTCGTCATCAATAACTTCGTAAGCAAGGCGGTACCCTGCCGTACGCAATTTTATTTTATAAACATTATCAAAGCCGCGTAATTTAGAGGCTGGGACATGCGGATTATCTAAGCGCTCAGCAAGTTTCTTTTTAAACTGGCTTTTAAGTGGTGGCGCAAGTTTTTCCCACTCTTTTAAGGCTGCTGGTAAAAACTTTAACTTATAAGTCATCTATACTAACTTCAACCGCTTGAGATAAATCGCCTCTGCGGCTCTCAACAACTTTAGTTAGTTCATAATCATCCAATTGTTCCATAAGTTGCTCATACATTTGTGCAGGCACCAAGTAAGCTGCAGGCTTATTATGATTTAATATGGCTATTGCAGCGCCATCAGCTTCATTTAAAAGCGCGGTTGGGTTTTTTTTAAGTTCTGAAATACTTGCCGAACAATCAGCTAAAACCTGTCTCATATAACACCTATAAAGAACTAAATTAAGACCTTATTTTAGCCCTTTTTTTATCTAAAGCTATATATTTTATAATTGCTTATTTTCTAAGTAGTTTTTAAATTCTCTTCTACCGTTTGAGCATTTACAACTTGATTCACACTGCCTTGGATAACCACTGTCGCTGATATTTTATCTTGAATAGCTTGCCTGTTTGGGTCCCAGTACACTTGTAAGAAGCCTAATAAACCTGTTGCAAAACCGGCGCCGTATCCACCGTATCTGCCAAAACAATCAAGCATACCTAGTGGCTCGCCATTTAGTGAGACCACCCGAATATTACATACTTTTTTACCTGGGGTTTGTCCGCGCCATAATAACGAGAACAACGTAAAGTATACCGCTGCCCAACCAAAACCAAGGCCTAGGTCTTGAATAATGCCTTTACCCCACTGCAAAATGCTGGTGACAGGTTTGGTTTGCTCGCTTTTAGTTTCAGGTTTTTCAGTGATATTGCTTTTATGAGTTACTTCGCCCGAAATGCTTTCAAGCTCTGTCTCATTATTTTTAAAATCATCTGCCGCAACGGGCTCATCATCAGATATGGCCATTAAGTGCAATAATGTGCGCGTAACTTCAATCCCTCCTACGTTTTGCATTTCAGCAAGCGCTGGTAATTGGTCAACTAAATTAGCTCGAGCAACGCTTTGGCAAGCATCATCGCAGTTTTTATCGTCGTCTGTTTGCGTTAAATAGGTGCGTATTATTGCTTTATCATGCTCGCTTAGCTCATCGTTTTGATGTGTTTTTTCTAGTTGAGGTGTTTGAATAGCGGTATCGCCTTCAAAAAAATCAATTGCTAACGAGAGTACGGTTAATGAACTTACAAATAAAAAGCTCGCGGCAAAAAGCTTTAAGGCTCTGCGCCAAAACGACGACATTTTTGGAAGATATTGCTGCGCAGTGCCTTTATAAAAAGCCATGGCAGCCACAAAGGCAATTAAAGTGGCGCTTAGCTTAGCGGCCATAAATATTAGAGTGACATCAATAGTCATCGCCATTGCACGTTTAATTGGGCTCGCTAATGGAATACCTAATAACGCTTGGTCAATTTTAAAGGCATACGGGGTGATCACGTCTTTGGTTTCAGAGTCTGATAACGCGAGTTGCTCTATCTCTTTGGTTTTCATTTTTATTTTTATGTTTTTAAAATGGGTAAGCTATTTAACTTACGCGCTTTTTATTTTTATATCAATCCGCTTAATTAAGTGATCTATTTTGCGAATTGGTATTAGCTCAAGTTAAAGCTATTGATTTACTAGCATAAATAAAGGGCTGTATACATGCAGCCCTTAAAATACTTTATTTATAATAATTAAGCGGTTGGGTAATCGGTATAGCCTTGCTCTGCGCCACCAAATAAGGTATCGGGGTTGTGGCTATTTAGCGGTTTACCTTGCTTTAAACGTGCCGGTAAATCTGGGTTAGACACAAACGGGCGACCAAAGCCAATCATGTCGGCCCAGCCTTGTGCTAGGGCTTCATCGGCACGTTCTTTAGTGTACTTACCTGCATAAATTAATACGCCGCTGTACGCTTTACGAATAGCCTGTTTAAACTCAACACTCATTAAAGGGGCATCATCCCAGTCGGCTTCAGCAATGTGCATGTAGCCCACGCCAGCGTCGTTTAGTGCTTGAGCAACGGCTAAATATGTTTGCTCTGGGTTATCATCAACCGTGCCGTTAAGCGTGGTAAGGGGTGCAAGCCTTACACCTACTTTTTGACTACCAATTTCATCGCTTACTGCATTTACAACCTCTGTTAAAAAACGCAAACGATTTTGCACACTACCGCCATATTCATCAGTACGGGCATTTGATTGCGAGTCTAAAAATTGGTTAATTAAATACCCGTTAGCAGCGTGTAGCTCTATGCCATCAAAGCCCGCGTCTAGTGCATTTTTAGCCGCTTGGCGAAATTCGCCTAGTACATTTTCAATATCTTGCTTGCTCATTTCACGCGGTAACTGAGTCTCAACAAAGCCAGGCTCGCCGTTAGTATCTACAAATACTTTTACGTCTTTTGCAGCAATGGCCGATGCCGATATAGGCTGCACACCGCCTGTGTTATCGCTGTGAGTTACGCGCCCTACATGCCAAAGCTGCGCAAACATAACGCCACCAGCTTCATGCACTTTGTTGGTTACCGTGCGCCAACCTGCTACTTGCTCGTTTGTGTAAATACCTGGTGTCCAGGCATAGCCTTTACCCAGCTCACTTATTTGTGTGCCTTCGCTTACTATTAACCCAGCACTTGCTCGCTGCGCATAATAAGTGGCCATTAAATCATTGGCAATGTCGCCAGGCTGCGTTGAGCGCGAGCGAGTCATTGGTGGCATAACAATACGGTTTTTTAAAGTTTTACCTGCAAGTTCTATGGGTGAGAAAAGTAACGTCATAATGCCTCCTAAGTTTGATGGCGCTCATAATAGCTCAGCTATATAAATTCAAAAATAGCAAAAAACACAAAATAGCTTTGTTGTATTTGCAAAAGTGTCTACTTATTCTTCTGCTGAGCATTACATACAAACCATTTAAAAAGTCATGCTAATGCTAGAAAATTTAATTGATACAATATAACATACCAATAAATGCCTATTAGTAAGTAAAATTAAATGATAAATAAACTGCCCGTCACAGTGTTATCAGGCTTTTTAGGCGCTGGTAAAACAACCGTACTTAGCCATATTCTTAATAACCGACAAGGAAAAATAGTGGCTGTTATTGTCAACGATATGAGCGACATAAACATAGATGCAGCCACAATTAAAAACGATGTGTCGCTCAATCACAGCAACGAAAAACTCGTCGAAATGAGCAACGGCTGTATTTGCTGCACCCTACGAGAAGATTTACTTGTTGAGGTGGGTAAACTTGCCAAAGATGGCCGTTTTGATTATCTCGTCATTGAATCAACAGGTATTTCAGAGCCTCTACCGGTTGCCGAAACATTTACCTTCGCCGACGAAAGCGGTATTTCTCTTGGTGATGTTGCCACCCTCGATACCATGGTAACCGTGGTTGATGCGGTTAACTTTTTAACCGACTACGAACAAGCAAACGATTTACAAGATACTGGCGAATCGTTAGGAGAAGACGACGAGCGAAGCGTGGCTGACCTACTTGTTGATCAAGTTGAATTTGCCGACGTTATTTTAATTAGCAAAACTGATTTAGCCACCAATGAACAGCTCAATAAGCTTATTGCCATTTTAAATACGCTTAATACTCAAGCTAAATTGATTCCTATATCAAACGGCAATATTAATATTAACGAAGTGCTCAATACGGGCTTATTTAATTTTGCACGCGCCCAACAAGCGCCGGGTTGGCTTAAAGAAATGCGTGGTGAACACATCCCCGAGACCGAAGAGTATGGTATTAGCAGCTTTAATTATACAGCGCGCCGCCCATTTAACCCTGAGAAGTTTTATCACTTTTTGCACAACACCGAGCAATTTGGCAAGCTCATTCGCTCTAAAGGGTATTTTTGGCTCGCAACGCGCCCTTTATTTTGCGCGCAGTGGAGCCAAGCCGGCGGTATAGCTCATTACGGGTTTGCTGGCATGTTTTATAAAGCAATTCCTAAAAAAGACTGGCCCACAGAGCCCGAGCTACTTGCTGATATAAACAGTAAATGGGTAGAGCCCTTTGGTGATATGCGTCAAGAACTTGTATTTATTGGTCAGTCGTTAAATAAACACGCCATGATTGAGGCGCTTGATGATTGCCTACTACCAGAAGAAGCCGTGCTTAAAGGTAAAGATTTTTGGAAAACCTATAACGACCCGTTTCCTATTTGGGAGGAAGTGTAATGAATGCCCTAGCTCCAATAACGGCGCAAATAAAACCCACTGAACAACTCCACCGAAGAGCAGCTAAAGACAGTAACGCCAATGTATTACCACACATTTATGACCAAAACACTAACATCGTTATTTGGCAAAGAGACCTTGAACAAGCATTAACAAATGCCGTTAATACACTCATTAGCACTAATGCCATAAAACCACTTGAGCTTGCGGTATCACCCGATGATGCGTTTGATAAGTTAGTTACTGCACTTAAACCAGATGATAATAACCGCGATGAAACTGATGCGCTGTGTAAAGACATAGCATTATTAGTTGAAATGTTTTGCTGCCTATTTGATTTAAAACGCGCCGGTTTAAGGCTAAAAATATTAGATAAACCTATGTGCCCGCGTTTTCATGTAGACAAAATTCCGTGCCGATTAGTGACAACTTACCAAGGCGTTGCAACGCAGTGGTTAAATCACAGCGATGTAGACCGCTCAAAGCTTGGAACTGGTAATTTGGGTAAGCCCGATGAAGAGTCTGGCTTATTTAAAAGCCTAAATAATATTAATCAGCTAAATCAAGGGGATGTTGCCCTGCTTAAAGGTGAGTACTGGGATGAAAACGAAGGCGCAGGGCTTGTACATCGCTCGCCACCGGTGGCTGCAAACGAGCAACGCTTGTTGCTCACCCTTGATTTTATTTAAAGTTTGTTGTGGTAATAAACGCTGCACTAATGGGAGTTTATCACCCTCGCGATTACTTCGTACAACCCTTGTGTATTTACCGGTTTAGATACAAAGTCATCCATGCCTACACTTAAACAGCGCTGCTTATCATCTTCGTAGGCGTTTGCGGTAATAGCAACAATGGGCACATGTGCCTTTGTGTTTACCTCGTTAGCTCGTATTGTTTGGGTGCACTCGTAGCCATCCATATTAGGCATTTGGCAATCCATTAAAATTAAATCAAAGCGATTACCTTCAAGTACTTTTAGCGCTTCTATGCCATCGGTTGCCATCACTAAGTTTACCTTTGTAGGCTCTAGCATTTTTGCAATTACTTGGCGATTAATGGGGTTATCTTCAACCAGTAAAAGTGTTTTATCGCTTAAATTAGGCAACGACTTCGGCTGTTTAACGGGCTCTGGTTTGTTGGACTGTGCTTTAGGTGCACTTACGTAAAATTTAAGTACGCTGCCTTTGCCTGGTTCGCTGTTGAGGGTAATTTCACCCTGCATTTTTTTAATTAACCCTTGGCTAATTGCTAAACCTAACCCTGTGCCACCATACTTACGTGCCACACCTACATCTGCTTGTGTAAACTCACTAAATAACAACGACTGCTGATCTTTTTCAATACCAATGCCGCTATCGGCTACGCTTATTAAAAGTTGCTCGTTTTCGTAATCAAACGATAAGCGCACAAAACCACGCTCAGTAAACTTATACGCATTAGAGAGCAAGTTAATAATGACTTGGTTTAAACGTAGGTCGTCTACTTTTACGCAATCTGGCAGCCTGTCGCTTTGACTAACAATAAACTCGACGTGATCAGAACTTACAATGGGAGAAAACAACGACTTTATATTGGCAATAAACGGCGCAAGGTTAGTCGCCCTAGGGCTAATCTCCATGGCGTTAGCTTCTATTTTAGAAAAATCTAAAATATCGTTTAAAATTTTCAGTAAATTTTGTGCGCTTTTTTGCTGCGTATTTAATAGCTCCCGCTGCTCATCGGTTAATGAATTATCGCGCAATAAAACCTCTCCCATGCCTAAAATACCGTTCATAGGGGTGCGTAGCTCGTGGCTCATATTGGCTAAAAATTGCGACTTAGCAACATTGGCTAAATTAGCCCTATTTACCGCTTTTTTAAGCTCTGTGGTTTGTTCTGCTACTTTGCCCTCTAGCTGCTGATTAAATTCGCTCAGCTGGGTATTTAACCCTTGGTTTCTGATATTAGAGGCTTGTAGGTTTTCTATTGAACGCTGAAGCGCATTAGCTAGTAATTCAAATTGCTGTTGTAGTTGCAATACCTCATGCCAGCTTGAGTCTGTATTAAACTTATGTGTTTTGGTTTTACCAAAGCTTTGCATTAGCGTAGTTAGGCTAGTAATTGGCTGCACTAATAAATTAGCAAGTTGGTGTATAAAAATAACCACCATAAGCATCAATAGCGCACTTAACAAAATAGTGGGTAGCCAAGCTTTTGCCACCGCCATACTTAAATGCTTACGATTATAAAAGGTAATAACTTGCCAGTGGTTTTGTGGATCAATGTACCTAGAGCTGTGGTACACCTCGTTTTTGGTTGAACGAAATAGGTTTTTATCACCTAAATTACTGGTATTAAAGCCCTCACCGTTAAAATGGCTCAGTATTTTAAATTCATCAAGGGAGCTAAATACCACTTTTTGCTGTGCATCTAGCACCACTAAATCGCCCGTGTACTCAAATAAGTTAGGTATAAAGCGCTCTAAGCGGTCTAACTTTAACGAGCCCTCTACCACACCATAAAACGTATTGTTACGGTATATAGGTGCCGACAGCGCCACTATGGCTTCGTTACCTAGGCCGCGACCTTGAAACACACCACTGGTATAGCCCAGAGGGAACTGCTGAGCTTGAGTAAAATATGCTCGGTCTTTAACACTACGCTGCGCAAGGCTAAGCCCCTCTATTAAATCGCTGGGCGAGCTAAGCTCTACAAAGCCATCTGGGTTTGCATACAAGCTGGTGGTAAAGCCTGGAAATAACGACATTAATCGTTTGAGCTGCACATCGCTTGCAGTGCCCGCACTTATTGCGTCGCTACTCATAACAATGGCGTTTTTATGAAATGCTAAATAATCATTTAATTGCGTGCTAATAGACTCGGCTTTTTCTTTTAGTTGAGCGTTTACTTCATACTCTAAGCGCGCATGATGATCGTTTACTAAAATTACACTGGTTAGCAGTACCACTAAAATAATAATGACACTAACCACATAGCTTAAAATTTTTGCCAGTGGCCTCCCCTGATACGCACGGCTGGCGTAAGGTACAAATACACTAACTAAATCAACCACCGCCAAGCTTATTAGCGCGTTAATTAAGTACTTTGATATCGCTACTATTAGCGTTAACCAGGCCAAGCCAATAACAAATTGGCCTATAACCCATACAAAGGGTAAACCAATACATAGCCAAAATACGCTACCCAGAGGAAGAATAGGTTTAGAGCGGCGTAAGCAAAAAGCATAAAGCCAACAAAGCTCGAGTAAATACACAATACTCGGCCAACAATGGCCCCATCTATAAAGTAAAAAACCAGAAACAATGGCAAGGCTTAGGCACGCGTAACGCAGCCCAGTAAATACTAAGCTGCATAAAACAAACAATTGCCCAAACAAAAATTCGGAGCTGTCGAAAAAATACAATGGCGAGAGATTTACTAACCCGCCTAATAACCCTAATAAAACAGCGAGTGTCCACTTACTTCTTTGCGGCATTAATCAACCTTGGGGCACTTTGTTAACACTTTATATGTTAAAATTAATGTAATTTTTACATTATTACGTACAAGGCAAGGGTTGTCTAGCAGCAATAAAACAGGAACAGATACACATTACCCCCTGTCAAAAAGCGTGTTATGTGTTTTTACACTTACTCTTTTATGACTGCCGCTTAAATTTAACTTAATATCCTTAAGCATAGGCTTAGCATTTGCGATTGCTAAATAGGCATTAGCTAACGCTTCTGGAGCTGCGCAATAATCAACAATAAGTATTACTGTTGAAACATTGAGTGACTGTAATTTATTGCCAAGCTCAGTAGATGTGAGTTTTGCTTTGGCGTTGCTAAATAAGTAATTTGATTTTTTACATAAATAGTGAATGTTTCATCTGCTAGTGCAGTAAACGACAATAATAAAAACAGTGTGAATGTAAAAATGAGGTAGAGCGGTAATAGTGGAAAATCGATACTCGTAATATTAAATATTTAACGGTGTCACTAAGGAATAATTTAAAAGGAATATATTTTCACCCAAATGAGGAATTTGGGTGGCAGTCTTACCAGCCACATCTCGGCACACACGTCACAAACTGTGGCTGCTCCCTTCCGGGCCTGACCAGGTTCGCCTGCTAGTGTTGCGAGAGGACCAATAAGACTACCATTGAGGGCCTTGGTTGGCGCGGGAAGGATTATCTCTACTTTTGGTGTGTTATTCAAGGGATAATCAAAAAAGAAAGTGCGATTGCATACTTCATATACAATCGCGGTTAAAAACAGCCTTTAATGCCTATTAATTACGCTCTAACTCGGCTTTAATTTTACGCAGTGCTGCTTTTACTTTTTTCATGTTTTCTGGGCCCATACGTAACAGCTGCTTTTGTGCAGCCGGTAATTGCTCCCATTCAGAAAACGCATACTGATAAGTAACCGAGTCTCGCAGTAGCGGTAATTCGCCTTCTGGCTCCGGTGTATCAAGTAATAACTCAATAGCATCTTCTAGCGTTTGATTAAATTCATTATCGCCGTAACCAATTTCACTGTACGCGTTGTTAATTAATGGCTTGTATTGCTCGTACATACGCACAGCTTGGGCGGCGCTCATGCTCGTAAATACTTTTACATACGGTGTATAGCGCTCGTAGCTGTTAGGGTCAATTGTTAAAATGTCTCCTTCGTTTACGCTAAATTCTTCTTCGGGTTTAACCACTGGCGTATGCTTTTTAGCAATTTTGCCTTTGGCTATATTGTCTATAAATACGACGCCACGGCGAATTACATCGTCGGTTACCATTAGGCTCATTACCGAGTCGCTTAGGTATTCATCCATTTTGGCAACCACTACGGTGTCGCTTTCATCAAGCGTTGGTAATGGCTCTACAACCGGCTCTGGCTCAGCTGGGCGTTGAGCAGGTACGCTTAGCTCTGCTGGCTTTTCAGGCTTAACTGATGGCGCATCTACCACAGGGTCGTTTTCTGGCTTTAACTCCATCACTGGCTGTTCTTTTGGTGTTTGCTCTACCTCTGTGCGAGTTTCTGGCTCGTCAGTGGGCGATAGCAGGACGAACGCAGCGGCACACACTAAAATAATTAAAATAATAACGGCGAATAAAAAATTGTTTTTAGGCGGACGTTTTTGAACATCTGACGCTTCTGGTTTATCTGACATACAAACTCCATAAATTTAAATGCATATTACTCAGAGTACGCTGAGTGGAAAAAATTCACTATCGGTAATCACTACTACTTTAAATATAGGCTTTACAACATAAACCTACACTTACTAATTAGAACAACGAGCCATAGTAACTCAGTTATTCTTTGATTCTTCTAGCTTAAAGACTTAAAGTTGATAAATAAAGAAAAGACGTTAAGCAGTTCAAAAACCACTATGAAAATCCAGCAAGTTGACCCACATAAACCTAAAATAGCCCTATTACTGACAGGTGGTGGCGCTCGCGCTGCTTATCAAGTGGGCGTGCTTAAAGCGCTTGCTCATAGTATGCCCCGCACCGCGCCTTTACCATTTAGAATTATTAACGGCACTTCTGCAGGCGCGATTAATTCTGCAGCTTTGGCCTGTTATGCCTCGTGTGCGCATTTGGCCGTGCGTAAACTTGAGTCTGTTTGGAAAAACTTTTCAACGTCTATGGTCTACAAAAGCGACTTTTTAAGTGTGTTTGGCCATATTGCGCGCAATATTTTAACCAGTTTTCAGTCTGAGCACATAAACCACCCGCCAGGCAGTTTGCTAAATAACCGCCCTTTGCGCGGTTTATTAAACGAAATTTTAGACCTGCACCGCATTGAACGTAATTTACACCGTAATTATTTAGAAGCGATTTCTATTACCGCTTCAAGCTATACAACCGGTGACTCTGTTGCGTTTTTTCAGTCAAATACACAAACACCTTGGCAGCGTGCCAAGCGCGAAGGTCGCCCTATGCGCATTAATGTTGAGCATTTAATGGCATCAAGCGCCATTCCTATGGTGTTTCCAAGTGTTAATGTATTTAACCACTATTTTGGCGATGGCTCTATTCACCAGCTCTCACCGCTTAGCCCGTCCATTCATTTAGGGGCTGAAAAAATATTTATTATTGGGGTAGACCAACCAAAAGAGTCGCATCCGGCGGGTTACTCGCCCCACTACCCTGGGCTTTCTGCGGTTGCTGGGCATTTACTCGATAGTGTATTTAGCGACACCATGCAAGCTGACCTTGAGCGCCTTGAGCGTGTAAATCGCACTTTAGGGCTGCTTCCGGCGCGCGACAAACATCAAGAGCTGAAACAAATAGAAACCTGTATTATTAATCCATCAAAAAACTTTAACGATATTGCCGCGCAATACTACAGCGATATGCCGTGGGCAATTAAGTTGCTGCTACGCACAATTGGGGTAAAAAAGCACTCGCAATCGAGTTTAACCAGCTATTTGTTGTTTGAAAAACGCTACACTCAGCACCTAATTCAAATTGGCTATGAAGATGGCATGAAAAAACTACCCGAAATACGCCAATTTTTAGAGCTCGATTAACTAATGTTGGCCTTAAAACCTGTTCTATGGGCTATTTAATCGCAGAGCAAGCTTTAAAACCAACTGAGCTGGACAACTACCTGTGTTATTTTAATAACTTGCATCTATGTCAGTAAAAAAATGCTTTTTATTCAAGCCCATCGAGTAGGTAATGCTCTACTCGCTCTACCCGCCTAGGCTTACCTTGCAATACCAATACATCGTTTGCGCACAATGTGGTGCTGGTTGATGGGTCGTCTATTTCTTGCCCCTCTCGGCGCAAAGCTTTTACAGTCACGCGGCGTTTAGATAAGTTAAGCTCGTCTATTGTTTTATCCACCGCATAGGCTTGATCTGGCAACGCAACTACGTGTAAATATTCTAAGCGCTCAGAGGAGGTTTCTTCGTTATCTTTAAAGTAACCGGCGTAAAAACTTTGCATAAGCGGGTAGCGATTACGGCGCTCTTTACTAACACGGCGCACAATACGTGTCATCGGTACACCCGACATCGACAACACATGCGAAACCAACATTAAGCTTGCCTCTAACGACTCAGGCACCACCTCAGTAACACCCAACTCTTTTAAGTTGTTTAATTGGCTGTCGTCGCGGGTTCTTATTAGTATTTTAACGTTGGGTGCAAGTTGCTTTATTGCGTCTATTACAACGTGGGCATGCTCAAGCTCTGTAAAGGTAATAATCACTAAGCGTGCTCGCTCTACCCCTGCGCACTTTAAAATATCTTTTTGTTTTACATAGCCAAATATTACTGGCTCACCTGCGGCTTTGCCCTCTTGTACTAAAATAGGGTTACTTTCTATGGCAACGTAATCTATGGCTTCGGGTTTTAAAAATCGCGCTATAGTTTGTCCTACGCGTGAAAAGCCACAAATAACCACGTGATCGTTATATAAGATGCTACTTTTAGGCTCGCTCTCCCTCGCCATACTGGGGTGATCTAAAATACCTAATTGCTTTAAAATTAGTGGGGTTTTATCAATTAAAAACGGGGTTAGCGCCATCGAAAGCACCCCTAAGGCAATTAAAAACGAGGCTTGCTCTGAATTGAGCAACTCATGCTGACTTGCCAGAGCAATAAGCACAAACCCAAATTCTCCCATTTGCCACAGCATAACGCCGCAGGCTAGCGAGTCTTGATTGCGCTCATGCATTAATCTGGCACTTAATGCCAGCACGGTAATTTTTAATATTAACAAGCCAAATAACGCGCCAATAATTACAAAACCATGTGAAAGCACAAATAAAATATCGAGCTGCATTCCCACAGTTACAAAAAACAGCCCCATTAAAATATCGCGAAATGGCCTAATATCAGCCTCTAGCTGATGGCGGTAATGGCTCTCTCCTAGCATCATGCCAGCTAAAAATGCCCCAAGCGCCATTGATAAACCAAACATGTAAGTTAAAAAGCCGGCAAATAACGCCACCAAAATTGTGGTAAGCACAAACAGTTCATCGGTTCGTACCTGCGCTATTTCTTTAAATACTTTAGGCAGCACCCATTTACCAATCGCCCACAGTAATAAGCACACAAACGCGCCTTTTGTAAGCGCAAATGCCAGCGCCCAACTAATACTTTGCGAATCGCTTGAGGCAAACAATGGCAAAATAATAAGTAGGGGCACAACGGCAATATCTTGAAACAGTAATACGCCCACCGCCAGTTGCCCACGGCGCTGGTTTAGTTCGCCAGTTTCTTTTAATAGCTTAACCACCACCGCGGTTGAAGAAAGCGCCATAATTGTGCCAATGGTAAAGCTAGTGAGTAAGCTAAAATTTAAGCAATATAAAATAATAATGAAGAGCAAGCTGGTAACACCAACTTGTAACGAGCCCAGTCCAAACACAATATTGCGCATGGCCATTAGCCGCGATATAGAAAACTCGAGCCCTAAACTAAACAGTAAAAATACGATGCCCAGCTCAGCAATAAACTCTATTTCGTGAGATTGAGCAAGCCAACCAATGCCATGGCTGCCCGCTAAAACGCCTGTTGCTAAATACGCCAAAATAGGCGGCAAGCCAATGCGCTTAAAAAACCATACAAAAAGCACCGCCGCCACTAACAAGCCAAAAATTTGAGCGTTTATACTTTGCAAATTCGGCCTCCAGCGTCAATTAAACTACGGAATGAACTTTAAATATAGCAACCATATGTTTATCAAGCAATTTTAAAATATGGCATAAAAATAGCTTAGTTATTGCAAAGTAACACCCTGGGGGAAGATTTTAATGGAAAATGTCCATATTTTGACACAACGCGTGTCTGGGCGCGGCGATTTTTTGCCGTTTTCGGCAGAGCAAACACACACTAACGAAACAGCGGCAACGCACGATTTAGTTACCGAGCTACAAACAAGCCTAGTAATAGAAGATGTGTTGGCTATTTATGCAAAATTTGCCAAACAGCTACTTAACTTTTCAGGGCTGCAGTTTCAATCAACGCTCGGTACTGCACAAACCTCAGATAGCAACACGAACACTAGCCCGTACTCTTACGATTTAGCTATTGGTCGCGAGCACTTAGGACAGCTAATTTACTTTAGCCAATACCCTATTAGTAAAGCGATTGAAAACAAATTACGTGCCTTGCACAGCGCCCTTGTGTACCCACTGCGTAACGCAATGATGTACAGCCGAGTGTTAAAACTTGCCACAAAAGATGCGCTCACTGGGTTAAATAACCGTAGCCAATTTAATGACATGTTATCGCAAAAGCTCGAAAACTGCCGCCGTTACCAGCGCCCTTTTAGTTTAATGCTGCTTGATTTAGATAACTTTAAGCAAGTAAACGACAACTATGGTCATAAAGTAGGTGACGATGTTTTAAAAGAATTTTCGCAGGTACTTTGTAGCAGTATACGCGGCACAGACTCGGTGTTTAGATTTGGTGGCGATGAGTTTTCGCTGATTATTGAAGACCCTGAGTTTACAACAAACAAAGTGGTTGCTGAGCGCATTATGCACTTAGTCAGAAACTCAAGTTTAATGTCTAAATATAAAGTAACCACCAGCATTGGCTTTACCCTAGCCAATAGCCAAGATTGCGAAACAGAAATATTTGCTAGAGCCGATAAAGGCTTATATAAGGCAAAAGCCTCTGGGCGCAACTGCGCAAAAGCATATTAGTATTTATATAACTCTATTATTTATAAAAGCTTAGCTTCCCCCCGCTGAGCTTTTTTATTACAAATTAATTATTTATTAGCCAGTAATTTATAAACAAACAAGGCTGCACAAAAGCCAAAAAAGAAGCCGCTCACTAAATTAAGCAATGCTGTTATGCTTGCAAGCGGGGTAAATAACACTAAAACCAATGGTAAACTTACACCTAAAATAAAAAATAACCCGCCTTTACCTAACCAGTAGGCAAGCAGTAATACCGCCGATACCACCCCGCCCACAACGGCATAACCTAACGTAATAATATTAAGCTCTAGTAATACATTGGCTATAACAGCAACTAACGCTGTTATTAACATACCCATTGGCGCTTTGCTAACTAGCGATAAGCCTACATGTGGCTGATCTTTCATTTATTTACACTCCCAAAAAATGCCGTTTTCGTCTTGGTGTTTTTCACTTACAAAATAACCAACAACTTGCACAAGCTCGTCGTTATAAAATATTAAAGGTACGCGCTCCCTTAACCACGGGGCTACTTTTGCATCTTTAAACCAGTGTTTAAGCGTATTGCTGCCTGGCTTTTTTAACGGCTTTATACGCGCACTATTACAATTAAAGCGCACGGTGACTTGCTCGTTTGGTAAAGGGGCACGTAGGCCTTTACCTTGTTGCTTTATTAATACGCGCCCATCATCAAGCGCAAGCTCATTGCCCGTTAGCGCTTCATCGGCTAATAATGTGTGTGGTGTAACAAAATACAAATACCCTTGATGGCGTCGTATTTGCCCCTCGCTTAAATCAACTTGCATTTGCGCATCAGCCTGCGCATTTATGGCTTGGTTAATTATTTGAAAAAGTTGCTTTTGTGAGGGCATTACTTGGGTAAATAAGCTAAGCCATGCACGAACCACATTGGTTATGCGCACGTTGCTATAGGTGGTTAGTTGACTAACGCTCAGTGCTTGATGGGCGTTTATGCTTTGTTTTAAATCAAGTTCAGTGTACTCATCAAGTAGCGCTTGTTGTTGCTGTAGTAACTCAATGCTGCGCCCAGCACAGTGCTCAAAACCTTTAAAGCGCTTTGCAAGTAAAGGCACTACACGTGCACGTAAAAAGTTACGATCAAAACGCTCATCGGTATTTGAGTCATCAGTAATGTGCGTAATATTAAACTCTGTGGCAAAGTGCTCTATATCACTGCGCGTTATGTTTAAAAGCGGCCTGTAGCATATTCGCCCGCTTTGTAATTCACGCATTTTTTGCATTGCGCCTAACCCTTTTAAGCCAGAGCCGCGCTTTAACCGCAGTAAAAACGTTTCTATTTGATCGTTTAAATGCTGACCCAACAAAATAACACTGCCCGCGGGGCTTAGCTCATCAAGTGCTTTGTAACGCGCCTCACGTGCCTGCGCTTCAAGGCTTGTTCGTGTTTGCGGGTTTATTGTTACCTGCGCGGCATTAAACGGTACATTTAGCTCAGCGCACAAGTTTTGGCAAAAGCGCTGCCAGTCATTAGCGTATTGGCTTAAACCATGATTAACATAAATCGCGTTTACGTTTAGCTTTGGTTGCGCTTGTTTTAATAAGTGCATTATATGAAGCAATACCACCGAATCCACGCCACCCGAAAGCGCCACCGTAAAGTTATACTGCTGCTGCTTAAAGAAGTGCTCAAGGGCGTGTTTAACGTGCTGATAAATAGGTGATGCTTGCATGGATACGCTATAAATTTAATGTTTGCAGTATTTTAAAACAAAAAAGCCGCATAAGCGGCCTTTTTTAACAATAAATGTGTTGGTTAGCTAATTAGCAGTAACCAAACGACATTAAACGTTTGTAGCGTTGATCAAGCATGTCTTCAAGCGATAGCGCTTGTAAGTCAGCAAGGTCACGTTTTAAACGTGTTTTTAAGTTACGTGCCATTGCATCGTAATTGCGGTGTGCGCCGCCTAAAGGCTCTTCAACTAAGTTATTAATTAAATCAAGCTCTTTAACGCGCTCTGCTGTTACACCCATTGCCTCTGCGGCAAGTGGTGCTTTATCGGCGCTTTTCCATAAAATTGAAGCACAGCCTTCTGGCGAAATTACTGAGTACGTGCTGTATTGCAACATGTTAACTCTGTCGCCAACACCAATGGCTAATGCACCACCAGAGCCGCCTTCGCCAATAACCGTACAAATTGTGGGTACTTTAAGTGCCGCCATTACTTTTAGGTTACGTGCAATTGCCTCAGACTGACCGCGCTCTTCAGCGCCCACACCTGGGTATGCCCCTGGCGTGTCTATAAAGGTCATAATTGGCATTTTAAAACGCTCGGCCATTTCCATTAAACGTAGCGCTTTGCGGTAGCCTTCTGGTTTTGGCATACCAAAGTTACGTTTAATTTTTTCAGCAGTATCACGCCCTTTTTGCTGACCAATCACCATTACTGGTTCGCCATCTAAACGTGCAACACCGCCTAAAATAGCCGGATCGTTAGCAAAAGTACGATCGCCTGCAAACTCGTCAAATTCCGTGAAAATGCGCTCGATATAATCTCGAGTGTAAGGACGCAACGGATGACGCGCTAACTGCGATACTTGCCAAGCGCCTAAATTTGAGAATATTTCCTCTTTTTGCTTAGCGCTTTTTTCTTTTAATTTGCTGACTTCCTCTTCTAACTCAAGGTCTAATTCGCCAGCGCGGCTTATGCTTTGTAATTCTTCAATTTTTGCTTCTAATTCTGCAATCGGAAGCTCAAAATCAAGATAATTGAGGCTCATGCTCTAAACTACCTAATCAGTTAAATTCTAGTTCTACATCTTGTGCCGCCATGAGTGATAACTTATGAATTAAGTCGTCGCTCGGCGTAACACACCATTCGATCCCTAGGGTTAATTGAGCCAACGCATCGGGGCGCTGGTAATAAACCTTGATCGGACACGTTCCCATTTTATAAGGTTCGAGTACTTTTTGTAATTTATCGAAGAAACCTGCCTCGATTTGCACCATGTTCAGCGTCATTTTAATCGCTTTAATGCGTTTTTCACGCGCTTGAGCAATGGTGTTTATTTCTCTGGCGGTCATTGTAATGCCACCGGAGAAGTTATCAAAGCTGACCTGTCCAGATATTACCAAGATATTGTTTACTTGAAGCATTTCTTGGTACATTTCGAACTGTTCAGGAAACAAGCGTACATCAATACGGGCGCTCTTGTCATCTAAAGTTATTAAGCCCCAACGATTTCCTTTTTTATTAATTAAGGTCCGCGCTGAAATAACTAAACCCGCCGCCGTAGAGAGTACATCACGATTTGTTGGCTGTAAATCCACCAGCTTGCCGCTTGTGTAATGTCTAAGTTCACGACGATACTGATTTATCGGATGCCCTGTTAAATAAAGGCCTAGCGTGTCTTTTTCGCCATCAAGCCATTGGTTATCAGTAAGCGGTGTGGCTTTAATAAAGGCTTGCTCAACTTCATCAGGCTCGGTGGCCAGTAAGCCAAATAAATCGCTTTGCCCAAGTTGCTCAGCTTTGTTGTGCTGATCGGCAGCGCGCATGGCATCTTTTAAACTTGCCAGTAATGTTGCACGCCCTGCTTGGGTTTTCTCTGGCCCGAGTTGATCAAGTGCCCCAGCGTAAATTAATTTTTCGGTCACACGTTTATTTAAGCGTTTTAAATCTACACGGGCACAAAAATCAAATAAATCTTTAAATGGGCCGCCTTTTGCGCGCGCTTCTAAAATGGCCTCTACCGGCGCTTCACCTACGCCTTTAATAGCACCAATACCGTAAACAATTTCACCTTGCAGGTTTACCGTAAATTTAAATTCTCCGGCGTTTACATCAGGCGGTAATAAGGTGAGCTTCATGTTTTCACATTCATCCACCAAGATTACTATTTTGTCGGTGTTATCCATATCGGCCGACATTACCGCAGCCATAAATTCTGCCGGATGGTGCGTTTTCATCCACAGCGTTTGGTACGAAACCAGTGCATACGCTGCCGAGTGAGATTTATTAAAACCATAGCCTGCGAATTTTTCTACCAGGTCGAAAATTTTAATTGCCAGTTCGCCGTCTATACCATTATTGCGTGCGCCTTCTTCAAAGGTTGAACGCTGCTTGGCCATCTCTTCGGGTTTTTTCTTACCCATTGCACGTCGTAGCATGTCGGCGCCACCAAGCGTATAGCCTGCTAGTACCTGGGCAATTTGCATTACTTGTTCTTGATACAAAATAATGCCGTAAGTAGGCTCAAGTATGGGCTTTAAGCTTTCGTGTTGGTATTGGGCATCTGGGTATGAAATTTCTTCTCGGCCAAGCTTACGGTCGATGAAGTTATCTACCATGCCTGATTGCAGTGGGCCTGGGCGGAACAAGGCGACCAATGCAATCATATCTTCAAAGCAATCGGGCTTTAATCGGCGTACGAGGTCTTTCATGCCGCGCGATTCTAGCTGGAATACCGCGGTTGTTTCGGCGCGCAGTAATAGCTCTATACTTTTTTTATCATCCAGTGGAATGGTATTTATATCAACGGGCGCTTTGCCTTCGCGCTTCATGCGCTCGTTGGTCATATCCACAGCCCACTGCAAAATGGTCAAGGTACGTAAGCCCAAGAAATCGAACTTAACTAAGCCTGCGGTTTCTACGTCGTTTTTATCAAACTGTGTTACCGGAAACTTACCTTCGTCATCGCAATAAAGTGCAGCAAAGTCGGTAATGGTCGTCGGCGATATTACAACACCACCGGCGTGTTTACCGGCATTACGTGTACACCCTTCTAGGATGCGACACATATCGATTAAATCTTTTACCTCTGAGTCGCCATCGTAGGCTTCTTGTAAACGCGGCTCTACCTCAAACGCTTTGGCAAGCGTCATGCCGGGATCCCCTGGGATCAGCTTAGAAATTCGATCAACAAACCCATAAGGGTGGCCAAGTACACGGCCTACATCGCGTATTACCGCTTTTGCAGCCATGGTACCAAAGGTAATAATTTGTGATACCGCATCACGGCCATACAATGCCGATACATGGTCAATTACCTCATCACGCCTGTCCATACAAAAATCGACATCGAAATCGGGCATTGATACACGTTCAGGGTTTAGGAATCGCTCAAAGAGTAGGTCAAATTCAAGCGGATCAAGGTCGGTAATTTTTAGGGCATACGCCACTAATGAACCCGCACCCGAACCACGCCCTGGCCCCACTGGAATATTGTTATCTTTACTCCACTGAATAAACTCCATTACGATTAAGAAGTAGCCTGGAAAACCCATTTGGTTAATTACACCAAGCTCTACTTTTAAGCGCTCGTCGTATTCGCCTCGTTTTTCTTGTCGCTCTTGTTCATCGGGGAATAAAAACTGCAGGCGCTCTTCAAGGCCATCTTCTGAAACCTTAACTAAAAAGTCTTCAATTTTTAACGAGCCGGTTGGGTAATCAGGCAAAAAGTAAGTGCCTAGTTGCACCGTTACGTTACAGCGTTTGGCTATTTCTACCGTATTTTGCAGCGCTTCAGGAATATCGCTAAATAGCTCGGCCATTTGCTCAGGCGTTTTTAGGTATTGCTCTTGTGAAAATCGTTTAGGGCGGCGTTTATCATCAAGGGTGTAACCGTCAAAAATAGCCACACGAATTTCGTGCGCTTCAAAGTTTTCGGGCTTTAAAAAAACCACTTCGTTTGTGGCAACAACGGGCAGCTGCTCTTTTGCTGCAAGCTCTACTGCCATATGCAGGTAGTCTTCTTCAAGCGGGCGGTCGGTGCGAATAAGCTCTAAATAGTAATGATCGCTAAAATGCTGCTTATAAAAGCTCACTACAGATTCAATAACGCCTGGGTTATTTTTTAATAAGGCTTTACCTAAATCACCATCTTTTGCGCCTGAGAGAATAATAAGCCCTTCTTTGTGCTTAACTAGCCATTCTCGGTCAATTACTGGGCGATGAAATATATGCCCGCGTTGGTAAGCTTCAGATATTAATAAGGTAATATTTTTATAACCGTCGTTGTTTTTAGCTAGCAACGTAATACGGCTTGGCTCATCTGGAAACTCTGGGCTGCGCAACCAAAAATCGGCTCCCACTATGGGTTTAATACCGGCACTGTGGGTTGCGCCATAAAAACGTACTAAACCACAAAAGTTCATTTGATCGGTAATTGCCAGCGCTGGCATTTCAAGCTCTTGCGCTTTAGCAACAATAGGCTTGGTTTTAGCTAAGCCATCGACCATTGAAAAGTCTGAGTGAACCCGTAAATGTACAAAATCTGGAGCAGCCATTATTTATGCCTCGCCCTTTGCTTGCATTAGCACACGTTGTACCGGCTTAAAACTTTTACGGTGCTCTTCAATAGCGCCGTATTGCTCAAGCGCTGCAAAATGTGCTTTAGTTGGATACCCTTTGTGCCCTGCAAACCCGTATTGCGGGTAGCGTGTATCAAGCTCAAGCATTTCATCATCACGCGCTACTTTGGCTAAAATAGAGGCTGCTGAAATTTCAGCCACTAAACTGTCGCCTTTAACAACTGCTTGAGCCGGCATAGCTAATTTAGGTAAGCGGTTACCATCTACAAATACAAACTCTGGTTGCGTACTTAACCCCTCAACTGCACGCGTCATTGCAAGCATAGTTGCATGCAAAATGTTTAATTCGTCAATTTCTGTTGGGCTACAACGACCAATGGCATAACACAGCGCTTTTTGTTTTATTTCTATAGCCAGTGCTTGGCGCTTTTTGTCGGTTAGCTTTTTAGAGTCAGCTAAACCTGCAATAGGATTCGCTGGGTCAAGTATTACCGCAGCGGTAACAACATCGCCAACAAGCGGGCCACGCCCTACTTCATCTACACCGGCAATTAAGGTTACGTTGGGTCGTTCAATTTGCATTTATTAACTCCGCCACAGCCTTGGCTGCTTGTTTGCTGGCATTTAATCTAATTTTTTCGTGGATGGCTAAAAAACGTGCTTTTAGTTCTTTATTATCGGTATTTAGCATAGGCGTAAGTGCGCCCGTTAAATTAGCCACGTTACATTCACTTTGTAAAAACTCCGGCACGAGTTCTTCATCGGCTAATAAGTTTGGCAGTGAAAAATATTTAATATTAAAGGTAAACAAGGTTTTAAAAATCCAATAGCTCATTGGCTTAATTTTATAACCCACCACCATAGGCTTTTTATACAACATGCCTTCAAGCGTTGCTGTGCCTGATGCCAGTAAAATAGCATCGGCTGCTTGCATTGCTAGTTTTGACTGACCATCGAGTAGGTTTACATTTAAATTTGGTGCAGTGGCATTTAAAATTTCACTAAATTGCGCTTTGCGTTTTTCGTTAACCAGCGGCACCACTATTTTAAGGTCTGGGTTTTGCGCTTGTAACTGTGCAGCTGTTTTTATATAGGTTTCGCTGAGTAAGCCTACTTCTGAGCCACGGCTACCTGGCAGTAAAGCCAGTACTTTGTCGTCGGTATTTAGGCCAAGTTCTTGGCGGGCTTGGCTATCGTCGTGCTCAAGCGCTATATCGTCAGCTAAGGTGTGCCCTACAAATGTACACGGTACTTGGTGCTTATCGTAAAATTCTTTTTCAAACGGCAGCAGAGCAAGCACTAAATTTGTGGCAGCACTAATGGTATGAATACGTTTTTCGCGCCATGCCCAAACCGACGGGCTTACGTATTGAATGGTTTTAATACCGGCATCTTTTAAAGGCTTTTCTACGCGTAGGTTAAAATCGGGCGCATCAATACCGATAAATACATCGGGTGGGTTATCTTTAAAGTGCTGTACCAGCTGCTTACGTATTTTAAGTAAACGCGGCAAACGCCCTAATACTTCAACCAGCCCCATTACCGAGAGCTCGTCCATGTCGTAAAGCGTTTTACAGCCTTGCGCCTGCATTTTTGGCCCTGCAATGCCTTCAAAAATGGCATCTGGAAAGTGCGTTTTAAGTGCTTTAATTAAGCCTTCGCCTAAAATATCGCCCGACAGCTCACCTGCCACAATACCAATACGTAGTTGTTTTTTCTCTTTATTCATTCGACTTTATTTATCAGGCGTTCATAGCGGTTAGTTTACCGTGTTTTAATGTTTGGTTAAACGCTTTAAATTAACGATTATTTGTAACTAATTTAGTACCAAACGATTGTTTGTATTTCATACTGATGTAGCATGGTGAATATATATTAACTTTTTCTAATATGTTTATTGACAAAAATTGTGCAAACGTAAATAATATTCCAAACTTTCAGTAATTACTGAAAGTTCATTAATTTTAACTTTGCCAATTATTAATTGCCTTGTTAACCCGTCACCCTCAAGGAGCCAAAAATGATAGATGAAACCTTTGTGGATCTATCGCGATTGCAGTTTGCTGTTACCGCACTCTTCCATTTCTTATTCGTGCCTTTAACCATAGGTATGACCTGGATTTTAGTTATTATGGAATCGGTTTATGTTATGACCGGTCGCGAAATTTATCGTGATATGACTAAGTTTTGGGGAAAATTGTTTGGTATTAACTTTGCTATTGGGGTGGCAACGGGCCTGACCATGGAGTTTGAGTTTGGTACTAACTGGTCTTATTACTCGCATTACGTAGGCGATGTATTTGGCGCCCCGCTCGCTATTGAAGGCTTAATGGCATTCTTTTTAGAGTCGACCTTTGTGGGTATGTTCTTTTTAGGCTGGGATAGGTTAACTAAACGCCAACATTTGGGCGCTACATTTTTAATGGCGCTAGGTACTAATATGTCGGCGCTGTGGATATTAATTGCTAACGGGTGGATGCAAAACCCTGTAGGGGCAGAGTTTAACTATCAAACCATGCGCATGGAAATGACCAGCTTTGCAGAGCTTGTATTTAACCCAGTGGCGCAGGTTAAGTTTATTCATACGGTATCGGCAGGTTACGTAGCCGCTTCTATGTTTGTACTGGGCATTAGTAGCTGGTACATATTAAAAGGCCGTGATTTAGCCTTTGCTAAGCGCTCGTTCTCGGTGGCATCGGGCTTTGGTTTAGCATCCATATTGTGTGTCATTTTATTAGGTGACGAATCAGGCTACGAAGTAGGCGAAGTTCAAAAAGTAAAACTTGCCACCATAGAAGCTGAGTGGCATACCGAAGAAGCACCCGCTGCGTTTACCGCGCTTGGTTTTCCTGACTCAGATGAGCAGGTAACGCATGCAGCAGTAAAAATACCTTACGCACTGGGTATTATTGCTACCCGCTCTTTAGATGAGCAAGTTATTGGTATTTCTGATTTAGAGAAAAAACACGAGGTACGCATTCGTAACGGCATGATAGCGTACGAATACCTCCAAAAGCTAAGAAATGGCGATGACAGCGAAGAAAACATAGCTAAATTTGATTCTCTTAAAGCCGATTTAGGTTATGGCTTGCTGCTAAAACGCTATACCCCCAATGTAGTAGATGCCACAGAAGAGCACATTCAAAAAGCCGTTAAAGACTCATTCCCTAAAGTGGGGCCTATGTTTTGGTCATTTAGGATTATGGTGGCCTGTGGTGTAGCTATGCTGGCCGTGTTTGTATTGGCATTTTATTACAACGCACACCGTATTATTGAGCAAAAACGTTGGCTACTGTGGGCTGCAGTATTAAGTATTCCGCTACCATGGATTGCAATAGAATTTGGTTGGATCGTTGCTGAATATGGTCGCCAGCCTTGGGCTATATCAGAAATATTACCGACCTTTTTAGCCACTTCGTCACTGACGGTAAACGATATTTTAATTAGCTTAACTGGGTTTATTATTTTTTACACTGGCCTTGCTATTGTAGAAGGTTGGTTAATGGTGCGCTTTATTAAACAAGGCCCAAGCTCGTTACATACAGGCAAGTATCACTTTGAGTTACCAAACAAAGCAGATAAAGACGCAGGAGAGCAATTATGATTTTTGATTATGAAACATTAAAAATGCTGTGGTGGTTGCTCATTGGCGTACTGCTAATAGGCTTTGCAATTACCGATGGCATGGATATGGGCGTAGCGATGCTGCTTCGCCTTGTTGGTAAAACAGACTCAGAGCGCCGCACTGTAATCAACACCATTGGCGCCCACTGGGACGGTAACCAAGTATGGTTTATTACCGCAGGCGGCGCTTTATTTGCAGCGTGGCCTATGGTGTATGCCGCTGCATTTTCGGGCTTTTACTTTGCCATGATGCTGGTATTGTTTGCGCTATTTTTTAGACCTTTAGGTTTTGATTACCGCTCAAAAATAGACTCTAAACGCTGGCGTAATAACTGGGATTGGGGCTTATTTGCAGGCAGCGCCATTCCGGCTTTAGTATTTGGTGTGGCATTTGGTAACTTATTTTTAGGTGTACCGTTTAACATTGATAACTTACTGCGCGTAAGTTACCAAGGCTCGTTTTTTGGCTTACTCAACCCATTTGGCCTACTGGCAGGTTTAATTAGTATCACCATGTTAATTGCCCATGCAGGCATGTGGCTACAACTGCGCACAGCAGATGCCGTTGCAGAGCGCTCAGCGCAATATGGCCGCTACGCATTAGTGGTATTTATTGTACTGTTTGCGGCTGCTGGTATTTGGGTGGCAAACATAAATGGCTACCAAATTGTTTCTATGCCTGATACGCAAAGCCATGCAGATCCGTTGGCAAAAGTTGTAAGCACAGCGCAAGGTGCGTGGCTTAATAATTACAGCGAGCGCCCATGGACAATGACCTTCCCTATTTTAGGCTTTGTTATGGCACTCAGTGCTTTACTGTTCTCTAAACTAAACAAGCCAGCGCTAGGGCTTATTTCAACCAGCATTATGTTAATTGGCGTTATTATGACGGCGGGTGTGTCGCTGTTCCCATTTATTATGCCATCTGTTAATAACCCAGATATTAGCTTAACTATTTGGGATGCGGTGTCGAGCCACAGAACACTTAATATTATGTTTGTTGCTGTTGTTATATTTATTCCGTTAATTTTGGCCTACACCACCTGGTGTTACGTAAAAATGTGGCGCAGAGTAACGGTAGACGAAATTGAAAACAACACGCACGGTAGCTACTAAGGAGACTAAATTATGTGGTATTTCGCTTGGATTTTAGGTGTACTTTTAGCCTGTACCTTAGGTGTTATAAATGTAATGTGGTACGAGTTTCATCAAAATAAAAACAGCATAGCTGATGATGAACAACCGATGCACGATTTACTAAACGAAGCTAACAACACAAAAGATGACGACTAATCCCCGACCAAATCGCGCGCAGCAGCAATCTCTGCGCGCTTTTTTAAAACGGCAAAGTAAGCCTGCGGGTGCATGGTTAAAGTTAAGTATTGCACTGGGCACATTTAACGCTATTTTAATGATTGCAGGCGCCTATTTACTGGCACAAACTATTCATAACGTAATGTTTGAAGGCGCAAGCCTTAACCAAGTAACCCATTTACTTTGGCCACTTGCGGGTATTATTTTACTCAGAGCCCTGTTTTTAGCTATCAGTGAAAGGCTCAGTGCTTATGCGGCACTTAAAATAAAGTCGGCTATGCGCCAAACCTTATTGACCAAATTAACGCAACTTGGCCCAAGTTATATTGAACAACACGGCCAAGGAGCAACGCTTAACACCGTGCACGATGGCGTTGAAGCACTGCACGACTACTACGCTAAATACTTGCCTGGCGTTGCTTATAGCGCGCTTATTCCACTGGCAATCTTGGTGGTTATTTTTCCAACCGACTATAAAGCAGGCTTAATATTTTTATTAACCGCCCCGCTTATTCCGTTTTTTATGATTTTGGTGGGCTCAAAGGCCGAGGCGTTAAATCAAAAAAGATGGCAGCAACTGGCCGTACTAGGTAATTACTTTTTTGACCGCGTACAAGGTTTAACACAACTTAAATTGTTTAACGCAACGCAACAAGAGCTTAAACAAATAGCCAAAATTTCTGATGACTTTAGACACGCTACACTCGGTGTTTTAAAAATTGCCTTTTTATCATCATTTGCGCTGGAATTTTTAGCCACAATTAGTGTGGCACTGGTGGCGGTAATCATTGGTTTTAGACTGTTTTTTGGTACGCTTGATTTTGCAACCGGCTTTGTTGTTTTACTACTTGCCCCAGAATTTTACTTACCCCTGCGCCAATTAGGCAGTCACTATCATGCCCGCTTGCAAGGCATAAGCGCTGCGGCCGATATGGTCACTATTTTAAATGCCCCACTTCCTGAGCAATCACAGCAACATGAAACAAAGTTTGAGGAGCATATAAGCTCAATAAACATAAACAACTTAAACTTTACCTACCCAAACAGTAACGAAGGCATAAAAAATATAAACCTTACGCTACCCGCTAAAGGGCTAGTGGCAGTAGTAGGTGCTAGTGGCTCAGGTAAAAGTACTTTATTTGATTGTTTATTAGGGTTTCATCCGCAGGTGATTGAACAAATAAGCATTAATAATAAATCACTTGATGCTACAAGCATTAGCACATTACAAAACGCAATTGCGTGGATCCCACAAACCCCAACGCTTTTTTATCAAAGCATTAGCGATAACATAAAAATAGCCAAGCCAGCCGCTACGCAACTAGAGCTTGAGCAAGCCGCACACCAAGCGGGCGCCTTAGATTTTATAAACACGTTAGAGAATGGGTTCGACACCCTGATAGGTGAGCAAGGTGAAGGACTCTCTGGCGGTCAAAAGCAGCGTATAGCCCTCGCGCGGGCGTTTTTAAAACAAGCGCCTATTTTAGTGCTTGACGAACCGACAGCCCACCTTGATAGCCAAACCGAGCAGCTTATTCAGCAGGCTATAAATAATTACGCTAAAAGCCACTTAGTGTTGGTCATTGCCCACCGGCTAAATACAGTCAAAAACGCAAGCAATATCCTTGTTATGCAAAATGGCGAAATAGCACAGCAAGGGACTTACAGCCAACTTGAGCAACAACAAGGCGCATTTAAATCACTCCTTAATTTACAAGCGCAAGGAGCAAACAATGACTAATTTTATTAGGCTATTAAAGCTTTGCCGCCCCCATTATAAAGCCATGCTACTGGGTACTTTTTTAGCGACGTTAACGGTACTTGCAAATGTGGGCTTATTAGCTATATCGGGGTGGTTTTTAGCCTCAATGGCGGCAGCAGGTATCGCAGGCGTACAAATGAACTACTTTACACCCGCAGGGACTATTCGATTTTTAGCGATTGTACGAACTGCATCACGCTATGGTGAGCGCTTAGTAACACATAACGCGACGTTTTTATTGCTTAGTGAAATACGCGTTAATATGTTTGCCACGCTAAGTAAGCTAAACAATGTAGATTTAGCAATGAGCCGCAGCGCCGATTTAGTTAACCGCTTACAAAATGACGTGGATGCGCTTGATAAGTTTTACTTAAACATATTACTGCCAATGCTGGTAGCGCTGTTGAGTGTGCCCATAATTATGGTGTTTATGGCGGCTTATAACGCCAATGTTGCGCTTATTTGTTTTATAGGCATTTTATTAATTGGTGTTGTTTTACCTGCGCTGTTAAGTGCTAAATTAAATAAAAATAGCCATAAAGAAACACAGCTCAGTGCACAACTTAGAGCAGAGCTTTCTGACACCCTAACCGGCCTTAGAGAGCTGAGTATTTATCAGGCACGTGCTGGGCAAATTTCAAAATGTAATGAACTAAACGAGCAATATAACCAACAACTTTATAGTCGCCATAAAGCACTCGCAAATAGCGACGGTTTAAGTTTGCTGGTTGTGCAGCTAGCTATGCTTGGCGCCATAGTCACTATTGTGCCTTTGGTTTACAGCGGCGCTATGGTAAATGTTGAGCTTGCTATGTTAAGCCTATTTGTATTGGCAAGCTTTGAAACTGTATTACTGTTGCCTAATGCATTTATAGAGCTGCCCAGTGTACTCAAAGCCGCTGAGCGACTATTTACACTGGAAGATAAAGTCACAGCGCAAGAAGCTAATAGCGCTGAGTTAGTTGAGATGCAGTTTGATAAAAACAATACAACTTTGGCACTTAATAACATTGGCTATAAATACCAAGAGCACAGTGCTTTAACTAATATCAGCTTTACCCTTAAAGCACAGCAAAAAGTAGCGATTGTAGGCAGAAGCGGCAGTGGTAAAAGCACCTTGGTTAATTTACTCACCGGGTTATGGCCTGTGCAGCAAGGCAGTATTAGGCTAAGCGATGAAAATAACGCAGCAGAACTCCACGCACTAAGCAGCAACACCCGCGCAAGCGTTATTAATATACTTGCGCAGCAGCATCATATTTTTGATGGCACATTAAGTGAAAACTTACGCTATGCAAAGCCAAGCGCCACAAAAGAAGAAATGCTTGAAGCCATTAACCTTGCACAGCTAAAACCTTGGTTTAATGAGCTACAAGATGGATTAAAAACCCGTTTAGGCACAGGTGGGAGAAGTGTTTCTCAAGGCCAATCAAGGCGCATAGCTATTGCGCAAGCTTTATTACAAAACCCTGCCATTTTAGTACTTGATGAGCCTACAGAAGGGCTTGATAACCAATCTAAGCAAACGGTAATGAGCGCTATTATGCAGGTAATGAGTAACGCAAGCGTACTTACCATTACCCACGACCCAGCTCTTTTAGCGCAAATGGATAATATTATTTGGCTAGAAAATGGCAGCCTTGTAGCGCAAGGCACTCATAAAGAACTTAGCGAAACATATACCGATTATGTTGCCTTAACTACTCGGTTTTAAATAACTTGAACTCTGGTTAAGAGATTTACTACCCAACTGAATATTAATGAAACTTAATTCTGTTTTTCTCTAGCTAGAAATTTTAAGTGGAAACAAGGCGAATTTACGCGTCAATAGCTAGCCTATTGCAAGAAAATTCAACGCAGTTAGCGCTAAAAATAGCTGCTTGAGATAGATATATTATCCAGAGACCAAGTTAATCATTTAAAACGCTGATTGATACATCTATAACGCCGACTTTAGGGTCGGCAATTTTTTTAAACATACCTAACGATAAATCAATAACCCGCCCTCTAACGTACGGGCCTCTATCGTTTATTCTCACGATCACCGATTTGTTATTTGCCAAGTTTGTAACCTTCACTTTTGTACCAAAGGGTAATTCTAAATGCGCAGCAGTGGATGCGTTTTGACTAAATGTTTCGCCGTTTGCTGTTGTGCGACCATGGTATTTATTAGCGTAATAAGAGGCTTTACCTAACTGAGTACGCTCGCCATTAGCAGAGGTAACGATAGGTTGGCTGCTACACGCAGCTAAAATTGATAAAAAACTGAGGGTAAAAATTAACTTAGTAAAAGACATAGATGCGCTTTAATTATAAAAATTCGCGCAAAGGTTAACCTTACGTGGCTGAGTGTGTACTGAATTAAAATATTTTATAGGCAATAAAAAACCACCGGCGATTACTCTTAGGTGGTTTTTTTAAAAAGCATAAGGCGCTTATCTTACGATACCGCGCTCAGAGCTTTTCACAAAATCAATCATAGTTTGTACTGCAGGGTACTTAGCGGCATCTTCACTTAGTGAGGCAATTGCTTCGTCTACACTTAAGCTCTTACGATAAAACGCTTTATAAGCACGGCGTACGGCCATAATTTCGTCGCTTTCAAAGCCACGACGCTTCATACCTTCTTTATTGGTCGCTGCAGGGCCTGCTGGCATACCAATGGTGGTTACAAATGGCGGTACGTCTTTATTAACACCTGAGTACATGCCAATAAATGCGTGATCACCAATTTTACAAAATTGATGCACACCTGAGTTACCACCTAAAATAACCCAATCGCCTACATGCACGTGGCCTGCAACGCTTGCGTTATTAGCAAATATAACGTTATTACCAATTACGGCATCGTGAGCAACGTGGGTATACGCCATAAATAAGTTATTGCTACCAATTTTAGTCACACCTTGGTCTTGAATAGTACCACGGTGAATGGTTGCACACTCACGTATAACGTTGTTATCGCCCATAATAAGAGTGGTTGGTTCGTTGTTATATTTTTTGTCTTGGCAGGCTTCGCCTACTGACGCAAATTGAAAAATATGATTGCCAGAGCCAATAGTAGATGGCCCTTTAATAACAACGTGAGACTCAATAATACAGTCATCACCGATCACAACATCATTGCCAATATAGCTATATGGACCAACTGAGACATTGTTGCCTAGTTTAGCGCCAGGTTCGATTATTGCTGTAGAATGGATCACTATTAAAACTCTCTTCTCGCACACATAATTTCGGCACTACATACAACCTTGCCGTCGACTCTTGCTTCAGCGGCAAATTTCCATATATTGCGACGCTCTTTTAAAAACTCTACATGCAAATGCATTGTATCGCCCGGTATAACTGGCTGTTTAAAACGTGCGTTATCTACTGCAGCAAATAAGTAAAGCTCGTTATCGCTACGGTTTTCTACTGTTTTAAATCCTAATAAACCGGTGGCTTGCGCCATGGCTTCTAATATTAGCACACCAGGGAAAATTGGCTGATTTGGAAAGTGACCAGTAAAAATAGGCTCGTTAACCGATACATTTTTAATCGCATGCAGTGACTCGCCAGGCGTAAAGTCAATTACACGATCAATTAAAAGCATCGGGTAGCGGTGTGGTAATAAACTTAAAATTTCTTGAATATCAAGGCTATTTAATTCGTTTGCCAAAATAGCATCCTTATTAGTGTTCAACGTTATGACTTAGCCAATGCTTCAAGCGCTTTGAGACGTGATTTCATGTCTGAAAGATTACGCAAGTGGGCAATTGATTTACGCCATTCTTTATTAGTTGTATGGGGCATACCAGATGAGTAAATACCCGGCTCGGTGATCGATTTAGTCACCATACTCATGCCGGTAATTATAACACCATCACATACTGACATGTGACCATTAATTGCGGTCATGCCACCTATTTGGCAGTTTTTACCAATGGTTACACTACCTGCTAGTACAGTACAGCCTGCAATTGCAGTACCCGAGTTAACTTCAACGTTGTGTGCTATTTGACATTGGTTATCGATGATCACATTACTATGAATAATCGTGTTATCGAGTGCGCCACGGTCAATTGTTGTGCTTGCGCCCACTTCAACCTTGTCGCCGATAATCACAGAGCCTAGCTGAGGAATTTTAACCCACTGCCCGCGCTCGTTTGCATAGCCAAATCCGTCACTGCCAACCACACTGTTTGCTTGAAATAAACAATCAGCGCCAATTTCAACATCGTGATAAATAGTCACACTCGGCCAAAGCTTTGTGCCAGAACCTATTTTAACACGTTCACCGATGAAACTGTTCGGACCAATTTGTGCGTTATCACCAATCACAGCACCGGCTTCTATAACTACATTTGCGCCAATGGCAGCACTTGCACTTACCGTTGCACTTGGGTGAATAGTCGCACTAGCGTGTATACCTTGCTGCGCCGCTTGCGGGGTTGTATCCATAAATTGTGCAAGCTTTGCGTAGCTCACATACGGATTTCCAACAATGATTTTTGCGCCACTAAAATACGGTGCATCGGCTTCGCTAAGAATAACAGCACTGGCTTGTGTGGTTTCAAGCTGCGTACGATATTTTGAGTTCGCTAAAAATGCAATATGCCCAGAACGGGCATTTGCAAGTGTAGCTATTTTTGTAATTTCTAAAGCGCCATCACCTTGAAGTTCGGCGCCTAGAAGTTCCGCAATGTGCGAAAGCGTATAATTTTGCATAGAGTGATTATTTCTTACTAACTGCTGATACAACTTTGCTTGAAAGATCAGTTACTTCTTTAGGGTTAAAGTAAATAGTAGTGTCTTTAACTTTAACTTCATCGAAGTCGCCATCTTTAGCAATTTCTTCAATTGTTTTAATAATTAAACCCTGAACTTTAGCAAGCTCTTGGTTTTGACGTGCTTTGATTTCTTGCTCTAAAGGACGACCTTTTTCAGCAAGGTTTTGTTGCATGCCTTGGATTTTATCACGTAGTGCATCTTTTTGAGCTTGGCTCATTGTAGTGCTTTCACGCTTAAATTTTTCTGCTTCAAAGCGAATGTCGCCTTGTAGTTTTTCAAGCTCTTGACGACGCTCTGCAAACTCAGTTTGTAAAGACTGCTCAATTTTAGCCATTTGAGGAATTTGCTTGTAGATCTCTTGCATATCAACAATGCCTACTTTGTGGGCAAATGCACTTGCAGAGGTGCCCATCATCAATGTTGCTAACACGGCTACTGCTGTTGATTTAAATAATTTTTTCACAAAAAACTCCTTTAGAAAGTGTTACTAATATTAAAGCTGATGGTCTTTGTATCGTCATCTTCTTCTTTTTGCAATGGATACGCAAAACTAATCAGCATTGGACCCATTGGAGAGATCCATTGTAAAGATAAACCGGTTGATACCCTAAAGCGCATTGGATCAGAGTAATCATCTAACTTAGCACGCTCATCTGGCGCTAAGTTTTGGAAACGGTCAACGTTAAATTCAGTATCCCATACGTTGGCAGCATCTACAAAGAAACTGGTACGTACAGAACTGGTGTTTTCTTCATCTAAGAACGGCGTAGGTACAATTAGCTCCATACCTGCAACCGCTTTTGCATTACCACCAATACGCCCTTGTGGTACTAAAATATCAAACTCATCAGAGCCACCGATGCTACCGGTTGTAGTACCATCAGCACCTGGCGTACCAGGGATTGATAAAGGAACACGTGATACAGCGCGCGGCAATATAGTATTACGGTCAAAGCCACGTAGTTCCATTTCCGTTATACGGAAGAACTCTTGGAATGGCAGAGTTTGCTCATAACCATTGGTTGACCCATAACCATTACCGTAACCAAGCGCTGCACGTGTTGAGAACACCCAACGGTGGTCATTCGATATTGGCCAGTAAAAACGCGAATCGTAGTTCAGTTTAAAATACTGAAGATCAGAGTTAGGCGTTGTGGCTGTTAAATTTAATGTTTGACGCGAACCCGCTGTTGGGAATAAACCACGGTTAACTGTGATACGCGACCAACCTACGCTTAGCTCATATTTAGTAAAGTCAAAGCCAGCATCTGGGTTTTCTTCATCTAAGAAGGTTTCGCGTAGTACGCGAGTTTGTTCGTACTCGGCAATTTCTGAAAGTTCTTCTTGAATCCAACGTACGCCAAAGTTAACACGGTTTACCGCATCAATTGGGAAACCAATATTGGTACCAATACCGTAACTTGTTGATTTATAATCTACTAGGCTAAATTTACTGGCATCGTAGTTGTTGTAAAAAATACTGCTGCCTTGCGATACACCATCTGGCGTAAAGTAAGGGTCGGTGTACGACAAGCTAATGCTTTCAGAACCAGTAGAGGTATTTAAGTTTAAGCCAATTTGATTACCCGTACCTAAAAAGTTAGATTCGGTCACACCAATATTAAACTGAAGCCCTGCGTATGAGCCATACGCTAAGCCCGCGTTAAAGCTACCTGCCGATTGCTCTTTTACTGTAAAGTCTACGTCTACTTGGTCATCTACACCCGGTACTGGTACTACGTTAAAATCAACAGTTTCCATGTACGGTAAACGTTGAATTTGCAGCTTTGAGCGCTCAAGATTTTGATTAGATAACCACGCACCTTCAAGTTGTGTCATTTCGCGGCGAAGTACTTCATCAGCAGTATTTTGGTTACCACCAACGATGATACGACGTACGTACACACGCTTGCCCGGATTTACCGACAGCGTAAGTTGCACTTCTTGTTTTTCATCATCAATTTCTGGAATTGTGCGTACTTCGGCATTGGCATAACCAAAGCGCGCTAAGTAGCTTTTGATAAATTCTTCAGATGAGGTCACCACTGAGCCATTGTAAAGCTCGCCGGCGCGAAGTGGGATAACGCTTTTGATTAGCTCTTCTCGGCCGAGTAAATCACCGATAAAATCAAAGCCTTTCACTTTGTATTTTACACCTTCGGTGATATTTGCCGTTACATAAACCGATTCACGTTCAGGACTAACTGATACTTGAGTTGAATCAATATTAAAACGCAAATAACCACGGTCTAAATAAAAGCTACGAATTTTTTCTAAATCGCCTTCAATGGTTTGTTTTTGATAGCGATCGCTACCCATAAACTGCCACCAAGGTAAATCTTGTTGCGACTCTGCAAGCTGAAGAAGCTCTTCGTTTGAAAAAAGTTCATTACCAACTAAGTTGATTTGACGAATAGAGGCTGCATCGCCCTCATCAAACTCGAGTCTCAATTTAACCCGGTTACGTGGCAGCTTAGTGATACTTATGTCCACTTTTGCATTGTATTTACCAATGCTGTGGAAAAACTCAACCAACCCTTTTTCGATATTATCGATAACGGTTTTATCAAGCGGTTCACCTTGGCGAATATCTTGCTGATCGAGTGATTCGTTAAGCTGCTCGTCTTTTATATCTTTATTGCCTTCAAACTCAATAAAGCTAATAGTAGGACGCTCAGTCACTTTAAAAATAACGTTATTACCATCGCGTAACGCTTTGATGTTGTCAAAGTGACCTGAACGATAAAGTGACTTTATTGTTTTTGAAATCGTATAGTCATCAACGTTATCGCCCACATTGATAGGAACATGCGTTAGTGCTGCACCAAGTGCTACACGTTGCAAACCTTCAATTTTTAAATCTTCAACAATAAAGGAGTTTTGGCCCAGGGCTGCAAAACTTGCACCCAATAAACTTGAAACTGCCAAATGTTTTTTTATAGCCATTTTATTATCTTTATCCTTTACAACTGTATTACCGCTTAACATCAAAACTAATAATTAGTGATGCTTACAATCGTGTTCTAATTAGTAATTGTCACGCTGTAACTACAAACGCGATACATCATTGAACAAAGCGAAACATGTTAAAAATATGAGCAACAAGGCGCCCACTTTAAAACCAAATTCTTGTGTCTTTTCAGAGACAGGCTTTTTACGGAAAAGTTCAATTATGTAATACATTAAGTGTCCACCATCAAGCACTGGCAGAGGTAATAAATTAAATACACCCAAGTTAACGCTTATTAGCGCTAAAAAGCTTAAAAAAGCGACTAGCCCGTAGCTTACGCTAGTTCCTGCACCAACTGCAATGCCCACAGGGCCACTTAAATTTTTAACCGAAACCTGACCTGTAATTAAATTACCAATCATGTCAAAGCTAAGCGTTATAAGGCGCCAGGTCTCTTGGGTACCACGAACAATACTATCAAGCGGACCAAAGCTTCGGGTTTCAACATAGCCATCAGGCCAAGGTTGAACAACCGGCGCAACACCTAAAAACCCTTGTTCAATACCGTGCTCATTAATGCGCGATTTAGGCGTTACTGTTACGCTATTCATACTATCTTGTCTTTTTACACTAAATTGTAAAGATTTGTTAGCCGATTGCGTAATAAGATTAACTAATTGCTGCCAATCGCTTATTGTTTCACCATTTACAGCGATAATCGTATCGTTAACCTGCAAATTAGCCAGTTCGGCTGCTGAATTTTTAGTAATAGCCGCAATGGTTAATGTGGCTTGCGGTCTAAATGGTACAATACCTAACGAACTCAGTGGCGGCACGTCTTGTTGATCGAGCTTCCAACCCTCTACGTTAAGCATTTTTGTTTGCTCTTGGTAGTTTTCATTACGCACTACTACGGGCACGCTTTGCTCACCTAAGCTCGACATAAGTGCAAAAGTTGCATCTTGCCAGGTGGCAATCGTGTCATCACCAATTTTAATAATTTGTTCAGAGGGCATAATGCCCGCCTGCTCTGCTCTGCTACCTTCGGTAATACTACCCACTACAGGTTTTACCGATTGCACGCCCACCATGTACATAGCCGCCAGCGCTACAATAGCAAATAAAAAATTAGCCAGCGGGCCGGCTGCCACTATGGCTATACGGGCCTGAACCGATTTAGCGTTAAATGACAAATGGCGCTCATTCTCAGGCACTTCATCCACGCGTTCATCAAGCATTTTAACGTAGCCACCCAGCGGAATAGCGGCAATTACGTATTCTGTATTGTATTTATCGTGCCACTTTAAAAGCGGTTTACCAAAACCAATCGAAAAGCGCAGCACTTTAACACCCATTTTACGGGCCACCCAAAAGTGCCCATATTCATGAATAGCAACTAAAATGCCCAGCGCTAAAATAAACGAGCCAAGATTCCAAAAAAAATCTAACATATTAATGAGTCACTTTTGTTATTAGGTCCGCTGCACGTTGGCGGGCTTGTTGGTCACACGCTAATATTTCATCTAGGCTTTGTACGTTAGTGAATGTGGCCGCATCAAGCGTTTGTGCATTAATTTTATAAATGTCAGTAAAGCCAATTTGGCCTTTTAAAAATGCCGCAACCGCTATTTCGTTTGCTGCATTTACCGTTGTGGTTGCGCCTTGCCCTGCGCTGCACGCATCAATAGCGAGTTGTAAATTTGGATAACGCGCAAAATCAGGCTTTGTGAACGAAAAATCACAAATATCCGAAAAGTTGAGTGGTTTTACACCCGCGTTAATTCGATCTGGGTAAGCGAGTGCATGTGCAATAGGTGTGCGCATATCGGGGTTACCCATTTGCGCTAAAATGGAGCCATCGTGGTATTGCACCATAGAATGAATAATACTTTGCGGGTGGATCACCACATCAATATCGCTGGTGTCACAATTAAACAGCCATTTAGCTTCAATAAATTCAAGCCCTTTGTTCATCATGGTGGCTGAATCTACCGATATTTTTTGCCCCATAGACCAATTAGGATGAGCGACGGCTTCACTAACCGTTACCTCTTTTAAGGTATTTATATCGCGCGTTAAAAATGGCCCACCAGAGCCGGTAAGCAATATTTTACTTACGCCATGCTCTTGTAAATTTTGATCAGCGTTTGCGTTTTGAAGTGAATGAGGTAAACACTGAAAAATAGCGTTGTGCTCGCTATCAATAGGTAACAACGTGGCTTTATGCTGTTTTACTTTATCAATAAACAACTGCCCTGACATAACCAACGATTCTTTATTGGCAAGCAGTACTTTTTTACCTGCTTCAACGGCGCTTAGTGTGGGCAGTAAGCCGGCAGCGCCAACAATAGCTGACATGACGGTATCGACATCGGGATGCGCACATAAATCGCTCATAGCCTGCTGTGAATGCATTACTAAGGTTTGGCATGGCGTATTATTTAAATACGATGATAATTGCTCTGCAGCGCTTTGTGTGGCCATAACCGCATATAACGGTTCGTGCTCAATACACAGCTCAGCCATCTTTTTTGCATTGTGGCCTGCAGTGAGGGCAAATACGTTAAATAGCGCTTTGTTTCGCGCTATAACATCTAATGTACTTAACCCAATTGAACCTGTAGCGCCTAAAATAACAAGTTGTTGCTGTTGGCTCATAAACTCAAGGTCCATGCATAGCACATTACAAACATTGGGGCTGCTGCGGTTAAGCTGTCAATTCTATCTAAAATACCGCCGTGGCCGGGTAAACAGCGACCACTGTCTTTTAGGCCGGCTTCACGTTTAAACATGCTTTCGAGTAAATCACCGACAGCCGAAAACAAAGCTATAAAGGCGGTCATTACCGCATAAATAGGCCATACAGCAAAATCCACACCGGTAAAGTGACAAAAAGCTAAAACAAATATAATTGATGCAACCACACCGCCTGCTAGGCCTTCGATGGTTTTGTTAGGGCTCACCTTTGGCATGAGCTTGTGTTTACCAAAACTTTTGCCTGTAAAATAAGCCCCTACATCGGCGCTCCACACAATACCAAGTACCACTAAAATCAGTACCGAGCCAAAGTGCGTTGATTCAGCGTATTGCGCGCTACGTAAAGTATTGAGTGCAAGCCAAAGTGGGATTAAAGTAAGCAACCCGGCAATGCCGCGCATTACCAAGCCTTCGTTCCATGCTTTGGCCATGGCTGGGTAGCGCCAAATTAAATAACTGGCCACAATCCACCAAGCAAACGAGAGCGTAAATAAGTAATTTGCATCCCCGACCAACTGGCCGTTTTGCCACAGTGATTCAATCGGCCAATGTAAATTTAGCAGCGCCAATAACGCGCCAATTAACACCACAAACGCACCACGTTTTAATTTTGTGCATAGGCCCATAAAAGCAGACCACTCCCACGCGCCAAGTAAAACAATAATACCGGCAAAATAACTAAACAATGTTAGTGGAGTATAAAAAACCAAGGCTAGCGCTAACGGCGCTAATACAACCGAGGTTAAAATTCGTTGTTTTAACAAAATAGTGACCCTTATTCTATTTTAGGTTTGAGCGAGTAATTGTTTTATTTGTTCGCCCGTACAACCAAAACGTCGCTCTCTGGCAACGTAACACGCAATGGCCTCAGCAAATGCTGCTTCATTAAAATCAGGCCAAAGAGTTTCGGTAAAGTAAAGTTCCGCATAAGCAGCTTGCCATAGTAAAAAGTTACTAATACGAACATCACCACCCGTGCGAATTAGTAAATCCGGCTCCGCTTGGTCTGCCATGCTCATATGCTGTGCTAAGCGCTCTTCTGTAACATCCTCTGCCTTGAGTTGTCCGTTTGCAACTTGTAGTGCTAGTTGCTTTGCTGCATTTGCCATATCCCATCTACCGCCATAATTAGCGGCCACGTTTAAATGCAAACCGGTGTTATCTGCTGTTAGCTCATGCGCAGCGTTTACTTTGCTACGTAAACTTTCAGAGAATCGTGATAAATCTCCAATAATGGTCAGTTTTACATTATTTTTATGAAGCTTTTTTACTTCCTGTGTTAAAACAAACAAAAAAAGCTCCATTAAAGTGTTTACTTCGTCTTCGGGGCGGCGCCAGTTTTCACTACTAAAAGCAAATAAGGTTAACGATTGTATCCCTAATTTAGTACAAAACTGAACAGATTGACGAACTGCGTCCACGCCTTTTTTATGCCCGAACACACGAGGTCTATTTCTAGCTTGCGCCCAACGCCCGTTACCATCCATGATGATGGCAACATGTTTAGGTAAACATTGCTGTGAAATTGTATCAGCGTCTAGAACCATAAATATTGAGTATTCCATAAAAAAACGCCGCCTAGTATACCCTAGACGGCGTTTCAAAACTAATATATTTCATAGCCTGCATTGAGGTTATTTAGCTGTTTAGATTTCCATCAACTCAGCTTCTTTCGCTGTTAGTTGTGCATCCATTTCTTTGATAAATTTATCTGTAAGCTTTTGAATTGTATCTTCTGCTTGACGCGCTTCATCTTCAGAAATTTCTTTATCTTTTAATAAAGATTTTACATCGCCATTAGCGTCACGACGAATGTTACGCACAGCAACACGGCCGCTTTCAACTTCGCCACGTACAATTTTAATTAAATCTTTACGACGCTCTTCTGTAAGCGGAGGAAGTGGTACGCGAATTACTGTACCAGCAGACATAGGGTTTAAACCTAAGTCAGACGCCATAATTGCTTTTTCTACAGCTTGCGCTAAAGATTTATCGAATACGCCAATAGCCAGCGTACGAGAGTCTTCAATCGTTACATTAGCCACTTGGTTAAGCGGTGTATCAGCACCGTAGTACGATACCATAATGCCGTCTAAAATTGCTGGGTGAGCACGACCTGTACGAATTTTTGATAGTTGACTACCTAGTGCTGCTACACTTTTTTGCATGCGCTCTTGCGCATCTTTTTGAATATCGTTAATCACGGTTTAATCCTAATTATTTGATTACTTCATCTGAGGCTTGTGAAGAGATAAGTGTGCCTTCTTCTTCACCCATAATTACGCGTTTTAAGGCGCCTGATTTATTCATGTTAAATACGCTCAGTGGCATATTATGATCGCGAGCGAGTGTAAACGCCGCTAAATCCATTACTTTTAGTTCTTTATCAATAATTTCATTGTAGCTTAAGTGACGGTAAAGCGTGGCTTCTGGGTTTTTAACCGGATCATCACTAAATACGCCATCAACCTTAGTCGCTTTAATTACAGTGTCGGCTTCAATTTCAATACCGCGTAAACACGCAGCAGAATCGGTAGTGAAGAACGGGTTACCCGTACCTGCTGCAAAAATAACAACGCGGCCAGATTTTAATAAGCTAATTGCCTCAGCCCAGTTGTATGCATCACACACACCGTTTAGAGGGATTGCCGACATTAAACGACAATTAACAAATGCACGGTGTAGTGCATCACGCATTGCAAGGCCGTTCATTACGGTTGCAAGCATACCCATGTGGTCACCAACTACGCGGTTCATGCCAGCTTCTGCTAGTGATCCGCCACGTAAAAAGTTACCACCGCCGATAACCAAACCCACTTCTACGTCGAGTTCTACCAGCTCTTTAATTTCTTGGGCCATACGATCTAGCACTTTTGGGTCGATGCCGAAGCCTTCGTCTCCCATTAAAGCTTCACCACTTAATTTGAGAAGAACACGTCTAAAAATAGGTTTACGATTGATAGTCATAGTATTGGGGCCAACTTTTTATTAAATTATGGGTAAAAAATAACCGCGCTTATGATAAACATAAAAGCGCGGTTATTTTAAAGAATTTCTAAGCGTGACGCAAAAGCAAATAGTACTTTAATGGCATCTAATTTCCTTATGCATCACAAATAGTTAATCTTACTCGCCTTTTGCAGCTGCAATTTGAGCAGCAACTTCAGCAGCAAAATCTTCTTCTTTCTTCTCGATACCTTCACCAACTTCTACACGTGCGAAGCTAGTAACTGTTGCGTTTTTCTCTTTAAGAATTTCGCCAACAGATTTTTTAGGCTCCATGATGAAAGCTTGACCAGTAAGAGAAACCTCACCAGTAAATTTCTTCATGCGGCCAACAACCATTTTTTCAGCGATTTCAGCAGGCTTTCCTTCGTTCATCGCGATGTCGATTTGAACTTGCTTTTCTTTTTCTACAACGTCAGCAGGTACATCTTCAGGCGTTAAGTACTCTGGGTTTGAAGCAGCAACGTGCATTGCAATGTGCTTAAGAGTTTCTTCATCAGCAACACCTGCAACAACAACACCAATACGCTCACCGTGACGGTATTCAACAAGTGTTTCACCAGTGATGTACTGAAGACGACGTACGTTGATGTTTTCACCAATTTTAGTTACTAGCTCAACACGGTCTTCTTCAAACTTAGCTTGTAAGTCTTCGATAGTGATTGTTTCAGCGATAGCAGCGTCAGCAACTTTGTTAGCAAACGCTAAGAAGCTTTCGTCTTTTGCTACGAAGTCAGTTTGACAGTTAACTTCTACTAGTACTGCAACACCATCGTTTTGCTTGATGATGATAGTACCTTCAGCAGCAATGTTACCTGCTTTCTTAGCAGCCTTTGCAGCACCGCTCTTACGCATGTTTTCAATCGCTAATTCGATGTCGCCATCAGTTTCAGTTAACGCTTTTTTACAATCCATCATGCCAGCGCCAGTACGCTCGCGTAATTCTTTAACTAGGGCAGTAGTTACAGCCATTAGTAAATCCTCAAATCTGAAATCAGGTATTAGATAAGCGGGTAAACCGCTCTACAAGAATAGCAAGTCTTCACCTTAAAAAGATGAAGACTTGATGACAGCTAATTACTCAGCTTCTACAAAGTCGTCTTTCTCAGCTTGAGCAACGATGTTGTTCTCACGACCTTCAGTGATAGCAGCTGCAACAGAGCTAGTGTAAAGGTTGATTGCACGGATAGCATCATCGTTACCAGGTACGATGTAATCAACACCGTCTGGGTTAGAGTTAGTATCAACGATTGCAACAACTGGAATACCTAGGTTGTTTGCTTCACGGATAGCAATGTGCTCGTGATCAGCATCGATAACGAAGATAGCGTCTGGAAGGCCACCCATGTTTTTGATACCGCCAAGGCTCTTTTCAAGCTTTTCCATTTCGCGAGTAAGCATTAACGCTTCTTTCTTAGTTAACTTCTCGAAAGTACCGTCTTGGCTTTGAGCTTCAAGGTCTTTAAGACGCTTGATTGACTGACGAACTGTTTTCCAGTTAGTTAACATACCACCTAACCAGCGGTGGTTAACGAAGAACTGGTCGCTTTGTAAAGCAGCTTCTTTAACTGCTTCGCTTGCTGCGCGCTTAGTACCAACGAAAAGAACTTTACCTTTGTTTGCAGCAGCACTTGATAAAAACTTAAGTGCGTCGTTGAACATTGGTACTGTTTGCTCAAGGTTGATGATATGTACACGGTTACGTGCGCCGAAGATGAAAGGCTTCATCTTAGGGTTCCAGTAACGTGCTTGGTGACCAAAGTGAACACCAGCTTGAAGCATATCGCGCATTGAAACGTTTGCCATTTTGTAAATCCTCTATGTAGTTTAGGGTTAGGCCTCCACATATCCCATAGCACCAACACCGAAGTATTTAAACTTCAAATGCACCCAAGTGTATGTGACGATACGCGTGTGTGTTAAAATAAAATTGTGTTTGCCTTAAATACAAAAAATCATTTAAGAATTTATTTGTAAAAAGACGGCGCGCTTTATACCATATTAAAATTAAATACTCAACGTCGCGTGCAAAATTTGTGCGACGATAAATGTTAAAAAACGCAACTTTGGAGCCTCAATGAGCGCTGTGATCAAGACCCCTGAAGAAATTGAAAAAATGCGTGTAGCCGGGCGTTTAGCGGCAGACGTACTTGAAATGATTGAACCACATGTAGTGCCAGGTGTGACTACTGATGAGCTAAATACAATTTGTCATGATTATATTGTAAATGTGCAAGATGCCATACCTGCGCCACTAAATTATCACGGTTTTCCTAAGTCGGTTTGTACCTCTGTAAATCATGTAATTTGCCACGGTATTCCAAATGACAAACCGCTAAAAGATGGCGATAGCGTCAACATTGATGTAACCGTAATTAAAGACGGTTACCACGGCGACACCTCAAAGATGTTTCATGTAGGTACGCCTAACATTCAAGGTAAACGCCTTGCACAAGTAACGCAAGAAAGCTTATACCTTGCCATTAAAATGGTAAAACCAGGTGTGCGTTTAGGCGATATTGGTGAAGCAATTCAAAAATACGCAGAGAGCTTTAACTACTCAATTGTACGTGAATACTGCGGCCACGGTATTGGTAGGGAATTTCATGAAGAGCCTCAAGTAATGCACTACGGTAAAGCGGGTACTGGCGAAACACTTAAAGCCGGTATGTGTTTAACAATAGAGCCAATGGTTAACGCAGGTAAGCGCCAGTGTAAACTTTTAAAAGATGAGTGGACTGTAGTTACACGCGACCGTAGTTTGTCTGCACAGTGGGAACACACCCTATTAGTGACTGAAAATGGTGTTGAAATTTTAACGCTGCGATCAGATGATACTATCGACAGGATTATCGAACACTAATAAAAACCGAGCCACTTGATAAAAGTATTTAACCTCTAATCGGGTTAATACATTTAATAACATACTGAATTATATGTAATATTTAATTTATTTTTTCCAAGTTGGAGATTTTCAGTGAAAACAAATCGAATTGACGCGCCAAATAGCGAGCCTATTTGCAAGTGGATTCAACACTGTTAACACTGAAAATAGCCGCTGGGGATAGACTTATTACTTCACGTTCAGGTTGTTTATCAATGCTAACGGTTCAATAAGGAGCCAGCCCACGTGGCATTACCCAACAAAGTAAAAAAGTTGCTTAGCGATGCTGAGCAACTGAGCGATTATCGCGATTGTTCTAGCTATTTTTATAAGTGGTTACATAACGAATTTTCTAAGCAACCAGTTGGTAATTTAATTAATGCCCGGGCTGAGTTTATAGACCGCCTGCTAATTAAACTGTTTCATGTTTACGATTTAGCTCACGAGCCTGATCTTGCCCTTATTGCCGTGGGCGGGTACGGCCGTGGCGAGCTACACCCCTACTCCGATATTGACTTTTTATTGCTTGTTACGCAGCCGCCTAGCGAGCAAATATGCGAAAAAATAGGCCAGTTTGTTACCATGCTATGGGATCTCAATTTAGAGATAGGCCACAGTGTGCGTACCATTGAACAAGCCATAGAGCAAAAACGTGAAGACGTTACCTTTGCCACCAGCTTGCTCGAAAGCAGGCTCATTTTTGGTAATCACATTGAGTTTGAAAAACTCAAAACGCATATTATAGAAACCCCTGTTTGGCGCTCAGGCGAATTTTTTGTAGCCAAAGTGCAAGAGCAAAACCTACGCCATAAAAAGTGCCACGGTACTGCTTACAACCTAGAGCCAAACATAAAAGAAAACCCCGGTGGCCTTCGCGATTTACAAACCATTATTTGGGTTGCTAAAAAGCACTTTAGAGCCGAAACCCTACAAGAGCTAATTAGCCACGGCTACTTAACGCATGAAGAGTTTCAGGAGCTTTCGGAGTGCCTAGAGAACCTTTGGAATATTCGCTTTGCACTGCATTTAGCCGCTGGGCGCTCAGAAAACCGTTTGTTGTTTGACCATCAACCACACACAGCTGAAATACTTGGCTTTGGTAGCGATGGTAAAGCTTCGGTTGAGCGTATGATGAAACGCTTATTTAGAATAATGAGCCGCGTACGCGAGCTTAACCAAATGCTGCTATCGTACTTTGAAGAAAGTATTATGCCAGAGAGCAGCGAAGCGCCAGTGATTGAGTTAGACAAAGACTTTGAACGCGTTGGACACCAAATTAGGGTTAAAAACCCATCGGTATTTTTTAGACGCGATCAACTTTTTGTTTTGTTTGAGCATATTGCCGACAACCCCGAAATTACCCATATTTACCCAAGTACTATTCGTACCATTAGACAAGTACGCAGGCGCCTATTAGGTGACTTACAAGATTACGCAGCGTGTCGCGAGGCATTTATGCGTATTGTAAAACACCCTAACGGCATGGGCCGCGCATTCACGCTCATGCACAAACACGGCATGTTGGCCGCGTATTTACCACAATGGCGTAATATATTTGGGCAAATGCAATTTGACTTATTTCATGCCTACACAGTAGATGAGCACACCCATAAATTAATCAATAATATTTACCAATATTTTGATAAATCTAAAGTGAGCGAGTTTCCTATTTGTAGCGAAATAGTAACCCGTATGGATAAGCCAGAGCTGCTTTATTTAGCGGGTATTTTTCATGATATTGCTAAAGGGCGTGGCGGCGATCACTCAGAGCTAGGCTCAGTGGATGCCATTGCTTTTTCTAAATTACATGGCTTCCCATCATCTGATGGCAAGCTTATATCGTGGCTAGTTGGTAACCATTTACTTATGTCGGTCACTGCGCAGCGTAAAGACATAAATGACCCAAGTGTTATTAAAGACTTTGCCTCACGCGTAAAAACAGAGCGCCAACTCGATTACCTCTATTGTTTAACTGTTGCCGATATACGCGCAACCAACGACAACTTATGGAATGATTGGAAAAACACTCTACTACGCGAGTTATACTTGCATACTCAGCGCGCATTACGCCTAGGGCTTGAAAACCCAATGGATCAACGCGACCAAATACGCGATAAAAAACACCAAGCTAAACAGCGCTTACTTAATTTGGGCTACCTAGAAAACCAAATTGATTTAATTTGGAGCCGCTTTAAAGCCAATTACTTTACTGCCTTTAGCGAGCAGCAAATATCATGGCAAACCGAGCACCTATTAAAATGCGCAGACTTAAGCCTACCCAGTGTTATTGTTTCTGATAAAGCAATGCATGGTGGCACGCAAGTGTTTGCTTATAGCCCATACTCTGGGCCGTTATTCGCTCGCTTGGTTAGCGTAATTGGTTCTAAAAAGGCGCAAATACAACACGCTCAAGTGCTTACGACCAAAGATGGCTACGCCCTATTTAACTTTGTAATACTTGAAGTGAGCGGCGACCCTATTGCAAGTAGCCGTGCTCAGTCAATTAAGCGTGGGCTTGAGCAAGCACTTAGCGAACCACGTAAAAAAATACGCTTTAAAAAGAATCGCTCGCAACGATTTAAAGACTTTAATATTAAACCTAAAATAGTGCTGCGCCCTCATGCACGTAAAGATCGCAGCCTAATAGAAATTCAAGCTGTTGATATACCCGGTTTACTTACTAAAATTGCCGAAGTTTTCCAAGCGCATTTATTACACATTCACGCAGCCCGTATTACAACGGTAGGTGAACGTGCAGAGGATTTCTTTGTCGTATCAAATAACGAATACCAAGCGCTGACTGATGAAGAGCAAGCCAAAATTCATCAGGCATTACGTAAAAAATTCAACGCCGAAACAGAATAAGGACACACCATGTCAGATTTAAAAACCATGATAGAAAACGCCTGGGATAACCGCGATAGCATTAGCCCAAGCAGTGTATCTAGCGATGTAAAACAAGCGATTATTGACGCACTAGAGCTTCTTGATAGCGGCGCTGCACGCGTTGCTGAAAAAATATCAGGCGAATGGGTCGTACACCAATGGCTTAAAAAAGCCGTTTTACTATCATTTCGTATTCGCGACAACCAACCAATGAACGACGGCGTAAACCAATTTTACGATAAAGTACCGCTTAAATTTAGCGACTACACACCGGAGCAGTTTCAACAAGGTGGCATGCGCGTAGTACCAAATGCTGTAGCACGTAAAGGCAGCTTTGTAGGTAAAAACGTCGTACTGATGCCATCGTATGTGAACATTGGCACCTACGTTGATGAAGGCACCATGGTTGATACATGGGCAACTGTTGGCTCGTGTGCACAAATTGGTAAGAACGTACACTTATCGGGCGGCGTGGGCATAGGCGGCGTTTTAGAGCCACTTCAAGCTAACCCTACCATCATTGAAGACAACTGCTTTATTGGCGCACGCTCTGAAATTGTTGAAGGTGTAGTAGTAGAGGAAGGCGCTGTTATTTCAATGGGCGTTTACATTAGCCAAAGCACCCGTATTTACGACCGTGAAACCGGCGAAATTCATTACGGCCGCGTACCAGCAGGCGCAGTAGTAGTACCAGGCGCACTACCATCAAAAGATGGCACTCACAGCCTATACGCTGCAATCATCGTGAAAAAGGTAGATCAACAAACACGCGAAAAAGTAGGCATCAACGCCCTACTACGCTCAATTGATGATTAAATGAAGCGATAAGCTTTTAGCTGTAAGCCCTAAGCTGATTGGTGTTAAACGTAGGTTGGGTTGAGTGAAACGAAACCCAACAACACATTAAAGCTTAGTGTTTTAGCAAAATTTAGAAAGCTCTAAGCCCTTTGGGTTTAGAGCTTTTTTGTTTAGATTAGAGTTTATCTCTTAAATAGCTAAACCGTTGGGTTTCTCTGTGCTCAACTCAACCTTAATTCAAAGCAATATACGTTTACAAACAAACGACTGAATTAGCCAACACACCCAAGATATAATAAGGTAGTAAAGCATACTTGAAAGTTAGCAATTAATATTAAGGATTAATATGACAAAAACTGCTTTACGCTCAACTATTTTACTACCGGTATTTTTGCCCGCGGTATTTATTATTCTGCTTTTGGTCATTGGTACAAGTAGTAACCCTGAACTGGCAGGGCAAGCATTCAGTGTCGCCCTCAAGTGGATAACAGAAACCTTTGGCTGGTTTTATATGTTATCAGTTGCCATCTTCTTAGTTTTCATCGTTTGTGTTGCCGCCTCCAGCTGGGGAAATATCAAGCTGGGTCCTGATCATGCGCAACCCCAATACAGCTTTGGTGAATGGTTTGCCATGCTATTTTCGGCCGGTTACGGAGTCGCATTACTTTATTTTGGTGTAGCAGAACCCGTGCTCCATTATGCATCTCCGCCGGCAGGCGCCGCAGAAACCGTTAATGCCGCTAAGCAGGCTATGCAAATTGCATTTTTTCATTGGGGTTTTCATATATGGGCAATTTATGGGATTGTTGGTTTAGTGCTTGCTTACTTTGCATTTCGCCACGGCCTTCCGCTGTCTATTCGCTCAGCCTTGTATCCACTTATTGGTGATAAAATATATGGCCCTATTGGACACACTGTTGATGTGTTTGCCATATTAGGCACGCTATTTGGTATTGCCACAACGTTAGGGCTTTCGGTTACTCAAATTAATGCCGGGTTGCACTACTTATGGCCAAGCATCCCTACTAATACCACGGTACAAATTACCGCTATTGTTATTATTACCGCAGCGGCAACGCTTTCTGTAGTGGCAGGTATGGATAAAGGAGTGAAGCGTTTATCTATAATAAACATGACACTCGCCGTATCATTAATGGCCTTTGTGTTTTTTATTGGCCCGACTATTCATATTCTTGAATCGTTTTTACAAAATACCGGCAGCTACCTCAGTGGTATTGTTGAGCGTACTTTTAATTTACAAGCCTATAGCCGTAGTGATTGGATTGGTAACTGGACCCTATTTATATTTGGCTGGACTATAGCGTGGGCACCCTTTGTTGGTATGTTTATCGCTAAAATTAGCCGCGGCAGAACCATTAGGCAATTTGTTGTGGGCGTAATGCTAGTTCCGACTATTTTTACCTTTTTATGGTTTTCTGTATTTGGCGATACCGCGCTAAATTTAATAATGAATGAAGGGTTTAATACTTTAATAACCGATGTTCAAGCGAACCATGCCGTTGCGCTATTTCAATTATTTGAAGTGCTACCGTTATCGTTTATTATTTCGCTACTGACGGTTATTTTAATCATTACCTTTTTTGTAACCTCATCTGACTCGGGCTCGTTAGTTATTGACTCCCTCGCCTCTGGCGGGAGTATTGATACGCCTGCATGGCAACGGGTGTTTTGGGCTGTGCTTGAAGGCGCTGTGGCTGCTGTTTTACTAGTAGCAGGTGGGCTAAGTGCACTGCAAACCATGACAATAGCCAGTGCCCTACCCTTTGCTATTATTATGCTTATTGCAACCGCGGGACTTTGGCGCGCACTTACCATTGAAGGCCATCGCGATACGAGCTTACAAGCACATGCGCTCAATAGCCGTAATGTTAACCTATCTCATTGGAAGCGCCGGTTAGCCGCTATGGTTAATTATCCCAATAAGGAAAAAGTGCATACCTTCATTAGTAGTGTAGTGGTAAAAGCAATGCAAGCTGTTCAAGCAGAATTAAAAGCGCGCCAGTGGCATGCCGAGGTAGATTTTGATACTGACTTAGGCCGCGCCCATTTAACCGTACTACGCCATGAACATGTTGATTTTGTGTATGACATTCGTCTTACTGAGCACCCTATGCCAAGCTTTGCCTATACAGAGCTAAAACCGGATGCTGATAACTCCGAGATGTATTACAAGGCAGATGTTTTCTTACGCCGCGGTGGGTTATCTTACGATGTATATGGCTACAGTGAAGATGATATTGTGAAGGACATTCTTGATCAATTTGAGAATTACTTGCACTTTTTAGGTAACAGCCCAGGGGAACTTCCGTGGGATATGGCCGAACACGATGACATGTTAAATAGCGACAAACCTTAAATAAAGGTATTAATTAACAGCGCAATTTTGATGCAATAAAAAAGGCACTTAAAAGTGCCTTTTTAATCTGCTCAATTAATTTTTTAATTACAGCGCGTTAAATACGTCGTCTGTTTTAGCTGCGCAAATAAAATCGTTTTTGTGTAGGCCTTTAATTGAATGGCTCCACCACGTTACGGTTACTTTGCCCCACTCGGTTAATAAACCAGGGTGATGGCCTTCATCTTCTGCCATATCACCTACTTTATTGGTAAACGCCATAGCTTGTTTAAAGTTTTTAAACTTATAAACACGCTCAAGTTGCATAATGCCGTCGCGTACCTCTGGTACCCAGTCTGGAATTTTTGTAATAAGTTGGGCCAGCTCTTCCTCAGATACCTTTGGCGCATCTACGTGACAGGCTTCGCATTTTTGTTCACTTAATGAAGACATTTTAAATCCTTACTTTAGCGTTTCTTTTTAAATTAAAGTTAACCGGCTAATTTTTCTTTAGGTGGAAATTTTGGGTCGTGCAAACCAAGCGCTTTAGCTTGCTCAACCAAAGTCATAATATCCATTTGCGATATATCAAACAGATCATGAATCGAATTAATGGTGTAGTACTGTGGTTGCATAATATCTATGCGGTACGGCGTACGAAGCACATCAATTACGCTCATAGGCGTTATCTCTGGTGTATCTGAATACACGTACTGGGTTTCACCCGGGCTTGATAATATACCACCGCCGTATATACGCAGGCCGTTTTCGGTTTGCATTAAACCAAATTCAACCGTAAACCAATACATACGTGCAAGGTATACACGATCTTTTTTCTGCGCTGCATACCCTAATTGGCCGTATTTGTGTGTGAATTCGGCAAAGTCAGGGTTTGTTAGCATAGCGCAGTGGCCAAATATTTCATGGAAAATATCAGGTTCTTGCAGGTAGTCAAACTCTTCTCGGCTACGAATAAACGTCGCTACCGGAAATTGTTTGTTTGCCAATAACCTAAAAAATTCATCAAAATCGATAAGCGCAGGTACAGGCGCTACTTGCCAACCGGTGGTGGCAAGAAGCACTTCGTTAAGTTCGCTTAACTGCGGAATACGATCGTGTGGTAGGTTTATTTTTTTAAGCCCATCCATGTACTCATCACAAGCTTTGCCTTCTATGCACGCAAGTTGTCGCGTAACAAGCTCAGACCAAATTTTATTTTCTTCTTCGCTCCAATGAATAACACCGTTTTCATCGGGTGTTTTAGAGGTGTATTTACTTGCTTTAGCCATAAAAACCTTCTTGGGGTTAAGCCCTAAATGTGTGTCAGTGTGATACTCAAGATTAGTGAATATCTAATGCAGCCATACTATGCAAAAGTGAAGAAAAGTTTAATAGTTAGGCGGATATCTACATTTAGCACGATCCCCTAAAGTGTATAGTTAAAATTACATCACCGGCATTAATATTATACAAGCACTAAATTAAAGGCGTTAAGGGTAAATTAAACTGTACACAAATAAATACACCTAACAAATTAATGTAAAAGCTTGGTTTAAGTCGTCAATAATATCGTTAACATCTTCAAGCCCTACAGAGAGTCTTATTAAGCCATCACTTATGCCTGCGGCTGCTCGCTCCTCGGGTGTGTAAGGGGAATGCGTCATTGATGCGGGGTGCTGAATAAGCGTTTCGGCATCACCTAAACTTACAGCAAGTGTGCAAAGCTTCATGCTATCTATAAACTGCGCTCCTTGAGCAAGGCTGCCTTTAATTTCAAATGCAATAACGCCGCCTGCGGCTTTCATTTGCTTGCCTATATATTTGTTGCCAGGGTGCGATTTAAGCCCAGGGTAATAAACAATATTAACCTGTGGGTGCGCCTCTAAATATTCGGCAACCGTTTGCGCGCTTTGGCAATGGCGCTCCATGCGTATAGCTAAAGTTTTTAACCCGCGATTAATAAGCCATGCGTCGTGCGGGCTTATGGTGGCACCAATATCTTTAAGTACCGTCATTTTTATTAAGGTAATGTGCTCATGCGTTCCACACACAAGCCCAGCTACTACATCGCCATGGCCGTTTAAGTACTTAGTGGCACTGTGCACAATAATATCTATGCCGTACTGCTTAGGTGATTGCAGCAGTGGCGTTAAAAAGGTGTTGTCGACCACACTAATTAAATTATGTTGCTTAGCGAGCGCGCCAATTAAGGCTAAATCAATGACTGCCATTGTGGGGTTGATTGGCGTTTCTACAAATATCATTTTTGAATTAGGTTTTATAGCAGCGCGAAGCTCGCCCTCGTTGGTCATATCAACAAAAGTAACTTCTATTCCCCAGCGCGGTAACATGTGGGCAAAAAACGCAAAAGTACATCCATACAATGCACTTGATGCAATTAAATGATCGCCCTGCGATAAAAAGCTTAATACCGACGCCGATACAGCGCCCATACCTGTGGCGGTAGCAGCAGCAGCTTCGCAGCACTCTAACTGTGCTACTTTTTGCTCAAGTTCGGTGGTGGTTGGGTTACCTAGGCGGGTGTAGATATAACCGGGCTCATCGCCTGCAAAACGCGCGGCACCTTGTGCTGCATTTTCAAAATGAAAGGTAGAGGTTTGATACAAAGGCGACGTGAGTGCGCCATGCGGATCATTTGCTTTTTGCGGGCCATGAATACATTGGGTATTAATATGCTGCTTGCTCATTGTGTGCTCTCGTTTTTATTATGTCTGTCAATTACATAAATAAAACGCACCGCAGTTTAAATCACAAGCATGCCGGATGCTCAGATGGCTATTTGTGCAAAAACCGCTCAGCGCGGTTTTGTACACAAATATTGCCACTGCTACTTTAGGACGTTGGCTCGGCCTTTTTACGGCTCATGATTTTGCTGGCAATACTTTGCACTGTGCTTTTTAACAAGCTGCGTTTGTTTTCAAGCCGTGGTAATGGGCGGCTAAGCTCCATTGCTTTGTAACCAATACGTGCTGTAAAAATACCAGCGCTTACACCTTGCGCTGCACGTCCCGAGAGCTTACCTAAAAGCTCAGCGCTGAGTGCTGTGGCTGCTAAATCAGATACAAGCTCAGCACTGCCTACAAACATCACTTGTTTTATAAGCATACGGTAGAGCTTAATGCGGCTTGCGTAACCAAAACCAATGCCATAAATTTTACCAATTTGCTCTATTAACTTAGTACCGCGCCAAAGCACCGCCATCATATCCACCAGCGCAAGGGGGCTTAAGGCAACAAGCAACGCTGACTCTGTCGCAAAGCGGTTTATAAGCTTTTTAGCTTGCGTGTCTTGCGTTATAAGCAAGCTATTTGCGTAAAGGGTCATTATTTCTTTATCGCTATGGTGTGTAGCCACTTGGTTTTTAAACGCTTCGAAGTTGTCGAGCTGCTGGTGCTTGTTTAGTTTTTCAAGCCAAGGTAATGCGCCACCTACTTGCTCGCTATTTAAGAGTCTGTCGGCTTCTTGGCGGTGTAACTGATTACGCTTTAAACTGCGCAGCATTCTGTATTCGCGCCATAGCATGCGTCCAATTAATAGCACACCACTTACCACCGCCGTTAAATACACGCCGCCTAAAATGACCGACTGCTGAAACGCAAACACTAACGAATAAGCAAACTCAAGTAGCACTAACACTAAAAAGCTTACAGCAAACACCCCTTTAAGCGTTTGCCATTTAGACTTTTTATATACCGGCTCTAGGTCTATTTCTTCATCAAGAAGTTCATCTTCAGGCTCTTCAATGTATTCACTTTGACCCTGGGTAATTATTTTTGCAGGAGCAAGCGTCGCCTCAACCTGCTCATCAGCTTGGCTATCAATTCGCCTACCTGCTTGGAAAGTTTGCTGTGTGTCGTTCATGATAATTTATCTCCTAACAAGTACTGCATCACATGATCAAGGCGAATATGCTTAAGTTGCTTATCGGGGTTTTGCATAGGCGCAAACGATAAAAACTCAAAGCCCTGCGCTGGCCACTCGTTTTTATTAAGCATGCGCTTTGGTGGCTGTGGGGGTAAATAAGTAAGCCAATCTTGCTCGTTTAATGGTTTACCATAAATACAATCAAGCGTTTGCCCTTTATCGGCCACTTGGCGCGGCTGCGTTGCTGCAATTGACGACATTGCCATGGTTTCTATTTGTACGCCATCAAACTTTAAGTGATTACTTTGCTCATGCACTAGCGAGTCGAGTAGTAGTGCTAAGTCTTTATGGTGCTTTGCACTTATGTGATCTGACTTATTTGCAGCAAACAGTATTTTATCTATGTTGGGTTTAAATAAACGCTTAAAAAAACCCGACTCGCCATAATTAAAATGTGCGAGTAATTGGTTTATTACACTACTTTGCTCTTGGAGTGTTTCATGGCCTTCATTTAAAGCGCTGAGTACGTCTACCAACACAATTTGGCGGTCAAAGTGTTTAAAGTGCTCATTATAAAATGGCTTAACCACCTCTTTTACATAGGCGTTAAAGCGCTTAATTAAATGCGCTAAGTTAGAGCCAGGCACTACCTCATCACTTTTTATATGCTGCGCATTTACCGGAAAAAACAACAAAAGCGGCGCACCTTGTAAGTCGCCAGGCATTAGCATGCGCCCTGGTTGTAACATGGCAAGCTTAGTATCTTTTTTAAGCCCTACCAGCATACTTTGATAAAGCGCTGCAATGTGTGCAAGTAAGCCTTCATCTACAGGCGCATTTAAATCAAGCTGTTCAAGCGCGTTTAAAAATTCAGCAGAGGTATTCACACGCGGGTGCTGTAGTAACAGCGGGTATTGTTGCTCGCACCACAAGCTATAGCTTTGCTCAAGCATAGGTAAATCAAGTAGCCATTCACCAGGGTAGTCAATAATGTCTAAATACAGCGTAGATTGCGGCGAAAAATGCCCACGCAACCCTGAGGCACTTTGGTATTTAATAGCCAAACGCAGGGTGTTAATACGCTCGGTTGATGCAGGCCATGTAGGCTCCCCATCGCTTGGGAGTAATGCGTTAAGTGCTCGTGGGTAGTCAAACGTAGGCACCTTTAACGCCTCTTGCGGAACAACTTTAGTGGCTATATGGCGGTGCTCTCGCATTACATCAAAAAACGGTAAGTTTTTATCATCGCTTTGTGTTGTAAGGTGCTTAACAAGTGCGGTAATAAACGCGGTTTTACCACTGCCACTTAGGCCGGTTACGGCCAATTTTACGTGTTGATCTAAACTGCGATGAAGGGCTTTTTGGGCTGAACCTTTAATACTTTTAAAGGTTTTTTTGGCAAATGAAGTGCTACTCATAATGGGCTAGCACTTCATTGATGCTGTTAATCACCGAACAAAGTGCTATTAAATCCTTTAAAGTTTGTTGATTTCACGGCTAACCGTAAACTCGCTTGAAGTAACATGGCGCTCCATATCTTGAAGACGCGTGTCTATTCGCGTTAAACGCTCTTTTAAGTCTTGCAATGCGCGGCGCGGTGGCTCGCCTTTTTGCCATACTTTAAATTTAACTTCTAGCGGATCGTCAGTTTTAGTTGAGCTACTAGTATGTATAGTTGTGGGGTCTTTTTTATCTAAAATAAACCACGCTGCAATATACGCTACCACAAATAATGGGCCACCCGTTAGCAGTACCGCACTAACAAAAATAATGCGAACTAACCATAACTCCATATTAAAGTAGTCACTTAATCCCGCACATACACCGGCGATTTTGCCGCGCTGTGGGTCTCTTAATAATTCGCGTTTGGCACTCATACTTTGCGTCTCCATTGTGGTGACTCTTGATCGAGTAATGCTTCAAGGGTTTCTACTCTATCAGCCATTTTTTCGGCCTTGTGGGCAAGTTCCAATAACTGGCGATGTTCATGCTCACTTAACCCTTGGCTCACTTGCTTTTTGCTACGGTAGTGCAAAATTAACCACAGTGGCGCAACAAAAATCATGAACAAGATAAATGGTGCAATTAGTATCTCTGGATCAAACATAATCCTCTCCTGACAATCCGTAATCGATGTTTTAAGCAGTGGGGCACTTTAAGTACCCCTTTATAAGTTATTTATCAGCTAGCTTCTTTTTAAGTTCGGCAAGCTCATCATCTATCTTTTCATTTTTTTGTAGGTCGGCAATTTCATCTGCAAGCGACTTTTTACCTAAATCGTAAGACTCTATTTGAGATTCTAGTCCATCAATTTTAGTTTCGTAGCGCTCAAAGCGATTAAGTGCATCTTCTACTTTAGAGCTATCAAGGGCTTTTTTCACTTCAAGGCGCGACTCAGCCGAACGTTGGCGTAAAATAATTGCCTTTTGACGTGCTTTAGCATCGGCTAGCTTTTCTTGTAGAGTGGTGACTTCTTGCTGAAGTTTCTCAATGTGAGACTCTACATGCTCAAGCTCAGACTCTACTGCTGCAACTGCTTCTGCCGATTTTTGCTTTTCAAGTAATGCTGAACGCGCTAAATCGTCGCGGTCTTTACTTAATGCAAGCTCTGCTTTGTCTTGCCAATCGCTTACTTGTGCTTTTAGTGTGTCTACACGACGTACTAATTCTTTTTTCTCAGCCAGTGTTTTAGCTGACGTAGAGCGCACCTCTACCAATGTGTCTTCCATCTCTTGGATAATAAGACGAACCATTTTTTCTGGGTCTTCTGCTTTATCTAAAATGGCATTGATATTAGAATTAACAATGTCTGCAAAACGCGAAAAAATTCCCATAACATTTACCTCTGTAATATAAACTTAGTTGGTCTGCTGTAACTAGTATCAATATGCTTGCCAACTTCTTAAAATCTAAAATACACTTTATTTTCATTAAGTTAAACTAAATATACAAATTCCTTTAGTTATCCCTGATTATGAAATACACTAACTGTTAGCAAAAATGACCAAGAGTTAGGAAAAATGAGCCAATATCGCCAACAGGATAATTTACTCGGCCAATCTGATAGCTTTTTAGCTGTACTTGATCAGGTATCGCAGTTAGCTAATTTAGATAAGCCAGTGCTTATTATTGGCGAGCGAGGAACCGGTAAAGAGCTTATAGCCGCCCGTTTACACTTTTTATCAAAGCGTTGGGATCAAAACTACGTAAAGCTTAACTGTGCAGCCCTTAACGAAAACCTCCTCGAAAGCGAATTATTTGGTCATGAAAGCGGTGCTTTTACCGGGGCAAGTAAACGCCACGAAGGTCGCTTTGAGCGCGCTAACAGCGGTACCTTATTTTTAGATGAACTGGCTAATACATCGGCCATGGTACAAGAAAAGCTTTTGCGCGTTATAGAATACGGTGAATTTGAGCGGGTCGGTGGTAAACACACCGTAAAGGTAGATACTCGTTTAGTGTGTGCCACCAACGAAGATTTACCCCACCTTGCAGAGCAGGGCGAATTTAGAAGTGACTTACTTGACCGCTTAGCCTTTGATGTAATTACCCTGCCACCACTGCGCGAACGTCAAGACGATATTATGCTACTCGCTGAGCAATTTGCCATGAATATGGCACGCGATTTAGAGTGGGAGTTATTTAGTGGCTTTACCCGCAGCGCCACCGAAACCCTGCTAAATTACGATTGGCCGGGTAATATACGCGAGCTTAAAAATGTAGTTGAGCGAAGTTTGTATCGTCATGGTAATGAACATATTCCCGTTCACCAGATTATTTTAGACCCATTTGAAAGCCGTTTTAGACCCAAAGCACGCATTAAAGCTCCTATTGCAACACCGGTTGCCCCGGCTGAGCCTACAACACTAGCCACACCTGTTAGCGAGCTTAGTAACGAGCTTAGCGCCCCAATTGAATTTCCGTGTAGCTTAAAAGAGCGCTCTAACGAATTTGAAATAAATATGATTAATAAAGCCCTTGAGCATAGTCAATTTAATCAAAAGAAAACTGCAGAAGTACTCGGTTTAACGTATCATCAATTACGTGGTTATCTTAAAAAATACAATTTATTAGAAGATAAATAGTTAGAGGTTATGCGAGTGCATAAAATACTACTTGTTTTACTAGCCAGCACCTTAACAGGCTGCTTTGATAGTAAAGAAGAAATAATAGAAGAGAAAAACCAAGGCCTCGTTTATTGCGCCGAAGCGAACCCTGTGTCGTTTAATCCGCAAGTAACAACCACTGGCTCAACTATTGATATTATTGCTAATCAGTTATTTGACCGTTTAATTAGTATTGACCCTGTTACTGCAGATTTTAAAAGTGAGCTGGCAACCGATTGGAAAATTAGCAACGATGGAAAGTCGGTCACCTTTACGCTGCGTAAAGGCGTAAAATTTCATTCTACCTCGTACTTTACCCCTACTCGCGATTTTAACGCTGATGATGTTATTTTTACCTTTAGCCGATTATTTGACGTGTACAACCCGTACCATTTTGTAGGCGATGCAAACTACCCGTATTTTCAAAGTGTGGGGCTCGATCAGCTTATTCGTAAAATTGTGCGCGTGTCTGACTATCAAGTGCGCTTTGAGCTATTTCACCCAGAAAGCAGTTTTTTAACGAACATGGCCACCGACTTTGCCGTGGTGCTGTCGCAAGAATACGCAATGCAATTAAAAGCGCGAGATCAAACTAATTTATTCGATCAGTACCCTATTGGCACAGGCCCCTACATTTATAAAGAGTACCGACGCGATCACTTAGTGCGCTTTTACCGCAACCCCCTTTATTGGAAGCACGATGTTGCCCTTGAACAGCTGGTTTACGACATTACGACAAACGGCACTACGCGCATAGCAAAAATGCTCACTAAAGAGTGCGATGTAACCGCCCACCCAAGTAGCGCACAACTGAGTATTTTAGCGCAACGTGACGATATTAACGTTGAAAAAGAAACCAATTTAAATATTGGTTATTGGGCCTTTAATACTGAGCGCGCCCCTTTTGATGACATTAGAGTGCGCAGAGCCCTTGCGCATGCAATTGATATAGACAAAATAATGCAAGCCGTTTATTACGGTAATGGTATACGCGCGCAATCTATTTTACCGCCGACCTCGTGGGGCTTTGAACCACAAGAAAACATGCCTATGTTTGACCCAGAGCTAGCTAAAAAACTACTCATAGAAGCGGGGTTACCGAATGGCTTTGATATGACCATTTGGGCAATGCCGGTGAGTCGAATATACAACCCTAATGCCCGTAAAATGGCTGAGCTGATGCAAAGCGATTTACGAAAAATAGGTGTTAACGTGAGTATTGTTGAGTACGAGTGGAATACTTTTATTCAGCGTATAGGTGAGCACCGCCACGATAGCGTATTACTCGGCTGGGCTGCCGATACCCCCGATCCAGATAACTTTTTTAGCCCATTGCTAAGCTGCACCGCCACTTTTAGCGGTAAAAACCCAGCCAATTGGTGTAACCCACAGTTTGACTTATTGCTTACCCAAGCGCTCGACACCACCGATTTAAGTTTGCGCAAACAATATTACGATCAGGTTCAAGCGCTGATTATTGATCAGCTCCCGTTGGTGCCTATTGCTCATGGTATGCGTTTTCAAGCAAATAGTGCCGATGTAGAAGGGATAACCCTTGGCCCATTTGGGGCTATTTCACTCGCAAATGCGAGGAAAAAATAATGATACTTGATTATATATTACGCCGCCTTGGCTTGTTTTTGTTCATGATTTTAATGCTAAGCATATTTACCTTTTCGCTTAGCTACTTGTTCCCAGGGGATCCGCTTAGCAACCTAAGTGGTATTCCTAGCGGTAATTTTTCTCAGCACAGTGAGCTTGAAGATAAATACATGTATGACAGCAACTACGTTATGCAGTATTTAGCATTTTTAGGGCGGATATTTCAAGGTGATTGGGGTGTGTCGTTTGCCTCGGGAGATAACGTTTTTCAGCACATTTTAGATTTAATCCCAGCAACTTTAGAGCTGTGTGTTTATGCGCTTATTGTATCGGTTGTGGTAGGTGTACCAGCAGGCATTTTAGCTTCAGCATACACACGCCGTTGGCCAGATAAATTAATTAGCTCTACCACCATGATTGGTTACTCTATTCCGGTTTTTTGGTTAGCACTGTTACTTATTATGATTTTTTCGCTCAAACTGGGCTGGTTTCCTATGTCGGGTAGAATGGGGTTACTATTTGAAATACCGCCTAATACCGGGTTTATATTAATCGATATTATGCTCGCAGGCTTCCCCTATAAAGGTGAAGCATTTATAGATGCACTGCATCACTTAACATTGCCGACCATAGTGCTAGCCATGTTTCCTACCACTGTTTTAGTGCGCTTTACCCGCGACTCTATGCTTAAAGTAATGGATCAAAGCTTTATAAAAACAGCCAGGGCAAAAGGCCTTAATCGCCGCCAATTAATCATGCATCATGCGCTGCGCAATGCGCTATTGCCGGTAATAAAACAAATAGGGCTGCAATTTAGTACACTTATTACGCTTGCAATGATAACCGAAGTTATTTTTTCTTGGCCGGGTATTGGCCGTTGGCTAATCGATAGTATTTACCAACGAGACTACCCTGCTATTCAAGGCGGTTTAATGGCGGTGTCTATGTTTGTTATTATTGCCACTATTGTTGCCGAGCTTACATATACTCTGTTCGACCCAATTTCGCGGAATCAGGCACATGGTAAAGTTTAAATTATTTTCTGAAGAGTCGAATAAATCGCCGCTGGCGCGTTTTTGGCGCAAATTTAAAAACAATCACCCCGCCTTGGTGGGGTTATGGATTTTTATGGCGTTTGCGCTATTGGCCGCCAGTGCGCCCTTTTTAGCGCCGTATGGGGTTAATCAACAACATAGCGATGCATTACTTATACCGCCGTCATGGCGAGAAATGGGCGATGTGCGATTTATTTTAGGCACCGATGATTTAGGACGCGATGTACTATCGCGCTTGATGAATGGCGCAACTTACACGTTTGGATTATCGGTGGTGGCTGCCTTTATTACTACCATTATTGGTGTGCTTGTTGGCACTTTTGCCGGCATTAGCCGCGGCCTTCGCTCAAGCTTTTTAAATCACTTGCTTGATATCACGCTCTCTATTCCGTCTTTGCTATTGGCGATTATTATTATCGCAGTGCTTGGGCCGGGCTTAATGAATACAGTGTGGGCTATTATATTGGCGTTATTACCGCAATTTATTCACTCTATTCGTAATTTAATTGTTGATGAGCTAAGCAAAGACTACATTACCGCTTTTAGGCTTGATGGTGCCTCTAACTGGCATATTTTGTCGCGGGGTATTTTTCCTAATATTTATGAACACATTGTGGTTATTTTTACCACCGCGCTTTCTACTGCTATTTTAGATATTGCCGCCTTAGGCTTTTTAAAACTAGGTGCACAGCCCCCTACTACCGAATGGGGCGCCATACTGGCTGAGAATTTAGGCCTTATATATTTAGCACCTTGGACCGTTGCGCTACCGGGTGTATTATTATTTTTAGCTGTTTTGTCTACCAATTTAGTAGGTGATGGCCTACGAAAAGTGCTTAAAGCACGTAAGGCTGATTAAATGCAATTACTCGACGTTAGAAATTTAACCATAGAGCTGCGTACCTCTGAAACGGTAATTCGCGCTGTAGACAGAGTCAGCTTTAGCCTAAAAGAAGGTGAAGTACATGGCTTGGTGGGTGAGTCGGGCTCAGGTAAAAGCTTAATAGCCAAAGCCATTGTTGGGGTACTTAACGAACGCTGGCATATAACAGCCGATAGAATGCATTGGCGCGGTGTTGATTTAATGCGCTTAACCCCAGAGCAACGCAGAAAAACAGTCAGCCAAGACATTGCGATGATTTACCAAGACCCTAGCCGCTGCCTTGACCCGACCGCTAAAATATTTGACCAAATAGCCGAAACACTGCCTGAAACATCCACTAAAGGCTTTTTTTTAAAGCGCAATAGAGAACGTAAAGACCGCGTAAAAGCACTTATTCATAAAGTGGGTATTAAAAACCACGACGCTGTGCTTGATAGTTACCCGCACGAGCTCTCAGAAGGCGTGTGCCAAAAAGTCATGATTGCCATGGCCATAGCGCGCACTCCTAAGCTACTAATTGCTGATGAGCCGACTACAGCGCTTGAAAGCACCACCCGCGCACAGGTATTTAGGTTGCTAAAAAGCTTAAATCAATTAAAAAACATGTCTATTTTGATGATTTCTCATGAGCTTGAAGAAATAGCCGACTGGTCGCACGGTATTCATGTTTTATATTGTGGGCAAATGGTTGAAGCCGGCCCTACGCAACGTATTTTTCGCCAGCCTCGCCATCCTTACACGCAAGCGTTATTAAAAAGCTTACCCAATTATGAGCAAGGCTTAGCACACAAAGAACCCTTTTATGCACTTAAAGGCACTATCCCTACTTTGCAACATTTACCTATAGGTTGCCGATTAGGCCCACGCTGCCCTCAAGCACAAAAAGAATGTGTAATTACCCCTGCACTTACTAAGCACCATGGGCATAGCTATGCGTGTCATTTTCCGCTTATTAAGGAGATGAAGTAATGCAACCGGTATTAAAAGTACAAGCGCTTTGTAAAACCTTTAACATACGTGCCGGTTTATTTAGCCGCAAAAAATTTGAGGTACTAAAAAATATCTCTTTTTGTGTGGGCAAAGGCGAAACAATCGCAGTAATCGGTGAAACCGGTGCGGGTAAAAGTACACTCGCTAAATTACTCGCAGGGGCCGATAGCGCTGACAGTGGGCAAATTTTATTAGAAAGTAATATTATTGAAGATGATGGTGTGCGCGATGATCAATGTCGACATATCCGCATGATATTCCAAGACTCCGCTGCCTCGCTCAATCCGGGTCTCACCATAGGTGATATGCTAGATGATTGCTTGCAGTATAATACCGATTCAGACCAACTCGCTCGCCAAGAAAAAATAGATGCCACGCTTTCTAAAGTGGGGCTGCTAATCGATCATCAACATTATTACCCTCACATGTTTAGTGTAGGCCAATTGCAGCGTGTAGCGTTGGCGCGGGCGCTCATTTTAGACCCTAAAGTGGTGGTGCTTGATGAAGCACTGTCGGCTTTAGATCCCTCCGTTCGTGCGCAAACAGTTAACTTATTACTTAAGCTGCAAAAAGAAACCGGTCTAACTTATGTACTCATTACGCACCATTTAAGTTTAGTGCGCCATATCAGCGATCAGCTAGTGGTGCTTGAAAAAGGTGAGGTAGTAGAATATGGGCGTACCGAAGAGGTGTTTCAAAATCCGCAATCAAAAGTAACACAGCGCCTAATATGCTGTTAATTCAAAGCTTATATTTATAAGCAACACTGCCTAATCATTTTACTAAGCACATTGAAGTTATAAAAAAGGCGCGTTACTTATAAAGTAACGCGCCTTTTTTAATGTGTCGCGATTATTCTGCTGCTTGCTCTACCACAGGTAGGTTTAGCTCAGCTTTAGCCTTTAAAGACTCAATAAACGCTAAGTAGTTTTTGTTAGCTTGCGCCATAGTAATGTTTTGCTGTACTTGCGGGTCGATATTTGCGGTTACTTGCGCATCGCTTACCGATTTAAGTGCAACAATTGCCGCATCGCCGTTGTTTAAATCAACCACGTCTGTGCTTGGTGCATCATTAGGACGAGGCATTTTAAACGCTTGCGTTACAATAGCAGGCGAAACCGTGTAGCTTTGACGCGTTAAGCTCGCTTCTTCACGTACCGTTAGGTTTTGCTCACTGGCCACATCGCTTAGCGTTTTACCTGCTTGAACTTGTGCAAATAACTCACGTGCTTTTTCTTTAGCAAGTGTTGATGCTTTTTCATTAACTAAACGTGTTTTGATTTGCTCACTCACTTGCGCAAGCGGTTTAGTTGCAGATGGCTCGTATTTATTTACACGTACTACAATAACGTGCTCATCACCTAGCTCAATTACTTCTGAGTTTACTTTATCTTCAAGTAATTCTACTGAGAACAACTGAGAAATTACCGCAGGTGTATTAAGTGGCTCTGGTAATGCATTACGTGCAACAAGTGGCGTGGTTTTAACTTCAACGTCTGCCACTTCTGCTGCATCGTCTAAACGGTCAGAAATTTCAAATGCTAAGGCACCCATTTCTGTTTGCTTTTCGTAAAACGCATCTACTTTTTCAGTTTGCTCAAGCTCTGCACGTAAGTCGGCTTTTACGTCGTCATACGCTTTTACTTGCTCTGGCTGTAAGTCAGTAAGTTTAATGATGTGATAACCAAACTCTGATGCTACAACTTCTGAAATATCACCTTTGCTTTGAAGCGCAAATGCAGCATCTTCAAAAGCTGGGTCCATTACATCGCGCTCAATCCACTCTAGGTCGCCGCCCATTTCGCCACTCACAACATCATCAGATGATGACTCTGCAAGCTGTGCAAAATCAGCACCTTGCTCTAACTGCTCATGTAATGTGTTGGCTTTTTCAAGCGCGGCATCATCATCTTCGCTGTTATCAATTAAAATGTGCGATACACGGCGTTTTTCAGGCTCGATGTATTGTGCTTTATTTTGCTCATAATACGCTTTTACGTCGTCTTCTGTTACCGACTCTACGGTGATATCTTGTGCTTTAAGCTCAATGTAATCAACCGATACACGCTCTGGCGATAAAAATTGTGATGCGTTTAGCTCGTAGTAATCAGCAATTTCTTGCTCAGATACGTCTACGTTTGCTTGTAACGCTTCTTTGCTTAACACAAGGTAGTCTATGCTACGCGTTTGCTGCTGCAGGGCTGCAGCGCGTTTAAGCTCGTTTTCAAGTGCAAACTCAGTACCAGCAACCGCAGACACTAATTGGCTGCGTGTCATGTCTTTACGTAAGTACTCACGAAAAGCATCTGGTTGAAAGTTCATTTGACGAATTACTTGTAGGTAACGGTCGTTATTAAATTTTTCACCAATTTGAAAGTAAGGTAGTTCTAAAATTGTTTTACGTACGCTGTCGTCGCTTACGCGAAGGCCTAAATCTGCCGCTAATTGTGATTGCAATTCTTGTTGTACTAAGCGGTCAATTACACCTTGACGAATTTGCGCCATGTAATTTGGATCTGCACTGATTTGTGCAAAGTATTCGCCAAATTGTTGCTCTAAACGGCTACGTTCGTTTTGATAAGCACGATTAAATTCGGTTTGGCTAATTTTAATTCCATTTACTTCAGCAACGGGTTGTTCTGGGGTTTGACCTAAGTAACTACCGATCCCTGCTAAGGCAAAAGATAAAATCACCGCGCCTAAAATTATTTTGGCTACAGGACCCTGTGAGCCCTCTCTGATTTTCTCAAGCATTTGTTTATCTCTTATTGATCAAGGTATTTTACCTTGTCATATGTAAAAAAAGCGTATCTTACCAGATACGCTTTTTCACTTGAAGTAACTGGCGGTGAAGTTACTTAATTCATCGATTAGGATAATTAAGTTTATATACACTCGCCATAACTAATCTGTATTTAAACAGTGATTAGTTTACTGCGTCTTTCAGCGCTTTACCGGCTTTGAAAGAAGGAATATTTGCCGCAGCGATTTGGATAGTTTCACCAGTTTGTGGGTTACGGCCTGAACGAGCAGCACGCTCGCGTACTGAGAAAGTACCAAAACCTACAAGTGCAACTGAATCGCCATCTTTAAGCGCTCCAGATACAGACTCGATGAATGAATCTAGTGCACGACCTGCAGCCGCTTTAGAAATGTCAGCGTCAGCTGCGATTTGATCGATTAATTGAGATTTATTCACAATATCATCCTCTTTCATTGTTATTATCAAGAGCGATTGTTTTTTAAACTAACATCACTTTTTTGAAAATTTTAGAGCAAACTTTTAATGCTCACATGATTATATTTTTCTTAAGCCTAGGCCCCATAAGGGCTAGGCTCGAAAACCAGTGCTTAACTTATCATACCGATTAGATTTGAAAAGCCCTTTAAAGCACTTTTTTTGGGTTTTTTATTGGTTTTTCGGTGTTTCGACTGAAAAACTCTCAACAGGATGCACTAAAGCTAACTTTAATACTTCATCAATCCATGTAACTGGGTGAACATCTAAGCCTGCCAGTACGTTATCTGGGATCTCTTTTAAGTCACGTTCGTTAATTTTAGGAATGATGACTGTTTTAATTCCACCACGGTGTGCAGCAAGTAGTTTCTCTTTTAAACCACCAATAGGCAGTACTTCACCGCGCAGTGTTATTTCACCTGTCATTGCTACATCGGCTTTAACGGGGTTACCTGTTAAGCTAGATACTAAACCCGTTACCATTGCTGCACCGGCGCTTGGACCATCTTTAGGGGTCGCACCCTCGGGTACATGCACATGAATGTCGCGTTTTTCGTAAAAATCGTTATTAATACGGAACGTATCAGCACGATTACGAACCACCGTCATGGCCGCTTGTATCGACTCTTGCATTACATCGCCTAGTGAGCCTGTGTAGCTTAGTTTGCCTTTACCTGGCACAGCCGCACATTCAATGGTCAGTAAATCGCCGCCTACTTCGGTCCACGCTAAGCCTGTTACCTGGCCAATGCGATCGCCGTCTTCGGCTTTACCGTAGTCGTAGCGCTGTACACCTAAAAACTCTTCTAGGTTATCTTGATTGATAGTGACTGTTTTAGTCTCTTTATCAAGTAAGATATTTTTAACGGCTTTACGACAGAGTTTAGATACTTCGCGCTCTAAATTACGTACGCCCGCTTCACGCGTGTAGTAACGAATAATGCCAATAATTGCACTGTCTTCTATTACTAGCTCAGAAGGTTTTAAACCATTGCGTTTAACTTGCTTAGTAATTAAGTGCTCTTTTGCAATGTTTAGCTTTTCATCTTCGGTGTAACCCGATAAGCGAATAACTTCCATTCTGTCCAATAATGGACCAGGAATATTAAAGCTGTTTGATGTTGCTACAAACATTACATCCGATAAATCGTAATCAACTTCTAAGTAGTGATCAGCAAAGTGGCTGTTTTGCTCCGGATCGAGCACCTCTAATAGTGCTGATGCTGGGTCGCCGCGCATATCTGATGACATTTTGTCGATTTCATCTAACAAGAATAATGGGTTTTTAACGCCCACTTTTGTCATGTTTTGAATCAGCTTACCTGGCATAGAGCCAATGTAAGTACGACGATGACCACGAATTTCAGCTTCGTCGCGTACGCCACCTAATGCCATACGAACATATTTACGACCCGTAGAGCGTGCAATAGACTGCCCGAGTGACGTTTTACCTACACCCGGTGGTCCTACTAAACATAAAATAGGCCCTTTAAGCTTATTGGTACGTTGTTGCACCGCGAGGTATTCAATTATGCGTTCTTTAACTTTATCTAAGCCATGGTGATCGCTATCAAGAATTTTTTGCGCGCCTGCTAAGTCTTTTTTCACTTTAGAGCGTTTTTTCCATGGTACGTTAATTAACGTATCAATGTATGAACGCACTACAGTGGCCTCTGCAGACATTGGCGACATCATTTTAAGCTTATTAAGCTCAGCTGATGCTTTTTCTTTCGCTTCTTCTGGCATACCTGATTCTTCAATACGCTTTTTAAGCGCTTCAAATTCGTCAGGTACATCATCAAGCTCACCAAGTTCTTTTTGAATGGCTTTCATTTGCTCGTTGAGGTAGTACTCGCGCTGAGATTTTTCCATCTGCTTTTTCACGCGGGTACGAATTTTTTTCTCAACTTGCAATAAGTCTATCTCACCTTCCATCAGTGCCATTAAGTATTCTAAGCGCTCTGTAACGCTTGAAATTTCTAACACTTTTTGTTTTTCAGGCACTTTTAAGGGCATATGCGCTGCCATTGTATCGGCAAGGCGTGCTGGCTCATCAATACCTGAAACAGAGGTTAATACCTCAGGTGGAATTTTTTTATTAAGTTTTACATAGCCTTCAAACTGGCTAACAGCGCTGCGGATGAAAATATCTTGCTCTTGCTCATCCACTGAATCAGATTCGATGAACTGAGCATTCGCTACAAAAAACTCATCGTTATCTACAAATTCTACAATTTGTGCGCGCTGCGTACCTTCAACTAAAACTTTAACTGTACCGTCTGGTAACTTTAATAACTGAAGTACAGTAGCAATAGTACCGATACGGTAAATATCGTCTTGCTCAGGTTCGTCTACAGTTGCATCTTTTTGTGCAACCAAGAAAATTTGTTTGTCTTTATCCATTGCCGCTTCGAGGCATTTTATTGATTTTTCACGGCCTACAAAAAGCGGGATCACCATGTGCGGATATACCACAACATCGCGCAGTGCTAACACTGGGATTTCGACTCGATCGGTTCTCTCAAGCGTCATTATAGTTTCTCTTCGCACTTCATTTATTTAAAAGATTACTCAAGTATATGGGGATAATCTAATTAAAGTTCAACAATTTTCCCCAACTCGTTCAAATTAATTATAAAAAAAGGAGCCTAAGGCTCCTTTTTTATACAAATAGCTTAAAAACTACTCTGATGCAGCTTTATCTTGATTATTGTTTTCATAAATCAAGATTGGGTCAGATTCACCTTTAATCACGGTTTCATCTATAACCACTTTGCTTACATCATCCATTGATGGCAGCTCATACATAGTATCAAGCAGTACGCCTTCAACAATTGAGCGAAGTCCGCGAGCACCTGTTTTACGCTCCATTGCTTTGTGAGCAATAGCGCTTAGTGCATCATCACGGAACTCTAATTCAACGTCTTCCATACCAAACAATACAGAGAACTGTTTAGTAATGGCGTTTTTAGGTTCACTTAATATTTGTACAAGTGCCGCTTCATCAAGCTCAGTTAATGTAGCAACAACAGGTAAACGACCAATAAACTCAGGAATTAAGCCGTACTTAACTAAATCTTCTGGCTCTACGTCTTTAAATGTTTCGCTTAAAGAGCGGCTCGACGCTGACTCTTTAACGTTAACACCAAAGCCAATTCCGGTATTTTTATGGCTACGCTGTTCGATTACTTTATCTAGGCCTGCAAAGGCACCACCACAGATAAATAAAATCTTAGAGGTATCAACCTGTAAAAACTCTTGCTGCGGGTGCTTACGACCACCTTGTGGTGGTACTGAGGCAACCGTGCCTTCAATTAGTTTAAGCAGCGCTTGTTGTACGCCCTCACCCGACACGTCACGTGTAATAGATGGGTTATCTGATTTACGCGAAATTTTGTCAATTTCATCAATGTAAACAATACCACGTTGCGCTTTTTCTACGTCGTAATCACATTTTTGTAGCAGTTTTTGAATGATGTTTTCTACATCTTCACCTACATAGCCGGCTTCGGTTAGTGTAGTTGCATCTGCCATAGTAAACGGTACATCAAGTAAACGCGCAAGTGTTTCTGCCAGTAATGTTTTACCACTACCTGTAGGGCCAATAAGCAAAATGTTACTTTTACCTAGTTCTACTTCTTGCTTTGTAGATTGGTTACGTAGGCGCTTGTAGTGATTGTATACCGCTACAGACAATACTTTTTTAGCATGGTCTTGACCAATTACGTAGTCATCTAAGTGATTACGAATTTCTTTTGGCACAGGTAGTTTATCAGACGAATTATGCTTAGGAGCAATGTCTTTGATTTCTTCCCTGATAATATCGTTACACAGCTCTACACATTCATCACAAATGTATACTGAAGGACCTGCAATTAATTTACGCACTTCGTGTTGGCTTTTGCCACAAAAAGAGCAGTATAACAATTTATTACTTTTGTCGCCGTCTGTAGGAGTGTCAGACATTCAGCTACCTCTTTTATACGTTGGCTGCCAAATAAGGTTGGCAACTATTTCAAATTCGCTTTTAACTATACCAAAATTTACTGGTTTTCGCATAGTAACTCAAAGTGGCAAGCAATTATTTGCTTGCCTACACGCTTACTTGCTTTCGCGACTTGTAAACACTGAGTCAACCAGGCCGTAATCTACAGCTTGTGATGCACTCATAAAGTTATCACGGTCAGTATCGCGTGAAATAACATCTAATGGCTGGCCTGTATGCTCTGCCATTAAGCGGTTAAGTTTGTCTTTAATAGACAGAATTTCTTTTGCGTGTATTTCAAAGTCAGATGCTTGACCTTGGAAACCACCTAACGGTTGGTGAATCATTACACGTGAGTTTGGTAAACAAAAACGCTTACCTTTAGCGCCAGCAGTAAGCAAAAATGCGCCCATGCTTGCCGCTTGGCCAACACAAATTGTACTTACATCTGGTTTGATGAAGTTCATTGTATCGTAAATTGCCATACCAGCGGTTACCGAACCACCTGGTGAATTAATATATAAAAAGATATCTTTTTCAGGGTTCTCTGATTCTAAAAATAGCATTTGCGCTAAAATTAGGTTTGCCATGTTGTCTTCAACTTGGCCCGTTAAAAAGATAATTCGCTCTTTTAATAGACGCGAATAAATGTCATACGAGCGCTCACCTTTAGCTGTTTGTTCAACAACCATAGGGACTAATGCATTTAGGGGATCTGTCATACCAGTGTTCATACTTTTTTAATTCCTTATGCGCTTATGCTTTTTCTTACTAAAGGAAGCATAGTTATCATTTTTCGCAAATTATGGGGCACAAACTAAAATGGCCCGGGCACACTGCATAAACAGAGTAACACGAGCCATTTAATCGTTAGCGAGCGCTTAAGTCAATGACTTATTAAGCACCTTGCTGAGGATTCATGATGTCATCAAATGCTTTTTCAACGTCAGACACGTTTGCTTTAGCTAAAATAGCTTCAACAGCTTGCTCTTCCATTGCAACATTACGCATTTGCTGCATAAGTTGATCATTTGCTTTGTAGTATTCTACTACTTCAGTTGGATCTTCGTAAGCAGATGCAACTGTAGCAATTAATGCTTCAACTTTTTCATCATCAACTTTGATATCGTTTGCTTTGATCACTTCACCTAGTAATAGGCCAGTTTTAACGCGAGTTACAGCTTGCTCGTGGAACAATTCAGCTGGAAGCTCAGGCATGTTTTTAGCGTCGCCACCAAAACGTTGAGCTGCTTGCTGACGTAGTGCGTCAACTTCTTGATCAATAAGTGCTTTAGGCACTTCGATTTCGTTGTTTTCTAAAAGACCTTTAATCGCTTGGTCTTTCACGTTAGCTTTAACCGCTTGGTCTAGCTCACGTTTCATGTTCTTTTTAACTTCTTCTTTAAGCGCGTCTACGCCGCCTTCGGTAACACCGAACTTAGTTGCAAACTCTTCGCTTAATTCAGGTAGCTCTTGTGCTTCAACTTTTTTCACTGTGATAGTGAATTGAGCCGCTTTACCTTTCAGGTTTTCAGCGTGGTAATCTTCAGGGAAAGTTACATCAGCAACTACTTCTTCGCCTGCTTTTTTACCAACGATGTTGTCTTCAAAACCTGGGATCATACGACCTTGGCCAAGCTCAAGTGGGAAGTCTTCAGCTTTGCCGCCTTCAAACTCTTCACCGTCGATAGTACCTACGAAATCAACTGTTACACGGTCGTTTTCGCCAGCAGCTGCGTCAACATCAGCCCAAGAAGCGTGTTGCTTACGAAGTGTTTCTAGCATGTTTGCTAAATCTTCGTCAGTTACTGTTACTGCTGGTTTTTCTACTGCAATTTTGTCTAAACCTTGAACTTCAACTTCAGGGTATACTTCAAACGTTGCTGTAAACTCTAAATCTTTACCTGCTTCAAGTGATTTAGGTGCAAATGATGGTGCGCCAGCAGGATTAATTTTTTCAGCAACAATTGCTTCAATGTAGTTACGCTGCATTACTTCGCCAGCTACTTCTTGACGAACCGCAGGTCCAAAACGCTTGTTAATTACTGAAACTGGTACTTTACCAGCACGGAAGCCATCGATACGCTGCGTTTTTGACAGTTGTTGTAAGCGTTTTTTTACTTCGGTCTCAACGTTCTCTGCAGGAACGGTGATGGTCAGACGGCGCTCAAGGCCTTGAGTCGTCTCAACAGAAACTTGCATGATTTACCTCAATATTCAATTTTGGCGACTGTTCGCCTTCCTTACAAACAAAGTAATCTTCATGAGTCTTGATAAATTTTAAAGCGATTTTTCACTAAAAAGCATCCGTCACTACCATGAGATCCCATTGCTGCTCTGCCCTTCGGGCACTATGTTAAACAATAGACGCGGCATTATAACCTAATAATTATGATAGTCGAGTGTAGGGGGCAATTATTTGGACTAGTTTAGCTACGATCGAGACCAACTGCGTAAAAAACAGACTAACTGGTTCGTTAAAGCGATATTTTAGTAGGAAGTAAATAGAAGTTATTGTTGAGTGATTACTCGTTTACTTTCTTTAAGGTTAAGAAA
>BJUT01000014.1 GCA_007988745.1 Pseudoalteromonas atlantica
TCGTCCCTAGATTGAACAAATTTCAATCCGCAAAGATCAACACGCCCTAGTTCAAATATTGCATTCCAGCATGCCGTTACACTTTCTATATCGGTTTGATACTCCTTACGCGACACCAAGCGACCTTGCTGATTTAGGCTTAAAACGTGGTAACGTGAGCGATAATCAATATACGCCTGGATTAACTGCTGCTTTTGGGTTTTAGTGATACAACCAATCGCGGCAGCGTCTGTGAGTATTCTTACATTATCGGAAAACACCGTTAGCTGGCTAAACTGATTTGCGTTTTTGAGCACTAGGTATTGAGTTATAAATTCAATGTCGGTCATGGCGCCTACATCTTGTTTTAAATCAAATTGCTCAGAGTTTCCCTTAGCTAAGTGCGTGCGCATTTTTTCGCGCATTTTAAGCACATCCTGTTTGAGTGTATCTACATCCCGTGGGGCACATAATATCTCTTTACGAATTTGTGCAAAGCGCGCTCTTAGCTCATCTTGGCCTAATATAACGCGGGCGCGCACAAGCGCTTGGTGCTCCCAAGTCCATGCTTGGGTTTGCTGATAATGATTAAAGCTCTCTAAGTTAATAGCCAATAAACCAGAGGCGCCTTCGGGGCGCAGGCGTGTATCAAGCTCATACAATATGCCTGAGGCAGTACGGGTATTAAATAAATGCATTAAGCGCTGTGCAAGTTTTAAATAAAACTGTCGTGAGGTAATCGATTTATCGCCATTGGTGCTGCTATTACCATCGTGATTATGCACAAACACAAGATCTAGGTCGGAGTCGTAGCCTACTTCAAAGCCGCCCGTTTTACCGTACGCAATAACGGCAAAGCCTTTGTGTTCATCATCTGTATTTGGTGGCATGCCAAAGCGCTTAACCGTGTTATACCACGCTATATTAACGGCTTGGTCTACCACAGCCTCGGCAAGAGCCGTTAAGTGATCGCTTACTTTCATAACATCAATCACACCAGTTGCATCGGCAGCCGCAATACGTAATTGATGTGTTTGCTTAAACTGCCTAAGCGCTTCCATTTGTAGCTCTAGGTCGTCGTGTTCTATACGTAAAAAATATTGTCGTATTTCATCTTTATAAGCGCTCAACGGCGTAGGTTTGTAAAGCGCAGCAGGGTCTATTAGCTCATCAAGCAAAATAGGATAACGGGAAATATGCTCCCCTATCCATTTACTATGACAACATAATAAAACAAGCTGCTTTAGTGCACCTTGGTTTTCGTACAGTAATTCAAGGTAAGCGGTACGCGATACAATTTTATTTAAAATTTGGCATACCAAGGTAAATGTTTCACCACTGGCATTAAAGTCACTGAGCTGTTTGAGCAATAAAGGCATTAGTTTGTCGAGAATATCTCGTCCACGATTCCCTATATTTACCTTACTCAAACGTTGTTTAAAATCATGAAGTGGTACTTGCCACTGATCTTTTATATCGTTTAAAAAGCTAACATCACCATGATCCCAAGCACTTATAAACGCACCTTCGCAGGTATCAAGGGGAACGGTTTCCTCCCCTATCACCAATAAAAATTCATCGTGAATTTTAGCCATCACCTGCTCAATATCGCTCATGGTATGGTTAAAGCTTTCAGACTCGAGTAAGTAATTTAAGCGCTCTTGATTAAGCTCATCATCGGGCAGAGTTTGTGTTTGTTGATCGTCAAACATTTGCAAGTATTGCTCTACTTTACGTAAGTGTAAGTAGTTGCGCTTTAGCTCATTCGCTTCTTGCTCATCCATCGCTTGGTTTAACGTTAACTGCTCTAAGGCGTACAGTAACGATTGGGTTTGTAAGTTAGCTTCTCGCCCACCACGCACCATTTGCAAAGCTTGTACAATAAATTCAACCTCGCGAATGCCACCAGCACCTAGTTTTATATTGTTGGTCAGGCGTTTTCGGCGAACCTCTTGAGCTATCATAAGCTTCATTTTTCTGAGCGATTCAATCACCGAAAAATCAATATATCGACGATAAACAAAGGGCTTTAAAAGCTGTATAAACTCATCCCAATATTGATTGGGTGTGCCAATTAGCCGCCCTTTTAGCATGGCGTAACGTTCCCAATCCCGCCCTTGCTCTTGGTAGTAATCTTCTATGGCGTGAAAGCTCATCACTAAAGGCCCACTTTCACCAAATGGGCGCAAGCGCATATCAACCCTAAATACTTGGCCATCACCGGTTACTTGATTAAGTGCATTAATCAGTTTTTGCGCTACTTTGGTGTAAAACACTTGGGCTTCAATACGTTTGCGCCCACCTTGGGTCGGTACATTGCGCGGATAAGCAAAAATCAAATCTATATCTGATGAATAATTAAGCTCGTGGCCGCCCAATTTACCCATGCCTAAAACCATTAAAGGCAAAGAGTTACCTTGCTCATCTAATGGCTCCCCTGCTGTTTTTGCCGTTTGCGCATGAGCCCATCTATTTGCGCTATTAATTAGCATATCAGCTAATAGGCTTATGTATTTTATGCTGTCACTGATTGGGTTATCGCAACACAAATCGAGGTACGCTACTTTTAACCAGTATTTTTCTCGGTACTGTCTTAAAATCTTATTGCACTGGTTTTCATCTACCTGCTGCAAGTCAAGGCCGTCGAATGGCGCGGGCACGTCTCGGCTAAATTGCTCATCGGGGTTTATTAACCAGTCTTTTAATTGAGGTTGCGACTCTAAACTACGAAAAGCAAAGTCGCTCAAAGCACATAATTTTACAACTTCTTCTTGTATAGGTTGCTGCGGATACAGCTGTGCAAAGCGTGTTGAGCCAAGTTTTTGTAATTGAATAGGAAGTTGCATTTTGTTACTCATCAATCCTCTCTTTTATATATGCGCTAACCATACTAGAATAACTAAAACCAAGAAAGGTTATCTCTAATTAGGATCAGCATGTCATATTTATCATTATCTAACACTAGTTTAGTTGCGATTGCCATTAGTTTTGCGGTTATATGCATTACTATTTTTAGTCTTAGAATTGTCGCTCAAATAAAAGCAAAACAGGCACTTAAAGATGAACTAGCGCAGCATGATAATTTTGCAATGGGGATTAGTTTCGCCTCAGAAATTACCGTGGTTATTGCCACTATGGCATTTTTATTTGATGAAATAAGTATGAGTACGGCACAACATAATCCATTAAAAGTGGTTATTTTAATTGTTCTATTATTTACATTTATAAAAGTCGGGCATTTAATTCATAGAAAATGGATATTACACAGATTTAATGAAGAAGCTGCTATATTAAAGCAAAATGTATGCGCTGCATTGGTTGATTCTGGTATGTTATTAGCCAACTGTATTATTGCACTTGGCTTGTATACCTGGACTCACGCACAAGGGTTTAGTAACTTACTTATTGCTTTTGTTAGCTTTTTTACGCTACAAGGGATGTTTGCGCTAGATAGCAAAATCCGTGAATACCGCTTCGCTAAAGCAAACCAAGGTGCCTCACTGCAAAGTAACTTTAACCTTGAAAACACCTCTATTGGCATTAGATACGCAGGAAAATCAATAGGTTTAGCCCTAGCCGTGTATGCTGGATTATCTAGTGCGGCCTTTCAAAATGGAAAAATGGTCGAAAATATATTTACACTGGTAATGCATTGCGGTGTAATGTGGGTGTTATTATATTGTTTAAGTTTTGTAATAAAAGCAATTTCATTACCCAATATTGATGCCGCTTTAGAGGTCGACCATCAGGACAATATAGGCATAGCATGCATTGAGTTTGCTGTTTTTTGTGCTATAGGCTATTTACTTATTAGCATGTTTTCACTTTAACGCCACGCTATTAAATAAGTCGCCAAGCGCCCCGTATTTAGTTAACTGGCATAACACATTTGCATAAAGCAACGGGGCCCTATGTCATTTGAAGTAACTAACTATTTGTTAATTGATATAGATAACGAATTTAGTCGTACATTTGCCGAGTATTATTTTAAGCATGCGGCACCCAATACACCCAGCACCTTAATAGTTGCAGGCAGTAACACCCGTAAGCTGGTAAAAATGATGTTTGACGAACTCATTAAAGACTATTGCTATTGCGACCTAGAAAACGAAATTAGCGTATCTGAACTGGCCACTTACCTACACGAGCACCACGATATTCAGGGCGTGTTATTTAATAACACCGACTATCTACTTGCCGACGACAAACAACGTTTTATATATAACTCTCTGCATGAAAAACGCTACGTAGTTAGCTTTGACGACAACGGCTATACATTTAATCGTATTACTGACGAAGGCTTTAAAAATCACTTATCGTGCGATACCGATATTGCCGAAACACCTAAAGATTTAATCGCACTTGCCAAGGCACTTAAACAAAAATAAATAATTGCGTACAGCGCCCCGCTTACTTACCATAGCGCTATACACCTTTACGCTATAAAATAAGTGACCCCCATGCGAGTACCTCATATTTATCAGGCATCGAGTATTGCCTTAAACACCCCGGTTTCTTTAAACGACGATGCAGCGGGCCATATTGGCCGCGTATTGCGCATGAAAGTAGGCGAACATGTGTCTATTTTTAATGGCGAAGGCGGTGAATACTTCAGTGAAATTATTGAGGTAACTAAAAAATCAGTTGTTGTTATGCCACAACGTTTTGATGAGCATGATGTCGAATCGCCGCTTAAAATTCATTTAGGGCAATGCGTATCGCGTGGCGACAAAATGGACTTTACCATCCAAAAATCTGTTGAGCTTGGCATTAGCGAAATCACCCCTATTTTTAGTCAGCGCTGTGGCGTTAAACTCAGTGGCGACCGGTTAGAAAAAAAACACCAACAATGGCAAAAAATTGCAATTTCAGCCGCCGAACAATCGGGGCGTAACTTTGTGCCAGTTGTTCACACACCGGTTGATTTAAAGCAATGGCTTGAACAACAAACAGACGCCATTAAGCTCACTTTGCACCCTCGTGCCGAGCACAGCATTAAAACAATAACCGTTCCAAGCGCCGGTGTACGCTTTTTAGTAGGCCCTGAAGGCGGCTTTACTGATGAAGAAATGCTGCAAACTAAAGATCAGCACTTTGTTGATATTCGCTTAGGGCCGCGCGTTTTACGAACAGAAACGGCCGCTTTAACGGTCTTAAGTGCATTACAATTACAATTTGGCGATTTAGCTAATTGAAATAGCTCAATGGCACCCTCATATTAAAACTATTAGCACTCTAGTAGTCATTATAATTAGATTAAGGCACAGCGCATGGCGATAAAGTTAGGTATTATTTCTGATCCTATTAGTGGATTTAACATCAAAAAAGACACCGGTTTTGCAATGATGATGCAAGCGCAAAAACGTGGCTACGAAATTTACTACATGGAGATGGATGACTTATCGCTTCGCCAAGGTAAATCGTATGCAACCGCAGCAAAAGCGCAGGTATTTAACAACACCGAAAAGTGGTACGAACTTGAAGAAAAAGCCACAATCGCGCTTGCCGACCTAGACGTTATTTTAATGCGAAAAGATCCGCCGTTCGATACGGAGTACATCTACGCAACTTATATCTTAGAGCGTGCAGAGCAAGAAGGTACGTTAATTATTAATAAACCACAAAGCCTGCGCGATGCTAACGAAAAGCTATTTACAGCGTGGTTTAGCGAGCATACGCCAGATACGCTAGTAACACGCAGCCAAGCTCAAATACGCGCGTTTTTAGCTGAGCATAAAGACATTATTTTAAAACCACTCGATGGCATGGGCGGCGCATCTATTTTTCGTATTAAAGAAGATGATGCAAACATTGGCGTTATTTGCGAAACCTTAACTGAGCATGGTAATCGCTTTGCCATGGTGCAAAATTACATTCCAGAGATCAAACAAGGTGATAAACGCGTATTGGTTGTTGATGGTGAAGTTATTCCGTATTGTTTAGCGCGTATTCCACAAAATGGTGAAACCCGCGGTAACTTAGCTGCAGGTGGCCGTGGTGAAGCCCGCCCCCTTAGCGAGTCAGACCTTAAAATAGCTCAAGCAGTTGCCCCTACGCTTAAAGAAAAAGGGTTAGTGTTTGTAGGGTTAGATATTATTGGCGACAAGCTCACCGAAATTAACGTAACAGCACCAACCTGCGTACGTGAAATTGAAGCCGCTTACGATATATCTATTACCGGTATTTTGTTTGACGCAATTGAGCGTAAGCTCGCTAAATAAACACCATTTAAAAGTCCATTAATTTAAGTATTTCATACAATTAATGGACTTTTTATACGCTACGTATATATCTATGCCATACTCAAAGTTCAATAAGTATTCATAAACTAAAAGGGTGAAATCTATGCAATCATTAGAAAATCATTTTTTAATCGCTATGCCGTCGATGCAAGACCCTTTTTTTAAACGTGCCGTTACCTATATTTGTGAGCACAATGAAGATGGGGCTATGGGATTGGTGATCAACCAGCCTATTGATGTGACCGTTGGTGAGCTTTTAGATAAAATAGAAATAGACAACGACAAAACCCAACAAGCCGCGCAAGTCTCTGTGTTTGCAGGTGGTCCGGTTAAAACCGACCGAGGTTTTGTACTTCATTCACCTCAGCCAGGCTACTCTGCAAGCCAAAAGCTTAGCAGTGATATAATGATCACCACATCAAAAGACGTACTTGCCAACCTGACCACCGCCCACGCACCTGAGCAATTTATTATTACGCTTGGTTATTCGGGCTGGGAGCAAGGACAACTTGAGAAAGAGCTTTTAGATAACAGTTGGTTGATCATTAAAGCCGATCCGAAGATCATTTTTGATACACCGGTAGAAAAACGCTGGGAAAAAGCAGTTTCGATGCTGGGCTTTGATGTTAGCCAACTTTGCAGCGAAGCTGGACACGCTTAAAGAACGATAATGACGAAAAAAAACCTTAAGCCGCAAGGCCAGCGCACCGTAATGGGCTTTGACTTTGGCACCAAAAGCATTGGTATTGCCATAGGACAAGAACTAACAGGCAGTGCGTCTAGCCTAAAAGCGGTAAAAGCCCAAGATGGTATTCCTAATTGGGATCATATTGCGGTTCAAGTTAAAGAGTGGCAACCCGACTTAATGGTCGTCGGGTTACCCCTTAATATGGATGGTACTTCGCAAGAGGTAACCTTTAAGGCTAAAAAGTTTGCTAACCGCTTGCACAATCATTACGGCATACCGGTGCAAACACAAGATGAGCGACTCACAACCGCCGATGCTAAAGCGCGTTTATTTGAGCACGGTGGCTATAAAAATTTAGGGAAAGGAAATGTCGATAATATGTCGGCAGTGATTATTTTAGAGAGTTTTTTTGAAGCCAGTTATGGTGAATAAGTAATGCCGACTCCTTTAATTACGTAATCTATTTTAAAGGTCGAAAAACACCGCAGTGGTATAAAACGTTATAAGTAATTTTATCCATAAAAAAAGCGCCCAGCGGCGCTTTTTTTATGGATAAAATACAGTGTTAATTGCTGTTTTTATCATCTAGTCCATCTATGGTTACACCTTGTAAAAATCCTGCACCTTGTTGCTCGTTATTGCGCAGCTTAATCATTAAGCGTAAATCGTTTGGCGAATCAGCATGATGCAGTGCATCGGCATAATTAATACGTTGCTGTTTGTATAGCTCAAATAAAGCTTGATCAAAGGTTTGCATACCCATTTCTTTAGATTTAGACATGGCCTCTTTTATGCCACCAATATCCCCATTTTTAATTAGCTCTGCCACCATGGGTGAGTTTAATAATATTTCGATCGCGGCTACACGCCCTTCCCCATCAGAAGTGGGAATAAGTTGCTGGGCAACAATGGCGCGTAAATTTAGCGCTAAGTCGTACTTAAGCTTGTCGTGTTTTTCTTTAGGCACTAAGTGCATAATCCGGTCAATGGCTTGGTTGGCATTATTAGCATGCAATGTAGCCACACATAAGTGACCCGTTTCGGCAAAGCTCAGTGCGTATTCCATGGTTTCTTGCGAGCGTATTTCACCAATTAAAATAACATCGGGAGCTTGGCGTAAAGAGCTTTTAAGTGCCGACTCAAAGCTGTCGGTATCAAGCCCTACTTCGCGCTGAGTAATAATACTTTTACGGTGCTCGTGTACAAACTCAATCGGATCTTCAATGGTGAGTATATGGCCGCGCTGGTTGCGGTTTCTGTAACCGATTAAGGCAGCCAATGAAGTTGATTTACCCGTGCCAGTACCACCAACAAACAGCACTAACCCGCGCTTTGACATAATCACATCAGTAAGTGTAGAGGGCAGCCCTAAATCACTTATATCAGGTATTTGCGTTACAATGCGGCGAATAACCATACCCGCTCTATCGCGCTGCCAAAAAGCCGATATACGAAAACGCCCTTCGTCTGTGGCTATCGCAAAGTTACACTCTTTAGTGGTATGAAATTCGTTTTTTTGTTTATCGCTCATCGCTGATTCTACAAGCGCAAGCGATTGCTCGTCACTTAACTTATCGTCGCTAAGAGCGATAAGCTCACCATTAATTTTTGCACTGACTGGTAATTGACTAGAGACAAATAAATCCGAGCCTTTTTTATCAATCATTATGTGTAAAAAGTGATTTAAAGATAAATTCATAATATGTCCTTAGCCACCAAACTGGGTTTTATCTTGGGCTTTTTCTTTTGCGGCTGCGGTTGTCACAATACCGTGATTAACTAAATTATTTAAACATTGATCCATGGTTTGCATGCCGTGTGATGCACCCGTTTGAATAGACGAATACATTTGTGCAATTTTATCTTCACGAATTAAGTTACGAATCGCCGGTACACCAATCATAATTTCGTGCGCGGCCACGCGTCCACCGCCAATTTTTTTAAGTAGTGTTTGCGAAATAACGGCGCGCAGTGACTCAGAAAGCATTGAGCGCACCATATCTTTTTCTTCACCTGGGAATACATCAATAATACGGTCAATCGTTTTTGGTGCCGAGGTGGTATGTAGCGTACCAAACACTAAGTGGCCGGTTTCTGCGGCGGTCATCGCAAGGCGAATGGTTTCTAAGTCACGTAGCTCACCAACGAGTATTACATCCGGGTCTTCACGCAGCGCGCTGCGCAGTGCATTAGAGAAGCTGTGCGTATCTCGGTGTACTTCACGTTGGTTAATAAGACTGAGTTTATTATCGTGTACAAATTCGATAGGATCTTCAATGGTGAGGATATGGTGATGTTTTGTTTGATTTATATAATCGACCATAGCCGCAAGCGTTGTTGATTCACCCGAACCTGTTGGGCCGGTAACCAATACTAAACCACGCGGGTTATCTGATATTGTTTTAAAAATATCTGGCGCACCTAAATCCTCAAGCGTCAGTACATCGCTAGGGATGGTACGAAACACCGCTGCAGGGCCGCGGTTTGAGTTAAATGCGTTAACACGAAATCGTGCAAGGTTAGGCACTTCAAACGAAAAATCCACTTCTAGATTTTGTTCGTAGTCCTTGCGCTGATTATCGTTCATAATGTCGTAAACAAGACTGTTTACATCTTTGTCTGCAAGTGCAGGTATATTAATGCGGCGAACATCACCATCTACGCGTATCATAGGTGAAACACCTGACGATAAGTGTAAATCAGATGCTTTGTGTTGCACACTAAACGCTAATAATTCGGTAATATCCATTTATGACTCCACAACTAACTGATAAATATATGGTTACAATAGCAGAACGACTCACATCCGCCTACGCTAGAATTGCCAGCGCGGCTAAAAATGCTAAACGTAGTAGCGATGCTATTACGCTGCTAGCAGTATCAAAAACAAAACCAAGCGACGATATTATTGCTGCCTACGAGCATGGCCAGCGCCAATTTGGTGAGTCTTATGTTCAAGAGGCTGTAGATAAAATAGCTCAACTACACACATTTAGCGACATCATTTGGCATTTCATTGGCCCTATTCAATCAAATAAAAGCGCCCTTGTTGCTGCACATTTTGATTGGGTACAAAGCGTAGATAGAATAAAAATAGCTAAGCGTTTAAACAGTCAACGTCCAGAAAACCTAGCCCCTTTAAATGTGCTTATTCAAGTAAATATAAGCGCCGAGGAGGCAAAGTCGGGCTGTAGCGTAGAGCAAATACCCGAACTAGCTGAGTTTATTGACCAATGTGAGCAACTCACTTTGCGTGGTTTAATGGCTATTCCGGCTAAAAGCGACGATCCGAGTGAGCAAAGTCAATCTTTTGAGCAATTACAAACTTGCTTTGATAAACTAAAGGCCCAATATCCTCATATAGATACGTTGTCGATGGGGATGAGCAATGATGTTGAAGCCGCCGTTAGCGCAGGTTCAACCATGGTGAGGATCGGCACAGATATTTTTGGAACTCGAACTTAAAAGGTGATAACAGACATATGTCAGATAAAACAATCGCATTTATAGGCACAGGTAACATGAGCTACGCCATTATTGGTGGCATGGTAAAAAACGGTTTTAATGCAAACAACATCATTGCTACAAACCGCAACCAAGAAAAGCTTGCCAAGGTAGCAGACGATTTCAAGGTGAAAACCACCAGCGACAATAACGAAGCCTTACGCGATGCTGATGTCATTGTATTGTCTGTTAAACCACAAATGATGGGCGATTTATGTAAATCGTTCCAAGAATCGGGGATCGACTTTAGTGATAAACTGTTTATTTCGGTAGCGGCTGGCTTAACCGTTAAGCGTTTACGCGAAATGCTTGGCCAAAACGTTAAAATAGTACGTTGTATGCCAAACACGCCATCGCTACTAGGGCGTGGTGTATCGGGTTTATTTGGCGCAGATGAAACACCCGAAGAGCACGACTTTGTACAACAAGTGTTTGAGTGCACAGGTATTGTTGTGTGGGTAGAGCAAGAGTCGCAAATTAACGATGTCATTGCTGTGACAGGCTCATCGCCCGCTTACTTTTTCTTATTTATGGAAGCCATTGAAGAAAAAGCGAAAGCACTTGGCTTTAACGATGAAGATGCGCGCCGCTTAGTACAGCAAACTGCGCTGGGTGCAGCCGAAATGGCATTGAGCCAACCAGAGATAAGCATTTCGCAATTACGCGCTAATGTAACTTCTAAAGGCGGCACCACCCATGCTGCGGTTGAGCATTTAAAAGGCGAAGGCCTAGTGCAAACAGTTAGCGATGCAATGGATGCGTGTATTGCGCGTGCAATGCAAATGGAAAAAGAACTTTAAAATTACTTTTTATTGAAGGTTACACTATGAATGCCATGCAATTTTTGATCAGTACCCTGTTTGATTTGTTTTTAATGGTGGTACTACTGCGTTTTTGGCTACAGTGGGCAAAAGCCGACTTTTACAACCCAATGAGCCAATTTGTGGTTAAAGCAACGTCGTTTGCAGTTAACCCGTTACGTAAAATTATACCTGGCCTAGGGGGGCTTGATTTAGCCTCTCTATTGCTGGCATTTATTGTAGCCGTTGCCAAAATTAGTACTTTAATGCTGGTGATATACGGCGCATGGGCTGCGCAACCTGTGTTTATACAAGCACTTATTACCGTACTTAAAGAAGGCTTAAACCTTGTATTTTGGGTATTGATTATTCGCGCTATTTTAAGCTGGGTAAGTCAAGGTTATAACCCAATAGAAGCGGTTTTCCATCAGCTTACTGAGCCAATGCTCAAGCCACTTCGTAAAATTATTCCACCAATGGGTGGCTTAGATTTATCGGTGCTTGTACTAATTATTGGTATTCAGTTTTTACAAATGCTGCTAATGGACTTTTTAGCCTAAATTTTTTGTTATAAGCAAAAGAGGCCCTTTGGCCTCTTTTTTATATAGGACATCATAATGAACCGTTTAATTAAGTTTTTCTTTATTAGTTTTTTAGCCTTTGCTTTTAATGCCCACAGTGAAGACATGCAAGGCGCACAGTACAAAGAGCTGGGCCCTTGGCAAGTGCATTACATTGCTTTTCCATCTACCTTTATTCAGCCGCAAATAGCTAAAACATATGGCCTTGAGCGTAGTGGTTATAAAGGCATTGTTAATATTTCAGTACTGAAAAACAATAGCGATAAAACCGCGCAAACCGCTCAGCTCAGCGGCACCGCAAAAAACCTACTCGGCAATAAGCAAGCCCTTACTTTTAAAGAAGTAAAAGAGGGTGAATCAATTTATTACCTTGCGCAAGTAGACTACACCAACGAAGAGATTTTACGTTTTGAGATAAACATCCAGCAAGGTAGTCAGTCTCAAAAACTCACGTTTCAGCAAAAATTTTACGTAGATTAAAAACATGACCAAAACATTAGTGCTTGCCACAGGCAACCCTGGCAAAGTTAAAGAGCTGGCCAATATGCTTAGCCCGCTTAATATAAATGTGCTTCCGCAAAGCGATTTTAACGTAGGCGAAGTGGCCGAAACCGGCACCACCTTTGTAGAGAACGCGATAATTAAAGCCCGCCATGCTGCTAAAATTACCGGCATGCCAGCCATTGCAGATGACTCAGGCTTAGAGGTAGATGGCTTAAATGGTGCGCCGGGCGTGTACTCAGCTCGTTTTGCCGGTGAAAGCGCCAGCGATCAAGACAACATAGATAAACTACTTAACGAATTAGCCAATAACCCAAATCGTAAAGCCCGCTTTTGGTGTGTGCTGGTATTAATGCGCCACGCCGATGACCCTACCCCGCTAATTTGTAGCGCAAGCTGGGAAGGCGAAATTACACAAACCCAAAATGGCGAAGGCGGCTTTGGTTACGATCCGGTATTTTTTGTGGCAGAGCAAAACTGTACCAGCGCCGAGCTCACCAAAGAGCAAAAAAATGCGGTGAGTCATCGCGGCCAAGCACTTAAAAAGTTATTACTAGAGCTACAAAGCAAAGGCGGCCTGTGAACCTTCCACCACTGAGCTTATATGTGCATGTACCTTGGTGCGTGCAAAAATGCCCCTATTGCGATTTTAATAGCCATGGGCAAAAAGGCGACATTCCTGAAGCTGAATATGTTCAGCATTTAATTGACGACTTAAAAGCAGATTTGCACTTGGTGCAAGGGCGTAAAATTCACAGTATTTTTATTGGCGGCGGTACTCCAAGCTTATTAACTGGCGATGCATACACCCGCTTATTAAGCGAAGTCGATAACCTAATTGGCCTAAGCGACAACTGCGAAATAACCCTTGAGGCAAATCCTGGTACCGTAGAAACCGGACGCTTTAAAGAGTACGTTAAAGCGGGTATTAACCGTATTTCTATTGGCGTGCAAAGCATGCAAAACGACAAGTTAAAAGCACTGGGCCGTATTCATGGCGCCGATGAAGCGCACTACGCTGCAGAGCAAGCTAAGCAAGCCGGGTTAAATAGCTTTAACCTTGATTTAATGCATGGCTTGCCTGGGCAAAGCCTTGACGATGCGCTGAGCGATTTAAAAAAAATAATTGCTTTAAACCCGCCACATATATCCTGGTATCAGCTTACTATTGAACCTAATACACAATTTGCATCCAAGCCGCCAACTTTGCCACAAGATGAAACCCTATGGGATATTCAAGAGCAAGGCCAAGCACTACTTGCTCAAGCCGGTTACATACAATACGAAATATCGGGCTATGCAAAGCCAGGCTTTCAATGCCAACATAACTTGAATTATTGGCGTTTTGGCGATTATCTCGGTATTGGCTGTGGCGCTCATGGTAAGGTGACTGATGCAAAAACCGGCATTATTACCCGTACTGAAAAAATTAAGCATCCGCGCGGTTACATGGATATGCTTAAGCCGTACTTGTATAAAAGCTGGCAAGTAGAGCAAGACGATTTAGCCTTTGAATTTTTTATGAATCGCTTTCGCTTAGTCGAGCCTTGCCCTATTGATGATTACAGTGCGCTGACTAATCAGCCATTGCAAAACCAACAAGCAGCGTTAACTAAAGCAATAAATGCAGGTTTGTTAATACAAGAAAACGGCCACTGGCAAGTTAGCCTCAAAGGGCATCGTTTTTTAAATGACCTGCTAGAATTGTTCGTGTAGTGGTTTTAACCACGCGCGATAAACATAAAATACAAGCAAATAAATATAATACCCCCTAATGGGTTTCTAACAACAAAGGGAAAACAATGCGTAAACTTACCTTTATTGCAGCAGCCGTGAGCGTTGCTATTTTAGCCGGCTGCCAGCAGGCACCACAACAAACAACCCCGGCGCCTGCAGTGCAAGCGCAACCTGTGCAAAGCGAAATCGACAAAGCGAATGCGTTTTTTGAAGATACCTTTAACCGCGATGTAATGAGCAGCCCGGTTTATCAAACTTACATGGGTATTAAAAAAGATTACGATAAATGGGATGACGGCAGCGAAGAGCAAAAACTAAAAGACCTTGCGCAAGCAAAAGAAGACTTAGTTACTTTAAATGCTATCAACCGCGACCTGCTTGATGATGCCACTAAAGTAAGTTACGACTTAAAAAAACAAGACCTAGAAAGCTCGATTGCTGATTTTAAATGGCGTTACCATAACTACCCGGTTAACCAAATGTTTGGTACGCACTCTATGGTGCCTGCGTTTTTAATTAACCAACATTCAATTAGTAATGTTAAAGAAGCTAAAGATTATATTGCGCGTTTAAACGGTGTACCTACTGTATTTGATCAGCTAATTACTGATTTAGAAACCCGTGCTGATAAAGGCATTATTGCGCCTAAATTTGTGTTCCCACATGTTATAGATTCGAGCAAAAACATCATTCATGGTGCGCCGTTTGATAAAGGTGAAGACTCAACACTATTAGCCGACTTTAAACGTAAAGTAAGCGCTCTTGAAATTAGCCAAAATGAAAAAGATGCCTTAATTAGCGATGCAACTGATGCATTAAAATCAGCCGTTAAGCCTTCTTACTCTAAGTTAATTAATTACTTAGCACAGCTAGAAAAACGTGCAGATAACCGCGATGGCGCATGGAAACTGCCTGACGGCGAAGCGTTTTACAATAACGCACTTAAGCGCACCACAACAACTGACTTAACCGCTAAAGAAATTCATGCCATTGGCCTTGCTGAAGTAAAACGTATTCATGATGAAATGCGTGAAATTAAAGACAAAGTAGGTTTTAAAGGTGATTTAAAAGCGTTTATGCAGTTTATGAAAACGGATAAACAATTTTATTATGCCAATGACGAGCAAGGTAAACAGCGTTATTTAGATGAAGCCACTGGCCTAATCAACACCATGAAAACTCGTCTAGATGAGTTATTTATTGTTAAGCCAAAGGCTGATCTTAAAGTTAAAGCCGTTGAAGCATTCCGCGAAAAAGCAGCAGGTAAAGCATTTTACCAACAACCTGCACCAGATGGCTCACGCCCTGGTATTTACTACGCAAACCTTTACGACATGGAAGCAATGCCAACGTACCAAATGGAAGCATTAGCGTACCATGAGGGTATTCCGGGTCACCACATGCAAATTGCTATTTCACAAGAGCTTGAAGGTGTACCTAAGTTTCGTAAGTTTGGTGGCTACACCGCTTATATTGAAGGTTGGGGCTTATACTCAGAGTACATTCCTAAAGAAATGGGCCTTTACTCAGACCCATACTCAGACTTTGGTCGCCTTTCAATGGAATTATGGCGCGCATGTCGCCTAGTGGTTGATACCGGTATTCACGCAATGAAGTGGACTCGCCAAGAGGGTATTGATTACTACGCAAATAACACGCCTAATGCCACATCTGACGGTGTTAAAATGGTTGAGCGTCACATTGTAATGCCATCGCAAGCGACAGCTTATAAAGTGGGTATGCTTAAAATTTTAGAGCTGCGTGAAGAGGCTAAAAAGCAACTAGGCGATAAGTTTGATATTCGTCAGTTCCACGACGTTATACTTAAAAATGGCCCTGTACCACTTAACGTACTAGAGAACTTTGTAAACGAGTGGGTAGCAAGTAAAAAAGCTTAATACTTGGTTATAAATAGAAAAAGGTCGCTGATGCGGCCTTTTTTGTTTTATAGTAATAAAAACGCTCAGAGGTAGGGTTAAGAATGGATTTAAGCATACAATTACTTAATGCGCGCATTGCTAAGCATCAGCTAGACGAGCTCGATAACGACTTTAAACAGTTAAGCCCGGCTCAGCAAACATTACAGCTAAACCACCTTTACGAAAGTGCTTTGCGGATGAGTATTAAATACGACTTTATGCAAAATGTGGCAACACGTATTTTAACAACCAACACCCCACCAGCACCTTTTATAAACCAATTAACAACAATTGATGCATTAACGTTTTTTACACCTGCATTAAAAGAAAATAACGGCTTTTTAGCACAAGACAGCCAAGGAAATAATGTACTGCACAATGTATTTAAACACGCCAATGCTCAAAAGCTGGCGTTTAACTATGTGCGCTCATTAATGCTATTTGAATCTAACGATAATTTAGTAAAAGCCCTTGCACAAACAAATGCTCGCGGCCTTACCCCTGTTGCCTGTTATATCGCCTATGCTGATAAACCTAGCACACCAATAAAGCATGAATTTTCAGCATTATTAGCGCTTATGGAAATAGAGCAAAAACAAAATCCAACCGCTAAACAGCAACTGGCAAACATATTAAAAGGCGCTGATATAAACGAAACCAGTATTTTACTTAGCGCTGCTTACCTACAGCGCTCAACCGCGCAAATTGCCCACTTAGTTAGAGCAATTTAGTCACTTAAGTAATATTCAACACTGGTGACCACCCTCACCTTTTTGATATGTGGCGTGTTTGAATCGCGATTGCTAATGCTAAATTGCCCTTGGCGAGCGGATTTTATTTTACCCAGCGTTGAGTTCGAATCTTTAGCAAATTTGTTGGCAACTTCACGGGCTTTTTCTGTAGCCTCTTGCACCATGGCTGGTTTTATATCGTTAAGGCCGGTAAATAAATACTCAACTTTGGTTTCGTAACTATTTTGCACAATGGCAATGCCCTGTTTAGCTAATTGACTCACTTTACTCAGCGCATTTTGTACTTTGTCGGGCGCGTTCGAATACACAATAATATTAGCGCGTACCAAGTAACGAAACTTTTGATTATCGTTAGCGTATTCACGGGCTTGCTTATCAATAATCGACTGGCTACCCGTGCTTATTTCGTCATCATCAAAGCCATGTAGCTTTAAAAATGCAATAACAGCATCGTTTTTTTGCTCAACCCGACTAACCAGTTTTTCTAAGTCGTTGTCTGCATCACTGTATTGCAGCGGCCAAATTACCGTATCAGCGCTAACTTCACGCTCTGCTAACCCTTTAACCTGCACACTACGTTCCATGCTTTTTACATCTACTGCGGCACTTTTAATAATAAAGCCTAATAAAATTAAGCCTATACTTAGGCAAATTGCGGCTATAACTGTGTAAAAACCGGGTGTTTTATTCACAAAAAACTCCTTGATTGATATCAATAATAAGTATCTATGCGCTCGAAATAACACAGCAAACAGGGTACATTGAGACTATAAATAACGCAAAATATAATCAGCCAAGGATATGCCATGAGCTTAAAGCGCATCAGCCAATTTTTTAATCCGGCCTCGGTAGCCGTTATTGGCGCCTCGAATACCCCCACACGCGCGGGGTTTGTGGTTATGCGCAATTTATTACAAGGTGGGTTTAAAGGGCCAATCATGCCCGTAACCCCTACCCATAGTGCGGTACACGGTGTGCTTGCCTACCCTGATATTGCCGCGCTGCCCAAAGTGCCCGACTTAGCCGTTATTTGTACAAATAAAAATACCTTACTGAGCATTATCGAGCAGCTAGGTGAACTTGGCTGTAAAAGTGCAATTGTGATTGCTGATGGGCTCTCATTGAGCCAAAAAACAGCCTTAAAGCGCGCTGCAAATGCACATCACGTTACTTTGCTTGGGCCTAATTGTTTAGGGCTGCTTATTCCGCATATTGGCCTTAATGCCAGCTTTTCTCACACAGTTGCAGCACCAGGGAAACTGGCATTTATATCGCAATCCGCAGCGGTGTGTTCCACTATTTTAGATTGGGCTAAAAATAAAGAAATTGGCTTTTCGTATTTTGTTTCGGTCGGTGATTGCCTAGATATCGATTTTGACGAGCTGCTCGATTTTTTAGGCCGCGATGCTAAAACCAAAGCGATTTTGCTCTACATAGATAATATTGAGGATATTCGCGGGTTTATATCAGCAGCACGGGCAGCGGCCTTTAGTAAACCGGTTATTGCCATTAAAACGGGAAAAACCGGAGCAGGCGCACTGGCTGCTGAAATTCATACCGGTGGCAAGCAAAGTTCAGATGCAGTGTACGATGCGCTTTTTCAACGCGCCGGAATGCTACGTGTTAGTGATCTGCGCGAACTTTTTGCAGCCACGCAAACACTTGCCATCCACCCTAAATTACTAAAAGTTGAGCAGTTAACCATTTTAACCAACGGCGGCGGCCCGGGGGTTATGGCGGTCGATGAGCTTATTTTAAATTCGGGCAAACTTACCCAGCTTAGTGAGCAAACACGATCCGCACTCAATAAAGTTATTCCGCAGTCGGATACTACATCTAACCCTGTCGATATTTTTGGTGACTCTGCTCCGGCGCGTTACAAGCAAGCATTAGAAATTTTACTTCGCGCCGAAGAAGTTAAAAACTTACTTATTATTCATACCCCTTCGGCACTTGCACCAAGTGAAGACTACGCCGATATGATAGTGCAAACCTTACAAAAAATACCAAAGATGGCACGCCCTTATGTAATGACCAACTTTATGGGGGAAGATGCGGCTTATGCCGCGAGGCGTGTTTGCTCTAACCACACTATTCCAACCTATCGTACGCCTGAGGGTGCGGTTGGCGCATTTATGCATTTAGTTAGCTATCGTCGTAACCAAAAACATTTAACGCAAACACCCGAATCAAATACCGATGATGCAAAAATAAATAAATCAGCGGCCACTACGCTCATTAACGAATTTTTAGAAGAAGAGCAAAGCTACTTACCCACTCATCAAGCAAGCCAAATTCTTAGTCATTATGGTGTTGAGTGTATTCAAACAGAAGTAGCCTACACGCCCACAGAGGCGCGTGAGCAAGCAATTGAACTAGGTTTTCCGGTAGCGTTAAAGTTGATTAGCCCAAGTATTGCCTCAAAATCAGAAGTAGGGGGCGTGGTTCTTAACTTAAACGATGCAAACGAGGTTGAACAAACCGCCTTTGCCATGCTGATACGAATTAAAAACACCTATCCAGATGCTGTTATTGAAGGGTTTTCATTGCAAAAAATGGCGCCGCGCGCCGGCGCTAATGAACTGCGAATCGCCATTAAAACTGAGCCTAATTTTGGCCCTGTTATATTACTTGGTGAAGCGGGTAATGGGTTAGAGTATGCCCAAGCAGCCGTTGCTTTGCCGCCGCTTAATATGAACTTAGCTAAATACCTCATTGCAGCCGCAAACGATAAAGGCGTATTAAAAGATCGCATTTTGCCAGAAAAAGTCGACAAATATCGCTTGTGCGCCCTGCTCACACGTATATCTCAACTTGTTGTCGATCAGCCCGATATAAGTGCCATGGAACTTAATCCTATTTTAGCCAGTAATGGGCAATTTTTGGTGCTTGATGCCACAATTAGTGTTAATCGCTATCAGGCACGCAGCGATCGTAAACGTTTATGTATTCGCCCTTACCCTATTGATCTTGTAGAAGAAGTAACCCTTAAAAATAATACACGAGCTACATTAAGGCCTATTCGTCCAGAGGATGAAAAAGCCCACCAAGAGTTTGATCAATCACTCAATAAAGAAGATCGTTACAAACGCTTTTTTGGTGAGCTGCCCCAGTTTAACCACGACCAGCTCGCAAAAATGACACAAATAGATTACGACCGAGAAATGGCCTTTATTGTATGCCAGCGCTTTGAAGGTAAAAGCCGCACCCTAGGTGTAGCACGCGTTATTATGGACCCTGATAATTTACATGCTGAGTTTGCAACCGTGGTTCGCTCTGACTACCAAGGCTTAGGTCTTGGCAGGCTGCTTATGAGCGCTGCAATAAATCATTGTAAGCGCCAAGGCGTAGAAGTAATTGAAGGCATAACACTGCCTGAGAACACCGGCATGATTGAGCTTGCCCGTAAGTTAGGTTTTACTATTAGCCGTGATTTTGAAGAAGGCAGTATTAATATGCTGTTAAAGCTAAACACATGAGCAGCACAGCAAGGCAAACTTTAGCGCAGGTATTTGAAGGGACTGGCGATTACCGAAAAGCGGGGCATATACTCGACACCGCGCTGATTGCTTTAATTATGCTTAACGTTATTGCCATTGTGTTGGAATCAGTACCGAGTATAAACAAAGTATATTACCCGCAGTTTTTACTATTAGAGGTTATTTCGGTGGCTATTTTTAGCCTTGAATACCTTGCAAGGCTTTGGGCCTGTGTCGATAAAAGCAAATACGCAGCTATAAAAGGTTCAAACGCAAAACGCCGGCTGCATTACTTTTTATCACCTTTGGCTCTTATCGATTTAATAGCCATTTTACCCAGCTTGTTAATGTTTGTGTTTCCTCTGGATTTGCGTTTTTTACGTGTATTAAGGCTGTTAAGAGTATTTAAACTTACTCGTTATTCACGTGCAATGCAGTTGTTATTACAAGCATTTAAAGACGAAGCGAGCTCGTTACTGGCCGCGTTTTTTATTATGTCGGTACTGCTAATACTTGCCTCCTGCGGTATTTATTTATTGGAGCACGATATTCAGCCAGATAAATTTGGCTCTATTCCTGCGGCTATGTGGTGGGCTATGGCGACCCTCACTACGGTTGGGTATGGTGATGTTGTACCGCTAACGCCACTTGGTAAACTATTTGGTGGCGTAGTCACTTTGGTGAGCATGGGAATGGTGGCAATTCCTACAGGCTTGCTTGCCTCTAGTTTTTCGGAGCAAATACGTAAACGCCGGCAATTTTTTGAAGATGCCGTACATGAGCAAATTCACCAAGGCAGTTTAGATGACTCACAGCGTTTGCACTTAGAGGAGCTGCGCTACAAGTTAGGTTTAAGTAAGCTTGAGGCCAATAAAGCAATTAAAACGCAGCTTAATCAACGCAACAGCCATTTATTTTGCCGCCACTGTGGTAAACGCCAATAAGCTTATTTTTACTGGTTAAATATGTTGCCCCAATCTTGTTTGATCAGTTCGGGAACAGCTTCTTTAGGTACTGGCTTACTAAATAAATAGCCCTGAAAATGCTTACACCCTAACTGCTTTAAAAACTGCAGCTGTTGTTTGTTTTCAATGCCCTCTGCCACACACTCTTTACCTAAGCTATGAGCTAAGGTAAGCGTTGATTGAATAATGGCTTCATCATCCGAGTCCACACCAATATCTTGCACAAAGCTTCTATCTATTTTTAGTACATCGATAGGAAAACGCTTTAAATACGTTAATGAGGCATAGCCTGTTCCAAAGTCATCCATGTAGAGTTTACAGCCAAGCTTTTTCAGCATTTCCATACTGTGCAGCGCATGTTTAGAGTCGCGCATTAAAATAGACTCGGTAATTTCAAACACTATGGCTTCTGAGGGCACATTAGCGTGGCTCAGCGCTTTATGTATGTCGGTTACAAGCTCTTCGTATTCAAAATCAAGTGCAGAGAGGTTTATCGACAAGTACAGCTGAGGTGAAATCTCACGCCATTGTTTAAGGGCTTGCAACGCACGGGCAAAGGTTTGCAGCATAATTTTTGTTATTAACCCTATGCTCTCAGCCGCTAAAGAAAACTCTTGCGTGGGCACTAAAGTGTTTTCTGGCCAGCGTAACAGCACTTCAAAACCTTCGGTTTTTTGAGTGTGCGCATTCACTATAGGCTGGTAGTAATTACAAAACTCTTGCTCTTGATACGCTTTAGTTAGCAAAGACTCTAAATGCAGGGCTTTTTGTACATGTTGATTCATCTCTTGCTTGTAAAACTTATAACTGCTTTCGAGAGACTCTTTTGCATGGTACAAAGCTATACTGGCAGCTTTTAACAGCGCAGCATGATCTGCGGCGTCATCAGGCGCTATTGCTACTCCGATACTTAAATTAACGTTTACCACCTGGCCATTAAATTCCATATTTTGGCTTACAGAGTCTATTAATTTAGAGCAAATAAGTAATACTTCTTCAATTTGCTGCACATCTTCCACCAGCACCACAAATTCATCGCCACCAAAGCGCGCAACACTTGCAGAAGGACGCAAGGAGCGCTTAATACGCTTAGCCACTTGCTTTATTAGCTCATCAGCCGCTTCACGTCCAAATGAGTCGTTAAAGTATTTAAACCGCTTAATGTTTATGTGCAGCATAGCCACTTTACATTGATGATTTTGCGCTTGCTCAATCGCATGCTCAACCCTGTCGTTAAACAGCATACGGTTAGGCAAACCGGTTAATGAGTCATAGTTGGCTAAAATATGAAGCTCATTTTCAGCCAATTTTTGCGCATGAATGTCGGTTAAAATAATAACGTAGCTGCTTAAACGGTGCTCGGTGTCGGCCACTGCACTTATTTTTACTAACACATGGCGCTGCTCACCACTGGCTAGGGTGACTAAGTCTTCACAGGAAAAATGCTCACCCACATTCAGCTTTTGCATTATCCGTAAGTAGTCAAAGCGATTACTTCGCGATATACCTAAATTAAGGGCGCGGCTAGAGCGTGGCTCACTAGGAAAGTTAAAGGCCGTTTGCAACGATTTGTTAGAGGCGCGAACCGTAAAGTTTTTATCAAGAATAAATACCCAATCACGGGTTTGCTCAAACGCAGCGGTAAATAAACGGGCATGCTCTTCAAACACCATTTCGCGGGTCATATTGGTGTAAGTACCCGCTACTTTTTTAGGAAGTTGTCCGCTCCATTCCACCACTTTGCCAAAGTCTTTATACCAACGCCAATAGCCTTTAGCGTGGCGTAAACGATAAGTGCAATTAAAGTAGCCTTTATCGGTTGATAAAAATTCTAACCATTCTAATCTGAAAAGCGCTTTATCTTGCGGGTGAATTTTAGCTAGGTAATCATCTAGGCTCACGCTTTCTTGATCATACCCAAGTTCATTACATAAGCGCGGCTGGTAAATACTACTCGATGTTGACTGCCAATCCCACATGCCCGACTCACTACCCTCTAAGGCTAGTTTTAATCGCGCTTCACTTTCTTTACTTTCTTTATTAGCGGCCAGTAATATGCGCTGAATTTTGTTGCGGCGCATTACCCAAAAAGCAATAAATGCGATAAACAAAACGCCATAAAGCACCATAAAATATGGCGCTCGCCACAGGGGATACTTAACACGAATTTTTAGCACTGCAGGCGGCGTGTACTCGCCGGTTAACGGATCTTTAGCCCATACTTTGAGCTGGTAATTACCTGGATTTAATTTAGGGAATAACACCCGATTATTATTACGGGTGTAGGTTTTTTGGCCGTTATCGAGCTGGTACTCATAAATTATGCGCTCTTGATAGCTAAAGGCCATCGCCGAAAACGCTACCTCTAAACCGATATCATCATGGTTGAGGACTATTTCATTTAATGGCTGTTTTAAATCGATAGATAAGTCGCGCGACATTAAATCAACTCGCGTTATATTTACATGATCAATTAATGAGTGGTAATTTTGATTTTCCATCGGATGAAAATATGTAATGCCCTTTAAGCTGCCATAGGCAATGCGCCCATCGCTTAAATGCGCCATGGCACTGCTGTTAAACTCAGCAGAAAGCAGCCCCTCAGATGTAGTAAACTGCTGAAAATGAAGTGTTTCTGGGTTTAGTCGCCATATGCCTTTATGGCTGCTCATCCAAATCATGCCATTATCATCAAGCACCATGTCATAAAGTAAGGTACCTAACTTATTTTTTCTAAGTCAATCGTGTGTACCAATTTGTAACTGGCTGCATCAAGCCCAATCAGGCCAAAATTAGATAGTGAAATCCATAAAATATTGTTGTTATCGACCACGTAAGAAAGCACATTAATAGCCACGTTATCGTGCTGTTTTGGCACTTTATAAATGGTGTTTAATGCTAATGTGGTTGGGTTTACCTGGTATAAAATACCCGCATTAAAAAACAGGGGCATATCAGGCTTGGTTGCCAGCGCTGGCGAAAAACCATGCGCCAAAAACGGCTCTATTTTGCTAAAGGCCCCTTCTAATCGGGTGATCTGCTGAGTATCAATATTATATACAAACATACCGTGATCTGAGTGCACATAGTACAAATCACCGTTAGGCATTAAGGTTACGCCGTGTACCCAGCCTTCTATGTAGGCTCTATTGTTGGGGTTTGTTATTGTTGGCTCGTTAATTTGATGCGTTATGGGGTCAAACTCAAACAGCCCACGGTTTGTATGTAACCAAAGCTTTTGCTTATAAGGAATAATTTCATACACGCTAAATTCGGTAGTCAGTAAGTCTACTTTGTGGTTTTTTAAGTAAACTTGGCTGGTGTTAGTGGCTAAATCAATTTCGGTTAAGCCATTATGCGTTGCCAGCCATAGGCTGTTGCCATACTCCGTAATGCCCCAAACCGAAGGATGTGAAAGGCCATCGCCACCCAGTTTACTACCATCTATATTGCTAAAGTGATAGGTATTATTAGACAGATAAAATGCACCATCGGTTTTAGTAGCGAGCCAATATCCCCCCGATTTATCTTTTACCATGTCTATCATACTGGTATCAGATAGGCTGTATTTACTTTGTGTAATACGTGTATTTTTTACCAACTCTTTGCTATTTAAATCAAATTTAAAGAGCCCTTTATTAGTCGCCAGATCTAGCTTTTCGCCTTCGTTGATGATGCGCCATACATTTAAATCGGCAATAACGGCTTGGTTTTTAAATGCTATGTCGGGGCGTTCAAACATGCCTGGCAAGTCGCTAATATCAACTTGATACAAGCCTTTAACGGTGCCTACTAACAACTGATTATTTTCAATAACCGAAAACGATTTAACGTTGTTTTGATAAATATGCTCAGCTTTGCTTTTTAAATGCTGCAGCGGCCTAATTTGCTCAGAGGCGATATCAAATACAAACGCCCCATGGCTTGTGCCTATAAAAATATACCCATTGTAATGAAAAAGCTCTCTTACTAAGGTGTTTTCGTATTCTTTAGGCAGCTCAAATAAGCTGGTTATTTTACCTGTTTCAATATCTAATTTAGCAAAGTCGCGACCACGCCCAATCCATAAGGTTTTGTCATCAACCGCGGCCATACTAAATACCGACTGGCTTAAAATTTGTTTTTCGCTGGTAGGTTGAGAAATAAATTGCTGGTAGGTGTCGGTACTTGGGTCGTATTTAAATAAGCCGGCAAGTAATGAGGCTATCCAAATATTGCCTGCGGGGTCTTGGTAAATACAATCAATTATGGCTTCTTCAAGCTCGCCATTAGGGCCATTAATTGAAACAACTTGATAACCATCATAGCGGTTTAACCCCCCTTCGGTAGAGAGCCATAGGTAACCGTTATCATCAAGCAGCATAGTGTTCACATAGCTTTGCGACAGGCCTTCACTGGGGGATAAACGTTTAACCTGTGCGCCAACTTGGCAACTAAATATAGCGATTAAAGCTATACAGCAACTAATGATCCAATGAACGCCTTTACTCATGGCTTGATCCGTTGTTTTTGTTATAAGTATTCGAGTGCGACTATATTTCGATGCGTATAAATATCAAAAAGTGCTTTTAAACCAGGAGTATATGTTAATACTTGGTTAAAACCAAGACTCGTATATAAAGCTGTAATATTTTTATAAGCAAAGGTGTAAAGCGGCATGCTTTGCTGTTTTATAGCAGCGCATACTAGTTGCTTTGCCAGCCCTTTTGCACGGTGCTGCGGGGCAACAAATACGGTCGATAAAAATAAAAAATCGTGTTTATTTTGTATCCGACACGCCGCAACTATCTGCATTTCACTGTAAACAACCCAAACCTGATCTTGCTTATTAGCACGTCCTCTTACGCTATACAGTGCATAAAACTTATTAACTAATGGAATCTTAAGTGTGTCTAACTTTTGTACTGTATACATATATTAGCTTAGCATTAACGCCAAATACTGCTCAAACTGTTGCTTTAAAAACGTTTGCTCTGCCACTGGGCGGCTATGAATCGTATTATAAACTTGCTCACGTGTTTTTTTATTACGTTTAATTTGATAAGCCCAAAATGAGGCTTCGTAATCTAATTGAATCTGGTATTTTTGCTCTCGGGGTAAAGCACATAAATTAAAACTCACAACCACTCCTAAGTACGGTTAGTTATCCGCATTTATTATACGTATATTTGAACCCATTTACTGTTTAAAAAGCAACAAACATGGGCAAAAACCAGACTATTTTGGTATTATTCGCTGCGATCATTTGCCCTGTCCTCATTTTAAACGGAAGTAACCTTGCAGATACAGCTCAATGCTTTGTTTTTATTAGTCGTTTTATTTTTTAGTAAAATTACACTCGCCAATCACAATAGCGTTATATTTAACCGCCCGGCCGACTCAGCTCAAGCAAGCTATGCGCTCGCTTTACTCACATTAGCCTATAAAGAACTTAATTATGAAGTACACATAATTGATTTTAATCGCCAAAATGCCTTATTAGCAGCCAATAATGGGGTGTTAGATGGCCAGCTTGGCCGCGATATGAGTATAGAGGCGGACAATAAAAACCTGATCAGAATTAACTACCCACTGTTTGACTATAAGCTTTTACTGTTTAAAAACTGCCAACCCAATACACTCGATAAGCTCGATAGTATTGCGGTTTTATCAGGCTATCCAGTTCAACACCATTACTTAAATGAGCATAAGTTTAACGGCAATATTATTGAAGTAAAAAATATTACGACCCAACTTAACCTACTAGCCCAGCATAAAGTTGATGGGGTAATTATGCTCGACTTTGTGCTTAAAGCCGATAACTTTTCCCTGCCAGAGACCTGTATGCAAACCCAGCTGCTAAGTACATTTTCGCTCTATCACTATGTACATAAAAAGCACGCGGCTTTGGTAAGTAAATTATTGAATGCTTTAAATAAACTACACGATAACGGCACTAGTCGCGCATTGCGCGCAAAATACAATTTAAAACTCTAGCATGTACAGCAAGGTTTAAAATTCAAAGCCTTGTTGTTTATCTAAAGTGGCTTGTGATTGCGCAGCTTGGCGTTTTTGTAAATACCGTTTGTAACGTTGTTGGCACAAGCTAAGTACTTTCTTTTTTTGCGCATTACTTAACGCGTTCCAATTAAAGCGCTCATCCCGGCTTCGGTAGCAGCCTTTGCAATAACCTCGGTTGTTTACTTGGCAAATACTTTTACAGGGGCTTGGAATATCAAATATTTCAATTTGTTGCATTGCGCCCCCTAAGTAGATTAATTGCTTTGTATGAGTATAGCGTTATTTATGCACAAAAAAAAAGCAGCGTTTACGCTGCTTTATTACGCTATTTGCCAACGCAGATGCCTAATGGCTTTGCTCACATACTTTGTTTGTGATTTCAGTTTTGCGTTGAAATGGCTTTGCATACATAGCTAAAACAAGTGGCTTTAGCTCTTCTGGCACTAAGGCTAAACGCTGCTCAAAAGTGGCGGTATCGGGCTCATCAATAACTGCTTGCTTGCACCCACCGGCAATGTAATTTCCTGGGTGTAAGTAAAAAGACTCAACAATGTGCTTATCAATTGTTTGCGCCAGCTCATCAGCATCATCGCAGCCGCTTTCAACCGGTTGTCCAAATGCTAAGTGTACATGCCCTTTAGCAGAGCTAAATCCTTCAACAATACTTGCTATGTCTTCGCCTGCTGATTTTACGTATTCACCGTGCTGCTGTTTATGATAAAGCTCTTTTGCTTTAGAAATTGCACAAGGCTCATACTGATAGGAAATAGACACCGGAACAATTTTTAACTCTTTAATGTACTCGCCAAATTCTTTCTTTTGTTTACGACCATTAAGTTGCAGCATTTTTAAAAGTGCCGGATCTGTTTGATCAAAGCCGTCTTTTGCACGCCCTTCTTTTTGCGCAATCCAAATAGAATTTCCTGCTGTTAACGAGTCATAAATATACGACGACAACTGCGTAAGCGCCTTAAGCATCTCTTTAGGTGCTTTGGCTGAGCGCTTAACGATAAAGCTTTTATTTAAGCGCATCAGCTCGGTTATATACGGTATTTGCAATAAGTTATCACCAATTGCTATACGCACCGTCTTCATTTTATGTTGATACAAACCCCAATTAACAAGTGCAGGGTCCAGCACTATGTCGCGGTGGTTTGATATAAATAAATACGCCTGCTGCGGGTCTAATTTGTCTAAACCCGAAAAGGTAACTTTTGAGGTAGTGCGTTTTATAAGTTTATCTAAATACTTTGCAACTTCGTTTTGTACATCTTCAACGCTCGTAAATTTACCCCATTTTTTTCGTAACTGGCTTCTCACCAGTGTACGAGCAATAAAAGGCATAGCGGATATAAAGCGCGGTAAGTTGTACTTTGCTATTACATCTATAAACGCATTATCGTTAATTAAACGCGCTAGCGAGGCCGCAACTTCATCGTCGTTGTAAGGTCTTATGTCTGCGTACTTATCTTCTAATTCACTCATTACTGCATCTACAATGTTAAAAAACGGCACGCAAAACGTACCGTTTATATATAATTTTGATTATAACTCAGCCACTCTTAAATAAGAAATAGCCATTTGGTTATGCTTATTTGCGAGCCATTTCAGTCTATGACCACACAAAAAGGGGTTGGTGCATTGTTTTTTAGTTTTATCAACGTTAATAAGGCTTGTTGACCTTTCAAAGGAAAGTGAGTTCAACCTCAAAAAATAAACAGGCCCCAGCGATATAGCCCGCTAAAATATCATGTTATTTATATTTGAGTGGGCAGACCAGCCAATTTAAACTTTTATCAGCAACCTGACTTTTTGTACTAAGCATTTGGTAGTAATAGCATTAACAAAGGTGTGTATTCGTAGTACCTTAAACGCTCTGCCATTTTACGGTACGCATTTAGATAGGACACACAATGAAAATCACCATTCTCGATAACGCTACTTTAGCTAAAACCTCGTTAACTTGCATTGAAGAACTAGGTGAGCTAACTACTTACGAACTTACGTCACCTGAGCAAGTTGTTGCTCACAGCCAAGGCGCGGACGTCCTTATTACCAACAAGGTTGTGCTAAATCGCGATACGATAAGCCAACTTAAAACGCTTAAGCTTATTTGCGTAAGTGCAACAGGCACTAATAATGTTGATTTAAACGCCGCTGAAGAATTTGGTATTGCCGTTACCAATGTAGCAGGCTACTCAACCCCTTCGGTTGTACAGCACACGTTTTCGTTAGTGACTAATTTATTAGGTAATACACACCGCTACCAGCGCGACTGCCAGCAAGGCGCTTGGCAAAAAAGCGAGATGTTTTGCAGATTAGATTACAGCTTTAATGATTTACAAGGTAAAACATTTGCCATTATAGGCGGCGGAACGCTAGGTAAAGGTGTGGCGACAGTAGCGCAAGCTTTTGGAGCCAATGTAGTGGTTGCAGAGCGTAAAGGCGCCTCTTGTAGAGAAGGCCGTACACCTTTTGAAGAAGTATTAGAAACCGCTGATATAATTAGCGTGCACTGCCCGCTTACTGATGAAACACGTGATTTAATTTCGTTAGATGAGCTAAAAATGATGAAACCCAGCAGTATTATTATCAATACCGCCCGTGGTGGCATTATAAATGAAGCCGACTTAGTCACAGCCCTAGAGCAAAATTTAATTGCCGGTGCGGGTGTGGATGTACTTACTAAAGAGCCGGCAGAGCCTTCTAACCCGCTGGCTAATTACACAGGCGAAAACTTGCTTCTTACACCTCACATTGCATGGGCCAGCACAGAGTCAATCGTACGCTTAATTAATGAGGTAAGCCTAAATATTGCAGCCTTTACTAACGGCGAGTCTCGTAACCGCTTGGTATAATAACAATTTGCAATAATAATTAGCCGCATTGAGGCTAGGTTTTACCTGCCTCAAAGTGCCTTATTCTATTTAGTAAATAGCTGTAACGTGTTTTCGCTATGCTAAATAAACGCAGGCTAGCTTAATCGTTAAAAAACCTAAAAAGTGGCTGTTTTTGCTAATGATTTTTATAATTAATCACTTAAAAATAGCCACCACAATCTAACCCTATGAATTTTATAACTTTGTTATATTGGCCTATTACTTGCTCCTGATAAGTAAATAATTAAATTAAAACTCATCAAGGACTATAACAATGAAAAAATCACTTTTAGCTGCTGCTCTTATTGCTCCGTTTTTAACAGGCTGTGTTATTGCCGTGTCAGATGGCGAAGCAGAAACGCACTGGGCAGGTAACGACTCATCAAGCTGGCAACATCAGCATAAAAAAAACCGTGAAGCGATTGCAGATTTAACAATGGATAGCAGCTACCAATCTGTTTTAGCGCAATTAAAAACGCCAAACTTCACTGAGCTATTGAAAAAAGACGATGATGTGTATCAGGTACTGTTTTACGTGACTAACAGCATTCACTCTGATGGCAAAACAACAAAAGATGAATGCACGCCATTGGTATTTAAAAATGATAAATTGGTAGGTATTGGTGAAAGCGCGCTGGGCATGATCACAAAATAACAACGCGTTAGTAGCGTAAAGTCGCCCCGCTAGGTAATAACATTAACGTGTGGGGCCGATTTAAATAACGCTTTAATATAAACACAGCCACATTATAAGTTAAGCGCAACCACCTGATCGCGCCCTGCATCTTTTGCGGCATATAGCCCTAGGTCAGCTTGTTCAAGCAAGGCTTGTTCGGCACTTGCATTGCCGTTTTCCATACTAGCAATGCCAATACTGATTGTTATGTGATCTGCATTTAACGAAGCTTTGTGCTCTATATTGAGGCTGTTTACTGCTTTTCTTAACTTTTGGGCAAATGCTAATGCCTGTTGTTTATTAACATCGGGTAATACCGCTGCAAATTCTTCCCCCCCGTAGCGGGCAATAAAGTCAGTACTACGCTCACATTGCGCTGCTAACGCCTGGGCAACCTGCTTTAAACACTCATCCCCCGCTCGGTGGCCATAGCAATCGTTGTAACGCTTAAAGTGATCTATATCCATTAATAAAACAGACAAACACGAGCCATTACGTTTACTTCTGCGCCATTCACGAGAGAGGTTTTCATCTAAATAACGCCTGTTGGGTATTTCCGTTAAACCATCAATTGAGGCAAGCATTTCTAACAAATCATTTTTTTGCTTGATCAGTAATTGGTTGCGTACCCGCACTTTGACTATAGACGCATTAAAGGGTTTAGTGATGTAATCCATTGCACCTAATTCAAGTCCTTTTGCTTCATCGGTGTGGCTATTATTAGCCGATATAAACACAATAGGAATAGACTGAGTAATAGGGTTTTCTTTAAGCTGTACAAGCACTTCATAACCATCAATGCCTGGCATCACCACATCTAAAATAATTAAATCGACCTGATTAGATTTAATAAAGGTGAGCGCTTTTTCGCCGCTTTCGACTAAAAATACGTCATGCTCCGTGCCCAGTGTTTTTTCAAGCACCAGCCGGTTAAGGGGATCATCATCCACAATCAGTATTTTAGCTTTTTTCGACATCCCGTCCCCCTAAGGTTTCAATAAATATAATCACTTGCTTTAGCTGAATGATTAGCTCTTTTAAAGTGTGCTGAAGCGGCTCGTTAGTTGTTTTAAGGTGCGTTTCACATTGTTTTGCACACAATGAAAGCCTAATAAAACCTAAGTTACCCGCCACGCCTTTAATGCTATGCACTAAGCGTACCACTTCATCTCGCTGGGTGTTTTCTTCAATTTGTTCTAACTGCGTTTCACACAGCTTGGCAAACTTTCCGACCATGGTTGCCAGTAAATTTTCATCAAAATTAAACTGGGTGAGCGCAAAGCTTTGGTCATAAAACTTAGGTTTTATAAAGTCTACGTCTCTAATTGCATCTAACAGCACAGTTGCAACCACAGGTTTAGTCAAATGCTTATTCATGCCGCTACTAAGTGAGCGCTCAACATCTGCAGGTTCACAATGTGCTGTTAAAGCGAAAATAGGCAGCTGGCGCGCGTCAAACTGTTGGCGAATCAATTGCGTTGCTTGGCAACCATCAATATGCGGCATTTGCACGTCCATCAAAATTAAATCTGGTTTTAATATTTGTAGCAGCTCTATTGCATCTGGCGCATTGGTAACCGTTATTACATTTATATGGGCCTGTTTTAGCACACTGCTAATAATGTCTAAATTAAGCGGGTTATCATCAACCGCCATAATAAGTAGACCCGATATATCTTTTTTTACTTCTTCATTATTTTCAGCGGCTTTAGGTGGCTCCGCCCCCGCATTAGCATTTAAGCTAATCAAGCGCTGAGCTAACGCCGTAGCTTTAACATGTTGTGCGTTAATTTGCGTAGTACAAGGCAATGCTAAAGTGTGTTCGTGATTCACCACAACCACAGGGTATGAGTTGCCACTGAGCGTTTCGTGTATAGATTCAACCTTTAATAAATCGTTCAATGTGGTTTCATCAATAATCAGTTGCTGTGCATCAGCAAGCTTTATTGGGTAGCGAAGCGCCTCTTCTAAATCAATAGCTACCACTTGTGAGTAGGCATTAACCACTTCGTTTAGCTGTACAGTGTCATCGCTGACAATGGCTAATGTATTAGGTATAAATACACTATTTTTAGCCGTATCTACCGCAAGCGCTAGAGTAAAGAAAAACTCACATCCACGACCTTTGTCACTATTAATTGCAATTTCGCCGCCCATTAAGGCTACACCATGTTTAACTATAGCAAGTCCAAGCCCGACCCCTTGGTGAATACGCGTAGAGGATTCATCGCCTTGAGTAAAAGCATCAAACAGTCGTCGTTGGTCAGCTTTAGCAATACCTACACCACTGTCTATTACGTGAAAACAAATACGTTGCTGATCTAAAACGTCATTTTCTTCAAGCGCCATTTTTAAGGTAATACTGCCTTTATTAGTAAACTTAACGGCATTGGTAAGTAAGTTACCTAATATTTGTTGCAAACGTATTGAATCCCCCACCAGCGCGGGGTTAATGAGTGGATCTATTTCAATATTAAAGCTTAACCCTTTGTTTTGGCACAATGGCGCTGTTAAGCTCTCACAAATATCAATCAGTTCAACTAAGCAAAAAGGCACCGGTTTAATTTGCGCTTGCGCACTTTCTACACGGGCAAAATCGAGCATTCTGTTTAGCATTAATAATAAGCTTTGTGCTGCGTTTTTAGCCTGCTTAGTTTGTTGCAGCTGCTTATTTTTTAAGCCTTGCTCTACTATCATATCTAACAGCCCTAACACAGCGTTAAGAGGGGTGCGGATCTCATGGCTTAGATTAGCAATAAAGCGGCTTTTAGCTATTGTTGCGCGTTCTGCGTCATGCTTAGCTTTAGTCAGCGCACTTACATCTTGAATATGAATAACATAATAAGAGGGATCACGGCTTTCATCCCACACCAGCGACACACTCAGCTGCAGCCAACTTGTTAGTTTTCCTTGTGAGAGCGTTAAATGATAAACCCGTTTTTTATCATCTAATAAGTGACAAAGCGCATTTTTTATTTCTTGCCACTGCGCCTCATCAAACAGCATTTTTAGTGGCTCACCAGTTAAAATATCTTGCTGTGAAAATAACTTACGAGCCGCTTTGTTAACTTGCAATATGGTGTGCTCAAGCGAAAGTAACACCACACTGTTTGCTGCAAACTCTATTGCACTTCTAAATTTAGATTCTGACGCTTTTAACGCCGATAGAGTTTGCTGCTGCTCAGTAATGTCTCGCCCAATTCCCATAGTGCCTAATAAGTGCTGGTGCTCGTTATAAAATGGGGCAATCGTTAATTGATACGATTTGTCGGTGCTATCTATGCGTTGCTCAATACTACTTTTGGTTTGTAAAACTTGCTTTTCTAGTAGGCTTAACTGTAAATCGTCGCTGTCTAAATCTTCAATACGCTTACCTACTAGGATGGCTTGCTCTTTGCCTACATAGGCTTCAAATGCTTTATTACAGCCTAAAAAAGAGCCATCAATATTTTTAAAGTAAATAAGATCAGGCACACTATTTAGCATAGTATTTAATAGCGCTAGGTGTCGCTCTTTTGCTTCGTAGCTGCGTTTTAGCTTTTGAGATTGCAGCTGTAACTGCTCATCAAGTTCTTTATTAGCCTCTTGGAGCGACTCAACTAACTGTGCATTTTTATCAAATACATATTTAACGCGAGAAAACCAAGGCTGCCAATTTAAAGGAATGGGGTAATTAGAAAGCGCGGCTTTAGGGGCCTCATTTTGTTCAAAATATTGCATTAAATGAGTCATAGGTCTAACAAAAATACGTTGGCTTAACCAAAAAAATACCGCAAACATTAAGCTTAAAAATAACGTTAAAAACGCAAACTCCAAAAGAACTTCATACCTAATTGGCGTGATCACTTTTATTTGCGGCTCATAAAAGGCGGCATGAATGGGCAGGTTCCCCATTGCTTGCATAAAAAACTGCGCATTTTTGTTATTAACTAAGTTTATTTTTTCATTGTTATGGGCTAATTCAGGCCAATAATCTTTTAAGGCTGTTGCTTCATTTAACTGCTTAACAGAGCTGGCTATCACTTGATGCGACTGGTTCATAAACACATATTCGCCTTCGCTTGGTGCCACCTTTTTAAGCCAGCTAGACATGGCCTCTAAATCGTATATTAAAATGATGTAGTCTGACGAATTAGGTTGTTTTTTACGGCCAATAGCAAAATAAGCGCTATCGCGTATTTTAACAATGGCGCTTGAGGTAAGCTGGCCAGGTATAAATGTGGGCTTAAAATTACCATTTAAAATTTTATTAAGCATAGTGCTTTGGCTTTTATTACGCCTTACCACATAGGCAAACCCCGAATCATCAACATAGGCAACGGCCGATAACGATTGCATAAGCGATAACGCGGTATTAAACGTTGGGCTTAGGGTTGTAGCTTGCTGCCATTGGATCAACGCACGGTTAGAAAAAGCAAACTGCCCTTTACCGACTATTTCGCCTTGGCGCTCGCTAAAGTGGCGGTAGTAGTAATTGTCGTATTGATTAATACCTTCTAGTAAGTTGCGATTGAACTGCTCAACACTAGGCTGCTGATACGATATAAAGGCATTGTCAAAAAAGTCATTTACCGAGCTCATTATATGGCTAACTTGAGCCGACACTTGCTCAAAATCGGCTTGACGTTTTTCTATGGCGCGCTCAACTTTTATATTATACAAGTGCAAACACAGTAAAAATGCCACAAATAAGGGAACAAATAATGCTACAAATAAAGAGCGGTAATAGTCTTTTAGAGGTAAAAATTTCAACGTTTTGCCTAAGTTTTGGCCCGATAGTCAGCCACTAGACTATCGAGCCAAATTGTTCTGCGCAAGTTATAAATTTTCTTCTGCAAAGGAGGCTAAACGGCTGCGCACTACCCCGTTTAAATTAACTGTTGCACTGCCTTCAAAGTCTTTAAAACGCTCAACAATATAAGTAAGGCCGGAGGTAACGGGGGTTAAGTAATTGCTGTCTATTTGCGCTAAATTACCGCTACAAATTAGTTTTGTTCCCTCGCCACAACGGGTAATAATAGTTTTAAGCTGAGATGCCGTTAAGTTTTGGCTCTCATCCAAAATTACCACTGCATTTTGAATACTACGCCCACGCATAAAGTTCACCGATTTAAACTGTACATTGGCTTTTTCCATTATGTAATTGCGACTCGAAATTGGGTTCTCGTCTCCTTTGTGTAGTACCTCTAAGGTGTCGGTAATTGCAGCTAACCACGGCGCCATTTTTTCTTCTTCGGTACCGGGTAAAAAACCGATAGACTCAGCTATTTCTGGGGTATTACGCGTTACAATGACCTTGTCGTAAATACCACGTTCAATCACCATTTCAAGCGCACTGGCCAGTGCCAGTAATGTTTTACCGCACCCAGCTGGGCCGGTTAAAATAACCAGCTCAATACTAGGGTCAAGCAAGGCGTCGAGTGCCATACCTTGGTAAATATTTTTAGGTTTTACGCCCCACGCTTGCTGATGCATTAAACGCTCAACACTAATATCTTTTAATTTAATACGCTCGTTATCGTAAGATTTGACCCGCGCAGCAAAGTGCTCGCTGCCATCAAGTATGTACTCATTGCAAAACACATCTGGAATTAAGTTTTTAGCCACATAATGAAACGTATCACGGCCGTGCTGCTGTGTTTCGCATTGCCCTACGTGCTGCCAAAAATCGCCCTCTATTTTTTTATAGCCGCTAGTTAATAAAGCAATATCATCAATTAGTTGGTCGGTACGGTAATCTTCAACATATTTAAGGCCTGCACCTTTTGCTTTAAGGCGCATGTTTATATCTTTTGTCACCAATACAATTTTTGAATCGCTGTGCTGTTTTTGTAAATACACGGCGCAGTTAATAATACGGTGGTCGTTTTCATCCCCCGGTAAACCAGAAATAGAATCTGCAAAAAGATGATCATTAACAATAATGAGCGTGCCGGTGGAATTGGCATTTGCCTTTTTATTGCTAGGCAGTGCAACACCCTGCAACATTTGCTCAGGAGTTGCGTCTTTTAGTACCTCATCTAAGCCGCGAATAGCCACTCGTGCATCACGGCTTACGTCGTGTTTTCTATCTTTAATGTGGTCAAGCTCTTCTAAAACAGTCATGGGAATGACAACGTTATGTTCTTGGAAAGACAAATAAGCGAGGGGTTCGTGGAGTAATACATTGGTGTCTAGCACATACATTTTACTTTCAAGGTTCGAAGCTTTTTCCATAGCACTTTCCTTACGTTTTATGATTTTTATGCTATACCAAAATAATTAAGTAAAACGGGCCTAAATTCAAACCTGCAATACTTAATTGCTAAGGCATAATCTAAGTTTAGTCTATTTGTCATAAAAGTCCGTTTTATTACAAACACGATATAGTTTTTATTTACCTAAAAAAGAGCCATTTGTTAGCACTGTTAATGGGATTAATTCGCACTTATAAAATTAATTAAAAGTGAGTCAAATAGCGCCTTGCAGTGGTGTTATGTAACAGGTAACATAGCCGCCTTTTTCTTCATAGACGAGACATACATGAATTTTTCCTTAGGTCAGCGTTGGATCAGTGATACAGAGTCAGATTTAGGATTAGGCACCGTAGTTGCCATTGAAGGCCGCCAGGTCAGCATTTTATTTCCTGCCAGTGGTGAAAACCGTGTTTATTCTAGTGCAGAAGCACCGGTTACCCGTGTGGCATTTAATCCAGGTGATGTGATCAAAAGCGTTGAAGAATGGGAATTAGAAGTAGAGTCTATTGAAGTGCAAGGTGAACTACTTTGCTACGTAGGTACTCGCGTTGATACCGGCGAAGAAGCAAAGCTAAAAGAAACCTTTTTAGATCATTTTATTAAATTTAATAAACCGCAAGATCGTTTATTTGCAGGCCAAGTAGATCGCTTTGATCGCTACACCTTACGTTACCAAACATGGCAACACCAATTTGAGCGCCAGCAATCGCCTATTAAAGGCTTAATTGGCCAGCGCGCTAACCTTATTCCGCATCAGCTTTATATTGCACAAGAAGTAGGTAAACGTTTTGCCCCACGTGTACTGCTCTCAGATGAAGTAGGCCTTGGTAAAACCATCGAAGCCGGCATGATTTTACACCAACAAATCATTAGTGGCCGTGCTAGCCGTGTACTCATTGTGGTGCCAGAAAACCTGCAGCACCAATGGTTAGTAGAAATGCTACGCCGCTTTAATTTACGTTTTTCTATTTTTGATGAAGAGCGCTGCGACGAAGCCTTTGCAGACTCGCCAAACGTATTTGATACCGAGCAGCTAGTGCTTACCAGCCTTGAGTTTTTAACCAAGAAAAAACGCTGGTTTGAACAAGCAACACTTGCTGATTGGGATTTATTAGTTGTTGATGAAGCGCACCACCTGAGTATTAACAATGGTAAGCCGAGCACCGAATATCAGCGCATGGCTGAGCTTAGCCAAGATATTCCGGGTCTTATTCTATTAACAGCAACGCCTGATCAACTTGGTCACCGTAGCCACTTTGCCCGCTTACAATTGCTCGACCCAGATAGATTTTACGACTACGACGTATTCAAAGAAGAAGAAGCTAATTACAAAGACGTTGCCGAAGCGGCAAATCAGCTACTGCAAGCACAAGCCCTTGATGATACAGCCAAAGCCACACTCATTGAGCTATTAAAAGAAACCGATATTACCGATGTGCTTGAAAAAGCTCAGCAAGGTGATTTACCGGCGCGTAAAGAAATACTTAACATGCTGCTTGATCGCCACGGCACAGGTCGTATTTTGTTTAGAAACAGCCGCAGCGGAATTGATGGCTACCCAAGCCGTAAATTACATGCTTACCCAATGGCACTGCCAAAGCAATATAAAACAGCAATGTCAGTACTTGGCAGCATGAGCGGTATACAAAGTGCAGAGCTAAGCGCACAACGCGCGCTGTTTCCAGAAAAAATATTTCAAGAGTTTGAAGGTGAAAGTGCAAGCTGGGGCGCATTTGATCCACGTGTAGATTGGTTAATCGAAACACTTAAAACCCTAAAGCACGAAAAAGTACTGCTTATTTGTGCCAAAGCCGAAACCGCTATTAGCCTTGAGCAAATTTTGCGTGAGCGTGAAGCAATAAAAGCATCTGTGTTCCACGAGGGCATGTCGATTATAGAGCGCGACCGCGCAGCAGCTTTTTTTGCCGATGAATACGACAATGCACAAATACTGCTGTGTTCAGAGATTGGCTCAGAAGGACGTAACTTCCAGTTCTCGCATCACTTAGTGTTATTTGATTTACCACTAAACCCTGACTTACTTGAACAACGTATCGGCCGATTAGACCGTATTGGGCAAACAAAAGATGTTAATATTCATGTGCCGTATTTTGAAAATACAGCGCAAGAAGTATTACTGCGTTGGTACAACGAAGGCCTTGATGCATTTGAAAGCACATCTACCACTGGCCAGCTATTGTATAAAGAATTTAGTGAAGACCTACTTGATTACATTGCTGCCCATAATTGTGATGAAGAAGAGCTCGACCCTCTACTTGAGCAAGTAGCAAAGCAAAATGCCGTGCTACGCAAACAAATGGAAAGTGGCCGTGACCGTTTATTAGAGCTGCATTCATCTGGCCAAGGCGCTGCCGATTCATTGGTTGAAGAAATTGAAGCACTTGATAACCAATTTGAGTTACCAAGTTACATGATCAACGTATTCGACACATTTGGAGTAAGCCAAGAAGACAAAGGCGAAAACACCATTATTTTAAAGCCAACAGAGCATATGCTAAGTGCATCGTTCCCAAGCTTAAAAGAAGATGGCATGACGGTTACCTTTGACCGCGATACCGCCCTTTCGCAAGAAGACGTACATTTTATTAGCTGGGATCATCCTATGGTGCAAGGCACAATGGACATGATTTGTGATGATGACTTTGGTAGTGCCTCTGTTGCTTTACTTAAAAACAAAAAATTACCACCAGGTACCTTTTTTGTTGAGCTAATATTTGTAGCCGAAGCTATGGCACCAAAAGCCCTGCAAGTAGGTCGCTTTTTACCGCCAACGCCTATTCGCATATTACTTGATAAAGCCAGTAATAACCTCGGCGAAAACGTGGCGTTTGATAGCTTTAACCAACAGCTTTCAGCCGTTGGTCGTCAAACTGCAAGTAAATTAGCAGGCGCTTTACAAGGTGCGGTTCACCCAATGATCAACACCGCAAAAGACATGGCTCAGCAACAGCTTGAGGTTATACGCAGTGCGTCACTTGAAAAAATGCAAAGCACCTTAGGTGAAGAACAAGCTCGCCTTGAAGCGCTTAAGCAAATTAACCCTAATATTCGCCAAGAAGAAATTACCTTCTTCGATAAGCAGCGCAGCGAGCTGACAACGCATATAGAAAAAGCCCAGTTAAAACTTGATGCGATACGCTTAATCGTAGTTTCACACTAAAGGTTTTTGAGCGTTTAGTTTATAGCTATCAGCCGTTAGTTAGATCAATATTTAACTAAACTACACTTCAAAAAGCACGGTTTACAGGCCGTGCTTTTTACATTCACCTCTACAATTACTCATCAGTATCTTAGCCACCTAGTATAGCCATTATTTCAATATCTATTTCTGTAACTCTATAATAGATGCTGTCTGAGCCACAAACGGCACGTCGATTGATCACTAAAACCGCTTTTTTCTGAGTTAGCAAGCTTACCATTTATTGCTTCTGCTCTTCTTGCACGGCGAATTAAATCATTCACCAATTCACTTTTATTTGTGTAATCCCCCCACGTTTTCAACGTAATTACGAAGCCATAAATCATTCTGTTCAGTAAGTGAAATACTTTGCCTTGCCATAATGTGTTCCTATAACTTTAAGCTGGTGCAGTTTTACTCCAGCATGAAAAATACGCAATTAAACTTTTATCTTTTCCTTGAGCCTTTGCTCTCGCTCCCCTAAAATAGCGCCCTGCAAAATTACTGAGGTCGGCCGTGTTAGTTAATTACAATCCCCCAATGAGTCCGTATTTAACAATACTGCACCAAGATGACGACTTGCTCATCGTTAATAAACCCAGCGAACTTTTAACCGTCCCAGGTAAAGATCCAAAACATGCCGATAGCTTAATTAATCGCGTTAACCGTGTTTTTCCTACAGCTAAAATAGTGCACCGCCTAGATATGGCAACGTCAGGCATACTTTGCCTTGCAATGAATAAGGCAGCTCATAGGCATTTAAGTATGCAGTTTCAAGAACGTGAAACTGCAAAACGCTATATTGCACGTGTTTACGGCCAACTTGAGCAAGATACCGGATCGGTTGATTTGCCACTTATATGTGATTGGCCTAATCGTCCTAAGCAAATGGTTGATTATGAAAACGGTAAGCCCTCGCTAACCCACTTTAAAATACTTGCACGAGAAGCGGGCGCAACACGTGTAGAGCTCACGCCAATTACGGGGCGCTCGCACCAATTACGCGTGCACATGCTAAGCCTTGGCCACCCAATACTGGGCGATAGACTTTATGCCCATAAAGAGGCCCTAGCCGCGGCGCCACGTTTACAACTACATGCGCAAATGTTGCAACTAAAACACCCCGCGACCGAGCAAGTACTGACCTTTGAGGTAGAGCCCGACTTTTAATAGATAAAGCCCGCAAAGTTAGTACTAAACTTTTACCTTAGCGCGCCGATACTTAGTTATTACTCACGTTTTGGGCTTACTATGATATCTGCGCAGCTAATCAAAAAAACGCTACAAAGTGTATGTTGTTGCTCTGCGTTATGCTTAAGCGCATATGCCAGTGCTGCAGAGCATATAGCCCCACCTTCTTTATCAAGTATCGAAAATAGCGATATAAAACGTCTACTACCCAATGATGAAGTTAAACCCATACTTGCTGGTGATACAGAATTTTTAAGTTTGTATAGCGAATACATGAGCCGCGATTTTAGAGGTATTGTATTACTCATCCCTGATTGGAATTCTACCCCCACCAGCAATGCTGGCATGAGTTACCTGCGAAAAGAGCTTACTAATTTAGGTTACACAACCTACGCCATGACAGTACCCGATATAGATTGGCAAGCAAGTAAAATGGCTTCACAAGCAGATACCCAATCAAGCACGCAATCAAGTACGCAAGCGCAAAATGAAGAGCCAACAAAAACGGCGCAAAGTAACAGCGACGGTGCTGTTACAACGGCTCAAGAGCCACACTTTGTTAATGCCATTGATTTGGTGAGTAACGAGGTACTAAGCAGTTATAAAACTAATTTAATAATGCGTTATGAGGCGCTCTATCAAAACGCAATGAGTGAGCCAAATAATATTGTCGTCATAGCACAAGGTACCAGTGCGGGAGTATTGCTAGAATACTATGCCGATTTTCCTGACTCGCGAATAGATGCGTTTATAAGCTTAAGTAGTTATTTACCTAATACACAGCGCAATAAAGGTTTAGCGCAAACCACATCGCTGGTGACCCCCGCCTTGCTTGATATTTACTATGCAAATGACAATACCGATATACTTATGAGCCTTAAAAACCGCCAGCGCTGGGTAAATCGAAATGCTAAATTTGATTACCGCCAGCGCCAACTCTTTGGCCTGCGCGATGCGCCAGAGCAGCATGCACGGTTAACTAAAGTGATAGACGGTTTTTTACGCCGCCTTTTTTAAATACTCGTAAGCCGCTTGAATATCTTGGCTTTTTTTAACTGCTACTTCCATCATGTGTTTAGGTAGCCCTTGAGATACTAATTTATCAGGGTGATGCTGCGCCATTAATTTACGATACGCTACTTTAATATCTCGTTGCGTCGCGTCACTACTTAATCCTAATAAAGCCAAGGCCTGTGAGCGGTTCATGCTGTTATTAGGGGGCACATGATGACCAGAACCTTCACGGTAACTGCTACTTTGACCTTGCTGCTGTTGCCTATACTGTTGTTGCTGCTGTCTAAAACTAAATTCAGCTTGGTAACGCTTAAGAATAAAAGCAAAATGGGTTTTAGAAATACCTAATTGCTTACTTACCTCTTGTAACAGCTGTTTTTCTTGCTCTGCGAGCACGCCATCAGAAAACGCCATTTGAATTTGAATTTCTAAAAACAGTTGCAGTAAGTCGTAACGTTTTGCAAAGCGTTCTTTAAAGTCATGTACTGTTTCTTTAATCGAAAAGTCGCTGTCTTTACCTGATTGAAATGCATGCTGAGCTTCGCGGCGCTCATCGCCCTTTAGCCCCATTTCATCCATAAACATACTTGCCGCTTTTATATGCACCTCGCTTACGCGACCGTTCGACTTTGCAATATGCCCCATAACCGCAAAGCAGCTCGAAAAAAACAACGCTTGGCGCTCGTTTACATCATCACCTTTAAACAAACCTGAAAAGCCCCCGGCTTTATCAAAATCGTTTTTTAAGCTTTTATCAAATAAATGGCCGAGGTATAAACCTAAAATGGCGCCAAAAATTTTGCCAAACATAAAGCCAAAACAAAAACCGAGTATTTTTCCCCACATCTAATTAACTGCCTCTATTAAAGTGTGTTTTGTATGCGCTCGTTGAGCTGCGCGAGTCGCTGTGGTGTGCCTATATCGTCCCACTGACCGATATAAAGCTCAGTTGAGATAACCTGTTTGGCGAGTTTTTCTCGCAGTATTGGCCCAAGCGGGCGTATGCCAGGCTCTAAACTTTTAAAAAAATTAGCGTGGTAACGGCTAATTCCCGAAAATGTATACTTTTGACTCTCAGCCGATAAGTGACTTAACGCAAAATCCCCTTTTTCGTTATGAGGTGGGTTTTCTACTAACACTATGTGGGCCTCGCCGTCTTGCAGGTGCAATTGTGTAAGCGCACTCACATCGTAATCTGTGTATACATCGCCATTAATTACAATAAATTGCTCACCTAGTAATGGCAGCGCCTGAATAATTCCGCCTGCGGTTTCAAGGCCGCCCTCAGCCTCTTGGCTATATTCAATGCGCACACCAAACTCAGCACCATTTTTAAAATAGCTTTTTATTTTATCCCCTTGCCAAGCTAGGTTTATAACAATGTTAGTAATGCCAGCGGCTTTAAGGTTATTAATATGGTGCTCAATCAGCGGTTTACCCGCCACTTTTAGCATAGGTTTAGGCATAGCTTGTGTAAGCGGCATCATTCGCTGGCCGCGCCCGGCAGCTAAAATCATGGCTTTCATGTGCGCTCCTTAGCTAATTTTAGTGTTACCTGCGGTATTACAATGCTGCTTACCCACTCACTTAACGCTGCAAGCTCTGGATAGGTTTTAGCAACATCAACAATGTAATCCAACGTCGGTAAAATATTATCAAGGTAGCCGGTTTTACCATCGCGTAAATAGAGCCGGCAAAATATTCCCGCTGCCTTTAAATGGCGCTGAATACCCGTTAAATCAAACCACTGTTTAAACTGCTCAAAAGAAGTATCTGTTATTAATTTTTGCGCTGTAAATTCTTCATAGCCGTACTCAAGCAGCTGATTAAGCTGTGCTTGTGGCAACTTAAAGTAGCAATCACGTAGCAGCGACACTAAGTCATAGCACAGCGGCCCGCGCACGGCATCTTGGTAATCTATAATTGCCCACTGCTCATTGCTATACATAATATTACGGCTGTGATAATCACGATGAACCGTCACCTTAGGCTGCGCTAGCATAGCGTTCGTTAATAGCTCACAGCTTTGCTGCCAAAGCGTTTGTTGCTCAGTATTTAATGTTAAGCCAATAAAATCAGTAACCAGCCATTGGCTAAAAATATTCAGCTCAAGGTGAATAAATTCTTTATTATAATTTTGCATAGCTGCTGATTCAGGTGTTTTGGCCCAGCTTGCCGCTAAACGGATTAATTGCTTGTAATATTCATCTCTATTTGGCTCATCGAGCTTATCGGCTAAGTGTGTATTTCCTAAGTCACTTAACACAAAAAAGCCCTGTTCTTCATCGCTTGCAATTATTTCAGGCAATAAAAAGCCGTTGTCGGTGAATACTTTATTAAGAGAGATATACGGAGCGTTATTTACTTTTTGTGGGTCGGAGTCCATCACAATAAACGCTTTTCCGGCACAGCTTAAACGGTAATAACGGCGAAAGCTGGCATCCCCAGTAATGGCTACTAAGGAGTGTGGTTTAGCATCAAAGTGCGTATTTATAAATAGTTGTAAATTATCAAAGCGTGTCATTATATAAGATGTCTATTTTTATAGGTCAATTACTGTATTTGCCATTGTTTTCCTTTATTATGTCTAGCTTATAATAAACCAAAGAGCATTAAGGTCGATAAATGAGCAAAACCTGGGGCATATTGATGCTAGGCGTAATTAGCGCACCATCGCTTGCCGAAACTGAACTGGCACACAATTTATGTGGCATTTCAATGCAAACCAGAGCTTGGCAACCTCTACCAAATTTAGCGGTAGGATCGGTTGATATACAAGCTGACGATGTAGAGCTCCTAGGCACACAAAGCGCTGAATTTACCGGCAATGTTGATATTAACACCCTTGATATGAGTTTGTCCGCACAAACTGCGCTTATAGATAAACAGCGCGGTTTGCTTAATGCAACAGGCCCTATTACTTATCAAGACCGGGTAAGCCAAGTAAACAGCTCAGGTTTAAATGCCGATTTAAATAGTTCAGAAATAAGCCTACTAGGTGCCGATTACAGCTTAACAGCGCAACAAGGTAAAGGTGGCGCCGAAAAACTCACTGTCAACGAGTCTGGCTTATTGTTAATGAATGCAAGCTTTACTACTTGCCCAAGCGATACACCCGTGTGGGAAATAGAAGCCGACGAAATTAACCTCTCTCGTGAAGAAGGCTGGGGCGAAACCTATAATGCCGTTTTACGTATTCTTGATACCCCCGTTTTATATTTACCTTATTTCACGTTTCCACTGGATGAGCGACGCAAGTCGGGCTTATTAACACCTAGCATTTCGAGCTCCGACCGTTACGGCCTTGAAACTGTTACGCCTTATTATTGGAATATTGCGCCTAATTTTGACGCCACTATTACACCACGTTATATGTCGCGCAAAGGCTTACAATTGCAAACCGAGTTTAGATACCTCACGGAGCAACATGAAGGCTTAGTCGGTATTGAGTATTTAGATAGCGATGATTCGGAGCCAAGCCTTGATGAGCGCTATATGTTTCATTGGCAGCAACAAAGCTATTTAAGTGAAGACTGGCGCGCCAATATTGATGTAACTAACGTCAGTGATGACAACTACATCACCGATTTAAGCTCTAATTACGCAAATAAAACCGATACCCAACTTTATCGTACCGGCTCTGTGACTCACCTTGGTGACACATGGCGTACCGATATTAAATTTCAAAACTTTGAAGTACTGGGCGATCACTTAGAGTCGTATGCCGCGGTTCCACAAATTAGCTTTACACAAACCGCCCCATGGCGTTTTGATAACTTTGACTTTAGTTTGTCGGGTGAAGTAAGCCACTTTACCAACGAATCTTCAGAAATTGCCATAGACAGTGCTACCCGTGTACACGTAGAGCCAAAAGCACGCTTTAACTACGCAACACATGCGTGGTCGTTTCTCTCAGAAGTGAGCTTATTGCAAACTAACTACAAGCAAAGTGGTAATTTAACGGGCACTCAATATAGCGATAGCGTTTCGCGTACCTTGCCAAAAGTACGTTTGTACTCGCAGCTTAATTTTGAACGTGACACCTCGACCTTTTTTGAAGATGGCATTCAAACTCTTGAGCCACAAATACAGTATTTATATACCCCTAATAAGGATCAATCTGAGATAGGCCTATTTGACACCACTCGCCTACAGGATGACTTTTTTGGCCTATTTAGAGATACGCGCTTTTCGGGTGTAGACCGTATAGCCGCAGCTAACCAATTTACGTTAGGTGCAACAACACGCTTATTTGATAATAAACACGAAGAAGTGTTTAACTTTAGCGCGGGTCAAATTTTTTACCTAAACGATTCGGCTAAACCTACCGAGCAAGATTTAGACTCAGAGACAAACTACAACGCCCTTTTTGCAGCGCAAACAATGCTACATTGGCACCGCCGTTGGTACCTCTCAGCGGGTATGCAATACGACACGGATGGTAAGCAAATGATCCAGTCAAATGTCACCCTCGATTACAAAGGTGACAATAATGAGCTAGTTCAATTGAACCATCGCTATGCAAATGATGTCTCAGGAAATACAATCGAGCAAACGGGTGTATTTACAAGTATCCCAATTAGTGACCATTGGCAATTTATTGCAAGCTACCACCGGGACCTTGAAAATAATCGAAGCATCGAATTTTTAAGCGGATTACAGTATGAATCATGCTGTTGGGCAATCCAAATTACTGGTCACCGTCAGATTGAAACCGATTTAAATCAGTCTATCGGGCAGCAACAAGCCACTTTTGATTCAGGTATTAGTTTAAACTTTGTATTAAAAGGACTTGGCAGTAAGAGCCGTTACGATGCACAAAAATTATTACAACAAGGTATTTTTGGCTACCGTAGACCGTATTTTCTTAATAATTAAGGCAAACGAGCAATTAAGGTGATACTTTAAAGCCCTAAAATGCAGTACGCCCTGTTTTAAAGCAGTACTATTAGAAGAGTAGTAAAAAGAATATGAATTTAAAAAAACTATTATCAACAGCTATTTTAAGCTTAAGCTTATGCCATGGCGCATTTGCCGCCCCACAGGAAATCGACAAAGTAATTGGTGTTGTAAACCAAGGCGTAATTTTAAAAAGTGAAGTAGACACCATAATTAATCGTGTTAAAAAGCAAGCCGCAGAGCAAGGCCAACAACTTCCTAAAGACGAAACGCTTCGCGTACAAGCCGTTGAGCGTTTAGTTAACCAAACGCTTATGATGCAAATGGCTGAACGTATGGGCCTTGAAATTTCAGACAGCCAGTTAGACCAAACACTCGCGAATATGGCAAAAGATCAAGGCGGCAGCATTGCCGATCTTCGTCGTACCATTGAAGCCGCTGGCGAGAGCTTTCAAGCTTACCGCGAAGAAATTCGTAAAGAGATCACCACCCAACAGGTTACCCGTGCCAATGTAGATCGTCGAATCTATATTAGCCAACAAGAGGTAGATAACCTGTTAAAAATAATGGAAAGCCAAGGTCAAAACTCTGAAGAGTATGATATTGGCCACATCCTTATTGATATTCCTAACGATGCAACAGCAGATGAAATCACCAGTGCGAAAACCCGTGCTGACAAAGTTATTGAGCTATTAAACGATGGCCAAGAGTTTAAACGCATCGCTATTTCATCATCAGGTGGCTCAAAAGCGCTTGAAGGCGGACAACTCGGTTATATGAGTATCAACGAAATGCCTTCGTTATTTGCCGAAGCTGTAAAAGGTCAAAAGAAAGGCGCTATTGTTGGCCCGCTTCGCTCGGGTGCTGGCTTTCATATAATTAAGGTGCAAGATGTACGTGGTCGCCAATTAGTAGAAACTACAGAAGTACGCTCACGCCATATTCTTATTAAGCCTTCAATTATTTTAAGTGAAGAAAAAGCACGTAGCATGCTAGCAGGATTTGCCAAAGATTTACGCGCAGGAAACGCTGACTTTGCTGAGCTTGCTAAAGAATACTCAGAAGATCCAGGCTCAGCCCTTAAAGGCGGTGAGTATGATTGGACTGACCCTACAACGTATGTACCGGCGTTTAAAGATACTTTGTTATCACTTGATAAAAATCAAATTAGTGAACCATTTAGAACACAATTTGGTTGGCACATAGTACAACTTTTAGATAAACGTGTAGCAGATAAAACCGAGCTAGCTAAACGTAACCGTGCGCACGGCATGTTGTTTAATCGTAAATTTAAAGAAGAAAGTTTTAACTGGCAGCAAGAAATGCGCGAACAAGCCCATGTTGAAATTTTCCCTATAGACGAGTAATTATGACATTACGAATTGCAATTACCCCGGGTGAACCTGCGGGGATTGGCCCTGACTTGCTGCTGCAATTAGCGCAGCAACCATGGCAAGCTCAACTGGTCGCTATCGCCGACAAACAGTTATTAAAAGAACGCGCTCAACACTTGGGCCTTAATATTGAGCTAATTGATTTTGATGAAAATGCCCCTGCAGCTATAGCGCCTGCAGGTAGCATTTATATTCACCAAGTAGATTTAGGTACTGACGTTAAGCTAGGTGAACTAGACGACTTAAATGGCCAATACGTGCTTGATACCTTACGTATTGCCAGCGAAAAAAATATGGACGGCACCTTTGATGCCGTTGTCACAGGCCCTGTTCACAAAGGGATTATTAATAAAGCCGGTATTTCCTTTAGTGGCCACACTGAGTACTTTGCTCAGCAATCGGGCACCTCTGATGTAGTAATGATGCTAGCAACTGAAGGCTTGCGTGTTGCCCTAGTAACAACGCATATACCACTGGCTTATGTATCGCGTGCTATTACACAAGAGCGCTTAACTAAAGTTATTAGTATTTTAAACCACGACTTACAAACTAAGTTTGGTATTGAGCAACCAAAAATTTTAGTGTGTGGATTAAACCCCCATGCCGGCGAAGACGGTCATTTAGGCACTGAAGAAATAGAAACAATTTCACCTACGCTTGAGCTTTTAAACAGCCAAGGCATGAATTTAATTGGTCCGCTTCCTGCTGATACCCTATTTCAGGATAAATACCTCTCTCAAGCCGATGCCGTGCTTGCTATGTATCACGATCAGGGTTTACCTGTGCTAAAATACAAGGGATTTGGTAACTCGGTAAATATAACCTTAGGTTTACCATTTATCCGCACTTCGGTTGATCACGGTACTGCGCTTGATTTAGCAGGCACCGGTGACGCTGAAGTTGGCAGTTTTGAATTAGCGATCCGCGAAGCAATTAAGCTCGCCCATGAAAAAGCACAGAATCAATGACCGATAAAGTACATTTAGGACACCGCGCCCGTAAACGTTTTGGGCAAAACTTTTTATTTGATGAATCTATCATTGATAAAATAGTGACTGCAATCGATCCTAAACCACAAGACAACCTAGTAGAGATTGGCCCAGGTTTAGGCGCAATTACCGAGCCTGTTGCTGATTTAAGCGGCCAACTTACTGTTGTTGAGCTAGATAAAGACTTAGCTCAGCGTTTAATTGAGCACCCTTTTTTAGGTCCTAAATTAAACGTAAACCAAGGCGATGCAATGAAGTTTGACTTTGCAAGCCTTGTACGCGATGACAAAAAATTAAAAGTGTTTGGTAACCTGCCTTACAATATTTCTACGCCATTACTGTTTCATCTTTTTGAGTTTGCTGATCATATTGAGCACATGCACTTTATGCTGCAAAAAGAAGTAGTAAAACGTATGGTTGCAGGCCCAGGCAGCAAAACTTTTGGCCGCTTAAGCGTGATGACACAATACTACTGCCACGCAATGCCCGTGGTTGAAGTACCGCCAGAGTGTTTTAAACCAGCACCTAAAGTAGACTCTGCGGTTATTCGTCTGATCCCTAAAAAAGCCGAGCAACGTACCGCTAAAAGCGTGAAAATTTTAAACACCGTGTGTTTAGAAGCCTTTAACCAACGCCGTAAAACATTGCGTAACAGCTTAGGCAACTTACTCACCGCAGATGAGCTTACCAGCATTGGTATTGATATTACTTTGCGTGCTGAAAGCCTAACGTTACAACAATTTATTGATATAGCTAATTGGATTTATGACAACAAGCAGTAATATTGGCTCTCCTGTAAAAGTCTCTGTAGAGACTTTTTATGTTGAAGGGCAATCTCAGCCTGAGCTAGAAAAGTACGTTTTTGCCTACTCAGTGACAATTAAAAACCACAGTCTTTGCAGCGCTACACTTTTAAGCCGTTATTGGTTGATCACCGATGCCAATGGTAAAGAAGTTGAAGTAGAGGGCGAAGGCGTTGTGGGCGAAACCCCCGTTATAGGCCCAGGCGAAACTTATAAATACACCAGTGGCGCAATATTAGACACCCCTGTTGGCACCATGCAGGGACACTACACACTGCGCAATGAGTTTGGCTCTGAGTTTGAAGCACCTATAAGCGTATTTCGTTTAGCGTGCCCTAACATTTTACATTAGTAAAAAGCGCCATGGCTGATTACGCAATTGGTGATTTACAAGGCTGCTTTAAAGAGTTTAGCCGCTTGCTCAAACGGGTTGACTTTAACCCAAGCAAAGATCACCTTTATTTAGTGGGCGATATCGTCGCACGTGGGCCGGACTCCCTAGCCTGCCTAGATTATATTTATCGCCATCAAGACAGCATGACTGTTACTTTAGGCAATCATGATTTACACATGGTTGCCTGTCACTATCTGAATAAGCCAATAAACCCCAAAGATAAACTCGGTGCTATTTTTGATAGTAAAAAGCTTCCTCACTATATCGCCTATTTGCAAACTCAGCCGCTTGCTATTTATTTAGCACAGCACCGCAGCTTTATATCGCATGCAGGGCTTAACCCTAATTGGTCTATAGAAAGCGCACTTAAACACGCACAGTTTGCTCAGCGTTGTTATGAATCGGCTAATGCTAAGCACTTTTTTGAAAAAATGTATCAGCCCCACCCCGCGATATGGCATGACGATTTAAACGAATTTGATAAGTTTAGATACATTGTTAACTACTTTACCCGCATGCGCTTTTTAACCAGCAACAACACGTTAGAGCTTAGTGCGAAAGGCGCAATTAACGATAATAAAACGTTAACAGCCTGGTTCACTCATCCTAATATAAAAGCATTAGAAAACAACCTTATATTTGGCCATTGGGCCGCTCTTGAAGGGATTACTCAGCTCAATCACATACATGCGCTCGATACCGGATGCGTATGGGGCGGTGCTCTAACGATGATGGACTTGCAAACTAAGCAAAAAATAGTAGAAAAGCCGACGCTTTTATCTAAATAAACTGTAAAACCCCAGCACATATGTTAAATTTAAATTAATAGATATTAATTGCTTAACTTATTGGTTAAAGAGCCGATAAGATGTGATTGAAGTACTTTAATTGGAAATCCATATGAATCTGACAGTAAGCCAACGAATTTGGTGTGGTTTTATATTTATCACCTTATTACTCATAATCATTGGTGGTAACTCTTTAATAAAAATTGCGAGCATTGACCGCTCTACCCAGCAGGTAAACCAGTTATCACTGCCCGCGCTTAATAAAAGCTCAGAACTACAAGCTGAATTTATTTTAATGAGTAAAGCAGCCCAAGCTAGTTTTTATACCACCTCAAGCGCACAGCTCACCCCTATAAAACAAAAAGTACTTGAGCAAAAAGACAAATTCAACTCGCTGCACGCCGACCTTCAACGTGTAGTAAAAAACGATGCATCACTGAGTCAAAAAAGCCAAGCAGTAGAAAAAACCTACTTAAGCTTTTTAGGTACGGTCGAAAACCTATTAGCTGATAAAGATAAACAACTAGCACTTAAGAAAACCCTCACAGCACAGCTTGAAACAATTGAGATTGCAGCTGAAGATGCCAACTCAGTCGTGCTTGATATCACAGATATTACTAACTTTGAGCAAAACCACCCACGCGCTTACCAAGCTGCCAATAACTTAGAAAACAACTTTCTGTCTGTGGTGAGTAACAGTACCGATATGCTCACGGTTAAAACGACAAACACCTTAGATATTGTAAAAAATGAGCAAGCTTATTACCTTGACGAAGTAATTCGTACTTTAACGTTAATAAAGCCAGCTATAGAGCAAGATAACAACGACCTATACAGTGATTTACAAGCATACGTTGATACCCTGATAGAAAATATCAGCGGTAATAATAGCCTAGCGGCCAATAAGCAGCGCCTTATTGACGCTATCGCACTTACCGAAAAAGAACTTGCCCAATCAGAGCAAGCGACCACTATGGCACTGTCGCAAATTGATGATTTAGTAACACAAGCAAGTACTGTAGCTTACAAATTACAAGAAGGTGTTCGCGAGGATGTAGACTCAGCGACGCTCTGGACATGGGCAGGTATGATCATCGCAACGTTAATTGCAATTGCAATTGCGATTCTTACCGTTAATAGAATCACTAAGCCATTGGCTGAGGTTAATCGGATTTTAGATATTGTTGCCAGCGGTGATATGACCCAACGCTTAGATGACTCTGCAAAAGATGAATTTGGCGAGCTATCAAAAAGCTGTAACACCCTTATAGATAGCTTACGTAGCTTAATTAAAGGCATTATTTCACGCTCAACTCAATTAGCAGCGGCGTCTGAGCAAACATCGGCCATTACCGGTGAGTCAAGCCAAGCTATTCGTAACCAACAAGCACAAGTAGAGCAAGCGGCAACCGCCACAACCGAAATGAGCAGCACGTCGCAAACAGTAAGCAACAGCGCACAGCAGGCACTTAACGAAATTAAAAATGCCGATAAAGAAGCTGAACGTGTAAAAGGTATTTCTCATCAAAATAAAGCCACTATTGAGCAACTTGCTCGCGAGGTGGACGATGCATCAGGTGTTATTAATAAGCTTCATCAAGACAGCGCATCTATAGGCAGTATTTTAGATGTAATACGCGGCATTGCAGAGCAAACCAACCTATTAGCACTTAACGCTGCAATTGAAGCGGCACGTGCCGGTGAATATGGCCGAGGTTTTGCGGTAGTAGCGGATGAAGTACGCTCACTGGCAAGCAAAACGCAAGAGTCGACCCAAGAGATACAATCTATGATTGAATCGCTTCAAAGTGGCGCAGAAGCGGCTGTAACAGCAATGGATAAAGGTAAACAGCAAGCAGAATCATGTGTTGAACAAAGTGACTTAGCAAGCAGCGCATTAGACTCAATTACACTTGCCGTATCGCAAGCACACGATGTAAGTGAAGAAATCTCTACCGCAGCTCAAGAGCAACAACAAGTATCACAAGAAATTAGTGAACGTTTAGAATCTATTGTAGCCATAGCCGAGCAAACAGCTGAGGGTGCAAATCAAACAAACATTTCAAGCTCAGAAGTAGCCAAACTTGCTGAAGAGCTAAGAATATCGGTAGAAAACTTTAAGGTGTAATGCACACCTAACAGCAGTAAATTAACGCAATAAAAAACCCGATACTGTTACTCAGTATCGGGTTTTTTGTTTACTTGTTTTAACGCTTAGCGAGAAGCACGCTGGCGATTGCCGCCCACTTTAGGCTTAGTGTTAGCCTTTTTAAATTGGCTAAACCCAGTATGGCGAGTTAAGGCTGGGCGCCCTCCTTTACCTTTACCAGCGCCTTTATGTGCTTTTTCATCGCGGCCTTCTTCTGGCACTAAGCAATTTGGGCCTTTACCAATTAAATTGGCTTTCCCCATACTACGCAGTGCATCGCGGATCATTGGCCAACCCGATGGATCGTGATAACGCAATATGGCTTTGTGTAAGCGACGTTGGCGCGCTCCTTTTGGCACGGGTACTTGCTCTTTGTTGTTTTTAATATTACGCAATGAGTTCATTTCTGTATGGTAAATGGTGGTTGCATTGGCCATAGGCGACGGGTAAAAGTTTTGTACTTGGTCTAACTTAAAGTCGTTAGATTTAAGCCACAATGCCATGTTAACCATGTCTTCGTCTTTGGTACCTGGGTGCGCTGAAATAAAGTACGGTATTAAATACTGCTTTTTACCCGCTTCTTTTGAGTACTTATCAAATAGTTCTTTAAATTGATCGTAAGCACCCATACCCGGCTTCATCATTTTAGACAAAGGGCCATCTTCTGTGTGCTCGGGGGCAATTTTTAAATAGCCACCCACATGATGTGTCACCAGCTCTTTTACATAGCGAGGGTCTTGTACGGCTAGATCGTAACGAACGCCTGAGGCGATCAAAATCTTTTTAATGCCTTTCACTTCACGGGCTTTTTTGTACAAATCGATAGTAGGTGTATGGTCTGTATCCATGTGCTTACATATATCAGGGTAAACACATGAAAGTCGTCTACAGGTACTTTCTGCTTTTTTGCTCGTACAGCGTAATTTATACATGTTGGCCGTTGGGCCACCTAAATCAGAAATAACACCGGTAAAACCAGGTACTTTATCTCTAATTTGTTCTATTTCGTCAATAATCGACTCTTGCGAGCGACTTTGAATAATACGTCCTTCATGCTCGGTAATAGAGCAGAACGAACAGCCACCAAAACAGCCACGCATAATATTAACCGACGTTTTAATCATATCGTAGGCTGGTATTTTTGCATCACCATAACTTGGGTGCGGTATACGCTGATAAGGCAAACCAAATACATCATCCATCTCATGGGTTTCGAGCGGGAATGCCGGCGGGTTAACCCAAATAGAGCGATCGCCATGGCGCTGAAATAACGCACGAGCACAACCTGGGTTGGTCTCTTGGTGCAAAATGCGCGAAGCATGGGCATAAAGCGGTTTATTAACACTTACTTGCTCAAATGCAGGCAGTTTAACGTATGTTTTTTCCCACGGTTTAGGACGTGCAGGCTGAATAGTTATAGGTTTAGCGGCCTCGGCTTTTAAATCAATACCGGCTTGCTTAAACTCTGATTTACTACACCCAACATCATCAGCCCCATAGGGGTTTGGAATAGGGTCAATTTTGCCAATTTTATCAATCGCTGTTGAATCACTTCCGCGCCAGCCCGGTATTGGCTCTTTACGAATAACCGCTGTACCACGAATATCCTGAATTGTATCCATAGTTTCGCCAGCGGCTATACGGTGGGCTACTTCCACCAGCGGGCGCTCTGCATTACCATAAATAAGGATGTCGGCTTTGGCATCAAATAAAATACTACGGCGTACTTTTTCTTGCCAGTAGTCGTAATGAGCAATACGGCGCAAGCTTGCTTCAATACCACCAATAACAATAGGCACACCTTTGTAGGCTTCGCGTAAGCGCTGAGAGTAAATCATCACCGCACGGTCAGGGCGCTTACCACCCACATTACCTGGTGTATAGGCATCGTCATGGCGCATTCGTTTTTCTGCCGTGTAGCGGTTGATCATCGAATCCATGTTGCCGGCTGTTACACCAAAAAATAAGTTTGGTTTACCAAGCCCCATAAAGGCATCTTTTGATTGCCAATCTGGCTGAGCAATTATACCCACTCTAAAGCCTTGCGCTTCAAGTACACGGCCAATTACCGCCATACCAAAACTAGGGTGATCTACATAGGCATCGCCGCTAATAATTATAATGTCGCAGCTATCCCAGCCAAGAGCGTCCATTTCTTCGCGAGTGGTAGGTAAAAATGGGGCGTTGCCATAACATTCAGCCCAATATTTGGGGTATGAAAATAGCGCGCGTTCAGCTTTAAGGGAGCTCATAGTTTTGGCCGTAGAATAACAAAAGGCGCGAATTATATCCTAATACATTGCTTATTTATACAACATTGCCTAGAGATATCGCGCCTACTGTAAAGTCTGTTGATATTAAGTTTTTTTATTTCGCTCTTTAATAAACTCTAAAAGTTCGTGCTCAGGCATTGGCTTAGCGTACATAAAACCCTGTACTTCATCACACCCTAAGTTTTTCAAAAACTCTGCCTGCTGCTGTGTTTCTACACCTTCAGCAATTGTTTTTAGTCCTAGTTTAGCACCAAGCGACACCACTAAAGCAGCAATAGCACCGGTATCGTTATCGGGTAAATCTTTTACAAATGCGCGGTCTATTTTAAGCCTATCAAGCGGTAAACTTTGTAAGTAACTTAACGAAGAAAAGCCCGTTCCAAAATCATCAATCGCCACTTCTACGCCTAATTCTTTTAACTCTTTTAGGGTATTGATCACGGTTTCTAATTCATCCATTACCACGCTTTCAGTCACTTCTAACTCTATATTGCAGGGTTTAACGTCGTACTTTTGTAAGGTGTTTTTTACTGTTTTAGCGTAGCCTTTAACCTTAAATTGCGGCACAGATACATTTACAGCAATGCAAATTTCTTCACCGAGTGCCTCTAAGCGTTTTTGCTGTTGGCAAGCTTGTTCTAAAACCCATTGGCCAATATCAACAATTAAACCGGCATCCTCTGCTAAAGGCACAAACACCGCAGGAGATATAAACGAGCCATCTTCTGATGGCCAGCGCAGCAATGCTTCACAGCCAATCAAAGATAAATTATCAAGTGAAAGCTGAGGCTGATACCACACTTGGAGTTTTTGCCGAGCAAAGTCATGACGTAACTGCCTAATAATACCTAAGCGCCAAGCCATTTTGTCTTGCATATCAATATCGTAGTAAATACCCTCTTTGCATTTAAGCTTTTTAGCTTGGTTTAATGCAATATAGGCAACTTTGAGTGTATCTAACCCAGTACTTTGAAAGTCTTGCTGCTGACATAAACCAATTCTAAAATCGACAGGCAAAATATGCTCGCCAGCACTAAAAGGCACACTTAGCACGTCGTTAAATTGTTCAAGGTCAAACTCCGTTTGGCGAATAATAAAGCCAAATACATCTGCGCCAATACGCGACAATAACTTTGCGTCTGGGTAAGCATCTTTAAGCCGCTTTACAATCTCGATTAACAAATGATTGCCAATTTCTTGTCCTAAGCCATTGTTAATATCTGCAAAACCAATCACATCAATTAATACAAAAACGTAGTCATTAACATGTGGTTTTTGATAACGCACCACCCGCTCAATAAAATTAGTACGATTAGAAATACCGGTCAGTACATCTTTGTAGGCCGCATCTCTTAGTTTTACAAACAGCCTTACGTTATCAAGGGCTACACTCACATTAGTAAGAAAAATCTCTGCAAATTGCAGCTGCGCATCACTCGGTTTATGCTCGCACTCTAAATAAATAGCAGCCTGGCGGTGCTTACTTTTAACAATAAAAGTTACGCTCGAATCAGTTTGGCAATGCTGGGCCGACTCAAAACACTGCTCTACTTGTTCAAGCGCAACGCTATCAACATTAGCAAGCTTTTCACCAAAGTAGCTCTCATAATGGCCACTACCACCCAATACTTGAATAAAGTTATCGCCATCTAGCTTACTGCATACCAACCCAACTTGTTGGCACTCTAAAATAATACCCAAGTGTTTAATAATCTCTTTGCATAACACTTTAATATCGGTAAGCCCTAAAATAGACTTTGAAGCCGAAACAATGGTGTTCATCGCATCACTTTGATACTCAAGTTGGCATACTTGCTCGTACGAGCGAATAGCGGTAATTAAAGAAGTTACTAATTTAGAACGAGTTAACTCTGTTTTTGTTTTATAGTCGTTAATGTCATATTCGCGAATTACTTTTTCTTCTGGGGTGTTGCCCGCTTGGCCGGTTCGTAAAATAATTCGCACATGCTGATTGTTAAGCTCTTCGCGTACGCGTTTTACAACTTGCAAACCCGCATCATCAGATTCCATCACTACATCTAAAAAAATAACGGAAATTGTATTATTGTTTTTGAGTATTTCGATGGCTTCGCTGCCAGAGTACGCATCGTGAAAACGCAGCCCTGCCCCCCAAAACTCTACGCCCGACAATGCAAGCTTAGTCACTGAATGTATTTCAGGATCGTCATCAACGATCAAAACATCCCAGAAATCAGATAATTCTTGGGTTATTTCTTCTTCGCTGTCTGGCGCTAAAAATAAAAAATCGCTTTGCTCTGACGACATTATCTACCCTTTATCAGTTTTAATACTTATATAAGCTCATACCTATGTGCTAAAAATATATTTTTGGTTTATAGGCTAATTCATACTATAGTCGATTAATAAAAAGTTGTTATATTTCAAACTAAAAAACTCGTAAAAGGTGTGCCTATTAAATTTTTTAAAATCCTTATAAAAACGCTCTTATTGTTAGTTTTAGTGGCTATTTTGATTGGTTTAACCCTGCCGCAAAATTACAGCGTAAATAAAAACATACAAATAAATGCCAATGTAGCGACCGTTAAATCGCTGGTCTCTGACTTTAGCCTTTGGCATACATGGTCGCCTTGGGGCAAAGTAGATCCGTCTATCACTTTTACTTTAGGCGAACCTAGTCGCGGTATAGGCGCGCATCAATCGTGGCAAAGCGACTGGGGGTATGGAGAAATGACCATTACTTCGCTTTCACAAAATAAAATGACCTTTAATGCACTTTTAAAAAATGAGCATATTATTGAAGGTGAAATTACATTTACCGAAGTAGAAGGTGTGGTAAATGTAACGTGTAATATTAATGGCCAAACCAATACCCCGCTAATTTCGGGTTATCTATCAATTTTTAGTGAGTATGTATTAAGCAATACAGTGTCACTTGGCTTAAATAACTTACAAACAGTGGCGCAATTACGCGACCAAAAAACACAGCTGGATAACGATGACAGTAAAATCAGCCCAAGCGAGAATTAACCTCGCCAATATCATTGAGTCTTTACTTGGCTACCCCGTAAAAAAAATAACCACAAATATTGGGCAACCAAGTACAGATCAAAGTTACGGCTCTAAAGGCGATCTAAACCCGCTTTATCACATAAATAGCGATAACCCTATTTTAGCGCGCGCCCAAAAGCGCCAAGATTTACTGCTTATAAAACAGCAGCAAAATATAGAAACCATTTTAGCTAAAGCAATGGGATTTTGCCCCGATGTGGCAAGCAATAAACAACCAGATGCCGACTGGGTAGAGCGCTTTATTGCCTTATGTGAAGACACCTCAAATGAATCGATGCAAACACTATGGGCTAAAATTTTAACTGGCGAGACGCTCAACCCCGGTACATTTTCTATAAAAAGCTTACAAACACTCAAGCATATGACCCAACGCGAAGCTGATGCATTACAAAAGTGTGTATCGCTGAGCAGCTACAACGCAAAAGACGACAGCCACTTTATTTTATTGGGGTTTTATAAAAAGCCTTCACTTTTCGACTTACTACGAAAAGGCAATAAGGTATCGCTAAATTTAGGAAAAACGGGGATCAGCTTTCCTGACATTTTAACGCTTATGGATCTTAATTTACTCTACAGAAAAGAAATAGAATCGGCGGTATTAAAAGCAGGCCAAGAACTCACCCTGTCGTTTTTATCGCAAAAAGTGACGTTAAAAGCTAAAAGCAGTGACTTAGTATTAAGCTATTACAAGTTTACCCAAACAGGCGATGAGCTTTCTAAGCTTATTAATTACCCTGTAAATAAGGTGTATAAGCAATTAATTAATAATGCATTGGAGGGAGAATTTGATTTAACGTGGCATGTTAATAAATAACACACCACGTAGTAGGTCCACTAATTAAAAGTGAACTTGAATACCCGCAAATGGGCCTGATGCGTCAATATCGGTATTAATATCATCAACATCATCTAGCTCTAACGTCATTGAGCGGTAACCCGCTTTAATAGCTACATCTACCGCTAGGTTATCAATAAGTTCATACGCTACGCCTACTTGGTAGTCTTGTACTTTACTATCGTCGATAGCCAAAAAGCTGCCTTCAAAAAACACGCTTAAACCCGTAAATGGTAAGCCTGCTTCAGCACGGCCATACGCAAGTGGAACAAAGCCCGAAAAATCTTTAGTCTCAGAAAAGTTAGTGCCGCCTTGTTGAGTAGTACCAGTTACAACAATGTCACCGTCAAACTGCTTTGCGTTTAAACCTAAATCAATTGAAATTAAATCGTTATCAAAAATTTCGTAATAAAGAATGTAATCAATGTGAGTTAAATCACTTAATGTATTTGCAGTTGTACCAACCACGTAATCTGAGCCATTAAAGCTAAACGTATCAGTAAGGGTTGCTGAGCCATTAAGTTCAAGCTCAGTGTATTTAAGCTTTAGGTTAGGAACTAATGGCACTGGGTGCTCTAGTGCCGCGTAGTAGCTAATAAAGGTTTCGTCTTCAAAATTAAAATCTTGTGGTGCGTTATCTTTGTAAGAAAACTGACCGTCGTTATCTGACTGCCAGCCATCAACACCTACATATAAACCTAATAGAGTGTCTGCCTGTGCTGCAGGGGCTAAACATGCCATTGAAAGGGCAGCTGCTAAACAATACTTTTTCATTTTTTATCCTTGAGCTAGTAGTTCGCTAAGTTCGATTAAAGCCGCATTGGCTCTTGAAATATAATTTGCCATAACTAAAGAATGATTTGCCACAAAGCCAAAACCATTCCCGTTTAATATAATTGGGCTCCACACGGTTTCTTGTGTTGCCTCAAGCTCACGTATAATTTGCTGTAAGCTTACACGTGCATTTTTCTTTTCTAATACATCAGCAAAGTCATACTCAACCGCTTGTAAAAAGTGTAATAACGCCCACGTTGCACCGCGCGACTCATAAAACACGTCGTCTATTTCCCACCACGACGTTCTTACTTGTTGCTGAAGTGGTGTGTAGGTCGCTTGCGTGTTTGAAGAATTACCGGCTAAATCGGTATTTACTTTGTCTTGGCCAACACTTGCACTTAAACGCTGACTTAAACTACCTAAACGCTTTTCGGCTTCTTTTAACCAGCTACGTAGATTATCTGCACGTGAATAAAATTGGCTATCGCGCTCATGCTCGTTAGCAATTTGTGAGCGGTATACAAGAAGGTAGTCGATTCCCTTTTGGTACTCTCCCTCGGCACTTGGCCATGCCCATGCTTCAGAGCTAATATTAAATTGCGGCTGCGCTTTTTTAAGGGCTTCATGTTCGGTAGATTGCGACTGTGAACGGCTAAAATCTTTACGCATTGATAACGCTAAATCACGCACCATTTCAAGCGCGCCATATTCCCACGCTGGCATATCATCCATTATCACACTTGGCGGCATCACATCGTTTGATAAATACCCACCTTGCTTATCAAGTAATGTGCTAGCAACGGTAATAAGCGTTGAGGTGGTTGTATAGCCTGTTACCATTTTTTCGTTGCGTGCTTGCGCCGTTTCTTTTGCATTAGTTACTACGTTAAAACGTGCCGGCTCAATGCTCCAATAAACTGCAATAGCGTAAAAAATAATAAGTAGTACCACTAAGGCACCAGCTATTTTTCCTTTATGTTGCGACATTTATCCTCCTAGTGATGAGCGTGTTGTTTTTTAGATGGCTTTGAATGCGCAGCTTGCGCTTCAAGCGAAACCACTTGAGCATTAGTAAACAAGCGGTTACCGTCACTAAAATATAGCGTGAGTTTACGTTCTTGCCCTACTTTTAGTGGCTCTTGTGGATCAAATACCATTAAATGGTAACCACCAGGCTCAAAACTTAGGCTTTCATGGCCCTTAATAGTAACGGCTTTAACCTGTTGCATTTTCATCATGCCATTGACATGTTTGTGCTCATGTATTTCTACACGGCCTAAACCTTCGATGGTTGCTTTAGTTAATTTAGCAACACCACCACCGTGGTTAGAAATTGTTAAATAGCCAACACTCGACTTACTACCAGGCAAAAACGCCCTTACTTGTGCATGGCTTACTTCAAGCTTAGCTTCGTCTGTATCGTGGCTGTGCCCAGCGTGTGCAGCAACCGATGACGAAAACACATTAATCATTAACGCCGAGGCCATAAAAAAGCACTGCTTCATCATCGCTCTATTCCTTGTGAAAGCATAAAATTTCACTTTAAATTTAACATAGTTAACTAATAATAGTCAGTTAAATTAAGGCTTAAGAGGTTACTTTTTTGTTATCGAGCACCAACCAGCACAGTACAGCTACAAATAATAATGGCCAGGCTATCATCACTGAACCAAATAACAGTGCCAAAATGGTGCCAACCAGCGCGACAATCCCTGCGCCTATTAACCCCATGGTCAATAAAGCCATTACGGCTACCACTGCAATAATAGCGACTAATACACCAGCCAGCTCAAGCCCCACCCAGCTCATATCTGCAATCCAAAGTGGAAACTGCCATGAATCAAAATGTATTAGCGACACAGTATCAGTAAAAAGTAACACATATACGACAACACATATTGCTAAGGTTTTCATATCCCTCTCCTAATACGCACGCTCTTCAAGGCAGCAGTGAGCAATCAAATAACCAAGCGCTACTGCAAACGGAAAACTTATAAATAATAAAATTGTTACTAAGCGTGTTGACCACACTGGAAAATCAAGGCGACGCGCTAACCCACTGCATACGCCCGATATTTTTTTATTCAGTGAATCTTTGTACCAACTACGCTGTGCTTTAAAGTTATTCATACTCTACTCCTTAAGCGCTTGGCGCAGTTGTATTGGTATTACTTTGCTTAACACTGGCTTTTAAACGAGCCAGCTCTGCATCTATTTTTTCATTTTTAACTAAAGACTCAATTTGCTCAGCGGTTGATTGCGCTGTATTTGTAAGTTCATAAGCATCAACCTGTGCTTCTATGCCTTCCACTTTTTGCTCTATCATTTCAAAGCGAGACAAAGCATTTGCGACGTTGTCGCTGTGTAATTGCATGTTCACTTTTTCACGTGCAGCAACAATATCGTGGCGTTTTATTAATTGAGCTTGCTTGCTTTTAGCTTGCGCCATTTTTTGCTGTAAACGCTCACAATCTGCCGTAATTTTCTCTATCGACTCTTTTAGAGTATTTAGCTGAGTGTTTTTTGCTGCAATTTGCTCATCTACTCGCTGTTTTTCTACTAACGCAGACTTGGCTAAATCGTCACGGTTTTTAGCAACTGCCAGCTCAGCTTTTGTTTGCCACAAAGTTAAGTCTTTTTGTTTTTGTGCAATTTGGCGTTTAAGCGTTTTTTCTTCGCACAGTAAGGCTGCGGCTGTGCTTCTACATTCGTTAAGCGCTTCTTGCATTTCACTTAGCATAAGGTTGAGGAGTTTTTCTGGATCTTCTGCTTTATCCAGCATGGCAGCAATATTGGATTGGATAACATCATTTACGCGATTAAATATACTCATTGTTTTGTCCTGTTGTTTTTAATTGATAACAACAACAAGATTCCAAGAGTTATGCCAAGTAACAAAAAGTTATTTATAAGCATTTAAATTCAATCAGTTAGACAGCTAATAAGTTATTTTAAACGGACTAAAAACTGAATGTTAATAAGCTAAAATCACTAATTTATTTATCTTTTAACTAAATTTTAGTTATAAAAAAACCACTTTAAAAAGTGGTTTTTTTATAACTGCTCAGCGCTTTAGTATTACTCAGGCACAAAACTTAATGCTTTATCCATTACCGACAAATCAGCCTGTTTACCGTGACCATTTTCTGAAAGGTGACGTCTAAATCCGCGCGCCCCTGGCTGCCCCTGAAAAATCCCCAGCATATGGCGTGCTATATGCCAAAAGTTAGCACCTAAACGCATTTCCTCTTCTATGTAATCATACATAGCGCGCACCACATCGTGACGAGTCTGAGTATTGGCCACCTCACCGTAAATCTTTTCATCCACCTCATTAAGTATAAATGGATTACTATATGCTTCGCGACCAATCATAACGCCGTCTATATGCGCTAAATGCGCTAGGCTTTCTTCAATTGTTTTAACGCCGCCATTAATGCTTAAATCGAGCTGTGGGTAGTCTTTTTTTAGTTGGTAAACGCGTGGGTAATCAAGAGGCGGTACTTCACGATTTTCTTTAGGGCTTAAACCATTTAACCACGCTTTACGGGCATGAATAATAAAGTCATCACAGCCAACTTTATGGCTGGCTTCAATTAATGCGCATAAAAATTCATACGAGTCTTGCTCATCAATACCGATGCGTGTTTTTACCGTAACAGGAATACTAACTTCGCTTTTCATTGCCGCAACACACTGGGCAACCAGCTCAGGCTCGGCCATTAGGCATGCACCAAAGCGCCCGTTCTGTACTCTATCTGAAGGGCAGCCTACATTTAAGTTAATCTCATCGTAACCGCGCTCACCAGCAAGCTTTGCACACTTTGCTAGCGCCTCGGGATCAGACCCCCCCAGCTGCAAAGCAACCGGCCCCTCGTGCTGATTAAAGTGTAGGTAATCGCCGCGACCAAATAAAATCGCCCCCGTGGTGATCATCTCAGTGTATAAAACAGCCTGCTTACTCATCTTACGATGAAAAGTGCGACAATGACGATCAGTCCAATCTAACATGGGTGCAACGGAAAATTTTCTATCTAACGCATTCGACTGCGGCGCAGGGCTTTTCATTAATTTACCTTATACATCAATAATTTATAACTTGATAACAGGTTGGTTATCTTTCATTATTCTTCACGTTATTTAGATATTTTAACAAGTTCGGTCTCCCTATGGTCTCCCAAGGAACCGAGTAAAGAATGAATTAAGGCACCTGCACAATGAATGTTTATTATATAAAAAACCAACCAATTGATCATGAACAATCGGCTTGTCAGGCAAAGATATTTTTATAGGTAGTATTATGTCCTCACATTACGTCGAAAAACGAAAGCGCGCCGATGGAACAACGAAGTACCGTTGCAAGGTTGTAGTAAAAGAAAAAGGCAAAGTTATACATCAGGAAAGTAAAACTTTTGATAAAAAAGCCAGTGCTGACACGTGGGGAAAACGTCGCTCTAATGAAATAGATTTAAATGGTCTTTCCAGACCCATAGAGTACATAAAAATTAACGACCTTATCGATCGTTATTTAACAGATCCTAAAATAGCTCCCAACGTAAAGCGGACTAAGGGGGCTTGCCTAACCATGCTTAAAAGTTATGGCATTGCTAAGCTATATGCTCACGATCTTAAATCATCAGATATTATTGAGCATTGTCATCAGCGAATAAGCTCTGGTGCTAAGCCTGCAACAGTTGCCCATGACTACTTTTATTTAAAGTCAGTCTTTAAAGCTGCAAAGCCTTTCTGGGGTATGGAAATCACTGAACAGCCTTATGTTGATGCGAAACCCATGTTAGAGCAGATGAACTTAATTGGAAAAAGCCAAAGAAGGACACGTCGTTTAAAAAAAGGCGAATATGAAGCACTTGAACAAGGCTTAAAGATCAGAGAAGAGCACCGCTCTGCACATATTCCTTTTGTTGATATATTTCAATTCAGTATTTTAACTTGCATGCGTTTAGGCGAAGTAACCAACCTCAAATGGGTCGATTTAGATAACGATACAAGGACTATTTTGTGTAGAGATAGAAAAGATCCTCGTAAAAAAGAAGGTAACCATATGCGAGTCCCTCTTTTAGGTGAAGCCTATAGCATAACAATTAGACAACCCAGAAAAGGAGAATTAATTTTCCCTTACAACCCTAAATCTATTGGTTCAGGCTTTCGCAGCGTTCGAAAGAAGCTAGGCATCAAAGAGCTAACTTATCATGATTTAAGGCGTGAGGGAGCAAGCCGTCTATTTGAGAGAGACTACCGCATCGAAGAGGTCGCTCAAGTGACAGGGCATAAAGACTTAAAAGTATTATGGAATGTCTACACAGCATTAAACCCTGAAAATTTACACAGAGACTTGTAGCATGTGCAACTTAATAAAATAATTTGAATTAGCCTGAATGTAATCTGTCAGTTTAGTTTGCTCGATGTGACTAGACCTGACAGGCTACCCTAAATCGGTTCTGTCCCATTCAGTGCTGGTGACAAGGAGGTATTCCTTCAGGCTTGGTTGTTCAAAATTTACACTCTATTAAAGCATTCACATCCAATCTTAGATCATGCATAGTAGAATGAAGAACCACCTACTCGGAGTAAGTGCATGTTTAAGAGTGTAAAGTCCATAAAAAACTTCGGTATCTTTAAGGATGCCAACACTAATGCTGGTCAACCTTTCTATCAATTTAACTTATTCTATGGCTTTAATTACTCTGGAAAGACCACGCTTTCACGTGTTTTCCGAGCAATGCAGCTAGGTGAAATACCAGAAGGCTTCTCTGGGGCATCTTTTGAAGTGGACTGTCACGAAGCTAGCTCTATCAAAAGTAACAACTTACAAAAAGTAGAAAACCTACGTGTTTTCAATTCAGATTACATCGTTAAAAACGTTAATTTTGATGAATCAAGCGTAAACCCAGTTTTGATCGTAGGTGAACGTAACATCGAACTAGAAACAGAACTTCAAGGATTGGAAGAGACTATTCCTGCAAAAGAAGTTAAGCGAGATCAAGACATAGGGTTCGCAGCAAGCAAAGAAAAAGAGAAAAACAATCGTTTAACTGAAGTAGGTCGAAACGTTGCGGTATTGAGTATTCTAGGTAGGTCTACATTCAACGCTTCAAGCGCTAGATCCATGCTTGCATCTGCTGAAGCTAGTCATGATCTAACACCAGAAAAAATGAGTGCTTACATTGATACAGCAAGAGCCAGTAATGTATCAAGCGTGCCTAAAGTTAAACTTAGCACCCCAGAAATGAAAGGTATTTTGGGTGATATTGAATCAATCATGGCTACTTCAGTAACACAGACAACTATTGCTGAGTTGGATTCAGATAGAAGCCTTAGAAGTTGGGTTGAAGAAGGGATAGAGCGTAACGCTGGACACACTACCTGCCAGTTCTGTCACAACACGATTAGTCAGGCAAGAATTGATGAGCTAAATGCTTATTTTTCGAAAGCGTACAAAGACCTTAGCCAAAGGATTGATGTTGCTATCGCTTCGGTTCAATCACAAGCATTCATATCAAGTATTCCAGATACCAGTCAACTTTACCCAGATCTACAGAAAGGTTTTGACGAATTAAGAAGCCAAATCCAGCCAATCGATGATTCTGTCGAAGAACTAAAAGCGTCACTGGTTAAGTTGCTGACTGACAAGAAAGAACACATGGCTGAGGTACTTCCATTCAATGCATCAGACTATCCTTTACCGCTAGTTACAGACTTGGTGGAGCAGTTCAACACACCAATAACAGCGCATAATAAGCGGGCTGCTAACCATTCCACAGAGCAGCGTCAGGCTATTGAAGCAATCAAACGCCACTATGTGTACCAAGAAACACAGAACTACGATCACCCGCAAGCGCAGCTTGATATACAAGCGTTTAAAGATGCTTCTGTCACCGCACAAACCGAGATCAACGCTAATCTGGCACGTATCGATGCGATAAAGGCTGAACTTAATAACACTAAACAGGGAGCGCATAGTCTAAACGACAACTTGCGACAGTACTTCGGTAAGACTGATATAGAGATTAAGCCTGTAGGTGGCACATATAAATTCATGCGCGAAGATCGAGAGGCAAAGCACTTATCTGATGGTGAACGTACTGCAATAGCATTTGCGTACTTCATTACACAATTAGAAGATGAATCCTTAAATGGCATCAAACCTATCGTGTATTTGGATGACCCGATCTGTAGCCTTGATTCAAACCACATTTATAACGTTCTTGGCATTATCAAAAGTAAGCTAGGTCATGAGCACGTAGAACAGCTTTTCATTTCTACGCATAACTTTGAGTTCTTCAACTTAGTAAAAACGTGGCTGTTCTATTTCAGTAGGACTAAGACGGGCACAGCAAAGCGAGCACAGTTCTTCTTAGTTAATCGTACAGGCGAACAATCTAAGATTGCTCCATTGCCTAAGCTGCTTAAAGACCACAGATCCGAGTATGCTTATTTGATCAGCAAGGTTAAAGAAGCTGTAGAACGACCAGAGAATTGTGATTCTATTGCAGTGCAGTCGTACGTGAGGAAGATACTGGAAGTGTACTTTTCGTTCCGTTTCAATCTGACTGAATTTCGGGGTAATGGCAAAGACCAGATAGCACCTAATCTACTGAAGGACATTGAAGGTGCGGAAGTTAAAGCAAATACGTTGTATGAGTACGTGAATGAAAAATGTCATGCTAAGTCAATGGAACTAGGCGTTCAGTTTCCCGAAGCTATGCAGCCGCAATTAACTAACGCATGGGAGATCATTACAAACGCCATAGAAGCAAATGACAAGCCACATTATGACGCATATTATGCCTAACTTTTGAATATCACGTTATTTGTATTCTTGTTAACAATGAGATAAACGAATATATCCTTCTCTAAACAAACGATTATCGCCTGATAAAGTCAAATGGAGGTGTGTGATATCCAGATATGATGGCAGTTGTTGCTCCCCCTTGACACTCAGTAGTCAGGTTAACTAGCTTCTGTCCATAGACGGGTTATAAGTATAACTCGCCTTTGCCCCAAAACGTGTTAAAGCAATTATTCTATAGGTCGGCTTTGAGCGATAACCGGACACTGAAAAAGTTAAATTTATTCCTGTGTTTTAAGTAGAAATCTAATTTTGTCCAATAACATTATTAAACGCCGTTTTGGGGCAAAATAACATGCTTAATTCCTAGCTGTTTTAATTACTTGTTTACAAAGGTAATTATTGGTGAAATTATCAGGGTATGTAATATACGCCGTTTCGGTGTGTTATAAACCACCAAAATGGTGTTCAATAAGCTGTTAGCTGTTTTGCTATGTTCTAGGCTTTTTTCAAATAAAAACATCGACTTTCTTTTTGTCGGTTAACAATAAAGCAGCCTTTTCTTGATATAAATCAAAAGTATCGTCTGATATAAATTTATCAAACGTATTAATTATTTCTTTCATGTAAGAGGCTCTTACTTGATAAGTCTGACGTTCAGGATATTCTTTAGCAAGTCCATCTAATTTCTCTGAACTATTAGAAAAATACTCCATAACATTAATTTTTTTATCAGGATCTACATCCCCTCCACCATAAGAAAGGATCCTAAGTTTAGACTCTAAACTATTCATATCTTCTCTTTTTTTGGATATTATGGGGTTTCCTGACTTACCTAATCTAACTGGTTCATCACTATCGTATTTTTGTGTGTATTCTCGTTCCATTTCATTCACATTTTTAACAATACTATGAAGTTCTTTTATACTCATATTAGAAAAGTTGAGCTCTTCTTTTTTAAATACTTTTTCATATGCACTTCCCTCAATTAATGATGAATCAAAAGCATTATTGTCTTTTTTTTCTTTAACTTTAGGATCAAGGTGAGTTGTGTTTATATTAATTTTTAAGCCACTTTCGCTTGTTTTAGTAGAAAAGCTTTTTATTTTTTCATCATCACTGTTTGTAAAAATAGATATTTTACTTTCAAATAGAGTAGGTAGTAGATTGGTGCTGATTTTCATAAAAATCCTTTTTCATATGTCGTTTTCTTTTATCGACATAATTTTATAAAACTTAAGCTTTTATTTTAGATTGTTTTCTATTAACGACTCATAGGGCTGAGTCGTTAATAGAAAGTTTAACTAGCCACCAGATCTTACTTCATAAGTAATTCCACCATAAGTAGATCCAGTTGTTGTTTTATTTTCAACTTCCCAATAATAAGTGCCTGCATTAAAGATAGAAGTGGAAACTGCTACGCTATATCCGCCAGCAACTCTATCTCCATTGCTATCAACCAAAGTCACTTTGAAATCATGTCCGTCATAGTTTCTTAAAATTGCAAAACCGTATCTACGGCAATTACCACCATCATAAGTATGAATCGCCCCGTGTTTGCCAGAGACTCAATAACTTGAGAAACTGGAACTATGAAAAAATCAAATCGCTATACATCAGAATTTCGTGAACGTGCAATTAGGCTTGTTACCACACAACAGCATGAATACCCTTCTCTTTGGGCTGCGCTAGTATCGATTTCAGATAAACTGGGATGTACCCCAGAAACACTTAGAGCATGGGTCAAGAAATCTCAAGCTCAACCGTCTAAACCCTCTTCTAATACGCAATCAACTGAAGAACGCCTTGCCGTCTTAGAGCGCGAGAATAAAGAGCTCAAGCGAACGAATGATATCCTGAGGCAAGCTGCCGCTTTTTTCGCCCAAGCGGAGCTCGACCGCAAACAGAAGTAATAGTGGATTTTATTGATGCTTGCAGAGAGCATTACGGTGTCGAGTCAATTTGCAAGGAATTGCCGATTGCACCATCAACGTATTATTCTCATAAACAGATACAAAGAGAGCCTGAGCGACTGTCTAACCGCAAAAAGCGTGATGCTGAGCTGATAATACTCATTCGCGAAGTGTGGGAGGATAATATGTCAGTTTATGGTGCAAGAAAAATATGGAAGCAGCTACAGCTTGACGACCATCAAGTCGCCCGCTGTACAGTCGAACGATTGATGCGAGTTATGGGAATTCAAGGTGTTCGTCGGGGTAAAGCACATAAGACAACGATACCTGACGAGCAACAAGATAAGCCACTTGATTTAGTTAATCGTCAATTTACTGCTGAGCAGCCAAATCAACTTTGGGTAGCTGACATCACCTATGTTGCCACATGGAGTGGGTTTGTTTATGTCGCTTTCGTGATAGATGTTTTTTCACGATACATTGTAGGTTGGCGTGTATCAACGACAATGCACACAGAGCTTATTCTTGATGCGTTAGAGCAAGCTATTTGGCATCGTGGCAACCCCGAAGGGTTAATTCACCACAGCGACAGAGGCAGCCAATATTTGTCTATACGATACACTGAGCGACTTGCTGAAGCTGGAATTCAAGCGTCTGTAGGCAGTGTGGGTGACTCTTATGACAATGCATTGGCTGAAACAATAAATGGATTATTTAAAACAGAGATTATTCGCAGAAATGGTCCGTGGAAGAATGTTGATGCTGTTGAATACGCAACGTTAGAGTGGGTCAATTGGTTTAATAATCAACGCTTATTATCTTCAATTGGGTATATTTCACCAGCTCAATATGAAACAGACTACTATGATAATTTAAACGAGTCAGGTAAAGTGGCCTGACTTAAACAAACTGGTCTCCGATGAACTCGGGGCGATTCATTTGTATACATTCGACAGCGTGCCTATTATCTCATTTTGTCATACACAGTTTTCATCTAAAATAACCTGTTGCGCCTTTAAAAATAGGCGTATACGCTTTGTTTACACCCGTATACATCAGAGGTATTTTAGAATGGCTATTCTAAGCATCCGAATTGACGATAAATTAAAAGAGTCTTTAAGTAGTGAGGCGCAAAAGGAAGGTATTTCTTTATCTGAATATGTGAAGAAATCACTGGAAATTAAGAGCGTTGATACTCATATACTAGCAACAGAGAAAAACTTAAAAAGCTCTGTTGATAGTATTAAAGATTTAGCGCTCGTCTCTCAGGAGACTGTACACGAAGTTGAACTAAATATTCAGCGGCTAAATGAATCGCTTAAAAATGCAAATCACTTAAAAGAAATCAAAAAATTGAAATGGATATTGATTTCTATATCCCTCATCTTTGTATCAATCTCGATCCCAATATTTCACTTTAATATTGCTTATTTCAAAACCTTCTTTTATTAGGCTTTATCCTGAATAATTTAAGGCCTATGAGCCAAGCCTATTAGTAAATATTCCAGTTACCGGAAAGCCTTTGCCGTCCAACACCTCTGTATTAAGCTTTTCACTTTACGATGAATTACCTTCAACAACTTAATTTAAATAAACTTTTTAAAGGCGTTTTCAAAAGACTATAAGTGTATAATTATGGCGCAGGTTTTGCAGTTAATATCACTCATACGATCATACTAAGGAAAAGAACCTATGCGAGTTGATGCAAACGTACATTATTTTAATGGGAACCAGCGTACCAAGCCTTCAACAGAGGCCTCAACGTCATTTTCGGCTGCATTAACAGCAGCACAAACAGACAATGATAAGACTGACAGCAGCACAAAACAGGCGGATTTCACTAGTATGACCCGGCAAGAAATGCGGGACTGGGCCAACACTCAAATCCGCAATGGAGAAATGTCTCTCGATGACGGCAGGCCTTTCATGGCTATGACTATGAAAATACCCGTAAATGGAGGCGAACTGGCAGGTGCACACAGTGATGAAACACGATATAACTTCATTCAAAAAACGCGTGATGGCATCCAAGGCGCACTGTCACGCAATGACGAGACTACTTTGAAGATGTTAGAATCAGCTATGTCTATCATGCAAGACAAAAGTACTGGTGTTAACATTCGTATTTAGAAATATAAAAAGGCCAGAATGTCTGGCCTACATCATTAATAAATCAAAGAATACTGATCTGGACTGACATAGTATTCCATGGCGAATTAGTCGAAGTATTTTGGTATTTGAATAATCCGTTTTGATGACCATCGACATTGTATTCATTGAGGAAACCCACGACAGTTTGCCCAGCGGTACAAGGCCATGTGTAATTACTACCAGTCACACAAACAGGCGTACTTGAGTACATTGTGGAACTCGGAAGTAACCCACCGTTCATCCAAGCAATATGATTATAACCATAACCAATTTCTAAAACAGCAGTACGCAGCTGCTCTCCCCCATGATCACATGCAGTTGTTGTCATACCAACAGTGGACTCCCACCCACAATCAGTTGAACCAACAGCATATACCCACATTGAAGATAGCGGCGGAGCTGATGCTCGAGCCATTAATTCAGACTCCATGCGGATGTTTTTGATTTCGGCAGGAGCTGGAGCATTCTGACTAGTGAGTACAGGAAGGGAGGTAATTACTTGTTGACTGCGCGGAACTTCCTCAGCATACTCATATTACTTACACCAGTTGCTATGACTACAGATAGCAGGCAATTAATTAAATTTATTTTCATAGTCCTTGAATTTCCCTTTTAATATCAATTGAAAGGTATTTATAGTTCACGCCTTTAGCATTGTCAAAAAATGAAAACATAATGATAAATAATTAATTTTTATATTTGTTAACTGATAGCAGAAAATCAAACACAAGACCTTCATCCAACAACTGAGTTTCACCGGTGAAACTTTAATTTTAGCGGCTAAAATAATGGGGTATCACACTTTGACCTGCAATACCCCCTACCTAACAATTAACCTATTAAACTTATAACCAATTGGGCTACAGAAATTAGGGAAATTAAATTAATAGAAAACCTTCCTTCTACTTTCACTTTATAATGAATATCTATTTTCATTCGCGTGCTCATTAATATTGATAGTGCCCCAACCGCAGTGTAATCTTAAATTGCCGTAAAAGATTGGCGGTTAGAACGTGGCATCCATGCCATTTACTATCGTTGATTTTCAACCAGGCCTCGTGCCTGGTTACCTTCATTTTTTATGTTTCTTTGATACTAACAAAATTTTTTAACTATCTGCGGCGCTGAAAAAATTAACCTGTCGCCTTAGTTCCGCTTAATCATAATTTAACGCATAGCACTTTTACGAATAAGCAAAAGGTGAGTATTTATTAAAATAATTGCCGGTGTATCTACCATTTCACATTAAAAACAGGTGCGGCGGCACTCTAGGTTACACTGTCGTATTAACCTAGAGGCCTTGCCATGTAAGCGCTAATAACGAATTGCACACGGGAAAGTTACACGCGTGATGTGAACGGTACTTTTGAACGGACTCGATAAAGTTATTGAATAAACAGGTCTGATAAACACAGCCGTACGTATTGCTATCTGTGCGTTGCTAATTTAGAAAAGTCCCTGACACGTTTCTGTCCAAATGTGAGTTAGGTTAAATGTCCGTTATTTTAGTTTTATTAGTCATTTGATAAACTAGCTGAACGACAGCTTCTGTCACAAAGCCGCCCTCAGTTTAAAGCTCATTTTGTCCAATTGTGACTTGCCGATACCAGCAGACCCACTGAACAATTTAGTCATGGCTAACCAGTAAATGTAAGATCGAGTATGGGTTACTACACCTAAGGCAATATCAGAAATTACAGCACGCTTCCCCATGCCGCATAATATCTTCTTGAATCGAGTGAAGGTCTAACTTTGCGTAGACGCTACGTACCGTTTCTTCCTTATCGTTTAACAGTATTGATAATCCAGCGTAATCTTGGCGATTTTTTGATAGATAGTAAGTCGCAGCAAAATGCCTTAAAGCATGAGGGTTGATCCCCTTAACGATCCAATCCCGTTCAGGCCATATTAGCTGAATCACACGATAAGTCTGTTCCGACATATTAACTCGTAAGCCACCACGGCTGTTTATGCCATTCCAGATAAATAACCTATTGTCCATACCATGGTAATGAAGCGCTCTTTGCTCAATGAACTCATTAATTTTGTCGCTTAGCGCTATAGGTAATTTGTTTTCAATGCCTTTAGCATGTTTGCCAAGGTGAGCTCTATTTTTAACGAGCGGCAAAGGAATAAAGGTACTATAACTATCATCGGCATTTGATATCAGAGCAGCGGCTTTAGAATTGGCAGCTTCCTCAACTGTTCTGTATGGTTCAGCGATTAAGTCTTCAAAGTTACTAATTCTAAGTGGATTAACCAAAGCAATCCTCATCGCTAATGCGATAGATAAATACCTTAGTCGGTCATCCCCATTACTACATGGTTCATAAGCTAACTCTTCAAACTTTCTAACTATTTTTTGATACTCTATGACCCCATCTTCAACGCCGCCTTGAAGGCCTTTGTTGGCACGGTAACTAGTGTCTATTAACCACTTGATATTACGATTCCCGTCACTAGGGTTAGCCTCGCCACTAGAATTAATTAGTGTTATCAAGCCCTCCACTTTACTTACCAGCTTACTAATATCAAAACAGTATTCTTGTAAATTTTTAGCTGGAGAGCTCGGGATAAAGTAGAACATTGGTAAGTAAGGGACTAACGAAATATTTGGAGATTTAATTAATACCAGCAGCTTCATTAGGCATTTCTTTGCTTGCTTATGATTGTCTCCGCCTAGAAAATCATACTCTACTATACTCTTTACCTTGAGAGCACGGCGCTGGTTATACTCGGCTTGATTAATAATATCATTATAGCTATTAACCCAGATGCCATTAGTATGGTAATCATAAAAAAGCTGTAAATTACGCCCGTTCAATAGCATGGAAAAATCAAATTCTTCTATTGACTGTATTAGCCCGCACTTAACAAACGTAGTTGAAAAATTACGCAAGATATTGCGCCAAATCTCAACCGTCGGCGTATCTCCACGACCATTAGTACTCCAATACTTCTTAGGGGATTTGAACTGAGCGGTGCTTAAAAAGTTATTCGCTAGTTGCATATGATGATGGGTTTCAAGAATCTCATCAACTGTCATTGGTTGCATAAAATAGCTAGCTAAAGTCATAAAGTGTTTTTCAGCGTTTTTCCCTAAGTCTAATAACTCACTCGGCTTCTTCGTTCCATTCGGACAAGACTTACGTTGTGGTATGTGGATCATTTTAGGTATGAAGCGAGTGATGAGACCTTCTGGCAGCGAGAAATGCGCCTCTACCTTAGTCCATCCATTAATAATATTCTCAGCTGCTTTACCATGTGTTTTAGTAGTAAAATTTTTAATTCTTTTTTCACGAACTCGAGCAAAATGATTTTTCGAAAGACAATCCTGTGTGATAACAGAAAAAGCAGCGTCCTTGTCCCGATATGTTAAATCCGAAAAGTAGTGCTCCCCTAACGCATTATATATATCATGAAGCTCTGTGAGTTTTTTAAGCTCATCAATATTCATAGGCTCTATAGTCGCCGCCTTTAAAATGCTTTGAGAGTTAAACCTAGCAAATTTATGCTTAATTGGAATTAGCGCTTCACTGGCCTTATTTAGCATTGATGCCTTTACTCTTGCCGTCCCAACTTTTGCTGAACTGCCACCAGCTTTATCGATCAGGTATTCTTGAAACGCTTTTTTGGAGTTTCGGTAATGATGCCCCAATAGCGCTTTCAACGGGTTATCACATACACCAGATTCAACAAAATCTTTAGCCGATTTTAAAATTGCCACAGCTTTATCTTCACCAATTAGAGCTGCCTCAAGTTCGAGTAGCATTGTTTGGTTCATGTCTTTCTGTAACGGATTAGAGTGCATTACTACTTACCTTAAATATGAATTAATATTTGACTAGGAACTCCCACCTCTCCTAATCACTAATGCTACACGCAGATAAATAGCCTTTTGCTTTATGGAAAACTAAATTTACACACATAACCCTTTAAAATTAGCACATAAACTCACTTACCCACAACTACAGATTCGATTTAACCATATGATATATAGAGATATTTTTAGTTTTTATTAGGGCGTAATAGACTGCAACGCAGTCAATTACGTTAGAAATAAAGTGCTTAGAAAAAGCTGAAAATAATTTCAACTCTTTAGCTTATAGCTATAAAAAACTAATAATTTTGACATGTTTTTATTAGTTTTATGAGAAGCCCGATGGGATAGTTGATGGCTATATTTAAAAGGTAACGCTATATAAGTTGATATAACCAACTATACAGATATACTATTTACTCGTAGCCAAAGTTGACGCATTTCTTAGAAATTCAACTTGGTGAATGTTTCTCCAGTCACATAGGCCGTAACCCAGACTGCGTTGCGATAACCTGAGATTCATTAGCCTCCTTCAACATACCTGTCTAGCACTTTCCTTTGACTACCAAACCCTCATTTTTGATTTGGCTCTTTATGAGCTTTAACGGTTTAGGAAAGATTATGAACACAGTATTTATGCTACTTGCTCAATTTGAAGAAGCCATTATCCCTTTGGGTAAGGTTTGTGATGACTATTTTGGCTGTTCGCTCCGTACAGCTATGAATAAAGCCAAAGCAGAAG